>NZ_JBFUDU010000018.1:0-128549 GCF_056404555.1 Asticcacaulis sp. P2_C5
ACTCGGTCGTTAAGCCTTCCTGGGCCGATGGTACTTCGTCTTAAGTCGCGGGAGAGTAGGTCGTCGCCAGGTCTATTAAGCTCAGTCAAAATACCCTTCACTTACATCTCAAAGACCGGGCGGCCCCTAAAGCCCTCCGGTCTTTTTAGTTTCCAGCTGGCTTTTGGCGCGGGGTGGAGCAGCCCGGTAGCTCGTCAGGCTCATAACCTGAAGGTCGTCAGTTCAAATCTGGCCCCCGCAACCAAAGCGAAACCTCGGAAACACAAAGCGCCCCGGATAATCCCCGGGGCTTTTTTGCGTCTGGGCCGATGCCCTGAGGGAGGTCTATCCTAACTGCCGGCCAGCCGTCGGTAACCGTTCTGCACCGCGTCACGGGTATCGCTGTCCAATGTCGATGCGTCGGGCTGTGCGACTTCGTGGCGCAATTTGATCCCGGGCTGCGTCGGATAGTCCTTATTGTCGTCCTGGCGCTGTGCCGTTTCATCGAGGTGCCATTGCCCGGCCGCATCCCGACCGACCTTGGCCAGCATCATTACTGCATCATCCTCTTCGCGCGTGCAGGCCGCCGTAAAATGATCCTTATCCTGCCACGCAACAGGAGAACAATTGGCCTTAAATATCACGATCCGGGGATAGGCGGCGCCATTCCATTCGGCGACACGCATCTGGCTGTCCCAGTCGGTGCCGCCATAGCCGGATGCAATGAAACGGCCGTCGGGCGATATCAGGATCTCATCATCAAGCGCGACAACTGTACCGTCGCGGCGCACGATATAGTGCCAGCCGATTTCGCCACCGTTGTGATAAACGACCGCCAATGTCTCCGATTTTCCCTCGGCGTCTGCAACCTTAATCGTACCGGCAAAAACCCAGGCGACGTACGGTGCCGTGAATGACGCGACCGCCTTTCCGTCATAGCTGATGGTCAGAGTGTCGCCGGTGCGCACCGCCAGTCCCGGATGCGCGGCGATAGTGCTCTTTTCGGTCGCCAACTGCGACTTGACATACGCCGGGTCGGGCGCGTCCGGCGATACCTCAGCTTCGGACTCTGCCGAAATGGCGGCCGAAGACTGTGCAGCTTGCTCAGCCTGGCCTTGCGGGGCTTTCCACCGATCGCATCCGCTGAACGTGACCGCTGCAATAATGGTGGTAATCAGCAAACTGCGCATATTGGCCCCCCGAAGTCGCGGCCAGTTTAAATCAGTCCTGGCGGGTTGCCAAGTCTGGCCGCCGTTTCCTGAAACAAGCCCCGAAACAAACAACCTCAAAAGGACATGATTAGGGCGGATTAGCTGATATGTTTGCGGTCCGGCCATGTCCGGAATTGTTAATATTTGCCGCGCACAATCGCCTGATCGGATGCCTTCGGGCGCCAGCCTACCGAAATACTGACGACATCAGGATGCGCCGCCCGGACGGGCCGCTGCCTGGAAAAATGCCCTGCTACGAAACAAATACCTGGAGATCTGTCACCGATCAAATGGATCGGGAAAGGCTCTGGTCCTGTCCATTATCCTTGTACCCACGCAGTTTGCGTGTCTTTCGAAAGCCAACCTATTGTCGCCCCCTGAACAAGCCTGGCTCCAACGCCTGGCACCTTATCGCAAGCCCCACGGTGTGCGCAGTTCCTTCGAACTCATCATTACTGCGGTTCCTTTCATCTGCCTGTGCGCCTGCGCCTGGGCCTCGGCGCATTTCGGCTGGTGGTGGGGCCTGATCAGCGTTCCCCTGGCGGCGGGTTTCCTCGTCCGCCTGTTCATGATCCAGCACGACTGCGGCCACGGCGCCTTTTTCGGCCGCCGCCTGGCCGACGACTGGACCGGCCGGCTCATCGGCATCTTCACCTTCACCCCCTATGACTGCTGGCGACGTGACCATGCCGTGCACCATGCCCATACCGGCAATCTCGATAAGCGCGGTGTCGGCGATATCATGACCCTGACCGTGTCCGAATTTCAAAAACTGGGCTGGTGGGGCCGGCTTGGCTATCGGCTGTATCGCCACCCGGTCGTTATGTTCGGTCTCGGGCCGGCCTGGATCTTCGTGCTGCAGCAGCGCTTGCCGGCGGATCCGAAAAAAGCCGGCCTACGCGGCTGGACCTCGGCGATGGCCACCAATCTTGCCATCCTGGTCCTGTCGGCGCTTCTGATCTGGTGGATCGGCCCGTTAAGCTTCAGCCTCGTCTATCTGTCCATCATGCTGCTGGCGGGCGCTGCCGGGATCTGGCTGTTCTATGTCCAGCATCAGTTCCCCGACGCCCATTGGACGCGCACTGGTGACTGGGATTTCCAGACTGCGGCCCTGCAGGGCTCGTCCTACTATGATCTGCCGCACGTCCTGCGCTGGTTCACCGCCAATATCGGCCTCCACCACATCCATCATCTGGCCAGCCGCATACCCTTTTACCGCCTGAGCCAGGTCCTCCGCGACTATCCGGCCCTGGCCGATGTCGGCCGTATTTCGGTGCCGGACAGCCTGCGCAGCGTCAAGCTGGTCCTGTGGGACGAAGAGCAAAATCGCCTGGTGTCATTTCGCCAGGCCCGCGGCAAGCCGAGCAAGTAGGCAGGCGGTCGGCCCCGACGGAACGCAGATGGGTCTCCAGCTAGGAAAGACGCCGCAGCGCCCTATACGAACGGGGTATAGTGGGTCGCGCCCAGGAACCCGGCATCGGTCGCCATGAGGTCGTCTGTTCAAACCTGGGGACCGCAACCAATCAACAAAAAGCGACTTCAGCGCTGTGCAGGCTGGCGTTCGCACTCGTAACTTGACATCGCAGACGGCTGCGGACATGCATGCCATGTGGAACGCGCTCACAAAACCTTTCTCAATCGACTCTGGTCGTGGGTCGCCATGCTTTGCATCGGCCTCACCCTGAGCCTGAGCGTGACCACGGCTCAGGCTAGCACTTCCGTTATGTCCCACCTGGTCTGCGGAGACACGGAACTGCCGGACGGCGGTTGGGTCTCCAAATGCGCGGCGGGCGAAGTTGGTTCTTTCCAGCACACGCCCCAAGATGAGGGTCAGGCAAGTGATGTGCTTGAACTCAACCATCATCACCACGCGGAAGTGCCTTCCAGCGTGCTTTCAGACCCGCAGGCCACGACCATGCCGTCGCGCTGGACCGTTGCGTCGCCTGAGCCTGAAAAAACGGCGGCTTTGGACGACGTAACGCCGTCTCAGGCCGATCAGCCTCCGAAAATCTAGACCCGTCGATCCGGCGCGTGCGCCGGCGTAAGCGCAGTTCTATATTTTCCAGAGGATATCATGAGATTTCTAGCGAAACGGCCGCTGTGCGCGGCCATGACAGGCGTGAGCCTGATGGCACTGGCCATGCCGATATGGGCCGATCCGGCGCCGCCCTTTTCCGAACTGCTGCGTCAGGCGCAAAATGCGCCGCGTCTGCGGGAAGCCGAAGCGCGCATTGGACAGGCAGAAGGGTTGCAGCGGCAATCCACGGCACGTCTTAATCCCAACCTCAGCCTCGAAGTCGAGAACTTTGGCGGCGGCGGTCCTTTTCAAGGCGTTGACAACGCAGAGATCACCGCAGCCATCGAGCAGACGATCGAACTTGGCGGCAAGCGCAAGGCGCGCGCCGACCTGGGCCAAGCCAACCTGGACACGGCCCGGGCCAGAGTCGTCCAGACCAGGGCTGATTTCGCTTTCCACCTGGCAGAAGCCTACGCCAATGCCGAGGCGGCGGACCTGCGCCTGCAATTGGCGCGGGACGTACAGGTTCTGGCCAAGGAGGACGCGCGCATAGCCAATGCGCGCGTGGCGGCCGGCAAGGAGCCGGATTTGCGATCCATTCAGGCCCTGGCCGCCGTCGACGCCGCCCAGGCCGGAATCGAACAGGCCGTTGCCGAGCGGGCGACCATTTTCGCCAGATTGACGGCGCTGGTGAATTCTGCGGCACCGATCACCTCGATCCCGGTCAGCCTGTTGGCACATGCAGAGCGTGACGAAGCGATCCCCGTGATCGATCCGCTGCAAAGCCCGGCCTATCTGGCGGCCCGGGCCGAACGCCTTACGATCGCCCGGCAAGTGCGCATTGAAGAAACCCGCACAAGTCCCGATCTCACCGTTTCGTTGGGCGTGCGCAATTTTTCGGGGGAGGACGCCAATGCCCTGGTTGGCGGCGTATCCGTCCCATTCCCGATCTTCGACCGCAATCGCGGCAATATCAGTGCCGCACAGGCAGAGCTAAACAGCGCGGATGAGCGGGTCACGATCGCCCGGCTGGACGCCTATGCCGACGGGCAATCCGCGGCGGCGCGCCTGCAGGCGTCGTTCAGCCGTGTTCGTGCTGCCATCTCCGGCGAACAGGCCGCTGCTGAAGCCTATCGCCTGACCCGCATCGGTTACGAAGGCGGCAAATTGCCGTTGAGCGAGCTGGTAACAGCGCGCCGTGCCCTGACGGATGCACGTGAACAAGCCATCAAAGCCAAACTCGAACGCCTGAGCGCTGAGGCAGCCCTTGCCCGCCTGCAGGGGATTACGCCTTTCGGAGACCTGTCATGACGCGCGACACCAGATTCTATTATGGGGCTGCCCTGGCGGTAATCGTCGCGGCGGCCGGCGGTTTCGGCCTGGCACGTTGCACGGGCGACAAAGCCGTTGTGCCGTCGGCCCAGGCGCACGATGACGACGCGGCCCATGGGCAGTCTGTCAAGGTTACAAACGAAGCTATTCAAGCGGCCGGGATTGACGTGACGACGGTCACGTCCGGCGGACTTTCGTCTGAGATATTGTCTCAAGCGACGGTCGTCGCCCTGCCGAACGGCCAGGCCGTCCTTACGGCGCGGGCCGGAGGCGCGGTGACACGCATATTCAAACGGCTCGGTGATCCGGTGAGGGCCGGCGAAACGCTCGCGCTTATCGAAAGTCGTGATGCCGGGCAGATTGCCGCTGACCGCGCCAGTGCCAGGGCTCGGGTTGATCTGGCGCAACTCAATCTCGTGCGCGAAAAATCCCTGTTCGATCAGAAAGTATCGCCGCGCATCGATTACGAACAGGCGCAGGCCGAGGCAAGCGCGGCCCAGGCCGAACTTCGCCGTACCGAGGCGGCGGCCAGTGCGGCGCATGTCACGGGCGACGGCCGCAGCGTCGCCGTAACCAGCCCGATCACGGGCCGGATCACCGGCAGCACAGTGACACTGGGGGCGTTCGTCCAGCCGGAAACCGAACTGCTCCGCGTCTCTGACCCTGGCCTCGTCCAGGTCGAAGCCGCGGTGAGCGTGGCGGATATCCCGCGTATCGCTGTCGGCGACCGTGCCATCATCGAGCTGCCAGACGGCGTCACTATCGACGGGCGCGTGCGCTCGGTGACCCCCTCACTCAATATCGAAACCCGTAGCGCGACGGCTGTTATAGAGGTTGTATCGCCACACCTGACTGGCCTGACGCCCGGCCTGTCGCTGCGGGTACGCATCCTGCCAAGCATCGCCACAAGCTCAAACGCCGTCGTCGTACCGGATGAGGCTGTCCAGACGGTCGAAGGCCAGCAGGTCGTGTTTGTACGAACCGCCGATGGTTTCAAGCCGCAGCCTGTGACCGTCGGCCAAGGTTCGGCCGGTCGGGTAGAAATCCTCACCGGTCTTGCCGGCGGCGAAGCCATCGCTACACGCAACGCTTTCGTCCTGAAGGCGGAGCTTGGCAAGGGCGAAGGCGAGGAACATTGATATGATCGCCAATATCATTGCCCTGAGTGTGCGCGCCCGCTGGGCGGTCGCGCTGCTCTTCGTCATCGTCTCGGCCGTCGGAGCCTGGCAACTGACAAGGCTGCCGATCGATGCCGTGCCCGACATCACCAACAACCAGGTCCAGATCAATACGCTCGACGCTGGCCTGTCGCCGATCGAAATCGAAAAACGCGTGACGTTTCCGATTGAAACGGTTCTGGCCGGTATTCCTGGTCTGGAGACAACGCGCTCGCTATCGCGCAACGGTTTTTCGCAGGTCACGGCGATCTTCAGTGAAAGCACCGACCTCTATTTTGCCCGCCAGCAGGTCAGCGAACGATTGACCCAGGCGCGCGATAGTTTGCCGGAAGGCACCCAGCCGCAAATCGGGCCGGTTACGACGGGCCTTGGTGAGGTCTATATGTACGCAGTGGACTTCGCCAACCCAGGTGGCAAGGGCGCAACCGTTCGCGACGGTCAGCCGGGATGGCAGTCGGACGGCAGTTTTCTAACCCCGGAAGGCGACCGTCTGATCGACGAGGTCGCGCGGGCGGCCTATCTGCGGACAGTCCAGGACTGGATCATTTCGCCGCAGCTTCGCGCCGTGGCCGGCGTGGCTGGCGTCGATTCCATCGGCGGCTATGAGAAGCAATATGTGGTCGAACCCGATCCGGTAAAACTCAGCGCCTATGGCGTCTCGTTTTCGGAATTGGCCGAGGCTTTGGAAAAAGCCAATCTCTCCGTCGGCGCCAACTTCCACAATCGCGGCGGTGAAGCCTATCTGGTCAGGGCTGATGCCCGCATCCGTTCGCTTGACCAGATCCGCGAAGCCGTCATCGCCACACGGGGCGGCGTGGCGGTCGCGATCAAGGACGTCGCCAGTGTGCGCATCGGCGGCGAGTTGCGCACCGGCGCCGCCACCATGAACGGCCATGAAGTCGTTATAGGCACGACCCTGATGCTCATTGGTGAAAACAGTCGCACTGTCGCCAAGGCCGTTGGCGACAAGCTGAAAGTGATCGAAAGATCGCTGCCGCCCGGCATCAGGCTCACGCCCACACTCGACCGGTCGAAGCTGGTCAATGCGACCGTCCATACCGTTCAGAAGAACCTGCTGGAAGGCGCAGTCCTGGTCGCTGCGGCGTTGTTCTTTCTGCTCGGCAATGTCCGTGCAGCCATTATCGCCGTCCTGGTCATCCCGATTTCGTTCCTGATGATGGCCATCGGCATGAACGGACTCAAGGTATCGGGCAATCTCATGAGCCTGGGTGCGCTCGATTTCGGATTGATCGTCGATGGCACGGTCATCATTATCGAAAACAGCCTGCGGCGCCTGGCGGAGCGGCAGCATGGTGAGGGGCGCCTGCTCAATCTGCGGGAACGGCTCGAAGAAACGACCGGGGCTTCGCAGGAGATGATAAGGCCAACACTTTATGGCCAGGCCATCATCTTCCTCGTCTTCGTACCGCTGCTCATGTTCACGGGAGTCGAAGGCAAGACCTTTTCGCCGATGGCGATCACGATCATGCTCGCGCTCGGCGCGGCATTCATTCTGTCACTGACATTTGTGCCGGCGCTGATTGCCTTGCTTGTTCGTGGCAGGATCGCCGAAAAGGAAGCCGGGCTGATCCGTTACATCAAGACCCTGTACGCGCCGGTTCTCAGCCGGGCCGTGGCAAGGCCCTGGCCCTTCATCGCGGGCGGTTTCGGCATTGTCTTGATCTCGGGATTTGTCTTCACCCTGCTGGGGCAGGAATTCATCCCGCAACTCGATGAAAAAAACATGGCGCTCGCCTCCCAGCGCGTACCCTCAACCTCGCTCGAGCAATCCGTTGCCATGCAGCGCGGTGTCGAACGCGCTGTCTCCAGCCTTCCGGAAGTCGAGTTGATGTTTTCCAAAACCGGGACGGCAGAGGTCGCCACCGATCCCATGCCTCCCAATATCTCGGATGGGTTCGTCATTCTGAAGCCGCAAAGCCAATGGCCGAAGGGCGTCAAGTCCAAGGCCGATATTGTGGAGCGGATAGAAGACCGTGCCAATGGCCAGATCGGCCAGGGCTATGAGATCAGCCAGCCGATCCAGCTTCGCTTTAATGAACTGATCGCCGGCGTGCGCGGGGATGTCGCCATCAAACTCTATGGCGACGACCTTGAGAAGATGGGAATGACGGCCGGCAGGATTGTCGCAGCGCTCCAGTCGGTGCGCGGCGCAGCCGACGTCAAGGCTGAACAAACGGACGGCTCTCCCACGCTCGATGTCCAGTTCGACCGCGCCGCCATCGCGCGTTACGGCCTGACGGTCGAAGACGTGGCCGATACCGTCGCCACGGCCATGGGCGGGCGGGAGGCGGGGCTTGTCTTCGAGGGCGACCGGCGCTTCGACATTGTTGTCCGCGTGCCGCAAGCGACACGCGATAATCTCGATGCGCTGAAGGGCCTTCCGGTCATGTTGCCGCAAGTCGGTCAGGTTCGGGCTTCGGTGCCATTGTCCGAGGTAGCTCAGTTCCGTTTCTCGGAAGGGCTGAATCAGATCAGCCGGGAGAATGGCAAGCGGCGCATCGTCATCCAGGCCAATGTGCGTGACCGGGACGTCGGCTCGTTCGTTAAGGACGCGCTACCGAAGGTCGAGGCGGTAGCGCTTCCAACCGGCTCATGGCTCGAATGGGGCGGCCAGTTCCAGAACCTGAAGGCGGCCTCCCATCGTCTGATGATCGTGGTTCCCATCTGCTTCGTCGTCATCTTTGGGCTGTTGTACCTGGCCCTTGGTGGACTGGGCCGTGCCATATCGGTCTTTGCGGCCGTGCCGCTCGGCCTGGCGGGTGGTGTTTTCACCCTGGCGCTCACCGGCATCGCCTTTTCCGTGTCGGCTGCCGTTGGCTTCATATGCCTGTCGGGTGTCGCGGTGCTCAACGGCCTGGTCGTCATGACCAGTATTCGCGAACGCCTGGAGGCGGGCCTTGAACTGGGACGCGCCATCATCGAAGGCACGATGGCGCGGGTCCGTCCCGTGATCATGACCGGTCTCGTGCCCGCGATCGGTTTTATCCCCATGGCGATTGGCACCGGCACAGGCGCGGAGGTGCAAAAGCCGCTGGCAACCGTCGTCATCGGTGGTCTTCTGACCGCGACGATTCTGACCTTGCTGGTTCTGCCGGCGATTACGCAGGTGATTTTGCGTGCGACCGCGCGGCTTCGGCCGCAACGCGAGCGTACGGTCGTCGTCGAAACGCCCGCAGAATAGTCTGAACAACAAAACGCCGCCCGGAGACAAGGCGGCGTTTTGCGGTTCGATCGGCCGATCGTATCAGGCGGAGAAGGCCGCCAGGGTCGCCTTGTTCAGGTGGCCGGAGGCGTGCAGGTGATGCTGGGTCTGGAACGACTTCAACGCAGTAACATAGGCGATGGTGCGTTTGCCGTCGATCGGGCCGGAATAGTCGCCCGCCGCCGTGAGCTTTTGCTGGGCGGTCATGCGTTCCTGCACAAGGCTGGCCTGCACCAGGCCGGACGGCTTGCTGCTCTTGCTCTTCGCCGCCTGTGCGGTAGCGGTCGATCGGGCAGAGACGTTGGCGGCCTGGGTCAGCACGGGCGTGGCCAGTAGGGCGACGGTGAGGGCGGCGAAGGAAAGCGAACGGAGGGACATGGCTAAGGTTCCTTTTTTTGACGTCAGGCGTCGCAACGGTGCGGCGCTGACAGGAACTTTAACGGCTCTGTCTGTCGTCCATCTCACCGTCGCATTACATGCGTGACAGGTAATCGGAAATGTTCGTTTTTGTAGTACGGAACTAAAATCCGAGACATCGCCATACAATTATCACAAAGGCGGCTCAGAACGGCAATCATCACCGCGTATTCAGAACAAGGTTCGCCATATGATACGGGCAAATACAGCCGTCATGCTGATGACTAGGATGATTTCAGCGGCATTGGCCGAATGGAAACTTATGTAGGTGATGGCAGATGCAATAATGCCGACAGCGAATAAAGCTTCTTCGATATAAAACCGTTTCAAGATGGCCTCCCTCATCGCCAAACGGCTTAAATTATGAACCCGGTCTGACACGCCCCTGTGCCAAACCTTACATGGCTGTAAGTTTCGGAGCTTGATCCATGCCCTTTCGTATCCTGGTCGTGGAAGATGACCCGAACGGAGCAGAGTTCGTCATCAATGGCCTGCGCCAGGCCGGCTACACGGTTGAACTGGCCATGACCGGACCGGACGCCCTGCATATGGCCATTTCCGAGTCCTTCGACGCCCTTGTTCTCGATCGCAACCTGCCGGGTCTCGATGGCCTGTCAGTGTTGAAAGCGCTCAGGGCGGCGCAGAAGAATGTCCCCATCCTCATTCTCTCGGCCCTGGCCCATGCCGACGAACGGGTGAACGGCCTGCGCGCCGGCGCCGGCGATTATCTCGGCAAGCCCTTCTCGTTTTCGGAGCTGGAACTGCGCCTGCAGAATCTCCTGAAGACACGCGGCGATGGGCGCACGGACACGACCTTGCGCTGCGCCGATCTGGAGATGGACCTCCTGACCCGGCGCGTGTCGCGTGGCGGCCGGGCGATCGACCTGCTGCAACGCGAGTTCCAGATTCTGGAGCAACTGTTGCGTCACAAGGACAAGATCGTCACCCGCACCATGCTGCTGGAACAGGTATGGGACTATCGCTTCGAGCCCCATACCAGCCTGATCGACACCCATATGAGCCGGTTGCGCAAGAAGCTCGAGGACGGCTTTGCTTTGCCCCTGCTGCATACGGTGCGCAGTGTCGGATATCGCCTGGCCGAAAGCCGGTGACCCGCCGCCTGACCCTGTCTTGGTCCCTGCGCAGCATCGCCCTGATCGTGGCGATCATCGTGGCCGTGGCCGCAGCCTACGCAACCGCCGTCTGGCTGGTCGACGCCAAGGGCCAGGCCCTGATGGCCAGCCTGGAACGCGATGCCGTCAGCGACGAACTGGACCTGTTTTCCGTTGTCTATCGCGACGAAGGCCGGACCGGCCTGTTGCGTGAAATGGCGCAACAGGTCGAACTGAACGGCGCGCACAAGGTCTATGGTGTCAGGGACGGCACCGGCGTCCTGCTGGCCGGCAATCTGAAGACCTGGCCGGAGACCGTTCCGGACACGGCCGATTGGGTCAGCCTGGAAGATCCGGGCGGCCGCGGCGAACTGCACCTGTCGGCGCATCGCCTGCCCGACGGCCTGACGGTCCTGGTCGGGCACGACAACGACGTGCTGCAAACCTTTCAGGCGACCATTGTCGGCTCGCTGTGGCTGGCCGTCACCATTGTCGCCGTCACCTGCCTGCTGATGGCCGTCCTCGTCACCGCTTTTGTCATGATCCGCGTTCGCGAACTGTCGGACACCGCGGCCCGCGTGTCGGCCGGCGACTTTTCCGCCCGGGCCACGGCCAGTCTGGGCAAGGATCCGTTCGGCCAGATCGCCCAGGCGCAAAATACCATGCTCGACCGTATCGAAGACCTGGTTACCGGCCTGCGCACCGTGACCGACAGCCTGGCCCACGACCTGCGCACGCCCCTGGCTCGCACGCGGCGCTATATCGAGCAAGGCGTGTTGTCCGACACTCCGGAGGCGAAACAGGCGGCGCTGGAGGACGCCCTTAGCGAGACCGACCGCACCATCGCCACCTTCACCGGCCTGATCGATATCGCCCGCGCGGAAGGCGGCCTGTCGCGCGACTCCATGGCCCAGGTCGATCTGGCAGCCCTTCTGGTCGACGTCTATGACCTGTTCGAGCCCCTGGCCGACGAGCGCGCGGTGCGCTTCGCCGTGCTGTCGCAGGACATCACCATCAACGGCCATAAGGCCATACTGATGCAGGCCGTGTCCAACCTGGTGCACAATGCGCTAAAGTACGCGCCCGAGGGTGGCGAGGTCGAGCTGCGGATCGCGGGCCTGCGCGACGGTGAGGCGGTGCAGATCGTCGTTCGCGACAATGGTCCCGGGATTTCGGCCGAAGACCGCGCCGACGCCGTGCGCCGCTTCAGCCAGGTCGGGGCGCAGCCGCGTCCCGAAGGTCTTGGTCTGGGCCTGGCCATTGTCGAAGCCTGCGCCCGCCTGCACCGCGGCGCCCTGCTGCTCGAAGACAACCAGCCCGGCCTGTGCGCCCGGCTGGTCCTGTCGATGGTTTGAACCTTACACACAATTAGGCTTTGGCTCAGTTGGCCCGAAGGCAGGACGCCCATAGTGAGCGGGTTCCCGTTGCCTCCAGGAGTTCGCTATGTCCTCTTCCGCTCAGCCCACGCATGGCGCCAGCCCTGTTTCGATGCGGCGTCTCGGCAACGATGCCGCATTCGAAAGGCTTTTCCATAGTTCGGAAGCCTTGCGCCAGGCCTGCGGTTTCGATTCCGAATTGTTCGATGCGGTCGACAGCCTGGCCCGGACGGCGCCTATGCGAGGCAAGAGCTCAACCAAGCGATAGGTCGTGTAGTAGACGGATCGACCGCTGTATTATTTTTTTTCAAGGTCTTGTCGTCAGGCCCATCGAAAGGCTTGAACATTTATACGGCCCCGCTTTGGCTGCTGCCGAGGCCGGGGCGGTATAAATGTAGGTCTGCCTTGGGGCGAAGGTACGGGCACGAAGTTGGCTATTTGATGCGCGGCGCACCGGCCTTGCAGCTGTCGCGGGTTTCGCCTGCGATCAATCGATCGAGTATGCTGTGAAAGGTTATTGCCATGTGCTGATTTTCGCGTACCGCCGGCACATAGTCAACGAGGCTCTCGATTGCCGAAGCCGTCGATCGGATACACGCCAGCACTTGCTTCGACAGGGTATGCTCGTTGCGTAACCCTTCCGCTTTTTGCCACAGGTAGTCTTCGAGCGCCTGGAACGCCGCCAGGTCGAACACTTCGGCCATAAGCAGCCGTCCAGTTGACCGGTACAACAGCTCTTCAAGATGCAGGTCGTAATTGTTCTCCGACATCCGATGCTCCACTGACAGACGCAGCTAGGGTAACAGCATGCTTCAGCAGATAAGCCAGATAACCCAGTTTGTCACGGCGTGCGCGTCATCAAGGTCACAGGCCCTATGAGACCCGAGGGGCGCAATGGCGCGTCGGCCGTATAGGTCGGAGCGGCGGTGAAGGTGACCTTTTGCGCGCCGGGCTGGGCGTCGCCGATCAGGCGATTGACCCACAGATTGGCGACACGGACCTCAACAGAGTTGGCGCCCATGACCGTCAGCGTGCCGATATCGACGCGGTAAGGCGCTTTCCAGGCAATGCCGGCCGACTTGCCGTTGACGAAGACCTCGGCGACGTCGCCGACCTGGCCCAGATCGAGCCACAGCGGCGCACCGGCATTGGCGCCTTTTGGCAAGGTCAGGCTACGACTGTAGATGGTCGTGCCGGAGAAATACTTGACCGCCGGATCGCTGTTGGCTGCCAGGGAGCCGAGTTCCCCGGCCTTGATCGCCGGCGGCGCAGCCAGGCCGTCGAAACGGATATCCCAAGGTCCGGTCACGTCGGCAAGCTTTGACCAGGCAACCCCTGCGACTGTGGCCGCAGGTGCCGCGGCCGGCTGGCGGAAGACGACAAAGACCGATTCCTGGGCGGCGAGGTCGAGCGGAATGACCGTGGTATCGCCTTCGGTCCGGTAGCTGACGGGCTCGGACGTGCCGGTATCGGCGTGCCACAACTCCGGCGTCTTTCCGGTAACGTGGAAACGCGCTTCGGTGGTCACCGGCGCATTGGCGCGGTTATCGACGAAATAGAGGTCGCCGTCATCCAGGCGGCGGTGGACGAACAGGATCGGGGCGTTGCCGCTTTGCACGAAGTCGGGCGTCTGGCCAACCAAGGCCAGGGCGGACTCGACGTCGGGTTTGGCGATGACCTGACCCTTGCCGACCTTGGTGACCGCGTCGCCGCTCCACAAGCGTTTGACGAGGCTTGAGAATTCAGCGGGATCATCGTTCAGACCGGGCGTTGTGGTCGGGGCGGGGCCGACTATGGTGGCGCCGGCCTCGGCCAGTTCGGCAATGCGGCGCAGTGTCGCGACCGTCATGTGGCCGCTGGTGCCGCCGAGATACAAAACCCGATAGCGCGCGCCGCTGTCGGAGACCAGATCGCCGTCCCTGACCGACAGTTTCTGCATCAGGGCGTCGCTATTGATGAAATCGTAGGCGTATCGGGTGGGCGCGTCGGCCGGGGCCTGGTTGTGGTAGAGCGTGACCAGGGGCGCTTCTTCGCCGTAAAAATAGGCGACATCGGCGTAAAACCGGCCCTGTTGGAGCAGATAGGCGTTGCGCGCGATATAGTCGACCCACGGCCGCGCCATGCCGCCCCAGGTTTCATTGCGGTTGAAATACTGGCCGAAGATCATAAGCGACAGGCCGGGCTTCTTGTCGTCGCCTAAGGGCTGGTGGACCGAGGTGTGGATGACCGGGCGATTGACGCCGCTGGCAAATTCCAGGTCGATCATTGGGCGCAGGTCGGACGGTGCAAAGGCCCAGGGCGAGACGGCAGCGGTAAGGCTTTCGGCGGCGACCAGGTTCTGGCCATAGATGTGCGACACCGAAGCGGCGCCACGCATATCGGCCAAGGCGGTCGCGCTGGGCCCGAACTGCGGGCTATAGGTCCACATGGCCGACATCGGTATGTCGGCATGGCTGCGCATGGCCATGTCGTCTCCCAGGGTGACGCGGGTGCTTTCCAACGCTTCGCCATATACCGTCAGGCCGTGCTCATGGGCGACCGTCGCGACCGTGCCGTAGTGTTCTGACGCCATCAGGTCGGCCAGGGTGCGGCGATAGTCGTAAAGAAAAGCATCGGTCTGGGCGCGCGTGCCGATGATCACGCCGGTCAGGGCCGGCAGCCACGGCCGGGCGTCGTAGCCGCGCAGGCGTTGGAATTGATCCAGCAAGGACGGCGTCCAGTTAGACGAGCCGACCTCGGTCGAGTCGGTGACCATGGCGCGCACACCCTTGGCGCCTACCAGGTCGTTGCCGACAGCGTCTTGGTACTTGGCCAGGTAGGTTTCCATATAGGCGCGCACCGCCTGGCCGTCATATTTGTCGACCTCCAGCCCGGTCGCTTCCGGCGTCGCCGGGTGGTTTTCAGTGCCAACCAGCGACCAGCCGATGCGAACGATCTTCCACTTCTGTCCTTTTGCGCCCTTGGGCGGCATCCAGGTGAGCGTGCCGTCGGCGGCGATCTTGCCCGTCAGATCGATGACCGAGGCGGCCGGAACACCGCTTTCTGCGGGATCGACCCCGTCATCCAGTTTGTAATAGTCGCTAACCGTGGCAAAGCCTGCCTTGGCCTGGAACTGGTTGACCGCCGGCTGGTCCGACAGGGCCAGTTGCCCCAGATGCAGGCCCTTGGGTTTACCGAATGCCGCGAAAGGGCCCATGTCGGCGCCGGGCACAGGGATAAAGGCCGGATTGAAAGGCGCAGGTGTCGCCGCCAGGCTGAGGCGGAAATGGGCGGCGGTGACGGGCGCGAAACCGGCCGTGCTGGGCACAAGGCTGAGCGGGATGTCGGCGACCTTGCGCCAGGCCTGGCCATCGTCGCTGGCTTCCAGCACAGGCGTAAAGGTGGCGGCATCGAAAATGGTGGCGGCGCCCGGGAAAAAGACGGTCGCCGAGCGGATCGTCTGGGGCGATGGATAGTCGATCGTCACGTAAACCGGGGCATCGGCTGTCAGCGGCGGCAGATCGGAGCCGGCGCCGAGGCTGGCCAGGGCCTTTGCGTCCAGGTTCACGGCGCCGGCGCGGATGACGGGCGCGGGCAGGGGCGTTTCCGTGACCGGCCAGGCATAAACGGCGATATCCTGGGCAAAGCGCGGCGTCTTGGCGGGATCGGGCAGGGCGCCCATGATGTCGGGCTGTACGTCCATGGCCTGGTAGGGGCCGGTGGTCTCGGGCGCCGCGGGCAGTTTGAGCTTTGCGGGCTTGCCGCCGTCGACGACGGTTTCGCTCCACACAACCTTTTTCATCCCGTCCTGGGGCTTGACCCAGGGGCCACCGGTCTCGCTCCAGCCAGGGGAGGCGGCGATGCCAAACTCCAGCCCCTTGGCGTCGGCCTGCTGGACGGCAAAGCGGAAGGCGTCGGACCAGTCAGGCGTCATATAGACCAGGCGTTTGTCGACCACCTGGGGCGTCATCAGCTGGGCGTCGAAATTCTGCAGGCCGCCCAGGCCGCTCTTCGCCATCCAGTCGATGTCCCTGGTGATGCCTTCCTTGGTGATATTACCGTTCATCCAGTGCCACCAGACGCGCGGACGGGCACTTTGCGGCGGATCCCTGAAGCCCGAGGCCAGGGGATCGTCGCCGGCCATGGCAGACAGGGATATGGGCGAGATAAGGCAGGACGCGGCCAGCAACAGGGCGGCAAATCTAGCTGTGCGTGGCATGAGGCATCCCTATCGGTTGACGCGAACTCTATCAGGCGAGTTTAGCAGATTTCGGAACCAGGGCGGCGATCAGGCTGAGCACCGCGGCGGCACCTGCCGCTGCGCCAATCGCCAGCAAGGCGGTCGACAGGCCATGCAATTGCGCGGTCAGGGCCAGGACGAGAACCGGGCTGATGAAGTTGCCGAGGAAGAAGGCGGTCTGCCAGCCGCCCGTGCCGGCGCCGCGCTGTTCGAAGCTGAGCCTGGCCATGATCGCCGTCAAAACGGCGGGAAGGGTGATGCCACAGCCGAGGCCGGTCATGACGATGCCGGCGCAGGTCACGGCATAGCGGCCGTCGCCGACAAATAGAAAGAGGCCACCGGCGATCAGGACGAAGGCCAGCAGCAGGTGTTGCGACAGTTTCCACTTCGACAGGATCTTGAAGATCAGGCCGCCCAGGGGCACTGCAATACCGCCGACGGCGCTGGTCAGGCCGATGATCTGCGGCGCGCCCATGCCGCGTTCGGTCAGCAGGAAGGGGGTCTGGATCGGCACGATAAAGAACAGGATGGCGATGACCAAGCCGATGACATACAGCGGCAGAACGCGGCCCAGCGGAAAGCGCTGAACCAGTTCGGCCTTTTCGTGTTTCGGTTCGCGGATCAGCAGCATCACCATGGGAATGAACAGCAGGGCCAGGCCGTAAACGGCGAACGGCGCGCGCCAGCCATATTGCCCCAGCAGGCCGCCGACGGCGGTCAGCACAACCGCGGCGACCGAGGCTGTTCCGGTTTGGACGACCAGCCAGTTTTCACGGCGCGGCCCCTTGAAATAGTCGCCGATCAGGGTGGTCGAAGCGGTCATGAAGCCCGACTCGGCCAGGCCGACGCCGACGCGCGACAGCAGGATATGGTCGAGATTGGTCAGGATAAACGGCGCCAGGCCGCAGGCAAGGTACAGCACCAACGACAGCAGAAGCACACCCTTGCGGCCGGCCCGGTCGACCAGCCCGCCGGCAAAGGGTGCGGTGACGGCAACGACCAGGGCAGGGACCGCGAGGGCCAGTATGGTCTTGGTCTGGGCGTTCGGGTCGCTGGCAAAGGCCGTCGCAATGGCTGGCAGGACCGGCGCGATCAGCAGGGCCGCCGCCACCGACAGGGTTGACAGAAGGCACAGCAATATCCCCTGCGCCGCATTGCCGTCTCCGCGTTCGACCTCGGTCATGTTGGTTCCTTTTTGTCCTGCAACGGTTGGTTGCTTATCGAAGCTTAGATTGACCCCTCCGGCGCTGCGCGCCACCTCCCCACCTTCGATAGGAAGGAGGGAGCCAGTTCGGCCCCTTCGGGCTATTGTGAAGCCGTGGTCAGGTGTTCGGCAACCAGCCAGTTGTAATAGTCGTCTATCCAGTGATCGGAACTGGTGCCCAGATGGCGCATGCCGAAGCCGTGCTCGCCATGAGCATAGATGTGCAGTTCGGCTGACTTGCCGGCTTCGCGCCAGGCATCGAAGATCGGCGTACCGGCATAGCCCAGCAAGCCGTCGTTGGCGGCGAGCGCAATAAAGGCCGGCGGCGCATCGGCCGGAACCGGCGTGTCATGCATGGCGCCGTAGATGACGCCGATAAAGTCGGGGCGCGAGTCGGCCGTGTAGGTGGTGGCGACGTTCATCGTCGTCATGCCGCCCGCCGAAAAGCCCATGAAACCAATCTTGTGCGCATCTAAGCCGTAATCGCCGGCATGGGCGCGGACATAGGCCATGGCCGCCAGGCCATCGGTCTTGGCGAGCGCCTCGGCGGGCGCCTCGATCTGGCCGTGGGTCATTTTCGGAGGTGCGCTTCCCATACGTTGCCCCATTGTCTGCATGAAGCCCATGGTATCGACCGGCGTCGCATCGACACGATATTTCAGCACAAAACAGGTGATGCCGCGCTCGGCGAGGTATTTCGCCACCAGCAGGCCTTCGGAATCCATCGACAGGGCTAGGAAGGCGCCACCGGGGGCAATAATGACCGCTGTACCATTGGCCGTGCCGGCCTTGGGCAGGACCGGGATGAGGGCGGGTTGGGTGACATTACGCACCGACAACTGGCCAAACATCAGTTCCCAGGTATCGGAATTGGGCGTGCCAGTCGATGACAGCGGAATTTGTTTCAACTCGGCAGGAACCGTGATCTTCTTCGGCGGATTGTCGCGCAGCATGGCATCCCACGCCGCTGCCCCGTTGTCTTGGGCGGTGGCTATGGCTGGCATGACCAGGCAGGCGCTGCACAATAGGAGGGCTTTCACTAATTTCATGGTTTCGACTCCGGTGCTGTCAGATAGGTGATGAAGAAATCCGTGGCGCTTTTGTAGGCCTGGCGACCCTCCGGGCTGTCGGCCACAAAGGCCTGGAAGCCGTGTGGCAGGCCTTCGTACAGGTCGAGTATCGCGACCTGGCCGGCCATGCGCGCAGCCTGGTATTGGCGCACAAAGTTGGAAAGGAAGATTTCGCGTGTGCCGCCCTGGATCAGCATCGGTGGATAGCCCTTGCTGTAATCGCCGTAGACCGGCGAGACATAGGGGTTTTTCTGGTCCGTCGGTGCCGCATAGAGATCGGCGCCGATTTTCAGGCTGTCATAGGTCAGGATGGGATCGGCATTGGCCAGGGTGCAGTAGCTGTCGCCGGTATTGGTGATATCCGACCAAGGCGACATCAGGACCAGAGCACCCGGCAGGGGCAGGCCCTGGTCGCGGATCTTGAACACCGCTCCGCCGATCAGTCCGCCGCCCGCGGAACCGCCGAACAGGCCGATCTGGCCTGCTGCATGGCCTTGTTTGAGCAGGCCGCTATAGACGGCCGCGAGCTCATCGGTCGCCGTCTTCCAGGTGCCGTGCGGCGCCAGGGTATAGTCGACAGAGACGACCGGCAGGCCTGTGGCGTGCGCCATCTCAATGGCTGCCAGCAGATTGCCGCGCGCCGACCCCATGGTGTAGCCGCCGCCATGGACAAAGACCAGGACTCGGCCGTCCGTGACCAGGGAAGGTGATTCGACACGAATGACGTGGACGCCGTTGATCGTGTCGTCGCGAGAGGATTCCGGGAAGGCCGCCAGCTTTGGGGCATCCATATGGGCAATAAAGGCATTGAAACCGGCATTGAGCTTGTCCCAGTCCTCAGTCGTCCTGGGCGGGGGGCCAGCCGCTGGCCCGCCCGAGGCAAACAGTCCGGCCAATTTGTCCAGCTCGCCGCGCGCCTCCGGACTCACCGTGTCGGGTGTGAAGTTGAGACTCTTGCGTATGTCCGGATTGAGCGCCGGGCAGGTTGGATTGGCAGTGGCACTACCGCATAACACCGCCAGTGCTAAACCGATCATGCTTACGCGGTACAGGGTTTTCGGCAGGGACATGCAGTGTGTCATGGTGATCAGATCCGGTTGGCCTTAGCGATGTTGCCGAGCAGGCGGGCGCTCGGCTTGACGGTGCGCTTTTGCGTGGTGCGATCAACGGCAATCAGGCCCAGTTTGGGCCCGTACCCCGACACCCACTCGAAGTTGTCGAGAAGCGACCAGTGGATATAGGATTTCACTGGAATGCCGTCCTTCAGGCAGGCCGCGACGCCCTTGAGTGCGGCCGGTATATAGGCGACGCGGCGCGTGTCATCGTCAGTCGCAAGGCCGTTTTCGGTGACATAGACGGGCTTGCTCGTCTCTGCATAGGCATAGCGGATCGAGGCTTCGAGCGAGGTGGGCCAGTATTCCTCGCCCTGCTGGTTCAGTTCCACCCCGGCTTCGGGCGGCATGGTGCCCTTAGCGTCGATGCGCGTGCGGCTGTAGTTCTGGACACCGACAAAGTCGCTGGCCTTGGCGGCGTCCAGCCACGGGGCATAGACCTGGGCGCGCTTCTCGTCGCGGCGGCTGTTATCGCCGATTGCCCAGTCGTCCTGAATGGCCAGGGTAACGCCGACGGGGAAGTCGCCCGGGCCGCTCTTGATCGCCTCATAGCCCTTGCGATGGGCGGCCAGCATGTTGGGCAGCATCTTCTGTTGATTGCCGAACTGGATGCTGGAAAAGCTCGCCGTACCCGTGACTTTGGCGGCGTCGGCCATGGCCTGGTGCATGCCGGCGACGACGAAATCGGGCAGCATCCATTGCAGCAGGATACCGAGCTGCGGTTCGTTGAAGGTTGCGGCCAGGGCGACATAGGGGCCGACGGCCTGGGTGGCATACTCACAGAAACGGGCGAACAGGTCGGCGGAGTCGGGGTTTTCAAACCCACCAAGGGCCGCGAACCAGACGGGCACCGAATAGTGATTATAGGTCAGGACCGGTTTGATACCATGCCTCAGGCAGCATTGCGCCACTCGGACATAGTGGCTCATCTCGGCGGCAGAAAACTCGCCCTGGGCCGGTTCGATGCGCGCCCATTCCAGCGAGAAGCGATAGCTGTTCAGCCCCAGTGAGGCTAGCAGAGCGATATCGCGTTCGTAGAGGTGGTAATGATCGACCGCGTCGCCGGACGGCTCCTTGAAGGGACCACCTTTGAGATGCTCCAGAAGCCACATATCGGAATTGACATTGCCGCCTTCGACCTGATGGCCGGCGGTCGCCGCCCCCCACAGAAACCCCTTGGGGAAGGCAAAGCCCGCCGTGGCAGCGCGGGCCGCGGATGTGGCGAGCAAGCTGCTGGCGATGCCACCGGCGAGAAGGCTTCTGCGTGTCGAAAGGATCATGGTGTACTCGAATCTGTCTGTGAAAACCTGGAAAAGACCTTAGCTGAGTCGAACCTCCGGACCGCTTACGGGTGCGGCGGGACTGCGCCCAACAGGGTCATAAGGTCCTTGTCATGGTCGCGCCGGACCTCGGACCTGGTATCGAAGATCATGGTGTCGCCACCGTCGGCGGTGAAGCGTTCCCAGTGCGGCATGCCGGGCTGATTAGGATTGCCGCTACGGGCAAAATTGATCCAGGCCTGGCTCATCTGATCGGCCAGGGCGGCCACCTGTGCGCCGCCGCCCGTCGCCTGGGCGCCCAGATCGGCATTGTCGAAGGTAAAGGTCAGGTCGGTCGAGTGGCCGGCGCCCCAGAAGCCGTCAAGAATGGGCGACTGCCAGGCAAACAGGTAGCTGTAAACGGGCGCCGTCTGCGTCGCCTTCATCCGCGCCGCCCGCAGTACGCCAGCCCGCCCCATGCTGTCGACGACGGCCCAGTCCTTCGGCGCCATGGCCGGGTAGGCTGATTTGAAATCGGCGACGATGCGCGGCGTGGCGTCGCCGTAACGGTTGCGGAAATAGGTCGTGGCTTCCGCTTCGCCCCAGGTGGCTCGCCCGGCCTTGTCCGGGGTCGGTATCATCTGGAATTCGTTCAGCGTGCTGCCGATCAGCAGCGGGACATCGGCTGAGCCCGCCGGGGGCGAAGCTGTAAACGGGTATTGCGACAGGAAATCGCCGTCGGCGGTCGGGCCCCAATTGACGATCGGGAAGCCCAGCGGCCCGCCGCTGCCGGGTGCGATTTCATTGCTGACCTTGCGCAGGGCGCGATCACCGGCCGCGGCTAGCTGGTCGTACGGCAGGGCGGCCAGGCCCTGGACGTCGCCGGGCTTAAGTCCGGCCTCGGCAAAGGTAAGTTCGGTGACGCGGCGCGCCGTCGTCTGGCTGCCGGCATCGGGGCCGCCGCCCATGACGCCGCTCTGGATAATAGCCTTGTCAAACAGGCCCTTGGCCGACGGCGTGTAGAGGAGGGTGCCGACCTTGGCGCCGCCACCGGACTGCCCGAAAATGGTGACATTGGACGGATCGCCGCCGAAGGCTGCGATATTGTCGCGCACCCAGGCCAGGGCGGCGACGATGTCCTCCATGCCGGCATTGCCCGAATGGCTGTAGTCGGCGCCGTAGGCCGACAGATCGAGGAAGCCCAATATGTTCAGGCGGTGATTGATCGAGACGACCACCACGTCGCCTTTCTGGCTCAGATTGCTGCCGTCATAGATCGGCAGTTCCATCGACGAGCCGCTGAAAAACCCGCCACCATGCAGCCAGACCATGACGGGCCGCTTCTTGCCGTCGTTAAGGCCTGGCGTCCAGATATTGAGGTTCTGGCAATCTTCCGACTGCGGCCAGTAGCGGTTATCCGAAATGAAGGTCTGGGGTTCACGCAACTCGGTGCTTACCGGCTGCGGGCAGGTTTTGCCCCATGACAAGGCCGGTCTCACGCCCGTCCAGGCGGCCGCGGCCTGCGGCGCCTTGAAACGCTCGGCGGAGGCGTAGGGCATGCCGCGGAAGGTGAAGATGTCGCCACGCTTGAAGCCCTGGACCTGGCCTTGCCGGGTTTGTGCGATGGCAACGTTCGATGAGGCGACCAGGACCGGCGCATGGGATTCGAACGCCACGGCCGGCGTCAGGGACAGCAGGGAGAGGGCTAACAGGGATACGGAGAGTTTATACATGTGAAGCTTCCTCGGCACGGCTGGGTTTCAGGACTGTGGTCGAGCGCCGCTCACGACGCCGGAGCTTGTCTCAAAAAAAGAGCGTTCGCCCGACCGTCTTGGGTCGATCGGGCGAACGCAGGGGGTCGCTACGGGTCAGAAGCGGCCGTCGAGGCTTATGCCAACCTGGCGGAAGGATTGCGGCGCCAGCATCTGGCCGATCGAGCCGGTCGAGCCATCCGGGAAGTTGCGGATGCGCAGGACGGGTTCGTGTTCGTTGCCCAGGTTGCGGCCATACAGCGACAGGGTCCAGTTGCCGCTCGAGTCGCGAATGCCGATGCGGCCGCCCGTGATCCAGTGGGCGCGATAGAAGACGTCCGGACTGGAGGAAGCGTCGTAGCGGATCTTCGACTTGTAGACGGCGTCGAAGGAGATGAAGCCGTCGAGCTTGTCGCCCAGGCTGTGGCTGTATTCGCCGCCGACATTGAACTTGATCTTGGGCGCCAGGGCCAGCTGGGTGCCGCCGATATCGGTGCCATCGCCGCCGAGGAAGCCGTCGGGATAGGAAACCTCGTTGTAGATCAGGCCGGCGTTCATGTTGAGGCCTTGCGCCACCTTACCGGAGATGCTGGCTTCGATGCCCTTCGAGATGACTTGCGAAATATTGGTCGGCGTGCAGTTCAGGCCGCCCGTGCTTACAGAGACGCAGACCTGACCCTGATAGTCCTTCATATCGATATAGAAGGCATTGAGGTCGGTCGACAGGCGTCCGCCCATCAGGCTCGATTTCACGCCGGCTTCGAAGGCGGTGGGCAATTCCGGATTGATGATGGTCGGCGGGGTTGGATCCGAGGCGGCGCCCTGGGCGATCTGCGGACCCTTGTAGCCGCGTGAGGCCGTAAAGTAGCCCATGGTGTCGGCGCTGAACGTATATTGGGCGCCGAGTTTGAGCGAGACGTTGTCGATAGACGCCTTGGCGCTCTTTTCGGTAATGACCGGCGTGGAGGCAACATAGGTCAGGTGGAAGGACGGCGCGAAGACCGGCACCACGGACTGGCCCTGGCTGCCATAATCCTTGTAAAAGACCGACAGGTTTTCATGATTCAGGCGCGTGCCGGCGATGAGACGCAGCTTGTCGCTGACCCGCCAGGTCAACTGGCCGAACAGGGCATAGGATTCGTCGCTGATATCGATATAGGAACCCAGATTGTCGACCGGCTTGAACAGGCCGATCGGACCCGGGACGATGACGCTGAAGGTCTGCGGATTGCGGACCGAAGTCGAATTCGAATAGAAGGCGCCCACAGTATATTCGACCGTCGAGCCGGTCGGTGACGCCAGGCGGAATTCCTGAGTGAACAGTTCGTCCTTGCCCGTCTGGTCGCCCGCAATCAGTTCCGGGTGATAGGGATCGAGGCGGAAGATGTTCAGATTGTTGGGGCCGACGTCCTGCTGGCGGCTGGATGTGATCGAGGTAAAGCTGAGATTGTCGAAATCATAGTCGATCTGCGCCGACGCGGCCTTTGTCTCGAAGTTGTTGTGGATGCCGGTGTTGGAGCAGTAGTCGCGATTGCCGTCACCCGCAGTGATGTTGCAGGTCGCCAGGGCGCCTGCCAACTGGCCGGAGTCGGCGTTGTTAGCGACCTTCTGGATTGTGAAGAAATCGAGGCCTTCATCCCTGACCTTGGCATACTCGCCGATCAGATTGACGGTCAACCTGTCATTGACTTCCCACAGGTAACGGGCGCGAAGGCTGTCGGTGCTGTGGTCGTCGAGCTTGCCGGTCAGGATGTTGCGGTCGACACCCTGGCGCTGGTTGCGGCTGGCCGACACGCGCAGGGCCGAGGTTGAGGTCAGGGGAATATTGAGCAAGCCCTGGACGACCTGCTGGCCGTATTCGGAGCCGAGCGTGCCGTCATTCGACAGTTCGGCGCGGACGCGGCCGCTGAAACGGCCCAGTTCCGGCTTGTTGGTGCTGATATTGATAACGCCGGCCGAGGTGGTCAGGCCGAACAGGGTGCCTTGGGGTCCCTTCAGAACTTCGACGCGGGCGATGTCGAACAGGTCGGGCGTGTTGATATTGCCCTGGGAGACCTGATCAATAACCATGGCGACCGAGCCGGTGGCGCCGCTTTGAAAAGATTGTGTGCCGATACCGCGCACCTGACCGCCGCCACCGACGCTCTGGCCAGACGCCTGTTGCATTTCCAGGGCCGGTGCGACCCGCTGCAGGTCGGCGACCGAATTGATCTGGAGACGTTCCAGCTGCTTTCCGCTGGCGACCGTGATGGAGAGCGGTACGTCCTGCAGCTTCTGTTCGCGCTTCTGGGCGGTAACGACGACGACGATGGGTTCTTCAGTGGCAGCCGCCTTGGCGTCGGTCGCCTGGGTATCTTGCGCGGAGGCTGCACTGCTGATGGCAATCAAGCTGCCCGTGGCCATGAGGGCCACGATGGTATTACGACGGATCATGTCGTCTCATCCCTTTTTCTGATGTGCTCCGATCGACGGAACAGCGTTCTCTCTGTGTGCCGGCGCTGGACTGCGCCGCGTTTTGGTTTTGCGTATTTAGGCTATGAGACGCGGTCATTCGCCGCAAATTCAATCGTTCAATGCGACCCATCACGGGTACTTATGACTTGCTTATGACTTGCGAAGCGGCGAGGACTGTGATGTTTGATGGCCACAATGCGATCGGACGACACTCAGGAAATCGCGAAATAACAGAAGAAAAACAGAGGGAAAGATGCGTTTTCACCGACTTGATCTGAACCTGCTTGTCATTCTCGATCACCTCTTGCAGGGCAAGAGCGTCAGCCAGACGGCGCAATTTCTCAGCCTGACCCAGCCGGCGATCAGCAATTCCCTGTCGCGATTGCGTGTGCATTTCGAGGATGACCTGTTCGTCCAGGTCGGCCGGCGACTCGAACCGACTCCTTTCGCCAAGACACTTGCCCAGCCGGTGAAAGAGGCCTTGCAGGAAATAGAGCGGATCATAATCGCCCGTTCGGACTTCGATCCGGCAACCGTCGAGCGCGATTTCACCATTGTCTGTTCCGACTATGTCTATACGGCCTTTATCACCCAGGTCATTCGCAAGCTGGCGGCCATTGCACCCAATATCAATCTGCTGGTCCTGCTCAATTCCGAAATGACCTCGCCGCTATTGAACGAAGGCCAGGTTGATTTTCTGATTACGCCACAGGGACTTACCTTTCCGCACCATCCATCGGTACCGCTGTTCAGCGACGATTTTTCATGCATCGTCTGGTCGGAAAACAAGGATGTCGGTGAGACCTTGACGCGCGAGGAATATCTCGAGATGCGTCATGTCAGCGTGACGCTGGGGCCGAAAAACCCCAAACATATCGAACAGAAATCGCTGGATATGTTGAATATCGAGCGGCGGATCGTCGTCTTCGCGCCGACCTTCAATGCCGTGGCCGACACCATTGTCGGCACGCCCTATATCGCCACCGTCCATTCGCGCACGGCCCGCCTGTTCGCCGAACGCTTGCCATTGCGCGTGCTGGCGGCGCCCGTGCCGATCGCCACCTTTACCGAGTGCCTGCAATGGCATCGCAACAAGGATACGGACACCGGTACCTTGTGGCTCAAGGAATTTCTGCTGACCTGCGCCAGGGATTTTTAAGGGCATGAATGGATGGCAGGAAAACGGCTGCGAGGCATGTCGAAACGGGGTTGTGTCCGGCAGTCGTGATGTGCCCGCGCGGGTCGCCACCAGTATTGAAATGCATGCACATTTGCACAGGTGCCAAGTTTGTGGGGCATGGTGGGAGGAAAATGCACGTGAAGCGCATGTCATTTCCGAAAGTGAAGCGAGAGAAGTATTCCCGGCGTATTTCAAAGAGTAATTCCTGGAAACCTTTGAATCCGCCTCTTCCCGTCGCTTTACGGGAAGAGGGGGATAAGATCGCGTCGAAGTCACATGCGACAGCTTTCTCGCTTGGGAAGCACCGAAGCGGACATGCATAAAATCCGCTGATAGGACATATGGGCCGATTGAATTATCGCCGGCCTGCGAGTTCGGCCATACCAATCCACATAATGAGACGAGCGCTCCCATGGGGCGCCTAACAGTGGATGGCCGCCGTGAAGCGTATTTTATTCAAGAATGTCCGTATCTTCGACGGTTCGGGCAGCGACCTGTTTCCCGGCGAAGTCCTGGTCGAGGGTGAGCGCATCGTCAAGGTGGCGCGCCGACCCGAAGGCCTGTTCGCCAAACGCGATCCCAAGATCAGCGAAGATGGCGCCGAGGTCATTGACGGCGGCGGCGCCGTGCTGATGCCCGGCATGGTCGAGGCGCACGCCCATCTCAGCTGGCCATCGTCGACCGAGCGCTTCGTGCCGGAATTCATCCTGCCGGTCGAAGAGATGATGATCGTCACCGCTCAGAACGCCCGCATCCTCCTCGACCAGGGCTTTACCAGCGCCTATAGCGCCGGCGCCCTGAGCGAACGCATCGAGGTCGTTATCCGCGACAATATCAACAAGGGTTATCTGCCGGGGCCACGTCTGCGCGCGTGTACGCTGGAACGCAGCCCCGAGGAGGACGAAAGCAAGCCAGGTGCGGTTAATCACGGTCGCGGTCCCGACGCCATGCGTGCCTTTGTCAGGAAGTGCAAGGCGCTCGGCATGGACCAGGTCAAGCTGGCCATCTCGGGCGAGGATGCGCTAAACCCAGGCTCGTCGCACCATCTGGTGTGCACCGAGGAAGAGGCCCAGGCCGCCGGCGAAACCGCACGCGAAGTGGGGCTGCCGCTGTCAGCTCATACCCAGGGCAATGAAGCCGTCAAGATGGGCCTGCGCGCCGGTGTCCGCGTCATGTACCACTGCACCTATGCCGACGAAGAGGCCATCGACATGCTGGTGGCGCAAAAGGATCGGATATTCATGGCGCCTGCCATCGGCGTCATCGTCGCCACCCTGGAAGCCACGCCGCCACCGCATATCGACATGTCGTCGATGAAGGAGATGGCCAAGCCGGTCATCGAGCGCGCGAAGAAGATGATTCCGGAACTCAAGAAGCGTGGCGTGCGCGTCCTGATCGGTGGCGACTATGGCTTCCCGTTCAATCCCAACGGCACCAATGCCCGCGACCTGCAGCACTTTGTCGACCTGTTCGGCTATACGCAGAAAGAGGTCCTGGTCGCGGCGACCAGGCTGGGTGGCGAACTGATGGAGTTGGACATCGGTGAGATCAAGCCCGGCTTCCTGGCCGACATCCTGCTGGTCAACGGCGATGTGACCAAGGACGTCCGTATCCTGGAGCGCAAGGACAATCTGCTGGCCATCATGAAGGGCGGCGCCTTCCATAAATGCAACCTGTCGAAGCGGACGCCTACGCCGGTGCCGAGCCGGGAAGAGCATGCTTAAGCCTGACATCGTCCTGGATGCCGCCCGTCAGGTGACGGCCGACCTCTACCTGCCCGAAAGCCCCGGCTCGCATCCGGTGGTGGTCGCCGTCCACGGCGGCGGCTGGCGGCGCGGGTCGCGCAAGGCCCTGGCCCAGTGGGGGCATTATCTCGCGGCCAAGGGCATCGCCGTGCTGGCGGTCAGCTATCGCCTGACGACGACGGGCGCTGTGTGGCCCGACAATCTGGCCGACGTTATGGTCGGCCTGGCCTGGGTTCAGGCATCGGGCGCGCTTCACGGGCTTGACATCTACAGGGTCGGCCTGCTGGGGGCTTCGGCCGGGGCACATCTCGCGGCACTGGCAGCCCTGACACGGGACGAGACGCGGTATCCGCCGATACGTTCACTGGTCGGGGTCTATGGCGTCTATGACCTGGTCAGCCACTGGCAGGCCGATCTGATCAAGGCAGCGCCGGCGTCGGAAGATCCTACAGTCCGCATGCTGGGCTGCACGCCAGTCGACGATCCGAAGCTCTATTTTGAAGCCTCGCCGATCAGCCACGTGACGCGGGCGGCAAGGCCGCTGCGCGTCCAGCTTATCTATGGCGATCATGACGAGGATATCGACTGCGGCCAGTCGCTGGCCTTTGCCCAGCGGTTGCGTCAGGCAGGCGCCGCGGTGCAAACCGTCCCAGTTCTGGGCGCCGGACACCTGTGGTTTTCGAGCGAAGATATGACGGACCCCACCAGCCATTGCGCCTATGTGGCGCCGCGCCTGCTGGCCTTCCTGAAACAGACCCTGGTGACACCATGACTTACGATGTGATCATTGTCGGCTGCGGTCCGGTCGGCGCTGCGGCGGCCAACCTGCTGGGCCAGGCTGGGCACAGGGTGCTGATTGTCGACCAGTTTGTCGATGTCTTCGGCCTGCCGCGCGCCGTGCATATCGATCACGAGATGATGCGGCTGTTCCAGGGACTGCGCCTGGCTGAAACGCTCCTGCCGATCATGCGCGAAACCCAGGGCCATATGCACCTAGGCGCCGATGGCGACGTCATACGCTATATGGGCAGTGTCGGCAAACCCAAGCTGTACGGCTGGGCCAATGACTATTTCTTCTATCAGCCGGAGCTGGAACAGCATCTGCGTGAAGGTTTCCGGCGTTTCGGAAATGTCGAATTCCTGCAGGGCGTGGCGGTTGATGCAGTCAGGCCGTCGGAAGCGGGCTGCGAGGTTATGGCGGGCGACCGGGTTTTCAAGGCGCGCTACGTCATCGCGTGCGATGGAGCGCGCAGTCCCGTACGCGAGGGCCTGGGAATTGCGCTCGACGATCTGCAATTTGCGGAATCGTGGCTGGTGGTCGACGCCAATGTCGACGGGCCGATCAGCTTTCCGGCCATTCCTGGTTTGCCGCAGGGCGCTGACGTCCAGCAACTGTCGGTCATGACCTGCGACCCCAGGCGTCCAGTGACCATCGTCCCGGGACGCGGCCGCCATCGGCGCTGGGAATTCATGCTGCTGCCTGGTGAAAGCGAGAGCGATATCGTCGCGCCGACATCGATCCAGGCCCTGGTCGGGCCGTGGCTGCAGGGCTGTGACTACGAAATCGTGCGCACAGCGACCTATCGCTTCAATGCCCGGGTGGCGAAACAATGGCGCTCTGGCCCGGTATTCCTTGCCGGTGACGCGGCCCATCAGACGCCGCCCTTTTTCGGCCAGGGTATGTGTCACGGCTTGCGTGACGCTTCCAATCTCAGTTTCAAGCTGGATCTGGTTCTGCGCGGACTGGCCGACGATGCCGTGCTCGATACCTACCAGGCCGAACGCGAACCGCAGGTCCGCCACGTCATTGGCGCGGCGGTCAATGCCGGGCGCTATATCTGCGAACTGGACCCGGTCAAGGCCGCCGAGCGCGACGAAAACCTGCGCCGCCAGGCACGGGAAGGCCGCGATATTGCCACAGCCGCCGACCTGATCGCGCCTTACCGCGACGGTCTTGTGGCGCCCCACGCCGGTGAGCGCTTTATCCAGCCGCGGATAGACGGTGTGCTGCTTGACGATCTTTTGCCGCGCGGCTTCGTCCTGCTGACGCGGGAAGCCGTCGTTCACCCGGTGCTCGACCGCCTGGGCATCGGCCAGTTTACGGTCGTCGAGGGCGAGCTCGATGCGGCCCTGCAAGCCCGCAAGGCACACGCCGTCCTGCTGCGGCCCGACCGCTATGTCTATGGTTGGGCGACCGATGCCCTGTCGGTCGGCGATCTGCTCGATCATCTCAGCCGGCAATTGCTGGCGCAAACTGAAAAGACCCGTATCCATGCCTGATCTGACCCTGGACCATGCCCGCGCGACCATCGCCGCAGCCCTGGCAACGGCGCGAGACAAAGCCTTCTCGCCGCTCGCCATTGTCGTGCTCGACGCCGGCGCCCACCCGATTGCCTGCGAGCGCGAGGACGGAGCCGGGTTCCTGCGTCTGGAAATCGCCCGCGCCAAGGCGTCGGGCGCCATCGGCATGGGCTACGGCACGCGTGACTTGGCCAAGCGAGCCGCGGGTAATCCCGGATTTTACGCGGCCCTTTACGCCGTCAGCGGTGGTGAGATGGCGCCGTCGCCCGGAGGTGTGCTGATCCGTAATGACGCCGGTGAAGTGATCGGCGCCGTCGGAGTCAGCGGCGACACCGGCGACAATGACGAAGCGTGCGCCGTTGCTGGCCTGACGGCGGCGGGCCTGGCCTTTGATACCGGAGCATAACCCATGATCAGCTTGCGCAGCATCGAACTGACACTGCCCAATGCAGCGGCGGCGCGCGATTTCTTTCTCAACCGCTGGGGTGTGGCTGATGCCGGCATTGTCGGCGTGACCAGTTATCTGCGCGGATCGGGTACCTTCCCGTATCTTGTGTCGCTGACCGAAGGCGAGGCGTCGCACGTCCTGTCGACGACCTTCGAGGCCGATGCGTCCGAGATCGCGACGATTCGTGACAAGGCACGGGCGCATGGCCTGACGGTGGTCGACACCGTGTCGCGTGACCCCGGCGGCGGGGAGGGCATACTGGTCCGTCTGCCGGAAGGGGAGGTCTTCCGCTTTCTCGCCGGCGCCACGCGCGTCGCAGCCATCAGCGGCCGCGACCTGCCGGTCAAGCTGACCCATGTCGTCATGAACTCCGCCGACGCCGAAGCAACCGCCACGACCGCCGAACAGGTCCTGGGCTTCAAGGTTTCGGACCGCACCAAGGGCATGGTTTTTGTGCGCTGTTCGCCGTCGCACCACAGCGTCGCCTTTGCGCGCCAGGGCTTTCCTTCGCTCAATCATATCGCCTTCGAGATGGAGGATATGGACGCCGTTATGCGCGGCATAGGCAGGATGCGCGACCATGGCTACAGCCCGGCCTGGGGGCCGGGTCGGCACGGTCCAGGCGCCAATGTCTATGCCTATTTCATTTCCCCGTTCGGCGCGGTGGTCGAATATTCGACGGCGGTCGAGATCATCGGTGACGACTATCCGACCGGCGCGCCCGAGGACTGGACCTGGCCGCCCAACCGGATCGACCAATGGGGCATTTCGGACAAGGATTTCGTGGGTTTGGGCAAGGCCGAGAAGGTCTTCACCTATGCCCCGTTGATGGAGAAGGTTTGATGAAATATGTTTCCTACCGCCAAAATGGCCGCGATAGCTGGGGGCACGTGGAGGATGGCATGGTGTCGGACCTCGGTGCCTTTACCGGCGTCGACCTGAAGACAGCTCTGGCGGAAGGCAGGCTGGGCCAGGCGAAGGCGGACATTCCGCTGAGCGACATCAAGTTGTTGCCCGTTATTCCCAATCCGGCCAAGATCTTCTGTGTGGGGCATAATTACGAGACCCACCGCCAGGAAACCGGCCGCGCCAAGGTCAGCTATCCGTCGATTTTCCTGCGCTTCGCCGATACCCTGATCGCCGACGGCGACGAGATCATACGGCCGAACAATTCGACCAGCCTGGACTATGAGGCTGAACTGGCGATCATTATCGGCAAGGGCGGGCGACATATCGCTGAAGCAGACGCCATGAGCCATGTCGCAGGGTTCGCCTGTTCCAACGACGCCTCGGTGCGCGACTGGCAATGGCATACGACGCAGTTCGCGCCGGGCAAGAACTTTCCCGCTACTGCGCCGCTAGGACCGTGGATGGTGACGCCGGACGAGATCAACGACCTCCGCAGTGTCCGCGTCATCTCGCGGCTGAACGGCCAGGTGATGCAGGACGCGACCTTGGCCGACCTGATTTTCCCACTGCCGGTGATCATCAGCTATCTGTCAGGCTTCACCACCCTCAGCCCGGGCGATGTTATCCTGACGGGGACACCGGGCGGCGTCGGCGCCAAGCGCGAGCCGCCGGTGTGGATGAAGCCCGGCGATGTCATCGAGGTCGACATTTCGGGCGTCGGCCTGCTGCGTAACACGATCGGCCAGGAACCATAGGCTGCGGTGCCCCGACGTCGGCTGTTTCAGCCGACCCCGAGGAAGGTGATGGCAGACAGGAAGTCAGAGTCGCTGGCGTCGGTATTCAGGATGGTAATGCTGTTGCCGTCCCCCAGGTCGATCAGCACATTGGCGCCGCTCTGGCTGATGATGGCCGTCGATCCATCGCCTTCGATCTGCAGGGTGTCGCCCTGGGCCAGCGAGAAATCGGCGACCGTGTCCGCGCCGCCGTGCGCCAGGAAGGTGAACACATCCGCGCCGAGCCCGCCGGTCAGGACGTTATTGCTGCTGTTCCCAACCAGCACATTGCCGATGTCGTTGCCGGTGCCGTTGATGGCGCTCGTTCCCGTCAGCCACAGATCCTCGACATAGGCCGCGAGTGTATAGGTCACCTGGCTGAAGACGACATCAGCACCGCTGTCGCCGTATTCACGCAGCTTGTCGGCCGTGCTGTCGACATAATAGCTGTCATTGCCCGTTCCGCCGCAAAGCAGGTCGTCGCCGGCCCCGCCGTCCAGCCGGTCATCGCCGGCCCCGCCGTTCAGCGTGTCGGCACCCAGTCCGCCGTACAGGGCGTTGTTGGCGGTATTGCCGGTGATGGTATTGGCCCCGGTGTTGCCGGTGCCGTCGATGGCTTCCGTGCCTGACAGGCAAAGTGTCTCGAAATTCTCCAGCAGGGTATAGGTGATGTAGGCGCGCACCTGGTCATTGCCTTCGCCGCTTGCCTCGATCACGCTGTCGCCCAGGCTATCGACATAGTAGCGGTCGTCGCCCGTGCCGCCGGTCATGGTGTCGTTGCCGGTGCTGCCGTTGAGGGAATCGTTGCCGTCCAGACCATACAGAGCGTTGTTGCCGGTATTGCCGGTGATCGTATTGGCCGAGGCATTGCCGGTGCCACTGATGGGGTCCGCGCCCGACAGGGACAGCGACTCGAAATTGTCCAGCAGGGTGTAGGTAAAGGACGCGTAGACCGTGTCCGTGCCTTCGCCGCTCAACTCGACTACGCTGTCGCCCAGGCCGTCTATATAGTAGCGATCGTCGCCCGCGCCACCGATCATGGTGTCGTTGCCGGTGCCGCCGTTGAGGGTATCGTTGCCGTCCAGGCCGTACAGCCCATTGTTTCCCGTGTTGCCGGTGATCGTATTGGCTGACGTATTGCCGGTGCCGTCGACGGGATCAGCGCCTGACAGGTACAGTGTCTCGAAATTCTCCAGCAGGGTATAGCTGAAGGACGCGTAGACCTGGTCAGTGCCTTCGCCGCTCAGTTCGATCACGCTGTCGCCCAGGCCGTCGACATAGTAACGATCGTCGCCTGCACCGCCACTCATGGTGTCGTTGCCGGTGCCGCCGTCAAGCGTATCATTACCATCCAGACCGAACAGCCCATTGTTGGCCGTATTGCCGGTGATCGTATTGGCTGACGCATTGCCGGTGCCGCTAATCGCCTCCGTACCCGTCAGGTACAGCAATTCGATATTGTCCTGCAGGGTGTAGGTAAAGGCAGCGTACAGCATGTCCTTGCCTTCGCCGGACAGTTCGATCGTCTGGTCGTCCAGGCTGTCGACATAGTAGCGATCGTCGCCCGTGCCGCCGGTCATGGTGTCCGTGCCCGCGCCACCGTCGAGCGCGTCATTACCTGCCGCGCCGTTAAGTTGGTTGTTGCCGGAATTGCCGGTGATCGTATTGGCAAGCTCGTTGCCGGTGCCATTGATCGGATCCGCCCCGGTCAGGGTCAGTTTCTCGATATCGCCGGTCAGGGTCCAGGTGACGCTCGACTTGACCAGGTCGGTGCCTTCGCCGGTCAGTTCGGTGACGACGTCGTCCGTGCTGTCGACCGTATACTGGTCGTCGCCGGTTCCGCCAGCCATTGTGTCGGCCCCGCCGCCGCCGCTCAGGACGTCATTGCCGGCGGCGCCGTTCAGTTGGTTGTTGCCGGTACTGCCGGTGATCGTATTGGCCAGTTCGTTGCCGGTGCCATTGATGGGGTCGGCTCCCGTCAGGGTCAGTTTCTCGATGTCGCCGGTCAGGGTCCAGGTGACGCTCGACTTGACCAGGTCCAGACCTTCGCCTGTGACCTCAGTCACCACATCGTCCGCGCTGTCGACGGTATACTGGTCGTCGCCGGTTCCGCCGGCCAGCGTGTCCGCTCCGCCGCCGCCGACCAGCACATCATTGCCGGCCAAGCCATATAGCGCATTATTACCGGTATTGCCGGTCAGGGTGTTGGCCCCGCTGTTACCTGTGCCGCTGATCGGATCCGCGCCCGACAGGTACAGCAGTTCGAAATTGTCCAGCATGGTGTAGGTGATGGTCGCATAGACCGTGTCACTGCCTTCGCCGCTGACTTCGACCACGCTGTCGCCCGGGGCATCGACATAGTAGCGGTCGTCGCCCGTGCCGCCGACCATGGTGTCGTCGCCGAGGCCGCCGTTCAAGGAGTCGTTGCCGGCCGCACCGGTCAGCACATTGTTGACTGTATTGCCTGTCAGGAGATTGGCTAAGCCATTGCCCGTGCCGTCGAGCGGATCCGTACCAGACAGGGACAGCGCCTCGATATTGTCCTGCAGGGTCCAAGTAACGGATGCGTACACCGTGTCATTGCCTTCGCCACTTACTTCGATCGCGCTGTCACCCAGGCTGTCGACATAGTAGCGGTCGTCGCCCGTGCCGCCGGTCATGGTGTCGTTGCCGGTGCTGCCGTTGAGAGAGTCGCCGCCGTCCAGGCCATACAGCGCATTGTTTCCGGTATTGCCGGTCAGGGTATTGGCCGAGGCATTGCCGGTGCCGTTGATCGGATCGCTTCCGTTCAGGTACAGATATTCGATATTGTCCTGCAGGGTCCAGCTGATGGTGGCATATAGCAGGTCCGTGCCTTCGCCAGCCAACTCGATCGCGCTGTCACCCAGGCTATCGACATAGTAGCGGTCGTCGCCCGTGCCGCCGGTCATGGTGTCGTTGCCGGTGCCGCCGTTGAGCGTGTCGCCGCCGTCCAGACCATTCAGTACATTGTTGCCGGTATTGCCGGTGAGGGTGTTGGCCGACGCGTTTCCGGTGCCGTTGATAGGGTCTGCGCCGTTCAGGTACAGAAATTCGATATTGTCCTGCAGGGTCCAACTGATGGTGGTGTACAGCAGGTCCGTGCCTTCACCGCTCTGTTCGATCGCGCTGTCGCCCGCGTTGTCGACATAGTAGCGGTCGTCGCCCGTGCCGCCGGTCATGGTGTCTGCACCCGCGCCGCCGTCGATCGTGTCATTACCCGCCGCGCCGCCAAGCCCGTTGGCGCCTGTATTGCCGGTCAGGTAGTTGGCCAGTTCGTTGCCGGTCCCATTGATGGGGTCGGCCCCGGTCAGGGTCAGTTTCTCGATCTCTCCGGTCAGGGTCCAGGTGACGCTCGACTTGACCAGGTCAGTGCCTTCGCCGGTCAGTTCGGTCACGACGTCGTCCGTGCTGTCGACGGTATATTGGTCGTCGCCGGTCCCGCCGGCCATTGTGTCCGCCGCACCGCCACCGCTCAACACGTCATTGCCGGCGGCACCGCTCAGTAGGTTATTGCCGGTATTGCCGGTGATTGTATTGGCCAGTTCGTTGCCAGTCCCGTTGACCGGGTCGGTCCCGGTCAGGATCAGTTTCTCGATGTCTCCGTTCAGGGTCCAGGTAACGCTCGACTTGACCGTATCCGTGCCTTCACCGGTCAGTTCGGTCACGACGTCGTCCGTGCTGTCGACGGTATACTGGTCGTCGCCAGTCCCTCCGACCATCGTGTCTGTCCCGCCACCGCCGGTCAGCACATCATTGCCCGCCGCGCCGCCAAGCCAGTTAGCGCCGGTATTGCCGGTGATCGTATTGGCCAGTTCGTTGCCGGTACCGTTGATCGGGTCGGCCCCGATCAGGGTCAGTTTCTCGATATCGCCGGTCAGGGTCCAGGTAACGCTCGACTTGATCGTATCCGTGCCTTCGCCGGTTAGTTCGGTCACGACGTCATCTGTGCTGTCGACGACAAATTGGTCGTCGCCGGTTCCGCCGACCAGCGTGTCAACACCGCCGGCGCCGGTCAGTATGTCGTTGCCGGCCGCGCCGCTCAGTATGTTGTTGCCGGTATTGCCGGTAATGGTGTTGGCGACGGCGTTGCCGGTGCCGTTGATAGGGTCGGCGCCTGACAAGTACAGATATTCGATATTGTCCTGCAGGGTCCAGCTTATGGATGCGTACAGCACATCCGTGCCTTCGCCAGTCAGTTCGACCGCGCTGTCGCCCAAGGTCTCGACCGTGTAGCGGTCGTCGCCCGTTCCGCCGATCATGGTGTCCGCGCCCGCGCCGCCGTAGAAGGTATCGTTGCCCTGCAGCCCCCCTAATGTATTGGCGCCGGAATTACCGGTGATCGTATTGGCGAGTTCATTGCCGGTGCCGTTGATCGGGTCGCCACCGGTCAGGGTCAGTTTTTCGATCTCGCCGGCCAAGGTCCAGGTGAGGTTCGCATTGACCGTGTCCGTGCCTTCGCCGTTTGCCTCGGTCACTACGTCGTCGATACTGTCGACCGTATATAGATCGTCACCGGTTCCACCGACCAGCGTGTCCGTGCCGCCGCCACCGATCAGGGTGTCGTTGCCGGCCGCGCCGCTCAACAGGTTATTGCCGCTGTTACCGGTGATTGTATTGGCCAGTTCATTGCCGGTGCCGTTGATTGGGTCGGCACCGGTCAGGGTCAATTTTTCGATCTCGCCGGCCAGGGTCCAGGTGACGCTGGCATTGACCGTGTCCGTGCCTTCGCCGCTCACCTCGGTCACGACGTCGTCGGTGCTGTCGACCGTATATTGATCGTCGCCGGTTCCGCCCACCAGCGTATCCGTGCCTCCGCCCCCGACCAGGGTGTCATTGCCGGCCGCGCCGCTTAACAGGTTATTGCCGCTGTTGCCGGTAAGGGCGTTGGCCAGTTCGTTGCCGGTACCGCTAACGGGCGCTGAGCCGGTCAGCACCAGGTTTTCGATATTGGCGCTCAGCGTGTAACCGACATTGGCACTGACCGTGTCGGTGCCTTCGCCGGACAGCTCAACGATAAGGTCCGTGGTGCTGTCGACGATATAGCTGTCGCTGCCCGTGCCGCCGGTCAGCGAGTCATCGCCTGCACCGCCATTCAGGGTATCGGCACCCAGGCCGCCGCTCAGCGTATCGGCGCCGGCGCCGCCCGTGATAAGATTGGCGCCGTCATTACCCGTGCCGCTGAAGGTGGCCGAACCGCTATAGGTCAGGTTCTCGACGTTGGTTGTCAGGGTATAGGTGGCCAGGCCGGCCAGAACGGTATCCGTACCTTCGCCGGCGGCTTCAACGACCAGGTCGCCGGCATTATCCACCACATAGGTGTCGTTGCCCGCGCCGCCGCTTAGCGTATCCGCGCCGGCTGCGCCGTCGAGCTGGTTGTTGCCGCTATTGCCGGTGATCGTATTGGCCAGGCCATTGCCGGTACCGTTGATGTCGTCGGCGCCCGTCAGGACCAGGATTTCGACATTGGTGGGCAGGGTGTAGCTGACAGAAGCCTGTACCGTGTCCGTACCCTGGCCCACGCCTTCGGTAATGACAAAGCTCGAATCGCTGACCACATAGGTCGTATCGCCTGCTGCCGGGTCCAGGCCAGAGACGGAATAGATGCGCTGGTAGATGTCGAACTGGGTCGCCGACAGGCTGGCGTGGCTGGTATAGGTAACGATAAAGCGGTCGCCGGACAGGGCGCTGACATCCGGGCGTGGTTGCGGCGGGTAGCCGTAACTGTTGCTGTTGGTAACCGTCGATATGCGGAACTCACCGCCGACCGCCGTGCCATTGGCGTCGTAGACCTGGCCATAGGCGTTATAGGTCCATGCGCCCATCATGCCGGCATTGCGATCATACAGGCCCGATTGCCAGACCACGACATAACCACCGCTGCTCAGCAGCGCGATATCGGCGTACATCTGGTCGCCTGTCGTCGACGTATTGACCCGCACCTCGCCGGTGGTCGCATTGCCGTCGGCGTCGAAGCGGCGCGTATAGACACCATAGCCGTCGCCGTCCTGCCCCTGGCTCTGCCACGAGACGAGGTAGCCACCGTCGCTCATGGCGACGACCTTGCCGTAATACTGATGACGGTAGTCGTAGGGCAGGTTGATGCGGACGTCGCTGCCGACCTTGTTACCGCTGCCATCGAAACGCTGGGCATAGACATCATACTGGTTGATGTCGCCATTGTAGTCGCTGTAGACGACCAGCAGGCCCCCGTCATTCAGCGCTGTGGTCTGCGGCGTGTCCTGGTTGCCGCCGATCCGTCCGGTCAGGTGTATTTCGCCGCCGATGGCGGTTCCCGCCGCGTTGTAGCGCTGTCCATACGAGCCGTAGCTGTCGCCGTCCTGTCCCTGGCTCTGCCAGGCGACGAACCAGCCGCCATCGGCGAGGGCGGTGATCGACGGCAGTTCCTGGTAAAGATTGCTGTAGGTGTTGACCTTGGTTTCCGTGCCGACGGGGTCGCCATGCGAGTCGTAGCGCTGCAGGTAGACGCCGGTGCCACCGGTGGCGCGGTTCCACGCAATGACATAACCGCCATCGGCCAGCCCAGTGATGACGGGCGCTACGGCATAACAATAATCGATCGTATTGACCTGGAATTCATTGCCAAGCTTGGCGCCGGCCGAAGAAAAGTGCTGAGCGTGGACTTTCAACACACCGCTGATATACAGCAGCCATGTGACGACATAGGTGCCATCGGCCAGGGTCGCTACCTGGGCACCGCCTTCATTGCTCGCGACGACGGTGTTGACCATTGTCTCGTCGCCGGGCTGGATTGTGATGGTCATCGCTGCCTTCTGCCGTACGCCACAAGCCGCGCTTCCGGCGGCCATACAGCCGACAGTTTAGGCAAGAATGGAAAACATCACGTAAACCGGAAGCAACAATTCAGCGTTAACCGTTGATTATCCATAATATTCCCTTGGAGAAAGCGGTCGGGGATTGGGTATTCATGCCGGGGTTCCTCTGCGTTTGCAGTCCGCGGTATCGCCCCGTCATGTCAGACCCTTAGGCCTCCCTGTTATAACTGTGTCACTCCGCGCTGACGAAGGTGAGGGCGCCCAGGAAGCCGGCATCGGTCGCCAGCGTGTGCAGCACGGTTATAGTGTCGCCATTGGCCATCACAATAACGGCGCTACTGCCCGACTGCGAGATGGTTGCCTGGCTGATGTCGCCATCGATGCGCAGGGTATCGCCCTGATTGGCGTGGAAGTCGGTGATGACGTCATTGCCGAGCCGCTCATAGAAGACGAACATGTCGGCGCCCAGCCCGCCGGTCAGGTTGTTATTGCCCATATTGCTGACAATGACATTGTCGTAGGCATTGCCCGTGCCGTCGATATTGCCGGTGCCGGTCAGATACAGGTCCTCGACATAGGTTCCCAGCCTGGTCGTGATCGAACTGTAGACCGCGTCATGGCCGCTGTCGGCATATTCGCGGACGACGTCACCGGTTTCGTCGATAAAGTAGATGTCGTTACCCAACCCACCGGCCATCACATCCGCGCCGGTGCTGCCGTCCAGCTGGTCGCCGCCCAATCCGCCGCTCAGCGTGTCATTGCCTTCGCCGCCGTACAGGGCATCGTTGCCGATATTACCGGTTATGACGTTATTCAACCCATTGCCGTACCCCCAGACCCCACTCGTATTGCTGACGGTCAGGTTTTCGACATCGTCGTTCAGGGCATAGTTGCTGGTTGTATAGACGATGTCTGTGCCCTGGCCGGCGGCTTCGACTATGACGTCGTCGTCGCTGTCGACATAGTATCTGTCGTCGCCGGTGCCGCCGGTCATCGTATCGTCGCCCAGGCCACCATTGATGGTGTCATTCCCGGCCAGGCCGTTCAGATGGTTGTTGCCGCTATTGCCGGTCAGGGTGTTGGCGAGACCGTTGCCGGTGCCGTCGATAGGGTCGCTGCCGCTGAGATAAAGCTTCTCGACATAAGATGTCAGGCCATAGGTGGTTGTGGTGTAGACGGCATCGATGCCCTGGCCGTCGAGTTCCGTCACGCTATCGGCTGCGGTGTCGACATAGTAGGTGTCGTCACCGGCGCCTCCGGTCATGGTATCCCAGCCTATCCCGCCGTCGAGGCGGTCATTGCCGTCCAGGCCGTCGAGCATGTTGTCCATGCTGTTGCCCGTCAGCCAGTTGCCGAGCGCATTGCCGACGGCGGTCACGGCTGTGATGCCCGTCAGATAGAGTTTTTCAATATTGGCGCTCAGGGTGAAAGCGACCGAACTGAACACCGTATCGGCGCCCTGGGCCTCGAGTTCGGTTGTGATATCGTCGGTATTGTCGACATAATAGGTGTCGTCACCCGCGCCGCCGGTCATCGTGTCGGTGCCCAGCCCGCCGGTGAGGACGTCGTTGCCGGCCAGGCCACTGAGCGCGTTATTGCCACTGTTGCCGGTTATCCGGTTGTCCTGGGCGTTGCCCGTACCCGAAATGCCGATGCCGCCATTCAGGTACAGTCTCTCGATATAGTCCCCGAGCGTATAACTCGCCGTGCTGTAGACGAAATCGAGACCCTGTCCGTCGAGTTCGATAGCGCCGTCATTCGTGGCGTCGACATAATAGGTGTCGTCGCCGGCGCCGCCGGTCATCGTGTCCGTACCCAGCCCGCCGTCCAGGCGGTCATTGCCGTCCAGGCCACTGAGCGTGTTGTTGTTGTCATTGCCCGTCAGCCAGTTATCGACTGCATTGCCGGTGCCGATAAGCGCGTCACCGACTGTCAGATACAATTTCTCGATATTGGCGCTCAAGGTATAGCTCACCGAACTATACAGGATGTCATTGCCCTGAGCCTCGAGCTCAGTAGCGATATCGTTGCCGCTGTCGACATAATAGGTGTCGTCACCCGCACCGCCGGTCATCGTATCGTCACCCAGCCCGCCGTCGAGACGGTCGCTGCCGTCAAGGCCGCCCAGCGCATTGTTGCCACTGTTGCCATAGAGCCGGTTGTCCTGGGCGTTGCCCGTACCTGCAAGGCCATCGCCGCCGCTCAGGTACAGTGCCTCGATATAATCGCCCAGGGTATAGCTCGCCGAGCTGTAGACGGTGTCGAGACCCTGGCCGTTCAGTTCGACCGTAGCGTCGTCGGAACTATCGACCTTGTAGCTGTCGTCACCCAACCCGCCCGCCAGTGTGTCGGAGCCCAGACCGCCATCGAGGCTGTCATTGCCGGCCATGCCGTTAAGCGAATTATTGCCGCTGTTGCCGTAGAGCCTGTTATCCTGAGCGTTGCCCGTGCCCGAAATGCCGTCGCCGCCGCTGAGGTACAGTTTCTCGATATATTCACCCAGGGTATAGTTGGCGGTGCTGTACACAGTATCCAGACCCTGGCCATCGCTTTCGACGGTGGCATCGCCCGTGCTGTCGACATAATAGATGTCGTCACCGGAGCCTCCGGTCAGTGTATCCGAACCCAGACCGCCGTCGAGGATGTCGTTGCCGCCCAAACCGCTCAGCGCATTATTGCCGCTGTTGCCGTAAAGCCGGTTATCCTGCGCATTACCGGTCCCGGTAAGGCCTTCAATGCCGGTCAGGGACAGTCTCTCGATATTTGCCGCAAGCGTGAGGCTGGCTGTGCTGTAGACAATATCGAGGCCCTGGCCATCGCTTTCGACCGTGAGATCGTTGGAGTCGTCGACATAATAGATGTCGTCACCGGCCCCTCCCGACATGGTATCCCAGCCCACCCCGCCGGTCAGCATGTCGTTGCCGTCCATACCGCTCAGGACGTTTTCGCCGCCATTGCCGTAAATGCGGTTGTCCTGAGCATTGCCGGTACCCGCAAGGTTGTCGCCGCCGTTCAGATACAGTTTCTCGACATAAGTCCCCAATGTGAAACTGGCCGTACTGAAGACCGTGTCGAGGCCCTGGCCGTCGATTTCGACGGCGGCATCGTCGCTGCTGTCGACATAGTAGATATCGTCACCGGCCCCTCCGGTCATGGTGTCCGCGCCCGTCAGGCCGTCCAGTACGTTATCATAGGCGTTGCCGGCCAGGCTGTTGCCCAGTGCATTGCCAGTACCTTTGAGTGCGCTGCTCCCGACCAGGGTCAGGTTTTCGACATGGCTGGTCAGGGTATAGCTGATAGTGGCCGTGACGAGGTCCGTGCCCTGGCCCGAGGCTTCGATAACCACATCGCCGGCCTGTCCGACATTGTAGCTATCATCGCCGTCGCCCCCGGTCATGGTGTCGTTGCCTGTGAGGCCGTCCAGCGTGTTGGCGCTGCTGTTACCGATCAGCGTATTGGCACGGCTATTGCCGGTTCCGGTGGCGCAACCGTCCTCCATGATCAGGTTTTCGACATTGTTGGTGAGGGTATAGCTGCTGACACTGGCGTGGACTGTGTCCGTGCCCCGTCCGGCGTCTTCCGTGACGGTTTCGCCGGTGGTGTCGACGTAATAATCGTCATTGCCCGCGCCGCCGATCATCGTGTCGACACCTGCGCCGCCATCCAGGCTGTCATTACCGGCCGCGCCGGTCAGGGTGTCATCGCCGGACCCGCCAATCAGCCTGTTGTTAAGGCCGTTGCCGGTCCCGGCAAAGCTCTCTTCGCCCGTCATGATAAGGGTTTCGAGATTGTCCCCCAGTGTGTAGCTCGTCAGGTTGGTATAGACGACGTCCGTGCCCGTGCTGTCATGCTCGTCCACACTATCGCCTTCACTGTCGACATAGTAGGTATCGCTGCCGCCGCCGCCGGCCATGGTATCGGCGCCTTCGCCGCCCTCGATCGAATTGGCGCCCGCATTGCCGGTGATGACATTGTCGAGCGCATTGCCGACGGCGTCAAAATCGCCGGTCCCTCCCAGGATCAGGTTTTCAACATTGTCGGCCAGGATGGAGGTTTGCAGGGTGCTGATCTGGGTGTCGGTACCCTGGTCCGAGCTCTCGCCGACGTAGTCGTCGGCATCGTCGACAACATAGGTGTCATCGCCCGTATAGCCTGCCATGTCGTCCGCGCCAGCGCCGGCGTCGAGATAATCGTCACCGATGCCGCCGTAGACCGTGTCGTTGCCGTCGCCGCCATGGACCGTGTCGTTACCGTCTCCGCCTTCCAACCGGTCATCGCCCGCGCCGCCGGCCAGCGAATCCGCACCGCCAAAAGCCATGAGCGTATCGGCGCCGTCGCCGCCGCTCAGGATGTTGGCGCCGGAGGTGGCCCGAATATTGTTGTCCGATCCGTTGCCGGTGCCGTTGAGATCGCCGCCGATCAGGGTCAGCCTCTCGATATTGCCGCTGAGGGTGTAGCTGACCGTGGCCTTGACCAGGTCATCGCCTTCGTCATCGCCATGTTCGATTATGTTGTCGCTCGAACTGTCGACAAAATAGACGTCGTTGCCATCGCCGCCGCGCATTGTGTCATTGCCCAGGCCGCCGTGCAGTTCATCGTCGCTCCTGCCGCCGTCGAGACTGTCATTGCCGGCGCCGCCGGTCAGGACGTTTTGCCATTCGTTGCCGGTTCCGGTAAAGTTGCCGCTGCCGATATAGGTTACGGACTCGACGAAGACGTCGTCGTCCAGCTCATAGCCGGTGAGGGTGACACAGATCAGATCATTGCCGTTGTTGCTGGTTTCCGACACCTGATCATTGGCATTGTCAATGTAGAAGGTGTCGTTACCGCTTCCGCCGTTCATGATGTCGCCGCCGGTGCTGCCGTCCAGCCAGTCATTGCCGTTTCCGCCGCTCAGCGTATCGCTGCCCGCGCCGCCATCCAGTATATCCGCGCCACTGTCGCCCAGGATGGCGTCATCGCCGTTGTCTCCGGTCAGGCTGTTGTTGCCGCTGTTGCCGGTGACCACATTGTCCAACTCGTTACCGTTGCCGGAAAGGGCGCTGCCGGTCAGGGTCAGATTCTCGACATTGTCAGCCAGGGTGTAGACGACCAGCGAGCTCAGGACCAGGTCCGTGCTTTCGCTGTCTTCGTCGGTCTCCGTCACCTGGTCTGAAAAATTGTCGACATAGTAGGTGTCGGCGCCAGCGCCCCCTGTCATGCTGTCGGCACCCGCGCCGCCGTCCAGCACGTCGTTGCCGGCGTAGCTCGTCAGGGTGTCGTTGCCCACCAGGCCGTACAGCGTGTCGTTACCGCCGGCGCCCTGCATGATATTGGCAGACGCGTTGCCGGTTCCGCTGAAGGCAACGGAAGCAAAGCTCACATAGGTCAGGTTTTCGACATTGACACTCAGGGTATAGCTGGTGAGCGTCGTGACGACGATATCGGTGCCCTGGTTTTCGACTTCGCTTTCGACCACAAGGTCAGCGGCCTGGTTGATGAAGTAGCTGTCGTTGCCTTGCCCGCCGGTCAGGGTGTCGTCGCCGGCGCCCCCGTACAGGTTATCGTCGCCTCCAGCGCCGTACAGGTGGTTATTGCCGGAATTTCCCACCAGAATATTGCCCAGAGTGTTTCCAGTAGCGTTTATTGCATCGCTGCCACTCAAGGTCAGGTTTTCGACATTGTCGCCCAGTTCAAGGCTCACATAGGTCTCAACGGTGTCGATACCGCTGTCGGCGTCTTCCAGTACCTGTTCGTCCGTACTGCTGATCGAATAGGTGTCGTCGCCTGTTCCCCCGGACAGGACGTCGCTGCCACCGCCCCCGATCAGAAGGTCATCGCTATTGAGACCGGTGCTCGACAGCGTGTCGTCGCCCGCACCGCCGTTCAGTATGGCGGAGACTGCGCTGACGGAAATGCTGTTATTGGCGTCATTTCCCGACAGGTCTGCAGCGCCGGTGCAGGTGGCTTCGAGATTTTCGACGAAATCGTAAATGGTGAAGCCCACGTCTCCAGTGAACGCTGCAATGATCAGGTCGGTCCCGGACTCGGCCTCTTCAACCACTGTGTCGTAGTCTGTATCGATATAGTAGGTGTCGTCTCCCGTACCGCCGGTCAGGTTGTCATTGCCAGCGCCGCCGTCCAGGCTGTCATTGCCGGCGTCGGCGGACATGGTGTCTTCGCCGTCACCGCCGTCCAGCCTGTTAGCGCCGGCATTGCCGGTGATCATGTTGTTGAGGTCGTTGCCGGTGCCGTCGATATCGTTCGTCCCGGTCAGGATAAGGTCCTCGACATTGTCGTCCAGGACATAGCTGATCGAGGCGTCCACCTCGTCGAGGCCGCCATCGGAGCTCTCGTGCACAGCGTCGGCCGTACTGTCGACATGGTAGGTGTCGCCGCCGCCGAGGCCGGTCATGTCGGTAATGCCGCCGGTGCCGTCGAGATCGTTGTTTCCGCTGGTCCCGGTTGTCGTGATCGTCGCCGACAGAGAGGTGGTATAGCTGCGTTGCCAGGCGTCGGGATGCGCCCAACCGTCGGTCGGATTGCCGGTCCAGGTGATGATGAAGCCGGTTTCGGTGGCCAGCAGGCCGATTTGGACTTCCCAGCCGATACTGGTCGCGTCGGTGACGCGGATCTCATCGCCCAGCGTATCGCCTTCGGCGTTGTAAACCTGGGCGTAGACGTCGTTGAGGGAGGTGTCCGCGTCCCAGTCATAAGTGCCCGACTGCCAGGCGATTACCCATCCGCCGTCGGCCAGGCCGACGACCTTCGGCTGGTTCTGGTCGTGCAGGGTCGTGGTGTTGACGGCGAATTCGGCGCCGATGGCGTGGCCACTGCTGTCAAAGCGCTGGGCATGGATTCCGTAGCCATCGCTGTCGGAGGTCTGCCAGGTGACGACATAGCCGCCATCTTCAAGGCCGGCTATGGCCGGACAGTTTTGCGCGTTCGCTGCTGCCGTATTGACCCGGGTTTCAACGCCGGCTTTTACGCCGGTGCTGTCGTAACGCTGGATCCAGATATCTTCACCATCGCTGCCGTCCTGGCTGCCGTTGCCCGACCAGGTGACGGCGAAGCCGCCGCCGGCCAGGACGGCGACGGCGGGTTGCCGTTGTCCGCCCTCCGTCGTCGTGTTGATGCGGAACTCGCCGCCGTCACTAAGGTCACTGTCGTAGAGTTTGCCGTAGACACCGGAGTCGTCACCGTCCTGGCCATCGCTGGTCCAGGTGACGAAAAAGCGCCCGGCGCCCAAGGCGGTAATCGCCACACTGGCCTGGTCGCCGGACGTCGTGGTGTTGACACGGATATCGTTGTCATCCAGCGGCAAACCATCGGCGCCAAAACGCCTCAGAAAGATACCGTAACTGTCTCCATCCTGATAGTAGCTCGACCAGACGACAGCGAAGACGCCGTCGCCGAGGGCTGCCACACCGGCGCCGCTCTGGTTATCGCTGTCGAAGCTATTGACCCGGGTCTGGTCGCCGACCTGATCGCCGCCGGCGCTATAGAGCTGGAAGAAGACATCGTCGCCACCGTTGTCGTCACCACCGTCGCCGTTCCATGCCACGACCCGGCTACCGGTGCTCAGCCAGGTGCTGACGGGCGCGCCCTGAAAACCGTCGGTGAAGGTGTTCACTCGCTCTGCCGCGCCCGCGACATAGGCCTGGACGTCGAAGCCCTGTGTCGCCGCGACGACGTCCGTGCCGTCGCCGACATCGTAGCTCAGGGTCACGGCGCCGGTGTAGCCGCCGGCCGGGGTAATGGTATAGGTGCCGTCGCCATTGTCGTGGACCGAGCCGTGATCGGCGGTCAGGTTGGTCACCGACAGGGTGTCGCCGTCGTCGTCGCTGTAGCCGCTGAGCAGTTGCGCCTCGGTGAAGGTTACCGGGCGGTTCATGGTGGTGCCGGCGAGTTCGTTCTGGGCGCCGGACAGCTCCGGTACCGCATTGGGCGGTTCGGGCAGGGTGTAGATGCGTTGATAGATATCGCTCGTGCCGCCAGTCCAGGTGGTGACGAAGCCGTCACCGTGCCCCGCGACATTGACCGACGTCGACGCCGAACCCGAGGTGATCACGAAGGCGCTGCCGTCGGCGTCGCCATCGGCGCCATAGACCTGGCCGCGGGCCGTGTAGGTCATCGACATCATGGGGAACATGATCAGGGTCATGGTTTCCCAAACCACGACCCAGCCGCCGTTATCGAGCGCCGCGACCTTGGCGTTTCCACCACTCATGCTCACCTGGAACGCGCTGCCGGCCGCGCTGCCATCGGCGTTGAAGTGCTGCGCCACGGTCCCGATGCCCTGCCATGTGGCGACGAAGCTGCCGTCGTTGAGGACAGCGAATTGGGGCGAGAATTCGGAACCGCTGTCGTTTGTCAGGTGGAACTCATTGCCGACGGCGTCGCCGTCCGCGTCGTAGCGTCGTCCCACCAGGTCGTAGCCCGTCGTGTCGTTAAAGCCGGCCCAGGTGACGATGAAGCCGCCGTCCGCCAGCGCGATGACGCTGGGGGACAGGTTGTTGTGGTCCGTGGAACTGGTGGTAATCTCATTGGTCAGGGCGGTGCCGTCGCCGTCATACAGGCGCACATGGATCGTCCACAGACCGGTGTCGTTATGGAAGCCCTGCCATGTGACGGCGAAGTTGCCATTGCTCAGCACGCTGACTTTCGGCGTGTTCTCGTCGCCCTCGGTTCTCTGGTTGACGGCGAGTATGCCGGACAGGGGATCGCCGTCGCTGTCGAAAGTGGCGACGTAGATGCCGCGTGAGTCGCCGTCCTGGGCATTGCTGGCCCAGGCGACGACATAGCCGCCGTCGGCCCTGGCGGCGACGCTCGGTGTATATTGGCCGCTGTCGTTGTAGGTGTTCAGCGTCTGCTCTTCGCCGACGGGATTGCCGTCGGCGTCATAGAGCTGGGCCTGGACGACATTGGGCGACTCGGTCATCGACCAAATGATGACATAGCCGCCGCCCGCCAGGTGAGTCACGACGGGCGATCTCTGGATGCCGGACGTGGTCGTGTTGACGATGTGGACCGTGCCGGCGAGCACGCTCACGGCGTCGAAACTCTGCGTGGCCGCGGTGGAGAGGATATCGTCGCTTACATCATAGCTCAACGTCACCGTGCCCAGGTAATCTGTAGCCGGCGTAATGGTCCAGCTGTTGTCGCCGTTGTCGTGGACCGTACCATGGTCGGCGCTCAGGTGGGTCACTGACAGGGCGTCGTTGTCGCCGTCGCTGTAGCCGCTCAAGAGCTGGGCCCGGGTGATGGTGACGCTGTGGTTGATGAGCGTGTCGGCCAGATGGTCCTGGGCACCGGTCAGGGCCGGCGCCGCATCGGTCAGGTCGGCCAGGCTGTAACTGCGCTGCCAGACACTGGTACCGTCCCATCTATATCCCGCATTGCCGCCCCAGGTGACGACGAAGCCTGTGGCGGTTGCGGCGACTTCCGGGTATGTATCGGCTTCGAGACTGCCGGTGCTGCTGACCGCGATTTCCCCGCCCACCGCGGCGCCTTCGGCATCGTAGACCTGAGCCTGGACGCTGCTGGTGCTTTGGTAGTAAGCGTCCGTCGCGGAGGTCATCCAGACGACAACCCAGCCGCCGTCGCCCAGGGCGGCGACTCTTGACCCCATCTGGCTGCCTGCCGTTGTTGTGTTGACCCGGGTTTCAGTACCCGACGCCGTGCCCGCCGAACTGAAACGCTGCATGTAGATGCCGTATTGGGCGCCGTCCTGGCCTGCGCTGGCCCACGTCACGACATAGCCGCCATCCGCCAGGCTGGCGATCGAGCTCTGCAACTGATGATCGGACATCGTGGTGTTGACGCGCGTCAGGTTGCCATCGGTGTCGCCATTGCTATCGTAACGTTGGGTGTAGACGTCGAAATACGAGCCTCCCGGGGCATCGCCATGCCAGGCGATGATATAGCCACCGTCGCTCAGGCTCGTTACGGACGGTTGACGCTGTGGGCCGCCGATAGAGGCGTTGATCCGGGTCTCGTCGGTGATCGCCGTGCCGTCGGCGGCAAAGAGCCGGCCGTAGACGCCGTAATTGTCACCGTCCTGGGTCCAACTCTCCCAGGTAACGAAGAAGCGGCCGCCGGTAAGGACGGTGATGGCGGGGTTGACCTGCCCGCTGGCGGTCGTCTGATTGGCCCGGATGTCGCCAGAGTCCAGAGCCTGGTTGTCGCCGTCGAAGCGCTGGAAGTAAATGCCGCCGCCGCTGCCATCCTGGCCCTGGCTGGTCCACACGACGATATAGCCGCCGTCGGCCGTTGCGGCGACCTCGGGGTTGAATTGGTCGTCGGTCGTATAGCTGTTGAGCGTGGTAATGCTGCCGACAGGGGCACCATCGGCGTCGTAACGCCGCAGCATGATGTCCGTTCCATTGTCGCCCTGGTCGCCGCCCCAGACGATGACATAACCCCCGTCGCTCAGCCAGGTGATGGAGGGGCTGGCGTTGTTGCCCTCCGTGGACGTACTGACCTGGGTGACGTCTGTGTCGGTGGTTACGGAGTTGGTCATGCTTTATGCCCCTGCGCTTCTGCACTGCGGCGTCCCTGACTCGGAACGCTTCTGGGAGCATGGTATCCAAGAAACGAAAATTTACGGTAAAGCAGAGGTAAATATGCGGTAAATTTCAACTACTTGTAGCACAGTTGCGGTGTTAACCTGTTTTTACAATGGCATCACGCGAGGCCCGTGAAGCTGAGGGCGCCCAGGAAGCCTGTGTCGGTGGCTACGGTATTGAGCAGGGTAATGCTGTCACCACTCTCCAGCAATATGACCGTGCTGCTGCCCGACTGGGTTATGGTGGCGTGGGCCTGTTCTTCTTCGATCTGCAGGGTGTCGCCCTGGTTGGCATGGAAGTCGGTGATGATGTCGTTGCCGAAGCCGTATTGGAAAGAGAACCGGTCCGCGCCCAGGCCGCCGGTCAGCCGATCGGCCCCGCTGCCGCCGTCCAGCGCATCGTTGGACGCGCCGCCGCTCAGCGTATCATTGCCGCCCACGCCGTACAGGGAATCAATTCCGGCGCTCCCGGTCATAAGGTTTCCGAGACTGTTGCCGATGCCGACCGCGCCCGAAGCCGTGTTGACATTCAGGTTCTCGACATAATCGTCCATGCTGTAATAGGCCGTGATATAGACCGTGTCGATCCCGCCGTCGCTGGCTTCGGTGATGCGGTCATGGGCGCTGTCGACATAGTATTTGTCGTTGCCGGCGCCGCCGGACATGCTGTCGTCGCCCAGGCTGCCGTTGAGGGTGTCGTTGCCGCCGGCGCCGATCAGCCTGTTGTCTGCGCTATTGCCGTTAAGGCTGTTGGCGAGGTCATTGCCGGTACCGTCGATGGCCAGAATTCCGGTCAGACCCAGCGCTTCGATATTGTCGCCAAGGCTGTAGGTGACGCTGGAGCGCACCGTGTCCGTGCCTTCGCCTGACACTTCGGTGATCGTGTCGCTGATGGTGTCGACATAGTAGAGATCATCACCGGCTCCGCCGACCAGGCTGTCGTCGCCGACGCTGCCGTTGAGGCTGTCATTGCCGCCGCCACCCGTCAGCAGATTATTGCCGCTATTGCCGGTGAGTGCGTTGGCGAGTGTATTGCCGGTGCCCGACGAATTTCCGCTTCCCGTCAGGACCAGGTTTTCGAAATTGTCCAGCAGGCTGTAGGACGCGTGGGCGCGAACCGTGTCGGTACCGCCGCCCGCGCCTTCGGCAACGGAATCGCCGGCATTGTCGAGATAATACAGGTCGTCGCCAGCCCCGCCGGTCATGGTATCGGCGCCCAGTCCGCCATTCAGCGTATCGTTACCGTCCAGGCCGATCAGAGCATTGTTGCCGGTATTGCCAGTCAGGGTATTGGCCAGGGCGTTCCCTGTCGCATCAATGGCTGTGCCACCGGTGAGTATCAGGTTTTCGACCTGCCGGTAAATCAATCCGAAAACTTCATGAAAGCCGGGAGACAAGGTGTAGGTGGCCGAAGCGTAAATCGTATCCGTGCCTTCGCCGTTCCATTCGCCGACCATTTCATCGGATGAGTCGACATAATAGGTGTCGTCGCCTGCGCCCCCGAACATGCTGTCGACTCCCGCGCCGCCATTCAGGACGTCGTTTCCCTGGTAGCTCACGAGCGAATTACTACCCGAATTACCGGTGATCCGACAATTCTGGCCGTTGCCCAGACCCATGACATTCGCAGTTCCGATGAGGACCAGGCTTTCGACGTTTGCGCTCAATTGATACCTGACGGTCGAACGGACGGTATCTGCGCCTCCACCGTCTGCTTCGGTTACAACGTCATCCTGGCTGTCAACGAAATAGACGTCGTCGCCGGCGCCGCCATTCATGGTATCATTACCGGCCACACCGTTCAGCGTGTCATTACCATCGCCGCCATTCAGCACGTCGTTGCCGCCGCTGCCGTTTATGCTGTTGTTCAGGGCATTGCCGGTACCGGTAACGGCCCGGCTGTTGCGGAAGATCAGGTTCTCGACATTATCGGTCAGGGTATAGCTTGTGAGGGTGGTGGTGACCAGATCCGTGCCGCTGCTCGACGCCTCGACCACGCTGTCACCGGCATTGTCGGCATAGTAGGCATCGTCGCCGACACCGCCGGTCATGGTGTCGGCCCCGGCCAGGCCGTTCAGCGTGTTATTTTCGCCGTTGCCGGTCAGGCGGTTGTTCAGCGCATTGCCAGTGCCGGTCACCGCGCTGCCGACCAGGATCAGGTTTTCGATATCGTCGATCAAGGTGTAGGTGGTGAGGGTTGTAACGACGGCGTCGATGCTGCCGTCGGCCGTTTCGTCCAGGTTATCGTTGACGTTGTCGACATAGTAGGTATCGGCGCCATTGCCGCCGCGCAGCCGGTCGGCGCCGTCGCCGCCGTCCAGCGAGTCGTTGCCCGCTCCGCCGTACAGGCTGTCATCGCCCAGACCGCCGGAAATCGTGGCACTGAAACTGCTATCGCTGTTGTTGAAATACATCCAGTTAGCGAGGCCATTGCCCGTGGCGCTGAAGTTGGCAGCACCGGTGGCGATCAGCTTCTCGACATTAGCGTCCAGACTATAGCTCGACAGGGTGGTCTCTATAGTGTCAGTGCCCTTACCCAGGCCTTCGACGACGTGATCGCCGGCATCGTCCACCGCATAGGTGTCGTCGCCGTCGTTGCCGGTCAGCGAGTCCGCGCCCAGTCCACCCTCCAGCCTGTCGTCGCCATCGCCGCCGCTCAGGCTGTCCACGCCTGCACCGCCAGTGATCGCGTTATTCAGTTCGTTACCATCGCCGGTGAAACCACCGACACCTGCGAAAGTCAGGTTCTCGACATTGCCGTCCAAAGAATAGGTGGTGAGCGTGGTATGGACGGCGTCTCCGCCTTCGCCGGAGGCCTCGGTCACGACGTCGCCGGCCTGGCCGACAAAGTAGGTGTCGTCGCCCGTGCCACCGGTCATCGTATCGGCGCCCGCAGCGCCGTCCATCCGGTCATGGCCATCGCCGCCAAACAGCGCGTCATTGCCGGCGCCGCCGGTCAGGGTGTCATTGCCGGCAAGACCCTCGACGCGTCGGATGGCGCCTGTGGCCGTCAGATCGTCGGCGTCCGGCGTGCCGATCAGCACCTCGGTCACGTCGGTGACCGTGATGGCGACATCGAGATCCGTCGCATGCGCGCCGGAGGTTGCGGTTATCTTGATATCGTAGACATTGTCGTCGCCGTCATCGGCGGGCGCTTCATAGTCCGGCACAGCCACGAAGGTGACCTCTCCGGTCGCATCGTCGATGTCGAACAGGGCGGCGTCCACGCCGGACAGAGACCAGGTAATGTCACCGACACCAACCGTCCCCGTTGCCTGATAGACGACGCCGGTCGAATTCTCGTTCATGCTGGCGGTCGTACCGGAGGTAAAGTGTGGCTCAGGATCAAGCACGGTCAGCATCACATCGTTGCCGGTCCCCCCGAGATAGGTAATCTGAAGGGTTGTGTCGCCCGAGGTAAGGGTGGAGCCTTCGGAGAGGCCTGCAAAGGTGCCGACAATGGCGTCGCTGCCGTCATTGTCGATCAGGGTGAAGACGTCACCCGCCGCTGCCGTAAAGCCCATATTGAGGGAGAGGCTGACATCGGTCAGATTGACCGCACCGTTGACGGCAATCTGGTCGTAGCCTGTGCCCGCCGTTGTTCCGGCGATATCCGCGGCCACGACGCCGTCGTCGATAATCGTCAGGCCGTTGCTCAGTGTCAGGATCCCGCCGTCGGCGCCGATCGTGCCGCCTTCAACAGAGACAGTGCCGGTGACGCCGGTTGTGCCGACGGAACCGTGGCCAACAAGCGTGGCGCCGCTGGCGACCGTAACGCCAGCGGTTGCCGCAAACGTGCTGTCGATTTTCAGTGTGCCGGCCGAGACCGTCAGCCTGCCGCTCATGTCCGCAGCATCACCCGTCAGGGTGAGGGTACCTGCGCCGTCTTTGGTCAGGTCGGACGCGCCGGTCAGGGTTCCGCTCAGTGTCACCGCGGCCCCTGCCGAGAGGGTTGCCGCGCCGGTCAGTTCGATGGCATTGTCGATCGTTGTCGCCCCGGTTACGGCGAAGACTGCGTCGCCGTCCAGATAAACCGTGCCTGCAACCAGATTGCCATCGCCGGCTACCGACACAGTGCCGGCCGCAATTCTAAGGTCACCGGTCATGGCCGAGCCGTCGCCAACCATATATAGTGTGCCAGTACCCGTCTTGGTGAGGTCTGCGTCACCCGTCAGCGTGCCGGCCAGTTGGACATCCGTGTCATCCACGATCGTGGCGTCGCCTGCCACGGCAATGGTGTTGTCGATCGTCGTCCCGTCGGTAATCGCCAGAGTCGTACCTTCGCTGAGGGTGACTGTGCCAGAGCCCAGATTGCCGTCGCTCGCGACCGAGACCGTGCCGGCCGCTATTGTCAGGCCACCGCTCATCCCCGAAGCGTCGCCGGTCAGGGTCAATGTGCCGGCACCACTCTTCGTCAGGTCAGCCGCGCCGGTTAGAGCACCGCTTAGCGTCACCGCCGCAGCCGTCTGGAGCGTCGACCCACCGGCAACGTCGATGGCATTATCGATTGTCGCAGCACTCGAGACCACCAGGGTGCCACCAAACAGCGTGACCGTTCCACCAACAAGGGCGTCGTCACTCGCGACGCTGAGCGTGCCGGCGTAGATTTGCAGGCCGCCGGTGAACGAAGCTTCATTGCCTGTATTGGTCAGTATGAGGGTTGCGGGGCTGATCTTGGTCAGGGTCGAAGTACCTGACAGAACACCGGAAAGCGTCACGGATGCACCATTAACAACACCGATGCTTGCGTCGCCGGTCAGGGAAAAGGCATTGTCGATGGTGGTTGTGCCATTGACAATCAGCGACGTGCCCGATCCCAATGAGACGGTGCCGGCGACCAGATTACTGTCGCTGGCGATCGAGACCCTGCCGGCTGAAACGGTAAGCCCGCCGCTCATACCTGTGTTATCGCCCGACAGGGTCAGGTTGCCCGAACCGATCTTGGTCAGGTCTGACGAACCCGTCAGCGTCCCGCTCAGGGTGACCGCGGCGCCGTTGTTGATGGTCGCAGCACCCGTCAGGGCAATGGCGTTGTCGATGGTCGTCGAACCGGTGACGGCCAGGGTTGTGTTGGCCGCCAGGGAGACCGTGCCGCCGACCAGGTTGTTGTCGCTTGCCACCGAGACTGTGCCGGCGGAGACCGTCAGCCCCCCGCTCATGCCCCACCCAGAGCCGGACAGGGTGAGGGTACCAGCACCGCTCTTGGTCAGGGTAGAGGAACCCGTCAGGTTGCCGCTCAGGCTGACGGCAGCGCTCGCTTGAACCGTAGCGTCGCCCGTCAAATCGATTGCATTGTCGATGGTCGTCGCACCGGTAACCGCCAGCGTACCGCCGGCCAGGGTGAGGGTGCCGGAAACCAGGGCGTCGTCATTCGACACCTGGACTGTGCCGTTATTGATTTGCAGACCGCCGGTTATGCCTGCTTCGTTACCGGTATTCGTCAGGACCAGGGTGCCGCTGCCGGCCTTGCTCAGGGTCACTGCGCCACCTGTCAGGGCAGCCGACACGGTGATCGTCGCGCCACTGGCCGCGCTCAGGGTCGCGTTGCCGCCGAGAACGAGCCCGCCACCGCTGCTGCCGGCTATGGTCAGGCTTGAGCTGCTGCTCAGGGACAGTGTGTCGCCCGAACCGAGTGTCGCCGTACTGCCGGCCAGGGTTACGGTCGTGCCGGTTGTCAGGGAATCCAGCTTGATCGTGTCGCCGCCGGCCTGGGCCACACCGCGCGCCAGGGCCTCACGCAGCGAAAACCCATCGGAAGCGTCGCCGTCGGCATCATCGTCGGTGCGGTCGACATAGATTGCAGCACTGGTGAAGGTGACGTCGGCTGTCGAATTGCCGTTATTGTCATGCAGGGTGACGCGCAGGGTGCCGTCGCCATAAGGCTGGGCGCTGCCGTAGCCGATGTGGGCCAGGACATCCTCGATCAGCGCCTTGGTCGGCGCACCCGTCACGCCGCTGTCGCCCGATGCGGCGCCGAACTTGATGGTCAGGGTTCCGGTGGCATAGACAAAGGTGTAGCGCGCAAACGCAAGACCACTGGCCGTGCTGACCAGGGTGCCGGTGACGTCGCTGGTTGCGTCGGCCAGGGCGCCGGCACTGACGCCACCGAAGGCGCCACCGCTGGAATTGACGCTGAACAGGCTGCTGGTCAGCAGGCTGTAGCTGTCGTGCGAACTGCCGTCGGCGACTCCGGCCTTGACGCGATTGATGGTGAGGGTGGCGCTATTCAGCGATCCCGACGTCACTGTCGCGGCGGTGCCGCTGTCGAGCGCCGTATATTGCCCCGAAGACGCCAAGGCGAGACTGTCGCCGGACAGGTTGGCAAGGACCGGCGCAGACACGGGCGCCTGCATGATCCGAAAAGAAATACCGTTGGCGTCCCCGCTGCCCTGACCGTCCCAGACAACGACGAAATTTCCATCAGGGTCCATGCTCACGTCGGCGCGCTGCTGGATACTTGTCGTGTAGGTATTGATCTGGAACTCGCCGCCATCGGCGACGCCGGCAGCCGTGTAGCATTGCCCGTAAACACCGTAGCTCGCGCCGTCCTGCAGATTGGACTGCCAGACGACGACGAAATCTCCGTCCTGATCCATGCTGACCGAAACAGCCCCCTGGTTGTTGGTCGTATAGGTGTTGACCAGGAATTCGCTGCCCTGCGTGACGCCCGAGGCGTTGTAACGCTGGCCGTAGACGCCATTGACGCCGCCGTCCTGGCCGGCGGATTGCCAGACGACGACAAAATCGCCGGCACCGTCCATGGCGACACTGGAGTTGGACTGTGCGCCGGTGGTGTAGGTGTTGATAAGGAATTCCGAGCCTTGCGCCACGCCCGAGGCATTGTAGCGCTGGCCGTAAACGCCCGAAGTGCCGCTGTCCTGTGTGGCGGAATTCCAGGTGACAACGAAATTGCCGTCATCGTCCATTGCAATGCGGGACACACCCTGTGTACCGCTGGTATAGGTATTGACCTGAAATTCCGAGCCTTGCCGTACGCCGCTGGCGTTGAAACGCTGGCCATAGACGCCATAGGCCGACAGATCCTGGCCACTGGAGCCCCAGACGACGGCAAAATCGCCGTCCTTGTCCATGGCCACACTTGCCACCGACTGACTGGCGGTGGTGTATGTATTTACCTGAAATTCCGAGCCTTGCTTGACCCCGCTGGCATTGAAGCGCTGGCCATAGACGCCGCCGGCGGCGCCATCCTGAAAGGCCGAGTCCCAGACAACGACGAAATTGCCATTGTCGTCCATGGCGACCTGAGGCGCCTGCTGGGCAGCGGTGGTAAAGGTGTTGACCTGGAACTCCGACCCTTGTGCCGTGCCGGAAGAATTAAAGCGCTGGCCGTAAACGCCGTAGCCGGAGCCGTCCTGACCATTCGACTGCCAGACCACGACATAGTCGCCATCCGAATCGACGGCGACGGAGGCGCTGCGCTGCCCCGACGTGGTGTAGGTGTTGACGGGGGCTTCGGTTTCGGTGACGCTTAACATGACATTCTGTCCGATCGACGACTAAGTACGCGGGTGAGGCCAGGATCTGGCCAGGCTTTTAGATTTGCGCCCAGAAGCCTTGTTCTGGCAGGGCGAGTGCGGCGCGATGGCCGGGATCGACGTGGTTCAGAATGCCGTGACGACCGGCGCCGGGCAGCAGGGCGATATCTGAGATCTCATCGACGCCGCCTGAAAAATCGAGGCTGCCGAGGATGTGTCCATCATGGCGGTCCAGCGCTACGACACCGCAGGACAGGCCAGGCGCCGCGGCTTCCACGGGCAGGCTGGTGTGGCCCGCACCATGCCGGTCGCGCAGGCGTGACAGACCGACAAAGAGCACATCGCCGTGCATGGCCAGGCCGCGGACATAGCCGGGAAGCCGCGCCAGGACCTGCATGCGGCCATGAGCATCGGCCCGCAGCACTTCGCCGGTGCCGGAATTCAGGACATGCAGGACTTCATCGATCAGTCGCGGCGAGTGCGGCATGCACAAACCGTCCATGACGATGCGGCCATCCGGAACCGAAATCAGCACACCGCCGCCGGCGCGACCGGCGCGCCAGCCTTCGGCAGTGTCGGCAGCACCCAGCGCCGTGACGAAGCGCGGCTGGCCGGCGGCGTCCAGCGCCATTCCATTCAGATGGCAGCGGTCGTCGGGAACGAGATCCGAAATGAAGCTCGGACGCCACAGCGGCGAGAAACTGGCCGTGTCGTCCAGCCGCGCCAGGCAGGAAAATCGCGTAGCGGCGCCCAGAACCGTGTCGCCCGCGAAGGCGATGTCGTGCATGTCGATTTCGCCGGTAAACCGGACCGTGCGTGGCAGCCATATCTGCTGATAGATGTTGCGGGCGCGGGGGTAGTCGGGCGCCAGGGTCTGGGATGCCGCCAGGATGACCAGTTCGTTGCGCGTGGCGATGGCGAGGCGGCCCTGGGTTGCCGCCAGGGCCATGGGTTTGTCGAAGGCACGCGGCAGGACCGACAGTCCGGCCGTGTCCGTCGAGGCGAGGATGACGCTGGACGACTGATAGCTGGCTATGGCCAGGGCGACGCCCAGGTCGGAGAGCACGGCATCGAAACTGCCCGTCGCGGTGGCCTGGATAGGCGTGGCGGACGGACGCGATGCGGCGGCGTTGCCGGGAGCTTCGGATTGTCTATCCAGGGGCGAGGCGATCATGGTTTTAACCAGCTTACTGTGGCTAAGATTTTACCACTGGTAAGGTTAATAATTTGGGCCCGATATGTCCGAAATTCGAAGATGCAATCCTGAGTTAAGAGCCTGAATGGATTGAAATTTATCTGCTGTTAATCTAACATATTCGCGATTTTCGGTGTTATTGCCAGCCGACGATCAAATCCTTACCGTGCTGCGCCACGGCTGGCCGAGATCGGCGATCCGGGCCAGGCAGACGAATTGCAGGACGATATAAGGCGGCCTCATGCGCTTATCGTTCACGCATTTGCCGGTAAGCGTCCTCAAGTTTACGAGCGAAGGCCTGAACGTCGAACAACGAACTGGCAGACAGAGCTTTACTTAATCTGTGCTTGACGTCGGCGAAGGCCGTCTCGTTGCCGGCCAGGGCCACGGCACGTGCAACATAGTCAGCGCGGCTGACCGCAATTAAATCATGAAGACCCGCCACGCTCAAAAGACTGGCTGCGACCCGACCGGCAAAGGTGGCACCCAGTCGGGTCAGGACCGGCACACCTGCCCACAGGCTGTCGCTGGCGGTGGTGTGCGCATTATAAAGCGGCGTGTCGAGCATCAGGTCGGCCAGTGCGTAGCGCGCCAGGTGACGGGCCTTGGGCTCGTTCCTGGCAAAGACAAGACGGTTGGGGGCGACACCATGGCGCTGCGCCTCTTCGCGCAAATTAACCACCGAAGCATCCGGGCCGTGCAGCAGCCACAGGACGCTGTCGGGAACGGCGCGCAGGATTTCCATCCAGTCGGCAAAGACCTCGGGGACGAACTTGTAGGCGTTGTTGAAGCACGAAAACACGAAACCATTTTCGGGAAGGCCCACTTCGACTCGCGTGGGACGCCAGTCGCTCTGGGGCTGGTCGCGGTCGTAGACCTGGTAGCAGCCGGGCAGCCGGATCACCGTCTCGTCGAACCACGTGTCCTGATCGGGCGGAATAACGATCGCATCAGCAAGGATATAGTCGGCGAACGACGCGCCGAATGTGCCCGGAAAGCCAAGCCAATTGACCTGAACCGGCGCCGGACGCCAGGCCAGTATCTCCTGTTCGCCAAACATGGTGTAGCCGGTCAAGTCGACCAGGATGTCGATGCCGTCGCTGCGGATACGTTCAGCGGCGGCGCGCGCATCGCCCTTCGGCAATATGACGAAGCTGTCGCAGCCAGCCATGATGCGTTGACGCCAGTGGCTGTCGTCGGCGGGGCCCAGCGCGTAACCGGTCACTGTGACCTGGTTTCGGTCGTGGGCGGCGAACAGGCCGGCGGTCAGGTGGGCGATCGGATGTTCGCGGAAATCGGCCGACAGATAGCCTATGCGCAGCGGTCCGGAGCGCGATATCGGTCGTGGCGGCAGGGGTGTTACACCGGCCATGAGCTTGCGGGCATAGGTCCGCGCAATGGCCTGCTGGTCCCGGGACGTCAGGGGCAGGGACAGGGAGGTAAAGGGGGCCGTGGGAATATCCTCACCAGCGTCAAGGCGGCGGCGAATACCGGCGACAAGCCGTTCGGTCAGGGCCTCGACATCGCTCCAGTCGGCCAGTTCGCGCAGGTGAAAGACCAGCGAATCGACGACGGCGATATTGTCGGGTTCGCGGGCCAGGACGAAACGAAGGTGCGCGATCGCGGCTTCCGTCTGGCGGGTTTCGGCCAGGATGCGCGCCAGGTTGGTCCGTGGCGCGGTCTGGTTGGGGTCTTGCGCCAGGGCGTCCTCGTAGAGCGCCATGGCTGCCTTCAACTGGCCGCGACCGGACAGCAGGTTGCCGAGATTGTTGATCGCCATCTGAAGGTTCGGCTGCAGCACCAGGGCCTGGCGATAGGCGGCTTCCGCATCGTCCTTGCGGTCCAGCGACTGCAGGGCCATGCCGCGGGCGAAATGTCCGTCAGCCACACGCGGGGCCAGGTTCAGGCCGTGATCGATCATAGCCAGGGCCTCGGCAAATTGGTCCTGCTTGCGGCGGATAGTGCCCAGGCGCAGCCAGGCCATGGCGTGGCCGGGCGCCGCGGCGGTCAGGGCGAGCAGAATCTGCGCCGCCTCGGCGAGACGGTCCTGGCGTTCCAGGACCAGGGCCAGATTGTATTGGGCGTCGATAAGGCCGGGGCGCAGGGTCAGGACCTGGCGCAGACTGGCCTCGGCTTCGGGCAATTGCCCGGCGGCAGCGGCGGTGACGCCGTAATGCATAAGAAACAGCGGTTTATCGGGCTGCAGGGCAATCGCCCTGCGTAACGGCTCCAGTGCCGCCTCGGGCTTGCCGCCTTGCGACAGGGCCAGGCCCAACAGATGCAGCGCGTCGGCGTCATCGGGACGCCGGGCGACTAGCGCCTGCGCCATGGCCTGGGCCTCGGCAAACCTGCCCGACTGCCCTAAGGCAGCAATCTGGTCGAGCACGGTCTGATCGCCGGCCTCCGTGGCGTTCATCGCATCAGGCCCGAAGATGGATAGCACGCGAAGGCCGCGGGTCGGTTTCTCATCTGTGTATCCCTTGCCTGGATGCGATTTCACGAATCGCCCAGACAAGGTTTACCACAGTTCGAACATGGCCAGAGACGGCCGGACCGGTCAGGCCTCTTCCAGTTGCCCCAGCGATTGGGTCAGGGCCAGCAGCTTGCGGCGGATCTTGCCGTTGCTGATGCGCGGAAACGCTTCGGCCAGCTCGATGCCTTCCGTCGTCATCAGGAAGCCATGCACATGTTCTTCGGCCTGGGAAGGGGCTTCCCCTGCGGCGGTTTCGGCATCGCCGAAGCCTTCGAAGAAATAGCTGATCGGCACTTTCAGCGCCTTGCCGGTCTCATAAAGCTTGGACGCACTGACGCGATTTGAGCCGCGCTCGTACTTCTGAACCTGCTGGAAGGTCAGGCCCAGCTCGCGCGCCAGATCGGTCTGGCTCATGCCCAGAAACTTCCGCCGTACACGCACCCGTGCGCCAACATGCAAATCCACCGGGTTGGGGCCGTTTTCCTTGGTACTCATAAACTATCTCCTCTTACTTCACGTCTGTCTTTCTTTGCCGGAGACTGTTCCCGGGCAGCGAAAAGGTGGTTGTTACTAATACGCTCTTTCAACTCTATCCGATCAGCCCGCGCTGCATGGCCTTGACGACCGCCTGGGTGCGGTTTAGCGCCCCAAGCTTGCGGGCCGCGGTCTTCAGATAGGTATTTACTGTATCGACCGAATAAACGTCTTCGGCAGCGATATCTCCGCTGGTCAGGCCCTGCGAGGCCTTGTCCAGGCAGTACAGTTCGCCATGGGTCAGCTTCAGTTCGCGGTTCAGGACCTCCAGGGCCGGCCGCGCGCAAAGCGCATGCAGGGTGGCCGCGATCTGGCTGAGCAGACGAGACTGGGACTCGGTGACGGGATCGTCGCTGATCAGCGACAGTGTGCCGACCAGCCTGATACCGTTGCGCACGGGAAGGACCGTCCGCTCGCGGATACCGTGGCGGCGCAGCAGATCCAGCATCTTGTAGCCCTGCCGGCGCGCTTCCTCGGTCGCGAAGGCGTCACAGTCGCGGCATACGTCGCGCCCGTCCCGGAAAAGGGCGATCAGCGGGTCGATCCCGATATAGCCGCCGCTGTAGTATTCCGTCATATAGTCGATCGGGAAATCGCAGACCAGAAAGGCGTTGTTGCCGACCTTCAGGCCGTCCACGTCCAGGCCGGTAATGGCTATGTGACGGAACGGCACCTGCTGGCGTATCTGGTCGATCAGTGCAAATTCGTCCTGCGCGCTGGACCGCGCCAGCGATTCGAGCGCCTTGCGGATCACGTCCGGCGAGGGATCAGATGGCACGACGACGAAACGGCTCATGAACGAGCGATTCTCCTAGAAATGGGATAGGTGCGCAAGGCTCGGCTATCCTGTTGGACCGCTGTTAGCGCAGCCGTCAGACATTGTCATCAAAATACACGTAAACAGGCACGATCCATACTAATCCTTTATTTCCAACGCGTTCGAACTGGCGTTTCCGCCTTCCAATTGCGAAGCTCCAAGCTTTTAAGCGAGAATCGTGGCCGATTCGTAACCAAAGGTGGTTACGATTAGCTATCCCAATTTTGGCGATTTCGGGGCGGCTATGTAACAGACATTATTCTATTTTCGTGCGATGAGGACGAACCTGTCCCGTCAGCCGATCAGCTTGCCGGATGCGGGGGTCAAACGGCATGCGCCAGGCCCGACTGGGCGACGCCGTCGCAGAAGAACGAAATGTTCTCAAAGGCCTGGCGGGCGCCCCAGACCGCCTCGTCGGCATCCAGCCGCGCCTCGCAGCCATCGAGCCACAGCGTATATTCGCGCCATCTTATGCCGTTATGCTCGCCATAGCCGGCAAAGAACCATTGGCCGGTATGAGGCTTCAAACCGAGCTTGCGTTCCAGGTGGCGGCTGATGACATGGCCGCCCAGAGTCGATGCCTGCTTGGCATACAGATAGCCGGCCCTTTTTGACAGGGTATCGAGCGGCGGATGGCGGAAGGTGATTCGGTTGGCGTAAGAGCTCAGGCCGTGTTCGCGGAAATCGTCGGTCAGCCATGACAGCACGGGCGCATTGGGGGCGGGGGGCGGTGGCGCGCTGGCGAAGGCGGCCTCTCCGTGATGATAATAGGCCTCGAAAGCCAGCAGGATACGGCGAAATCCATCCAGGGTCAGGCTGTCGTCGGACAGGCCTTTCAGCAAGCTATGGCTGTGGAGGGCTTCGTGCTGTTGACGGGTCTCGCGCCGCAGGACGTCTAGCAGGGGCATGATCGGTTCGGGCTACAATCAGCAGGAGAGAAGGGGACTGGCCCCATGATTCCCGAAACCATATAAAAACCGAATATGGAATTGTATTTGGTCGTCGCTTCTTCGAGGTTTCATACCAGCCTTTCATGTCGGCCTTTCACGTCTGGCATTTCAGGTTTGACAAGGCCGCGATTTGATCGTTAGTCCATGACAAAAAAGCCGGCCAACCCCGCCATCACCGTTGAGGAAACGTCATGTCAAGTCTCGATCGCCGCCAATGGCTGATAGCCTCGGCTTCCACTGCCGCCCTGGTTGCCGCGCCGGGCGCGTTTGCCAAGGGCGCCGGCCGCAAGGTCGAGCTGGACATCGGCAAGGCCACCCAGCCCGTCGACCGCTTTTTCGACCTGTCGATCGGGGCGGACTATCCCGGCACGACGATCCGCGACGCCAACCTGGCGCAGTTGAAGATCGCCGTCGATGAACTGGGTTTCCGCTACACCCGTTTCCACGCCATCTTCCACGACGATCTCGGCACGGTGAAACTGGTCGACGGCAAGGTCGTCTGCGACTGGACGAAGATCGATTATCTCTATGACAGCCTGCTCAAGATGGGCATCAAGCCGTTTGTCGAGCTCGGTTTCACGCCGTCGGCGATGAAGACGTCGGACCAGACCATCTTCTACTGGAACGGCAATACGTCGCATCCGCGTTTCGACCTGTGGGAAAGCCTGATCGACAGCTTTGCCCGCCATCTGGTGGCGCGCTATGGCATCGACGAAGTGCGCTCGTGGTATTTCGAGGTGTGGAACGAGCCCAATCTCGACGGTTTCTGGCAATATGCCGACCAGGAAGCCTATTTCGCCCTGTATAACCTGACCGCCCGCACCTTGAAGGCTGTCGATTCCGGCCTGCGCGTCGGTGGTCCGTCGACGGCCGGCGCCGCCTGGGTGCCGGAATTCCTGGCCTATACCAAGGCGACCAATTCGCCCGTCGATTTCATCACCACCCATACCTATGGCGTCGACGGCGGTTTCCTTGACGAAGACGGCAAGCAGGACACCAAGCTGTCGCCTTCGCCCGACGCGATCATCGGCGACATCCGCCGTGTCCGCAAGGAGATCGAAGCCTCGTACCAGCCGGGTACGCCGCTCTATTTCACCGAATGGAGCACCAGCTATACCGACCGCGACCTGGTCCACGATTCCTATATCAGCGCCCCCTATATCCTCAGTAAGCTGCGCCAGAGCCAGGGCCAGCTTCAGGGCATGAGCTACTGGGTCTATTCCGACCTGTTCGAAGAACCCGGCCCGCCGCCGAAGTCGTTCCACGGCGGCTTCGGCCTGATGAACCGCGAAGGCATCCGCAAGCCTGCCTGGTTCGCCTACAAATATCTCAATGCGCTAAAAGGCAAGGAAATCCCGACCGGCGATGCCCAGACCTGGGCAGCCGTCGACGGCAAGTCCGTATCGGCAGTGATCTGGGACTTCCAGCAGCCGGAACAGGCGGTCAGCAACCGGCCCTTCTACAGCCGTCTTGTGCCGAACCACAAATCCGCGCCCGTGACCCTGTCGCTGAGCGGCCTGGCGCCGGGGAAATACGCTTTGGAGATTCATCGCACAGGTTATCGGTCGAACGATCCTTATAGCGCCTATATCGACATGGGCGCACCCAAGGACCTGACCCCGGCGCAACTGGCCCAGCTCCAGGGCCTGACGCGGGATCTGCCGGAAACGGCGAAGACCATCACGGTCGGGAAGGGCGGTACGGCCGAGGTCACTGTCCCCATGAACAGCAACGATGTCGTGCTGGTCAGGCTTGTCCCGTCAGCTTGACAGCAAAGCGAGCGCCGACCTCCTTCTTCCTTCACCTCTTCCCTCGATTGAGGGGAGAGGACGAGAGCCAAGCGCAGCGCCGGCGATCGGGTGAGGGGCTTTTTCGCAAAGTTCCACATTTCCGGACGATTCAATCCTGGCAACCTGTGCAGCGCGCACATAAGCCAGGTCACGCCCACGCCTGACGATAGGCCGCGGCGAGGCCGGGATGCGTTCCATCGGAAATTCGGCAATCGATTACTTCGCTGCGGTCCCACCAGCAATGGTGATCGAGCGTCGACCCCATCGTCTTCAGCCACGCCGAAACCCGGCTGAGATCGCCTGCGAACGCGTCCGAATCCATGCCCCATTCGGACAGGCCATAGCCAAGCCCGTGGCTTTTGGCGAAATCGAGCCCCCGGAGCAGCCCGCGGCTTTCGTTCAGGAACCAGTCCAGACCGCCGGGCTTGTCATAGGCCGTCTGCATGTAGACATCCTGGGACACGACCTCGACATAGTCTGTTCCCGGCCAGCACAGCAGCGGATCGACCCCGTGGGTGCAGACATTGGGACACCAGATGCGGCGAAAGCGCGGTGACACCTGCCGCGCCAGGTCGGACAGACGCTGGAAGGCCTTGACGAACAGCGTGGCGTCAAACGCCCCATCCTTGTCGATCGCTGCGTTTTCCTGCTGCGGCAAATTGAATTCCCACGGCAGGCGCAGAAGAATGGCACGATCGCCGGCGGGCTCGGCAGCCAGGATCGATGCGAACAGCTTGCGATATTGGCTGTCCCATGTGCCGGCGACGATCGCTTCAAGCTGCCTGGCGCCCGGACATGGTACGGACCAGAGCACCTGTGCACCGGCGGCGATAAAGCTGGCCGCTTGTTGGCAAATATAGGGGACAGAATCCCACAGGGCGTCCGGACCCATCTGGTTAAAGTAGAGCAGGGCCAGCGCCGGTCGACGGCCAAGAAACTGCGAAAACCGCAGATAGCCCGCTGGGTCATTGGTAGTAATGCAGCCCGTCGCGGCCTGAGTTGCGTCCGCAGCCGCCGCCGTCGGGACGCGCAGCGCTCCCGCCGCCGCGGCGATGGTCAGGCCATGTAGGAAACGGCGGCGGGATGTAAAAGCCATGGTTGGATCTCGTCAGACATCAAACCGTGAGGCTTTGTAAGGAGTTTTGCAAGGGTACCGCCGGCGCGAATGCGCATCAATGTCTGAATGTGGGCATTGGCGGAAGACTGGGAATCTATGCAAGTTCGTGGTAAATACTGCAGTCTATGGTGAATTGCCGTCGAATTAGGAAGCGCTCAAAGATCGGTCCAGCTTCTCAAGTTATGAGTGACGTATCGGTCGTACGGGGTGGGCCTGCGGCGGTCTGCTTCGCGCATTACGAAATTCAAGATAGTGAAATAGAAGTTGTTAATCGCCCCGCCAGCGGCGTCTTCTAGGCGGGCCTTGCGGAAATTGAAATTGATAACGCCGCGCCCCAGAACGTAAGTTGCGTCGATTAAATGATCATCGCCCATTTTACGGTAAAATCGGTCGGCCTCGTTCGCCGGCCATTTTCCTGGGATGAGGTCAGTGTCGAAGGCAAAGACGAAGTGCATATATCGCGCACGCTTCTTGTCATCTTTGTGATCTCCTACATCTCGCCCAGCGAGTTCGCGGTCATGAGGCCTCAGCAACCGAAGTTTTCGTGCCGCTTCGACACACTTGTCTACCTCGCCAGCATTGAGGCGAGATTTAATTTCAATACTCGCAAGTAGTGCCTCCGCCGCAAGTATCGACTGATTGCCGGGGTTGAAAGCAAAGTCTGATATTCTATCATAGATTAAAATATCGAGTTGTGGACCCGAAACTCCATTAAGGTCAATGACTTCTCCGGCGGTCACGCCGAAACGTGCCGGGAGTCGCTCGCGGAAGAATTTTGTCAGACTTTGCTCACGCTCGCTGCCCTTGATAACCGAATGTTTCGTTTCGGCCGAAGCCCTAAGGTCAGCGCCAAAGCGTTCGATAGCGGCCGCGAACCGCTTATTGAGATATGGCGAACGCGGTAGCGACGGCATTTCATTACTCCAAGATTCCAAGGGGGGGCGCATTGTGTGTCGTCTCGGATGCTTACGTCGAGCTGATTCGTAAGAAAATTCCACCTACGGGCTTGAACCAATTGCATTCAACGGGCTATAGCGGAGTCAACGGAGCAGGCTCCAACGCCGCGACTCCCAGGCGGCCCTCCAACGCTGCGGGCCGTGACGGTCGAGTGACCTACCTCGGCGGGTTATCCCGCCGAGGTGGCTGGGTATTTTGAATAGTGCATGCCGTTAGAGTGTTGTTCGAACAAGAGTTTGACTTATTTTGCGCAACAATGACAAAAAGTAAGTAGTTGAAATATTTAACATAATGTGAACACTTGCCTAATATAAGCCTTCAAGCATTTGAAATTTTAGATTTTTCGAATTTAGTTTTGGTTAGTTTTGGTGACAGGATAAATTGCAGTATTTCTGTTGCTGGCGCGAGAGGAACAACGTATTACGCTGGGTGCGGCGTCCATTCAGTGTATCCGCCGGCATTCCACAGCGCGTCCAATGCAGGTTTGAGGGCATTTTTATAATCGTCTGCTGATCCAAAATCCTCAATTAGGCATATCGGTAGATTGAGGTCTGGCGCTCGCAATACCGGCGGACCGTGAAATAAATCATTGCTGTCCCTGCAGATCACGCGGGCACCTGTAACTTGGGTAAGTGTAACCGCGACATACAGGGGAGGGGCGACCCCAAGCTTTTGCTGAGCGTCCACGAATCTGGGCAAGGCATCGAATAGAGTCTTCACGATTGCCCTCGCTTGAATGCAAGGCGCACCGCGGAGATCTTGCAAGTAGCCTGCTTGAACCGCTTCTAAACTCCCATTCCTGAACAGCTGTGTGTAGGAACTAATGTCGTCCCCCCCAGTGGTGATCGCGAAACCATCGACGTTCATGCGTGGGGAGTAGCCCATTAGATTACCCATTGGCCGAAGCAATTGGTCGTCCTGCTGAGCACTGCTGAATTTGACTGCGAAAGGGTGCCCAGCAGTCCCAATGGGAAGTACATGAACAACAAGTCGTTCAGCTTGCCCAGTCAGACCAATCGCACTGTGGGGCGACCGCATCAATCGAATTCGGGACCGATGGAATTCGACGGCTCTGTCGCCGGCATTTGCGGTTTGTAGGAACATGTTTTTTAACTCGTTATAGCTCGCTTCGAAGACTCCTTTGGAATGTCTCAAGTAATAGCGGTTGCTGTTTTTGAAGATCACGCGATGTGGGGGGGAAGCACTTTTAGGTACATGAATCGCCAAAATTTCGCCCGCATAAGTTGAAATATTACGAATTTTTACTCCGTGCAATGTAGGCTCAAGCCCCGTACGGTAGCTTTCTTCGAACCGCAAAATGAACTTGTCGATTTCGGTCGACGCGATTCCTTTAATACAGCTCGCGGCACCGTCAACCTCTTCCACACCTATGAGGAGAGTGCCTCCGCTAGTGTTGGCTAACGCGGATAAGTCTTTCAAAAATTCCTTTTTTTCTTCGTCTTTTGTGCCGTAAGGCTCAGATTTGTATTCGAGTGAGATGCTTTCGGTGACGCCATTTCTAATAAGTGCAAGCAGACCGCCTTCATCGAGCGTTTCGAAATTCCAAAACATTGCTTCCCCTCCTTCCATTGATCGCTCGCTATCCGAAACCGGCAGCTCAAACCGCGGCGTCGTGACTTCTGCGCGATTCTACTATATGGTGTGCCGGCCTATGACAAACGTTTCAATGCCTGCAATCGAAACTAGGGTCAAACAGGTCGGAGTCATATTGACACGTGGGGCGCAATGAACAGTGCATAAAATGTCATTGCCCCTTTTCTACTCTAAGCGAAACAGTCGAGGTTCCGATCAAGACAGCGTCGCTCGCCTGTTGACCAGCCAACATTGAGCTTTACAGTCGCGAGCATGATACGGTCGGGTGACTGTCGCGGTGGGGTTAAGGCAGCCCTGGATGGAGGTGACATCGACATGGCGGATAAGGCCGTACGGATATGTTCTTTTTTATTTGGAGATGGGCAGGGCCTTTAAGCCCTTGTCGGTCTAAGGGGAGTAGATCTGGATGATAACCAAGGTGCCGATTGTTTTGGACTTCCGGCAGATCGGTCAGTTGTTTGTCCCGCCAGGGCCGAACATGCCAATGCCTATTCCGGATTGCGCGTCACTGCAGGTTCTGTATGAGCCCGCGCCGAGTGCCAACAATCCAAACGTTATGGACCTGAAGGCGTTCATGCGTTTTGGGGATCAGAGCTGCCAAGTGACGGATGTTGATAACAATGGCGCGACAAGGGCCCTAAAATTCCGCTTGAGAGTACGGCATGCGACACTTGAGATTCTGCAGATGGAAAACGTTAAGATAAAGCCGTCGACAGTCCATGGGTTCGGCGCCGACGGGAAGTCGGTCAAATTCGAACGCACGACCGATATCGCAAAGCAAAAAGCTACAGATGTTGAAGGCGAAGTTGCTGGGGGGGTGTCGCTTAAGCCATCGTTCAAGGCCATGGGGAAGACGAAAGGTCAAAGGACGACCCGGCACACATACTCGTCAAAGGCGGTAAGCGAACAGTTTGATGATTTGATACATTATGTCCCGACGGGCGATGGAAAATTCAAGTGGTCGATACTGCCAGAGCTCATTAATAGCGGAGTGGATGGTGAGCCAGTGAAGCAAGTATTGGATGGCGTCTATCTCTCTGGTGCTGAGAGACTGCTTCAATTCAAGCGCACAAGCAGTAGTGACAGCGTGACGCTTGTCTTTGGAATAAGGTCCTCAATAGCGAATTTTTCCTTCGACTTCGAGGAGGATGACGATTCTGACTGGTGGGATGTTCGCTTCAAGGGCGCCGGCTTCAAGGCGAAAAAGCCCGTCGCGGAAGAGCTGTTTCGGGAGTTCTTGCGGAAAGCAATCAATTTGCCGACAGGATCGAATGACGACGTTTTCCTGGGGATAGCGGCGGCGGAACTAGATGACTTCTAATCACGATCGTATTGACGATGTGTTTGATCTGCTTACCGGTCCAGAGCGGCATATCCTGGATCATTTTGCATATTATTGTTTGAATCCGCGGCATGCTTTGAGGCATGCGGATTTGTCAGGTGTTGACTTTTCAGGACGAGATTTGAACGGTTTTGATTTTACGGATGCAAATTTAGAGGGTGCGACATTCGACCGCGCGAATATATTTGGAGCGCATTTTTGGAACACAAAGATGAAGCATCAACAATACGTATCAGCGAAAGATGCATTTTTTTGCTTTCCATGTAAGAGTGAGTATAATCAAGTATTCCTGAGTCATCTTATTTCGGATGTTTGGTGGCGTTATAATGAATATGGCTCAGAAGGCGCTAAGAAATATTTCAAAAAGTGTCATATTTTTATCAATCACCCACATAAATATCTAATTTTTGTTGATAATAATTTTAGTATTATGTCATTTTTCAATTTAAGTATTTATGAAGTGAATATTAGTTACGTATTTAATCAATTCAATAATTTTTCTGAATTAAATAAATATGTTAAAATAAATTTAAATTTAGCGAAAAGTAAACATTCATTTGTTGTGGATTTGGACGAATTATTATTGAATTTGGTTAAATACTTTGAAAAATTTTTAAAAATTAAGGTTAGGCACTTGCCCAGCCATTCTCCGAATGATGGCGTTGGTGCCATTATTTATACCATTCGCAAAGGGTAGTAAGCCTTGTAATACTATACGGTGATATGGCGTAATTGCAGTATTTTCAGCAGAGAGAGACCAGATTACGGTGAAATGATATCAATTGTAGTATTTCCGCTAAGAGCCTGGATTACGGAGACAGGGGTACTATTCCCACAATATGGAAGATAGGCCAGACCTAAGCATTCAACTCTCAAACAAAGGGAATGTTACTTATGCCACACAATACCTTCCCGAGGCCATAATATCGCCGTCTCTGGGTTACGGTGACACGACATCAATTGCAGTATTTGCCACTAAGAGTCCCAAGCGGACGCAGTGCACGTCACCACATTAGCCTTGCAACCGGATGCTCCCCGCCGCCCGCGCTTTCCTTTCCGCCAAAGACGCCCATGCCCGCAAGAGGGGCAGGGCGCTTTGCCGGACAGGAAGGACGTGGGGCTGCGGCCCCACACCCGTTACTTCGCTGTGTCGACGATTGCCTTGATGACATCCGAAAAGTGCGTCACACTTTCCGGAAAGCGTGCTAATTCAGCGGCGAGTAGTCCGTCGGGTTCATCTCAACCGAGACAACACCGGCGGTAGCGACGAGGATCGGGCCGTCCACCTGGCTGTCGGCAGCGACCTTCTTCCATGCCTCGTCAGCGCCGAACGCGGCCCACGCCGCATTGCGCGCGTCCTTGTTGGGGAAGGCCAGAGGTAGACCATCTTGTTGTCCATGCCCGGCTGGTCGCTGGTTGGGCGCCAGTAGAGTATGTTGGTCATGCCGTGCTTCTTGAAGATGCCCAGTGTATGGTCGCGAAAGCGGGTGTGGAGATTTTCCAGCTTGCCTGGATTGGTGGTGTAGGTACGCAGCTCGAAATAGCGTGGCGGCGTTGCGGACGTGAGGTCCAGGGCCGGGGAGTAGTCGGTCGGCACGAGGAATAAGGTCTCGACCTTGGTGGTGAGCGAGCCATTGGCCTGGCTGGCGCTGTAGACCCTGGTCCATTCCGGATCGGTGTTGAAAGCGGCCCACGCGGCGTCACGCGCAGCGCGGTCCTTGTAGCCCATGAGATAGATGAGGCGATGATCGTCGGGATTTTCCGGATGCGGATTACGGTGACATGATATTGGCATCCCTGAAATCAACCGCTGCTCCAAGAGGCGACGAAGGTCGAGCGGCGAGACGGTCTTTCAGAATGCCCGGTCGAGACGCGCACGCCTTATATTCAGGGCCAAGGCTTCGATTCCTCTTTCGAGGTCATCCGAGGAAATTCCACCCAAGCCCAGAACCAATCCGTTCAGTGGTTTTTCGCCCATCCACATCGAATTCGTGGAAATCAGGCGCAGGCCGTTCGCCCGTCCAAGCCGGACAACGTCGGTGCAGTTCACTTGCTCTCGAAATTCGACAGTCAGGAAAACGGCGCCCTCATTGGCGATTCGGCGGACGCTGTCACGGCAGTGTTTCCACAAGGCGCGTACAGCCACCTCGCGCTTCTTGGCATAGATCGCAGAGACCTTTCGAACGTACCGGGCCAGGTGACCTTCCAAAATGAATGCGGCGAGAGCGTCCTGCTCCAACTGGGGCGTTTCGTGACACATGAATTGCTTGGCTGAGAGCAGGGAGGCAAAGGCCCACTTGGGCGGCGCGATGTATCCGAGCCTCAATTCGGGAAACATGCATTTCGAGAACGTGCCGAGGTAAAAAACGCAGCCGGACTGATCCAGCGACTGCAGGGCGTCGGCCGGCTTGCCTTTGACCGGGAACTCCGCCTGGTAGTCGTCCTCCAGGATGAGCGCGCCAGCTTCTGCGGCGAGGTTTAGCAATTCGCGACGCCGGCGCGGAGACATGACCACGCTCATCGGAAACTGATGAGACGGCGTGACGTAGATCAGGTCGATATCGACGGGAATCATGCCGACGATCATGCCCTCGTCATCGACGGGGATCGGGACAATCCGGGCGCCCGCCTGCTCGAAGGCACGCTTTGCGAAGGTATAGCCCGGATTCTCGACTGCGACCGTCGTCTGACCCGGTTTCACGAAAATCCGGCATAGAATATCCAGGGACTGTTGCGTACCGGCCGTCACGAGCAGATTTTCAGGCGTGCACGCTACGGCGCGTGACAGCGAGACATGCCTTGAGATGGCATGCCTCAGTCCTTCACGGCCTTGCGTTTGCGCGTAGGTCGTTGCTCCGGTCCGGTATTCACGCGCGGATCGGGCGCAAAGCCTCCTCCAGGCCTGTGATGGAAACGCCGACACATCGGGAAGGCCTGGCAGGAAATCGAATTTGACATTGATGGCAGCGAAATCGAAAACCTGGCTCGTGCGCCAGTAGGGATTTATGTGTTTCAGGGCGAGATCATAGGACTGCGGCACGACGGACAGCCCGGTAGGCGTTTCGGCCTGGACGACGAAAGCGCCGTTACCGGCCTTCGATTCGATATAGCCTTCGCTGGTCAGGCGGGCATAGACGTTGATCGCCGTGTTTCTCGAAATGGAATAGTCGCTCGCCAGCTGCCGGGATGAAGGCAGCCGCACACCTGGCACCAACCTCTTTTCCACTATCGCCGACAGTAGCCGTGCGTAGATCGTATCGGCCAAGCGTCGGCGCGGCGCATCGGCCAAACCCGTCAAAATCTGTGTCAGTGGCTCCATAGCAAATTCCGATAATGGATCTTTAAGGGAGCCACAACCTTTGTGTATGTCGAGGGGCTGGTTTTCACACGCAAATTCTCAGGGCGCATTTAACTTTCCTTTGAGTGTTACGGACCGGTAACGGTAGAGCAGGGTATTCCAATGAAAAATCCATCGAGCGTCGACGTGACATCAAATGAAGCTTTTTTTGCTCGCCTCGGGCGCCTAGGTCAGACCAAGGGAGGGATAATACTCCTGGGATTGGCGGCGATCATGTACGGGATCGCCTGTTTCTTGCAGCGAGACTTCGCGATCTATTGGCAGCCGGTGCCGCAAAACTTGCCGTTTCGGCTGCCGCTCGCCTACTTGTCGGCGGGCCTGCTTGTCCTGGGGGGCGCGGGCCTGCTGATCACCCGTACCGTTCGGGCAGCGGCAATGTTGCTGCTGCTTCTCTTCTTGCTCTACGACGCCTGCTACTTATGGATACTCATCCACGAGGGCCTCCAGAAATCCCTGTTGGGCCTGGCTGAACAGTCGTCAGTGGTGATCGGCAGTTGGGCGATCTTGCTTAGGATGCGCGCGGGCGGATCGGCGGCAACAGCGGTGGCGCGCATAGGATTCGGCATCTGCTCGATCATTTTCGCCCTTGCCCACTTCATAGGGTTCAAGATTACGGCGAGCATGGTGCCGGCATGGATGCCCGGCGGTCAGCTTTTCTGGGCTATCGCGACGGGTGTAGGTCATCTCGCCGTTGGCCTCGCCTTGATCGGGAACCGTCTTGCAATACCGGCGACGCGCCTGGGCGCGTTAATGTACTCCGCATTCGCGCTGCTGACGTGGATGGTTCCGGCTTTCATACATCCAACGGAGTGGCTGCGGTGGGCTGGCGTCGCCATCAGCCTATGTATGGCAGGAGCCTTGTTGCTGGTAGGTGATCTGCTGGCTGCGCGCAAGGAGGATAGATGATTTCCAAGCACGAGGGGATACCACCGTTGCTATCACCGGGCGTCTGGGGATGCCAGAGCCGCGGCCACGATCGGTTTATGGAGACCGGGTAGAGTCAAGTCGGCGCTTATAGATTATTGTTTTAACGCGCTTTTCCATCCGAGAACTGCGTCAAATTTTCCGGAAAGCGTGCTACTTCAGCGGCGAGTAGTCCGTCGGGTTCATCTCAACCGAGACAACGCCGGCGGTGGCGACGAGGATCGGGCCGTCCACCTGGCTGTCGGCAGCGACCTTCTTCCATTCTTCGTCTGCGCCGAAGGCGGCCCAGGCAGCGTTGCGCGCGTCCTTGTTGGGGAAGGCCAACAGATAGACCATCTTGTTGTCCATGCCCGGCTGGTCGCTGGTGGGGCGCCAGTAGAGCATGTTGGTCATGCCGTGCTTGTTGAAGATGCCCAGCGTATGGTCGCGGAAGCGGGTGTGGAGATTTTCCAGCTTACCTGGATTGGTCGTGTAGGTTCGTAGCTCGAAATAGCGCGGCGGCGTTGCGGATGTGAGGTCGAGGGCCGGGGAGTAGTCGGTCGGCACGAGGAATAGGGTCTCGACCTTGGTGGTGAGCGAGCCATTGGCCTGGCTGGCGGTGTAGGCCCTGGTCCATTCCGGATCGGTGTCGAAAGCAGTCCACGCGGCGTCACGTGCGGCGCGGTCCTTGTAGCCCATGAGATAGATGAGGCGGTGATCGTCGGGATTTTCCGGATGAAAGAAGGCGATCGGCGTCATGCCGTGCTTGCGGAAAAGGCCGATCGTGTGATCGCGGAAGCGGGCGTCGAGCTCGGGCATCTTGCCGTCGGCCGCCGTGTAGACGCGCAACTCGTAGAGGCCGATCTGCGGAGGCGGTGGGATGCCTTCGCCGCGGGCCACGCAGGCGGCGAAAAGGGCGGTGGTGGCAATGGCGATGATCAAGGCGGCATGGCGAAAGACTAAGCCGGGACGTGTTTGGGCAAGGGTCGTCATATTTCCCACCTGTCTTTCGGCCTGTTTGTCGACCTGTGATGGCCTGGACCGTAAATGAAGTTGTCCAGACCATAATCTCTGCGCCGCATGCGGCCCTGGTCACCGAATTTATTGTGTCTCACCTAAGGTGTGCAGTCCATTATGAAATGCATAATTGTCTCCTGGAAATTATGCATTGCATAATCGCAGTCGGACAGGCTCCTGGAGCGTCGATCTGGTAGAGTTAGGTAGACCTTTAGATTATTGGTTTAACGCGCTTCTTTATCCGTGCGGTCGCCGTGTTTCCTTGGTTTTGGGCGTTTCTGTTTGAATATCGTACCGTTCGTATTTAATTGCAGGGGTCACCAGATGTCCGCGACAACGCAACACAATCCCAACCGGAAACTCAATCAGCTACTTCTTGATGCGGGCGCAACAAAGACCGTATATGCCTTGGTCACTCCAGAAACGGAGGCAGCAAAAGCAGCCATTCTGGGCAACGCCGCTTCTGATGCCATTTGCGATCAGGCGCGTGCAACCTACCTGGAGCAGTTTCGGGAGGCATGGACAGGCAAGCAGGAGCAACTGCACCAGGAATTTTTTGACACCTGGCACACTTGGTCTTTGCCTCTGATCGATCTGGATCGGGAGAAATTCCCCTTCTCATTTCCGACGGCCGGCGCGAGCGAACCCTTGCGCCATTTGATTTATGACTACGGAAATACGGCCCGCGCCGAAAATTTTATTCCGCGCGTCCATGTTTTCGAGGGGGATTACGAAGGTTACAAAGCCTATGCGGAAGCCGCCCATATCGAGCTTGTCGAACATGACCGCCGCGAGTGGCAGGTAATCGCGGATAGCTTGCCCGACACTGAACTGTTTTTTCTTAGCCAGCCATCGGCGATCGATGGCAATGTCTGGCATGAAGCCAATCACTTTCTGAAGCGATTATCGGCGAAATCCCAAACGCCGCGTGTCATTATGGACATGACCTATGTGGGCGCCATTGCCGACGCACCTTCCGAAAAGTTTGCACTTTCGGAACCTTGCGTTCGCAATATTGTCTTCAGCCTGTCAAAGCCATTCGGGGTCTATTATGACCGTATCGGCGGCGTGTGGAGCCGTGAACAGGATTTGGGCTTGTTCGGCAACATGTGGTTCAAGAGCCTGCACGCCCTTCAGTTGGGAACAGAATTGATGAAGCGACATACTGTCTTCAGTTTGCCGCGCACCTACCGTCCCATTCAACTTGAACAGATACAGCGCGCCAGTGAACGGCTCAAAATTCCGCTCGTGCCTGCAGATGTCTACATCCTAGCAACCGCGCGGCCCTCGACCCAGATAGATAGCGACCTCGCAACCTATCTAAAGCGGCCGTCGTCCGACCCTGCCGCCCCGCTGAGGCTATGTTTAACGCCGGGTATGGCAGAAGCCATAGGCACGAGTGGGCCGGTGCGCACCAACATCGCAAAAGGGCATGTCCTGAATTCTGGAGTAATGCTTTGAAAAATATAGAGATACTGGAATCGTATAACGAGATTTATGATTTTGTTCTGGACACATGGCAGACAGATGTCTTTCGAAACTCTCATGCTCAGGGCGGACACATTCACGATATTGTAAGCCAGTTTGCCAAGATGCCGCGGCTATTTTGTGAGGCGAGCAACGACGATCTGGAACGCTCGCATTTCCCCACATGGTTTGGCGCCTCGATGCAGCGGCACGATTACAGCAATCCTGTTATCGCGGATCTCTATCGTTACCACGAGTTCCTTCACGGGGGCACAATGCCTTATTGGCCTGGACTGGGGCCGGATGCCTTTGAAGAAAAAATGACCCGTAACGAACTGGAGGCATCAACCGCGTCAGAAATTGCCATTTATTTTGAAATGCCGGGCCTGCGCGAAGCGTCCTTCAATCATCCCATCTATGCAGATCGTTATCTCACCAATCCGGCAATGCAGGTATTGTGGGATAACAACAAGACTGTGGCATTGGAAACTTTTCGTCTCATGCGACGAAATGTAATGATCGGCAAACCTGATAACGAACTGGACATAACCGAACGCTGGGTGAGAAAATTTACGGAACAAAACGCACAGTATTTTTTGATCTGGCGCAACCGCTATGACGAAGTCGAACGGCATATGTTTGAATTTCAGCAAAGGGTCTACGGCGGAGACCGAAAGGGTGCAATCTGTCTTCATGCTGACTGGCTAGAGGCAGAAATGGCCGGCGATCCGATCGACCAGGTTCCCTTTCGCGATGAAGCACAATTATTTGCCCAGCACTATCTGCACAATAGAAAGCTGTATAATTTAGCCATGCAGGTCGAGACTCAGCGATTGCAACAGGAGGCTTAGGCCGTGTTACGGTGACATGATCAATTGCAATATTTATGAGACTGCAAAGCTGACGTCTTTCACCACCCAGCCCCACACCCCGTTACTTCGCTGCGTCGACAATCGCCGTAATCACATCCGGAAAGGCCTGTTTGCCCGAGTCCCGGTTGAACAGCCCCGACGAATGGTTCGACGTCGGTCCATTGTCCCAGTACATCGGTATCACGCCGTGTTTGTAGGCCGACGACGTCACATACTGATCCCAATAGGTGCGGTACTTGCCCGGCGCGTCATATTCCGTGCGCACGCTGGCGCCATATTCGCCCAGGATCACCGGCACGCCCTTGTCGACGAAGTTGGTCTTCATCTTCTGGAACTGTCCGTCAGTAAAGTTTTCATTGGCCCAGGTCTGAGTATGGGCCGCGTCCTTGGCGATCGATCCCCACTGCCAGATGGCGCCATTGGTGTTCAGCGTGAAGTCATACGGGTCGTAATAGTGCACTTCCATCATCAGCTTCTTGGGGGCGCTGTCACTCGGCAGCGTCGTGTTGCACAACAGGGTATTGTCGATATTGGTGTTGTAGCCCTGGACGACCAGCCAGCGCGACGCATTGTTGCCGCCGGTGGCGCGCACGGCATTGACGAAGGTCTGGTTGAAGCTGTTCTGCACCGCACAGTTTTCCGGCGTCGGGGCGCTGTAGACGTCCTTGACCATGATCTCGTTGGTGCCGGCGAATAGCAGATGGTCGTCATAGTCTTTGAAATTGGTCGCGATCTGCGTCCAGAAGGCCGCCAGCCGCGCATTGGCTATGACCCGGTTACCCTGGACCGGCTGCAGCCAGCCGCCGTCCCAGTGGACATTGATCATCACATACAGCCCGGCCTTGCGCGCCGCGTCGACAACCTCGGTGACGCGCTTCATCCAGAACGGCTTGATCGTGTTGTCGGGGGCAGCGTACTGGTTCCACGCCACGGGAATGCGGATGCTCTTGAAGCCGGCTGCCCGGACGCCGTCCATCAACTGCTGGTCGGCCGCCGGATTGCCCCACAGGGTTTCCTGCGACACACCGAACGGCGCGCCATTGCTGTTCATGGCCTCAAGCGTGTTGCCAAGGTTCCAGCCAGGCGACATCTGGCTAAGGGCGTTTTCACCCGTCAAGGCCATGTCGGCCGCAGCCCCGACAGGTTCCGCGGCCTGAGCCACGCCGCATAAGGCCAGCACGGCCACAGCCGCCAATCCTGAAACAGACTTCAAGGAAAACAATTGGATGTCCCGTCTTATAGGTTTTTGGCAGCGTCGGTCGCGCCGTTTTGTTCACCGTATAATCGCCTGAGCCTTGCCGCCAACAGATTATTTCATATCTGGCGACCTTTTTACGGGTGTGTGGCGCCCGTATCGCGTCAGGCCAGCTTGCCGATCCAGGCGTCGAAACTGTCGAGGAAGCCCTTCAGGAACTTGGCCGTACCTTCGCTGGCAAAGGCGCCGTCGTCGTTGAGCATCTCGGGTTTGAAGCCGATATAGACCTCGGGCTCACCCATGACATGGGCGCCGCAGATGACCATGGTGCTGCGCAGTTGCGACTGGGCGACCGCGGTTCCGATGGCGCCGGTCGACGCACCCGTGATGGCGACCGGCTTGCCCGACCAGGCGTTTTGGCCGAAGGGCCGCGATGCCCAATCGACGGCATTCTTGGTCACGGCCGGCAGCGAGCGGTTATATTCCGGCGTGATGATCAGTATGCCGTCGGCGGTTTTCACCTGGTCCTTGAGCTGCGTCACCTTGGCCGGCGGATCGCGCCACAGGTCGTCATTATAGAGCGGCAGGTCCATCTCGGCATAAGTAAAGACGAATGCGTCCGCCGCCACCTTTTCCAGGGCGTGGGCAAATTTGCGGTTGATCGAGTCCGCGCGCAGGCTGCCGACCAGGACCAGGATGTTACGCATAGAAATCTCCATCAAACGATTCGCGTCATCCTGCGCCGCTGTCGCTCAATCGTCCAGCATCTCACCCAGCCGCCGCACGGTATTCCATATCCGCGATGTGCCGATCCCCAGCCGCTTCGTCGTCAGGGCGCCGAGCAGCCGTGACTCGCTGGGCTTGCCGCCGAATTTGACCCACAGATCGCCGCCGGCCACGCATATCTGGTCGTCTGCCGGCCTATAACGCTCCAGGGTTTCCAGAATATCATCCTGCAAAGGCGTTCGCATGACCCGCACCATAACCTTGTCGGTGTCGTCGCCGGGGAAGGGATTGGCCGCGACGGTTTTCCGCCAGCGGGCGGCGTCGCGCACGATAATATCGACATGCTTGCCGAACCGCGCCGCAAATGCCTTCTCCAGTTCGCGCTCCAGGGCAGCTTCGGTGGTGCCGTGGGCTTCGAACAGCAGGTTGCCCGTCGCCACCAGGGTGCGCGGATTTTCAAGCCCTATGCCGGCAGCCACGTCTTTCAGGTCGGCCATAATCAGCCGGCCTTTCGGCAGGACTATGCTGTACAAAAGGGCCACATAGGTCGTCATGCAGCGTAAATAGCCTCTTGCGTCCCGGTGCGCAATATGTTCACTATTTGTTCATGTTCGCCAATGCCTCGCTTTTCGACTGTCTTGACCCCAAACCCTTGCCGGGATTGGGATACTGCGAGGATTACATAACACCGGCCGAGGAAGCCGAATTGATCAAGCGGATCGATGAGCGACCGTGGTCGCTGGAACTGCTGCGTCGCAGACAATGGTATGGCTGGGCCTATGGCGATACGGTGCTGGGCCGACCCGACGATTATCAGCCCGAGGCCATGACGGAATGGCTCAATGTCTTCGCCCGCCGTCTGCATGCCGACGGTCATTTCGACGGCGTTCCCGACCGCGCCCTGGTCAATGAATACGAGCCGGGGCAGGGGATCGGCGCGCACAAGGATCGCGACAGCGAACATATCAAGTCAGTCGCCATCATCAGCCTGGGCTCAGCGGTGATGATGGATTTCACGCGTATTGGTCATGAAACGCGTTCCTATTATCTGCGTCCGCGCAGCCTGGTGACCATGCGCGGCGAGGTGCGTGAAAAATGGCTGCACGGAATTCCCGGCCGCAAGAGCGATAAGGTCGGCGGGCTGGTCCTGCCGCGCACGCGTCGACTGTCACTGACATTTCGTTATGCTGCGCCGGATAGATAGCTCTGAACTTAGCCGGGTTTTCTCCCTCCTCCCTGTGCGAAGCGTGGGGAGGTGTCGGCAAAGCCGACGGAGGGGTAGTCATGTCGGATAGGCTTTTCTGCCGTTCCAGGTGTACATGATTGGCATGGTCCAAAGGCTTGGATAGCTCGGTGAAATAACCCCTCCGTCGGCTGCGCCGCCACCTCCCCATTGCTACACAAGAGCTTCGCAACAGGGAGGAGGGAGTATCCTCGTCTACCCGGAAACAAAGCCAATACAATATGTAGCTGGGGCTGAACCGCCTATGCTCCCGACCCTTTCCCGAGCTATCCTTTTGACGCCGTAATCATGGCCTCGCGCTCGGTGGGGGTCATCAAGCGCCACTGGCCTTCCGGCAGGTCGCCCAACTGCAACGGCCCGATGCGATCGCGAAACAGGTCCAGAACCCGCAGTTCCACCATGTCGCACATGCGGCGAATCTGGCGTTTGCGGCCTTCGCGCAGGACAAAGGTCATGGTCTGCTCACCCGTCCGCGTCACCTCAGCGGGCCGCAGTTGCCGGCCGTCCAGTTCCAGGCCATGGCGCAACCAGGCCAGCTTGGCCTCGATGATCTTGCCGCCGACGCGGACGTGGTATTCCTTGTCCAGCTCAGACTCCGGCCCGATGACCGCCTTGGCCAGGACGCCGTCCTCCGACAGGATCAGCAGACCGCGCGAATCCTTGTCCAGCCGGCCGATCGGCGCCAGTTTCGAATTCTGGTCCGGATAAACATCGGCCGGGCCATAGACATTGGCGCGGCGGATCATCCGCACAGCCGGGGTTTCGCCCGGTTCAGGCTGGCCCGACACGATGCCGAGCGGCTTGTGATAAATGACCGTCAACCGGCCTTCCGGCGCGGTCTCGTCGCGATCCAGAGTCACGGTCTGGCCGGGCAGGACCTTGCGCCCGGCATCGCGGACGACCTCGCCGTCGAGGCTGATCAAGCCTTCCTCGATCAAGGCATCGGCCTCGCGTCGCGAACAGACGCCGCTCTGCGCCAGCCACTTGTTGATCCGCACCGGTTCCGTGCCGTCATAGGTCTTGCTAAACGCCATGATAGGGTCGATCCTCCATTAGGATTTCGTCGCGATATGAGTCGAAAATCGCCCAGTTCCAGGAGCATAGCTGCAGCAAGGGTTGTCCCCTTGCAAGGCTTTGCGACGCTGAAATGGGCGATTTTCGCCATACCCCGAAGGGGCGCCGCCAATTTGTTCGCTGGCGGCGTTGAAAAGTCCTTGTGGTGTGGTGCACCACGGCGGCCTTTCCGCCTGGCCAGCGAACAAATTGGCTGGCGTCGCGACGGAAACCTAGTGGAAGATCGACCCTAATCTCCACTGGGCGGCCATAGCCAAATTCGGCGCGGGAAGCTAGTGTTGCGTATGAGCGAACTCTACGACCGATACCAGGCCTGGCTGGCCGCGCGCACCGAACCACCCGCCGAAGTGATCAAGGGCCTGCACGGACCGGAGATAGACCATGTGCGCCTGGACGCCGAAGGCCTGGCTGCCAACAACTGGCCGGTGGCCTTTCCCCCCGACTTGACTGTCCAGAAGGGCGACCGCCTGGCCTATGGCGGCTATGACGAAGACCGCGCCATCTATGATGGGCCGGTTTTCACGCCGCAGGCCGGCGGCGAAGTACGCACAATCCACCTCGGTGTCGACATTTTCGCGGCGGCCGGAACGCTGGTGTATGCGCCGCTGGATGGCCGCGTCCATAGCTTCCAGGACAACGCCAACCCCAAGGATTATGGGCCGACCATCATCCTGGGACACACAGTCGGCGAATTGGTTTTTTACACGCTGTATGGCCATCTCAGCCGCGACAGCCTCGACGGATTGCATGCAGGTAAGGCGTTCAAGGCCGGTGACCGGATCGCGGCCCTGGGCGGCGTCCAGGTCAATGGCGGCTGGACGCCCCATCTGCATTTCCAGGTCATACTGGATATGATGGACAAGGCGGGTGACTATCCCGGCGTCTTCAAGCTGAGTGAGCGTGCCTACTGGAAACGGATATGCCCCGACCCGGGGCCCCTATTGGGATTGACATCATGACGTTGCGCTTCGTTCTTGCCTGCCTGGTCATGGCCCTTACGCTGCCGGCCTGTTCGCGGGCCCAGGATGTGGCCGCGGGCAAGGCCTATTTCGATAACAATTGCGCCCTGTGCCACGACGCGAGCCCGCAGGCCCAGGCCTTTGAGGGGCCGGCCCTGTTCGGCGTCGCCCATCGCAAGGTCGGCGGTGTCGCCGACTATGACTATTCCCAACCGCTGAAAGACGCCAATGCCGCCGGCAAGACCTGGGATGCGGCGGCGCTCAATGCTTTCCTGGCCGATCCGCAAGCCGCCATGCCCGGCACGCGCATGCCGGTCGCCATTGCCGATGCGGGCGATCGCAAAAACGTCGTCGCCTATTTGATGAGCCTGAGCGGGGCAAAGGCAACCGCGCAGAGCACCACTTCGGGCGCCGACACCTTCGACTGGCGCCAGGATGCGCCGGGTGTCCGTCACGAGGTGACCGTCGCCGACCTGCCCAAGCCCTTTGCCACCAACTCGGCCGGTAACAATCCCTCCGTTGTCGCGGCGGATACGGGCGTGATGCCGAAGGTCCCGGCGGGCTTTACGGTTTCTCTGTTTGCCGACCATCTGGACGGGCCGCGCCTGGTGCGCACGGCGCCCAATGGCGACCTCTATGTCGTCTTGTCCGGTGCCGGCAGGATCCTGGTCTATCGTAACCAGGGTGGCCAACTGGCGACGACAGCGCAAACCTTTGCCACCGGCCTGAACCGTCCTTTCGGTATCGATTTTTATCCGGCGAAAGACTCCAAATATCTCTACGTCGCCAATGTCGGTTCGGTGGTGCGTATTCCCATCGCTGGCGGTCCCGCCGAAACCGTTGTCGATGACCTGAGCAGCACCGGCGGGCACAATACGCGCAACCTCGTCTTTTCGCCCGACGGCCAATATATGTACATTTCAATCGGCTCGGCCAGCAATGTCGCCGAAGGCATGGGCAAGGCGCCGGCGGGGTTTGTGGCAGGGCGCGCCCTGGGCGAAAGCTGGGGCGGTGAGGATGGCCGGGCCCTGGTCCTGCGTTTTACGCCCGATGGCAAGAACCGCCAGGTCTATGCTACGGGCCTGCGCAACTGTGTCGGTCTGGGTTTCCGGCCGGGCAGCGAAGACCTCTATTGCTCGGTCAATGAACGCGACGGTCTGGGTGATAACCTGGTGCCGGACTATTTTACCCGGGTGGGGCAGGGGCAGTTTTTCGGCTGGCCGTGGTATTATCTCGGTGACCATGCCGACCCGCGTCAGGCGGGCGTGCGCAACGATCTGGAAGACCGGATAACGGTGCCGGATATCTGGTTCGTGTCGCATTCGGCGCCCTTGGGCTTTACCTTTTACGTCCCGCCGGCGGGCGCGGCCAAACCTTTCCCGGCCGACTATACCGGCAATGCTTTTATCGCCCTGCATGGATCGTGGAACCGCAGCGTGCGGACGGGCTCCAAGGTCGTGCGGGTTCGGTTCGAGGATGGCAAGCCGGTCGGGGGTTATGAGGATTTCATGACCGGTTTCGTTATCGACGATAAGCGGGTGTCGGGCCGTCCGGTGGCGATCGCTGTCGGTCCTGATGGGGCTTTGTATGTCAGCGACGATGCTGGCGACAAGATCTGGCGGATTTCAGCTGAGTGAGGATATGGGAGTGGTTTTCTGTAGTGCTTAAGTGTGTATACACGTCGTCTACAGTGGAATTTTTCGTGCCGAAAAATTCCACTGTAGACGACGTCGGTGCGCTGAATTGCGCGAGTCTGGCTACACCCGGATGCCGGCCTTTAAGGCTGCCGCAGCCAGTGCCTTCAATTCCGCCTCGCTCAGGGCCTCGACCTGGGCCGCGAAGCTAGTCTCCGGCACGTCGATGATCCGTCCCTTGTTCATCCGCAATACCCGATCGGCCAGGCGTTCGATCTCATAGGCGTCATGACTGACATAGAGGATCGGCAGGCGCTTGCCGATATCGGCGATAAGCGGAATAATCCCGGCCTTGGCATCGGAATCGAGGCTCGACAAAGGCTCGTCCATCAGCAGCAGGTCGGGGGCGCCCAACAGCGTTCGGGCGATGGCCACGCGCTGGCGTTCACCGCCCGACAGCCGCGCAACGCCCCGGCCCAGCAACGCATCGATGCCCGTAAGGCGCACGATCTCGTCGAAGTCGACCGCAGCGCCGCCATTGCGATAGCGGGCATAGTCGAGATTGCCCTGGACGCTGAGATGGCTCAGCAAGGACGGCTCCTGGAAAACATAACCAAGCCGGCGTTGATGCACGGGTACGAAGCGCCTGCCGTCCTGCCACACGCTGTCGCCGATGCGGACATGGCCATCGAACCGGGTCAGGCCGGCTATGGCGCGCAGCAAGGTGGTCTTGCCCGATCCGGACGGTCCCCACACCGCGGTAATCCCGGTCGCCGGCACGTTAAAGCCGGCATCGAGCACAAAGTCGCCGACCGACCCGTTCAGCGCGATATCGAGCCTCTCAGTCATGGGCCTGTCCGATCCGCCGTTCGATGACCAGCAGGCTGAGCAGGACCGCAAAGGCAAAGGCCATCAGCCCACCGGCCAGGATATGGGCGCCCTGCCAATTCAGTTGTTCGACCATTTGGTAGATGCGGATCGACACCACTTCGGTCTTGCCCGGTATGGCGCCGCCGATCATCAGCACCACGCCGAATTCGCCTACCGTATGGGCGAAGACCAAAAGGATGGCGGTCAGGAAACCCTTGCGCGCCTGGGGGATGGCGACGCTCCAGAAACTGTCCCATGGTGACGCGCGTAAAGACGCCGCCACTTCGAACGGCCGCTTGCCAATGGCTTCGAAGGCGTTGCGGATCGGCTGCACGGCAAAGGGCAGGGAATAGATGACCGATCCGATGACCAGGCCGGCAAAGCTGAAATTGAGCGTGCGCACGCCGAACGGATGCAGCAGCGCCATCAGCGGGCTTTTCGGCCCCATGGCGACCAGAAGGTAAAAGCCCAGCACGGTCGGCGGCAGGACGATGGGCAGAGCGACGACGGCGGTGACGATATCGCGGACCAGGCCCGTCCGCCGCGAAAGCCACCAGGCAATCGGCGTCGCGATCACGATAAGGCACAGCGTCGTCACCGCCGCCAGGTTAATCGTCACCACAATTGCGTCGCCTATACCTTCCATTATTTTGGCTCGTCCATCAGCCCTGCGTCCTGAACCAGTCGACGATCGCCGTCATGTCGGGCTCAAACCCGCCGGGGATATAGATGTTCAGCACGCCGGCGCGGGCCTGTGACGTGTTGGAAAAATCATGGATCACACCTGGCGGAATGCGCAGAAAGGCGCCTTTTTCGGCGTGAATCGTCTCGTCTCCGGCCAGGAAGGTCATGGTGCCTTCCAGGACGTAGAAGATGTCGTCATTGGCGTCGTGGCTGTGCGGGCCGGGGCCGGCCTGTCCGGCATCCAGCCACCATTCCGAAATCGAATAGGTGTCCGCCGTCTCCTCGCTGTCGGCGAGGAAGTCCGCCTGCATGCCGCCCATATCGTAGTGGCGGCCACGTCCCGCGGGCACATACAGGACGCGTTGACGTGCCTCGCTCATGCCGCCTCCGGCTTATGACAGACGGCTTCGATATTGTAGCCGTCGGGATCGAGCACGAAGGCGCCGTAATAGTTGGGGTGGTAGTGGGCACGCACACCGGGAGGGCCATTGTCGTGACCACCCGCCGCCATGGCCGCGGCGTAGAACGCGTCGACCCCGGCGCGATCGGCGCTTTGGAAGGCGATATGGACGCCCGGAGTCGGTGTGCCGCCATTGATCCAGAACATCGGCACGCCGCTGGTGCCGAAACCGGCGCCGGAGACATGTTCCATCAACAGCCTGAAGCCCAGCGGGGCAAAGGCGGCGTTGTAAAACGCCTTGCTGCGTTCGTAATCGCTGACGCGCACACTCATATGGTCGATCATTTGACGTCGTATCCGTAGGACTGGATGATCTTCACGCCTTGCGGGCTTTTCAGGAAATCGAGATAAGCCCGGGCGGCCGGGGCGTCCTTGCCCGGATTGAGCAGAACGGCCTGCTGATCGATAGGTGTATAATAGTCCTTGGGCACATACCACACCGAACCGCGTGGGAATTTGAAGACCTGCGACAGGGCGATGAAGCCCAGCTCGGCCGACCCCGTATTAACAAACGTATAGGCCTGGGCGATCGAAGCCCCCTTGACGATCTTGGGGGTCAACTTGTCGTACAGACCCATCTTTTTCAGGGTTTCGACGGCCGCAACGCCATAGGGCGCCGCCGCCGGATCGGCGATGGACAGATGTTCGAACTCGCCCTTGGCCAGGACATTCCCCTTCTTGTCGACAAAGCCCGGCGTGGCGCTCCACAGGACCAGGGTGCCGTAGGCATAGACGAAGCGCGTACCCACAACGCCGTAACCGTCGGCTTCCAGCCTGGCCGGGCGCTCGGCATCGGCGCTGAGGAAGACCTCGAACGGCGCGCCCTGTTCGATCTGGCTGAAGAAGTTGCCGGACGGGCCGAAGCTCATCACCACCTTGTTGCCGGTCTTCTTTTCGAAGGCCGTGGCGATCTCCTTGGCGGCGTCGGTAAAGTTGGCGGCGACCGCCACCTGGACGTCCGCAGCCTGGGCTGTGAACGGGAGCAGGGCAGCCATGGCAAATGCGAAAAGCGTTCTGCGTTTCATTCGGAACCTATCTGTAGGATTAGAAATTAAACTGGCTCCGCACGGCGAAGCTCTTGTAGTCCTGGCCAACCTGAAGGTTCGACGCGTTGACGCGGTCAACCTTCACGCTCTGGCCCATGAAGATAAAGCGGACGGCCGGGTTAAGCTGCCAGTCGAGGCCGAGGCTGGTGATATCCTGCTGCCCGCCCAGCACGCGGTCGCCGGGGAGGGTGGCGTCGGCGTGGTAGTTCAGGTCGATGGTCGAATAGCGCGCCACCAGTTCCATGGCGCCCCAATGGCCGTTCGACGGATCGAAATTGGCCTTGGGCGCGATGCCGTCGAAAGCGGCCGTCTGCGTATTGTATTTGCGTGCTTCGCCGGTCAGCACCCAGCCGCCTTCGATATACCAGCCGCCAAAGTCGGGGTCGGTGACGCCAGCCGCCGGATTGAGGCGGGTGACGCTGTAATGGAAGGCTTCGGTCGAGGCGTAGAACGACTTGTACTGCCAACCCAGCTCAAAGCCGGTCGCGGCGCCGGAGCCGGCATTGATGGCGCCCGTATCGATCAAACGCGTACCGTCAACCCGCAGTTCCGGACGGTCACGCAACTGCACCGGATAGCGCGTGGTGACGGTTCCGCCGGGGAGGGCGGTGTTGGCGTCGACCGGATTGATAATGCCGGAATAGTTGACCCCGGCATGGACCAGCCAGTCGAAACCGCGGAACGGCGTCCCGGCGAAGCGAGCCGCGATACCCAATTGTTCGTCATTGGTAGGCGGGGTCAGGGTCGTGGCCTGGGTATTGAACTGAGACACCGTCCCGCCGGTCAGGGCCACCGACCACAGGTGGCGGTCGCCATAGTTGAAGGCGGCCAGGCCGATGCGCGTATCGCCGCCGGCGAAGTTGCGGGCGATTTCGGCCGAGGCCGGACGTTCCAGGAAGGGCGAGGCATTGGTCGAACCGGCATCGGCCAGGCCGACATTGGGGGCGAATTCGCCCAGCCGCAGCCTGGTGTGCTTAAAGCCGTTATATTGCAGATAGGCTTCGTGGAAGCGACCGACGTCTTCCGCCCCGGCGCCGCCGAAGTCGAGCAGGATATTGTAGTCGAAATCCTTGAACAGCTTGCCGCCGATGCCGATGCGGGCGCGGCGGAAATTGGTGCCGGAATTGAGATCGCGTGCCGACACCGACGCCGGCAGATCCTTGTCCTGGCTGTAGGTCGCGGCGTCGAGCTGGAAGACGCCCTTGAGATTGACCGTAAAGGCGCCGTCATTAGACGCGATGGTCGCCGTGCCGTTCTTGATCGTAACGGCGGTGGTTGGCGCTGCAGGCGTGGCTGCCGGGGTTGCTGCGGGAGCGGCCGGCGCCGCCGCAACGGCGACAGGCTTGGGCGCAGGGGCGGGCGCATTATACTGGGCAGCGACGGTCGCCTTGAGGTTATTCAGTTCGGCCTGCTGTGCATCGATCTGCGCCTGCATGGCGTCCATCTTGGCCTGTATCTCGGGTGGAACCTGCTGGGCAAGGGCAGGCGTGGCCAATACGAGGGCCAACAGGCTGACGGAGGCGGCTTTGACAACTGTCCGGTTCGTCCGGTGCGTGGTGAGGGTCATGGGTGGAAGGCTCCTGGTGCGTGCGCGAAGATTAAAGCGATTCTTTCTGTTCGTGTTCCGCCGTGGAACGGGTTCGCCGGCGCCAGAATGAGCGATTGCCTTGTAGAAACATGGTCGCGTTATGTAGTCAACCTTAATAACGAAATTTTCTGCGACGGAGCTTTTGCCGCCCGCCCACCATGGATATAGTCAGCGTCATGACCGCAAACCCACAATCGCTGAAGGCGCTGCTGATGCTGAAAGCGCGGGATGGCGCGCAAGTCGGCGCTGCCCGTATCCATCTGTTGCGTACCATTGGCGAGCTCGGTTCGATCACGGCCGCGGCCAAGGCGGTCGGTCTTAGCTATAAAGGGGCATGGGACGCGGTACAGGCGCTCAATAACCTGTCGGCCCATGCTCTGGTTGTTGCCCAGACCGGCGGCAGCCGTGGCGGCGCGGCCCAGGTCACGTCCAGGGGACTGGCCCTTATCGCCGCCTATGACCGGCTCGAGACACTGCTCGAATCCTGCGCCAGCCGGATCGATGACGTGCTGGACGAGACCGGCGTATCGGTCGACGATATGATGAGGAGCCTGACCATGAAGACATCCGCCCGCAATGCCTGGTCCGGCGTGGTCACCCAGGTTGTCGATGGCGCGGTCAATGCCGAGATTATCCTGCGCCTTTCCGAAGGCATGGACCTCGTGGCCATTGTTACCCGCGAGAGCGTCGAAGCGCTGGGCCTCGTTCCAGGCAGAGCCGCCACAGCCCTGGTCAAGTCGAGTTTCGTCCTGCTGGCGGCCGGGCATGCGCCTCTGCCGGTTTCGGCGCGCAACAAATTGCCGGGCGTGGTCAGCGCCATTATCGAGGGCGCGGTCAATGACGAGGTCACTTTACAACTGGCTGGTGGCAAGACCGTAACGGCGGTGGTGACGTCGGGTTCGCGACGCGAACTGGGGCTCGAGATCGGCCAGCCAGCCCAGGCGCTGATCAAGGCGTCGCATATCATCCTGGCGGTGGATTAGGCGTTTTCATCGGGCGCGAAACCGAATAGAAGACGGCGGATTACACAGGAGTACCGTCATGGCCATTGCGCAAAGCGATCTCGAAGCCCGCCTGCATCAGGCCTTCCCCGACGCCGAGGTGACGGTGACCGACCTGGCCGGCGATGGCGATCATTATAAGGCGCGCATCGTGTCGGAAGCCTTCAACAGCCTGCCGCGCGTCCGCCAGCACCAGATGGTCAACCGTGCTTTGGCCGATTTGCTGAGCGGGCCCTTGCATGCCCTGGCGCTGGAGACTGTGGCCAAGGGCTGATTTCTGGTAGCGGGCGGCATGACTGCCAGTGAATGTGCTGATTTTACAGCTATTTTCAACGCGGAAAGCGCCGAAAAGTCGGAAAGACGCGGAAAGGGTGTGGGCGAAAAACCTGCGCCCGAAGGGCATTCATTCTACGATCGTAGTACCATGCATGGAAGACAGCGCTGCGCGCGGTAGAAAACATATCCTGAATTTCTGCGTCTTTCCGACTTTTCGGTGGTTTCCGCGTTGAAAATAGCTGTAAATTCAGGACGTTCCCTAGACATGTAGCCGAACACCGAGGCCGACCCTATACCGACGGCGACGCATCCCGTTTCAGCCGACGCAAGCAAAACGTCGATCGCGCGTGGCGGATGCCCGGGAATTTCAGCAGCCGCTTGCGCAGGAACTGTTCGTAGTCCTCCGTATCCTCGACCGCGGCGATGATGACATAGTCATATTCGCCCGTGGTCAGATAGGCGTCGGTCACCTCGGGCAGTTGCGCCAGGTGGCGTGAAAAGGTCTCGATCTTCTCGTCATCATGCTGGTCGAGATTGACTTCGACTATCACCGACAGCGGACGACCGATCTTTTCCGGGTTGAGCAAAGCGACATAGCCGGCGATCACACCCGACTCTTCCATGCGCTTGATCCGCGACCAGCACGGTGTCTGCGACAACCCGACCTTGTCGGCGATCTCCTGTGTGGTAAGGTGGGCATTCTCGCGCAGCAGGCGAAGAATCCGCCGATCGATTTCATCCAGGCTTGGCGCGGTTTGACTACGTTTCATTGCGTCTTTTTGCTCTGCAGCAGAAAATCTATCTCAATTCTACAACTATCGCAGAAAATCCTTCCCAAGGCCAGAGGTTTGCAAAGGCCACTTTGGAAGCACATTCTCGAAATTCGGGTCTAGTATCTCGGGTAACAATAAAAACCGGCAACAGTAAAACAGGATACAGGTTACATGCGCGCACAGGTGACCCTTGCCGACAAGTACGAATTGGAGTCCGGCCGGGCCTTCATGACCGGTGTCCAGGCCCTGGTTCGCTTGCCCATGCTGATCCGTGAACGCGATCGCAAGGCTGGCCTGAATACGGCGGGTTTCATTTCCGGTTACCGTGGCTCACCGCTCGGCACCTACGACATGCAACTGGCCACGGCGCAAAAGCTGCTCGACGCCCACGATATCGTCGTCCAGCGCGGCATCAACGAAGATCTGGGCGCTACTGCCGTCTGGGGCACCCAGCACGTACCATTGTTTCCGGGCGCCACGAAGGATGGTGTTTTCGGCCTGTGGTACGGCAAGGGACCGGGCGTCGACAGGACCGGCGATGTCTTCAAGCACGCCAATCTGGCCGGCACCTCGGCCTATGGCGGTGTCCTGGCCCTGGCCGGCGACGACCATAGCTGCAAATCCTCGACCCTGGCCAACCAATCTGAATTCGCCTTCCTCGATGCCGAAATGCCGACCCTGTCGCCGGCGACCATCGACGAGGTCATCGATTTCGGCATGAAGGGCATCGCTCTGTCGCGCTATTCCGGCTGTTGGATCGGGCTGAAGACCATTGCCGACCTGATGGACGCCTCGACCTCGGCCCATATCGATCCGACGCGCTATGTCTCGGTCACGCCCGATTTCGAACTGCCAGAAGGCGGGCTGAATATCCGTCTTAACGATCCGCCCGAAGCCAAGGAAATTCGCCACCGCCATTTCCGCCTGCCGGCCGCCCAGGCCTTTGCCCGCGTCAACGGCATCGACCGCGTGATCAAGGACAGCGCCCGCCCGCGTTTCGGCATCGCCGCCTCGGGCAAGGGCTTCCTGCATGTGCTCGACGCCCTGCGCCTGCTCGGTATCGGCGACGCGGAAGCGGCCGAACTGGGCCTGCGCCTGTGGAAGGTCGGCATGGTATGGCCGCTCGACCCGCAGGCGGCGACCGACTTCGCCGATGGACTGGAGACCGTCCTGGTCGTCGAAGAACGCCGCAACCTGATCGAATACCAACTTCGTGACGTGCTTTATGGCCTGCCCGACGGCCGCCGCCCGCGCATCGTCGGCAAGCTCGACGTCCGGGGTGCGCCGCTGGTCCGCGATACGCTCGACCTCGACACCACCCACGTTGCGCTGTGCCTGTTCGAAGCCCTTCCGGACGCTGCCCGCACGCCCGAACGCGCGGCAAAGGTCGCTCAGTTCCGCCAGGAAGCCCAGGCGCGCGACAATGTCGTGCCGCTGCATACGCGCAAACCCTTCTTCTGCGCCGGCTGTCCGCACAACACTTCGACGACCGTGCCCGAAGGCTCGCGCGCCACGGCGGGCATTGGTTGCCACTACATGGTCCAGTTCATGCCGAACCGGAATTCCGAAATCTGCACCCATATGGGCGGCGAGGGCGTGACCTGGGTCGGCCAGGCGCCATTCACCGAGGAAAACCACATCTTCGCCAATCTCGGCGACGGCACCTACTTCCATTCCGGCCTGCTGGCCATCCGCCAGTCGGTCGCCGCCAAGGTCAATATCACCTACAAGATCCTGTATAATGACGCGGTCGCCATGACCGGCGGCCAGCACGTCGACGGCGTGCTGCATCCCGTCACCGTCGCCCAGCAGGTGGCGGCCGAGGGCGTCAAGACGATCATGATGGTGTCGGATCATCCCGATCGCTGGCGCGGTCACCCTAAGATGCCGGCGAAGGTCAGCTTCTATCACCGCGATGACATGGCGGTGGCCGAGGAAGAACTGCGCAACACGCCGGGCACGACAGTCATGATCTACGACCAGATGTGCGCCACGGAACTGCGCCGCCGCCGCAAGCGCGGCCTGGCGCCCAAGGCCAAGCAACGCATCTTCATCAACAGCGCCGTTTGCGAAGGCTGCGGCGATTGTTCGGCCAAGTCGAACTGTATCGCTGTTGGGCCGAAGGAAACGGAACTGGGCCGCAAGCGCGAGATCGACCAGTCGGCGTGCAATATCGATACCTCCTGCGTCAAGGGGTTCTGCCCCAGCTTCGTGTCGCTGGATGGCGCGCAACTGAAGAAGGTGGCGGTCGCCGACGTCGATACGCTTATTTCCGATTTACCCGAAATCACCCCGCCCCAGCTGTCGCGCGAACCTTATAATGTGCTGCTGACCGGTATCGGCGGGCTGGGCGTTACTTCGCTTAGCGCCATGATCGGCATGGCGGCCCATATCGACGCCATCGAGGTTCTGTGCGTCGACCAGATCGGCCTGGCGCAACGCGGCGGCGCCGTCGATGCCCATATCCGTCTGGCAGCACCCGGCGTCGACCTGCCGGGCGGGCGTATTCCCCTGGCCGAGGCCGACGTGCTGATCGCCGCCGATATGGTCACTGCCCACGGTAAGGCCTGCCTGCCGCTGATGAGCCCGACACGGACGGCTGGCTTTATCAGCGACGCCATGACGCCGACCGCCGAATTCACCCTCAACACCGAAACGCGTTTCGACTCCTTGAGCATGATGCGCAAGGTAAGAATGGCGACACACAGCCTGACGCCGTTCGACGCGGCGGGCTTGTCGCGGACCTATCTCGGTGACGCCGTCTACACTATCATGGTCGTGCTGGGCGCCGCCTGGCAGGCTGGTACCGTGCCTCTGAGCCGCGCCGCCATCGAACGCGCCATCGAGTTGAACGGCGCCGAGGTCAAGGCCAATCTGCGCGCCTTTGCCCTGGGCCGCGCCTATGTCGCCGGCCGCCTGGCGTCGCGCGAAACTACGCAAAAGCCGGAAATGGCGTTTGATCTCGACAGCTTTGTCGCTGCGCGCATGGCGGACCTGACAGCCTACCAGGACGAGACCTATGCCCGTGACTACAAGGCCCTGGTCGAGATCGCCCGCAAGGCCGAGGTCCGCGTCGGGGGTGATGGCGCCTTTGTCGAGGCCGTGGCGCGTTATGGCTATAAGCTGAAGGCCTATAAGGACGAATACGAGGTGGCGCGTCTCTATCTCGATCCGGCCTTCCGCGCGTCCTTGGCGGCGCAGTTCGAAAACCCGGATAAGATCAGCATCTTCCTGGCGCCGCCGATCTTCGGCGAAAAAGACCAGCACACCGGTCTTCCGAAAAAGCGGAAGTTCGGCCCGTGGATATTCAAGGCCTTCGGCGTCCTGCAGGCCCTGAAGGGCCTGCGCGGTACGGCGCTCGACATCTTCGGTTATTCGGATGAGCGCCGCATGGAGCGCAGGCTGATCGTCGACTATGCGCAGTTGATCAACCGCCTGGCGCGCGATCTGGCGCCGCATAACCTGGCCCAGGCCGTGGCCCTGACCCGCCTGCCGGAAGATATCCGCGGCTTCGGCCATATCAAGAAGGCCAATTACGACAAGGCCATGGTGAAATGGGTCGAGTTGCTGGCGCAGTTCGAAACGGCCCAGCCCGAAGCACCGGCGCCGGCCTTCAAAATTAATAAAGTACGGAACACCAAGGAGAGCGTTCATGTTTGATCACCCCGATTACGACGGCCACGAAAAGGTAATGATGGTAGAGGATGCGGCCAGTGGCCTGCGCGCCATCATCGCCGTCCATTCGACGGCCCTTGGGTCGGCCGCCGGCGGTTGCCGCCTGTGGAGCTACGCGTCGGCGGGTGACGCCATGACCGACGCCCTGCGCTTGTCGCGCGGCATGTCGTTCAAGAACGCCATGGCCAACCTCCCCATGGGCGGCGGCAAGGCGGTAATTCTCGGACCCGTCGCTTCTGAAAAGCGTGAAGCGGTTCTGGAAGCCTTCGGCCGCGCGGTCGACAGCCTGAACGGCCAGTATATCACCGCCGAAGACGTGGGGGTGTCGGTCGCCGACATGCAGATCGTTTCACGCACCACGCGCTATGTCAGCGGCATTTGCGCTTCGGCCGGCAAATCGGGCGGAGATCCGTCGCCCTTTACGGCGCGCGGCGTACGCGTTGGCATCGAGTCAGCGGTGCGCGCCCATCTCGGCCGTCCGGAACTGGCCGGCCTGACCGTCGCTGTCCAGGGCCTGGGCCATGTCGGCATGTATCTGTGCGAAGAACTGTATGCCTGCGGCGCCAACCTGGTCGTGGCCGATATCAATCCAGCGCGCGTGTCGGAAGCGCAGGCGCGCTTTGGCGCCCTTGGCGTCTCGATCGACGATATCCTGACCCAGCCTGTCGACGTCGTGGCGCCCTGTGCGCTGGGTGGCACGATCAGCGAATACGCCGCACGTTATATCCGGGCGGGCATTATCGCCGGCGCTGCCAATAACCAGCTGGCGACCGAAGAAGCCGGGCGCATCCTGGGCGAACGCGGCATTCTGTACGCGCCCGACTACGTCATCAATGCCGGTGGCATCATCATGGTCAATGGCGAGATCTCGGGCGATAACGACGCCGACCTGATCCGCAGCCGCGTCGATGCGATCGGTCCGCGCCTTGACGCCATCTTTGCCCGGGCAAAAAGCGAAAATGTGATCACAAATGAGGTTGCTGATTCGATGGCGCGGGATAAACTCAACGCCGCCCGGCTGGCCCGCATTCGCGTGGCTGCATAAACCTCAGAGATAATATGCGCGATATCCACCACTTCATCAACGGCGTTGCTGTGCCCGGCACGTCTGGTCGTTTCGGCGACGTCTACGATCCGAATACCGGCAAGGTCCAGGCGCGCGTTGCCCTGGCCTCGGCCGCCGAGGTCGATGCCGCCATCCAGAAGGCGGTCAAGGCGCAGCTCGGCTGGGCGGCGATGAATCCGCAACGCCGCGCCCGCGTCATGTTCGCTTTCAAGGCCCTGCTCGAAAAGCACATGGACGAATTGGCCGTTCTGCTGTCCAGCGAGCACGGCAAGGTCGTCGCCGACTCGAAAGGCGATATCCAGCGCGGTCTCGAAGTGGTGGAATTCGCCTGTGGCATCCCGCATCTGCTGAAGGGCGCCTATACCGAAGGGGCAGGGCCCGGCATCGACGTCTATTCGATGCGCCAGCCCCTGGGCGTTGTCGCCGGTATCACGCCGTTCAACTTTCCGGCCATGATACCGATGTGGATGTCGGCCGTGGCCCTGGCCTGCGGCAATGCCTTTATCCTCAAGCCGTCGGAAAAGGACCCCAGCGTCCCGGTGCGCCTGGGCGAACTGCTGATCGAGGCGGGCCTGCCCGAAGGCGTTTTCCAGGTCGTCCATGGCGACAAGGAAGCCGTCGATACCCTGCTGACCCATCCCGACATCCGGGCGATCAGCTTTGTCGGCTCGTCGGACATCGCGCAATATGTCTATTCGACCGGCACGGCCCACGGCAAACGCGTCCAGGCGATGGGCGGGGCGAAGAACCACGGCATCATCATGCCCGACGCCGACCTCGACCAGGTGGTAAAGGACATTGTCGGCGCGGCCTATGGTTCCGCCGGGGAACGCTGCATGGCCTTGCCGGTGGCGGTACCGGTCGGCGCCAAAACGGCCGACGCCTTTATCGAGCGGATGATCGACGCGGCGCGCGGATTGAAGGTCGGGGTTTCGACAGATGCGGAGGCCCACTACGGACCGGTCATCTCGGCAGCGCATAAGGCCAAGGTCGAATCCTATATCCAGATGGGTGTCGACGAAGGCGCCGAGCTCAAGCTTGACGGCCGCGGTTTGAAGCTGCAGGGCCACGAAGACGGCTATTTCATCGGGCCGACCCTGTTCGATCACGTTACGCCCGCCATGAAGTCCTATCAGGACGAGATCTTCGGCCCGGTGCTGCAGGTCGTGCGCGCCGAGACCCTGGAAGAGGCGGCGGCCCTGCCGTCACAGCATGCCTATGGCAATGGCGTCGCCATCTTTACCCGCAATGGCCTGGCGGCCCGCGAATTCGTCGCCAAGGTCAATGTCGGCATGGTCGGCGTCAACGTGCCGATCCCCGTGCCCGTCGCCTATCACAGCTTCGGCGGCTGGAAACGCTCGGCCTTTGGCGACACCAACCAGTATGGCGAGGACGGCGTGCGCTTCTACACCAAGGTCAAGACGGTGACCCAGCGCTGGCCTGATGGTGATATCGGCGACCAGGCGTTTATCATTCCGACAATGGCCTGAGGCGGATATGGAAACACTGACCTTCGAACAAAAAGGCCGGGTGGCGGTCGTCACCCTCAATCGCCCCGACAGCCTGAATGCGTTGAACGCCCAGATCATGACCGAGCTATCGGGGTTGATCTGCGAGATCGACCGCAATCGCGAGATCGCGGTCACCGTCCTGACAGGGGCGGGCAGGGCGTTTGCCGCCGGCGCCGACATCAAGGAAATGGCCGACAAGTCGGTGTCGGACATGTATCTCAACGACTATTTCGCCGGTTGGGACGCTTTTGCCGCCTGCCGCAAGCCGGTGATCGCCGCAGTCAATGGCTTTGCTCTCGGGGGAGGCTGCGAACTGGCCCTGATGTGCGACATGATCATTGCGTCCGACAAGGCAAAGTTCGGCCAGCCCGAAATCAAGCTGGGCGTCACGCCGGGCATGGGCGGCTCGATCCGCCTGACCAAGGCGATCGGCAAGGCGCGGGCCATGGACCTGATCCTGACCGGGCGGATGATCGATGCGGCCGAGGCAGATAAGATCGGCCTGGTCAGCCGCGTTGTGCCGCATGACGACTTGTTGACAGTCGCCATGGAGGCGGCCAATACGATTTCCGGCTATGGCCTTCCGTCGATCCTGGCCGCCAAGGAGATGGTGTCGCGGGCGTTGGAACTGCCGACGACCGAAGGCGTGCGTTTCGAGCGCCGGCTGTTCATGTCGCTGTTCGCCACCGAAGATCAGAAGGAAGGCATGGCGGCCTTTGCGGAGAAGCGGCCAGCCAACTTCAAGGACAAGTAGTCTGGGAAAGCGCGGATTATTGTCTTCTTCCCGCCTGCGGGGAGAAGGTGGCCGAAGGCCGGATGAGGGGCTTCCTGATTACATCGGAGCCCCGGACTTCGACGGCAGGCCCCTCAGGCTCGCCGCCCCGCGCCTTCCCTCTCCCCGTAAACGGGAAGAGGGAATAAAAAACAGGACCAGGAAATGCCACTTAACGACGACCAATTGATGATCCAGGAGGCGGCGCAGCGCTTCGCCTATGACAAGCTGCGCCCCAATGCCGGCCACTGGGATGAAACCAAGACCTTCCCGGTCGACGTCATGCGCGAAGCCGCCAGCCTGGGCTTTGCCGCCATCTATACCGGCGAACAGCACGGTGGCACCGGCATGACGCGCCTCGACGGCGTGCTGATCTTCGAACAGCTGTCGCGCGGCTGTATCGCCACGGCAGCCTTCCTGTCGATCCACAATATGTGCACCTGGATGATCGACGCCTTCGGTTCCGAAGAGCTGCGCGCCGCCCATGTGCCGTCACTGGTGACCATGGACGCCATCGCTAGTTACTGCCTGACCGAGCCCGGCTCCGGCTCCGACGCCGCAGCCATGAAGACTCGTGCGGTCAGGGAGGGTGACTTCTACGTTCTCAACGGCTCGAAACAGTTTATTTCCGGCGCCGGCGTTTCGGACATCTATGTCGTCATGGCCAGGCACGACGACGCCATTTCAGCCTTTGTGGTGCCAAAGGACACGCCCGGCCTGTCGTTCGGCGCCAATGAAAAGAAGATGGGCTGGAACGCCCAGCCGACGCGCCAGGTCACGTTCGACAATGTTCGCATCGCGGCGGAAAACCTGCTCGGGACCCCAGGTTCCGGCTTCAAATACGCCATGAAGGGCCTTGACGGCGGTAGATTGAACATCGCCGCCTGTTCATTAGGGGGAGCCCAGGATGCGCTCGATCGGGCTTTTGCTTACGCCTCCGAGCGTTCACAGTTCGGCCGGCATCTCAACGAGTTCCAGGTCACCCAGTTCAAGCTGGCCGACATGGAAACCGAACTGTGTGCCGCGCGCAGTATGCTCTACGAAGCCGCCGCCCGTCTGGATACCGGCACTGCCGACGCCACGCGCTGGTGCGCCATGGCCAAGCGCTTCGTCACCGACACCGGTTCAAAGATCGCCAATGACGCCCTGCAGATCCACGGCGGCTACGGCTATCTGCATGACTATGGCGTCGAACGAATCGTCCGCGATCTGCGGGTGCATCAGATCCTCGAAGGCACCAACGAGATCATGCGCGTCATCATCGCCCGCGATATGCTGAAGGCCGTATCGTGAGCGAGGTCCTTGTCCGCGTCGAAAACGGCGTCGGCCGCCTGACGCTGAACCGGCCCCAGGCTCTGCACGCCCTGACGACCGCCATGTGCGCCACCATGAGCGAGGCACTGGCGGTCTGGGCGGGCGATCCGGCTATTCGCATGGTGATGATCGATCACACCGAAGGCACACGCGGTTTTTGCGCCGGCGGTGATATCCGCATGGTCGCCGAAAGCGGGCGTGGAGACGGCAAGGCGGGTGAGGCGTTCTTTGCCGTCGAATATAAACTCAACACCCAGATCAAGCGCTTTCCAAAGCCCTATCTGGCCGTTCTTGACGGCGTGACCATGGGCGGCGGAGTCGGTATCTCGGTCCACGGCTCGTATCGCATCGCGACCGAACATACCCTGTTCGCCATGCCGGAAACAGGTATCGGCCTGTTCCCCGACGTCGGTGGCGGCTGGTTCCTGCCGCGATTGCGTGGGGAACTCGGTACTTGGTTGGCCTTGACCGGCGCGCGTCTGAAGGGCACCGACGTCCTGGCCGCCGGTATTGCGACGCATTTTGTCCCATCAGCCAGCCTGTCCGAAGTGAAACAGCGGATTCTGGCCGGTGACGATGTCGATGCCGTTCTGGCCGAGCTTTCGCAGACGGCCGCCTCGCCGTCCTATGGTGACAATCTCGCCGTGATTAACCAGTGCTTTGCGAAGACGACTGTCAGCGATATTTGTCAGGCGCTTAAAGATAGCAACGATGAATGGGCGACTTCACAAGCCGATATCCTCGATACGCGCTCGCCCCTGTCCATGGCGGTTTCACTGGCGCAGTTGCGCAAGGGTCGGGCGATGACCTCGTTTGAAGAGGTGATGCGTATGGAATATCGCATCGCCTGTCGCATCATCCGTACGAACGACTTTTCCGAAGGGGTGCGCGCGGTCATCGAGGATAAGGACAATGCCCCGCGCTGGCAGCCAGCCAGCGTCGCTGATATCACACCGGCCATGATCGATGCCACGTTCGAACCGCTCGAATCTGAATTAGAACTATCGTAAAACGGAGCCTGTCATGAAGATCGCTTTTATCGGACTGGGCCACATGGGTTCCGGTATGGCGGCCAATTTGGTCAAGGCCGGCCATGACGTCCACGCTTTCGACATCAGCCACGAAGCCATAGCCCAGGCCGTGACCGACGGCGCGGTCGCGGCGGCCTCCCTGACCGATGCCTGCCGAGACGCCGAGGCGGTAGTGACCATGCTGCCGGCCGGGCAACATGTGCTGTCGGTGTATGGCAATGTCTTTGCGGCGGCGCCGCAGAATGCCATTCTGATCGATTGTTCAACCATTGATGTCGACACCGCCCGCAAGGTCGCAACCCAGGCGGACGATCGAGGCTTCGCCATGGTTGACGCGCCGGTGTCGGGCGGCGTCGCCGGAGCGCAGAGTGGCACCCTGACCTTTATGTGCGGCGGCACGGTCGATGGCTTTGCGCGCGCCGAACCGATCCTCGCCAGGATGGGCAAGGCCGTCATCCATGCCGGGGCGGCGGGCGCAGGTCAGGCGGCCAAGATCTGCAACAACATGCTTCTGGCCATCACCATGATCGGCACCTGCGAAGCCTTCGCCCTCGCCGAAAAGCTGGGGCTGGACGACCAGGTGTTTTTCGACATCGCGTCCAAGGCGTCGGGACAAAGCTGGTCGATGACCAGCTATTGTCCGGTGCCAGGCCCTGTGCCGACGTCGCCGGCCAATCGCGACTATCAGCCGGGCTTTGCCGCGGCCCTGATGCTGAAGGACCTGACCCTGGCCATGCAGGCCGCCGGACGGGCGGGGGCCGATACGCCATTGGGCGCCAAGGCGCACGCCCTCTACGACGCCCTGTGCGCCCAGGGCCACGCTGGTCGGGACTTCTCGTACATGATTGATCGTATCCGCCGCGGGGCGTAAGAGACATCCGTATAAGCAAAAAGGCCAGTCCTCCACCGCTTGCGGTGGAGGACTGACTTTTTTAGAGCAACATTGACGGTTGCATGTCACGCTTTCCAAACAATAGGCGTCACCAAAACTCTACAACCTGCGGTACATGACCAGCAGGTCGACATAGCCATCGATCGGATGGTGGAAAGCTTCGGGCAAACGGCCGACGATATCGAAGCCGAAACGCTGCCACAGGGCTACTGCGCGGACATTGGTCGCCACCACGGAATTGAACTGCATGGTGCGAAAGCCCTGGGCCCGCGCTGTGTCCAGGGCATGCTGGCACATGGCTGAGGCCACACCACGCCCGATGGCAGCGGGCGCTGTCATGAAGCCGCAATTGGCGACGTGGCTGCCGCCGCCCATACGGTTTGGGCCCAGGAAATAGTTGCCGAGAATCTCGCCGGCGACTTCCGCGACATAGACCTGGTGCGGGGCGGCGAACCAGTAGTCCAGCGCCTGCGCGCGCGTCCAGTCGCGGGGCAGGGTATAGGTCTCTCCCGCGGCCAGCACGGGTTCGATGATGGCCCACAGGGCATCATGGTCCAGGGCGGTCGCCGGGCGGATTTGCAGGTCAGATGACATACATATCGACATACGCATGGACCGGTATGGCTTCAAGCAGGGATTGGTCCAGGCTGACCTTCAAGATGGCGTCCTGTTGCTTCTTGGGGAAGCGGCGCTTGAGGTTGGTGACGAACTTGGCTTCGAGGAGGGGGATGCCGTCCTCCCGGCGCAGGCGGTGGCCAATCGGATACTCGACCTTGATCTCATCCAGGACGGTGCCGTCCTTCAGTTCGATCGTCATGGCATTGGCGATCGAGCGCTTGTCCGGGTCATGGTAATCCTGAGTAAATTCAGGTGATTCGACGCAATATATAATGTCGCGCAAGACGTCGATGCGCGGATCGTTGGCGACGACATCTTCGTAGTCGGCGGCGGTCAGGCGGCCGAAGATCAGCGGCACGGCGACCATATACTGGATGCAGTGGTCGCGGTCTGCCGGGTTGTTGAGCGGGCCCTTCTTGTCGATAATGCGAATACAGGCCTCGTGCGTGCGGATCGTCACCTTGGCGATATCCGCGACGGACTTGCCCATAGCGGCCAGCTTCCCGTGCAGGGTCATGGCGGCTTCGACGGCGGTCTGGCTGTGGAATTCGGCCGGGAAGCTGATCTTGAACAGCACGTTTTCCATGACATAGCTGCCGTAGGGGCGCTGGAACCTGAACGGCTGGCCCTTGAACAGGACGTCGTAAAAGCCCCAGGTCTTGGCGGACAGGACCGACGGGTAGCCCATCTCGCCCTTCTGCGCCATCAGGGCCAGGCGCACCGCTCGCGAGGTGGCATCGCCGGCTGCCCATGACTTACGCGAGCCCGTATTGGGCGAGTGGCGGTAGGTTCTCAATGATTGACCGTCAACCCAGGCCAGGCTAACAGCATTGATAATTTCGTCGCGGTCGAGGCCAAGCATCTGGGCGACGACGGCGGTCGAGGCGACCTTCACCAGGACGACGTGGTCGAGGCCGACCTTGTTGAAACTGTTCTCAAGCGCGATGCAGCCCTGAATTTCATGGGCCTTGATCATGGCGGTCAGGACGTCGCGCATGAGGAGCGGAGGTCTGCCGGCGGCCACGGCGTTGCGCGACAGCCAGTCGGCGACGGCGAGGATGCCGCCCAGGTTATCGGACGGGTGGCCCCATTCCGCTGCCAGCCATGTGTCATTGAAATCGAGCCAACGGATCATGGCCCCGATATTGAAGGCGGCCTGGATGGGGTCGAGCTGGAACTGGGTTCCGGGAACCTTGGCGCCGTTGGGCACGATGGTGCCGGGAACGATGGGGCCGAGATGCATGGCACAGGCCGGATAGTCGAGGGCTTCCAGGCCACAGCCCAGGGTGTCGATCAGGCACGAGCGCGCGGTCGAATAGGCCAGTTCCGAGGTGACCTCATAGTTCAGGACATAGTCGACAATGTCGGTCAGGACGGCATCGGGTTCGGGGCGGACATTGGAAATATGGGCAGACATCGGGGTGCTTTCTGGAAACGCCTGAGACGGGGAAGGGTGTGGTATGGTTTATCCACAGATTACGCAGATTACGCAGATTTTTCAGAGTTCTACGGGCAGAGATTCGCGTGATCTGTGAGGTCTGCCGGCGCGTAGCGCCTTTATCTCAATCTGTGTAATCGGTGTAATCTGTGGATAAACCTTCTTGACTTAGGGACGGTCGTTCAACGCGACAAACGGGCGGTCTTCCGGACCGATATAGTTGGCATTGGGGCGGATGATCTTGCCGTCCTGGCGCTGTTCGATGATATGGGCCGACCAGCCCGAGGTGCGCGAGATGACGAAGAGGGGGGTGAACATGGCCGTCGGTACGCCCATCATGTGGTAGCTGACCGCGCTGAACCAGTCGAGATTGGGGAACATTTTTTTGATGTCCCACATCACCGTCTCGAGACGCTCGGCGATATTGAACATCTTCATATTGTGCTGCTCGGCACTGAGGGCCTTGGCGACCGCCTTGATGCATTCGTTGCGCGGATCGGACACTGTGTAGACCGGATGGCCGAAGCCGATGACGACCTCCTTGCGCTCGACCCGGGCGCGGATATCCGCCTCGGCTTCGTCGGGGGTATCGTAGCGTTTCTGGATATCGAAGGCGAACTCGTTGGCGCCGCCGTGCTTGGGGCCGCGGAGGGCGCCGATGGCGCCAGCGATGGCGCTGTAAAAATCGGAGCCTGTGCCGGCGACGACGCGGGCGGCAAAGGTTGAGGCGTTGAACTCGTGTTCGGCATACAGGATCAACGAGGTGTGCATGGCGCGGACCCACGAGTCGCGCGGTTTCTCGCCGTGCAGCAGATGCAGGAAATGGCCGCCGATGCTGTCGTCGTCGGTCTCGGTTTGGATGCGGCGGCCGTTATGACTGAAGTGATACCAATAGAGCAGCATCGAGCCGAGCCCGGCCATCAGGCGGTCGGCAATGTCCCGGGCGCCGGGATGGCCGTGGTCGTCGCGCTCTGGCGTCAAACAGCCCAGCGTTGATACGGCTGTACGCATGACGTCCATCGGATGGGCGGAAGGCGGCAGGCTTTCGAGGACGGTCTTCAGGGCGGCGGGCAGGCCACGCATGGCCTTGAGCTTGACCTTGTAGGCGATCAGTTCGGTTCGGTTGGGGAGTTTACCGTGGACCAGCAGATAGGCGATTTCCTCGAACTCGGACGTGGCGGCGAGGTCGAGGATATCGTAACCGCGATAGGCAAGGTCATTGCCGGTCCGCCCGACCGTGCATAGCGCGGTATTGCCGGCGACCGTGCCGGACAGGGCGACGGATTTCTTGGGTTTGAAACCGGTGGTGGGTTCGCTGGCCGTGTCCATGGTGAGACTCCCTGTGTTTCGTTTTAGCCGCGAAAAACGCGAAAAGCGCGAAAAGGCAGCCGCTGGTATCTGCGCGAAGCGCCGTCAATCCAGACTGCCGCAGCATCAAGTGAAAGCCCTTCGGGCGAAGGTGGTTCCACAGCCCTATTCGCGCTTTTCGCGTTTTTCGTGGCCAAAATCCTGTTATTTTTGTCCGCTGAACAGTGTGTCCAGCTTATGTTCGAAGGCGTAGTAGCCGATGCGATCGTACAGTTCCTCGCGCGTCTGCATTGTGTCGAGAACGTTCTTTTGGTGACCATCGCGGCGGATGGCTTCGTAGACTGTCTCGGCCGCCTTGTTCATGGCGCGGAAGGCCGACAGCGGATACAGCTGGATGGCGACGCCGGCCGAGGCCAGTTCCTCGCGGGTAAATAAGGGCGTCTTGCCGAATTCGGTAATATTGGCCAGGACCGGCACTTTCACGGCGTCGACAAAGCGCTTGTAGGTATCGAGATCATAAGCCGCTTCGGCGAAGATACCATCGGCGCCGGCCTCGACGCATTTGACGGCGCGTTCGATGGCGGCGTCGACCCCATGGACGGCGATAGCGTCGGTACGCGCAATCAGGAAGAAGTCCGGATCGGTCTTGGCATCGGCCGCGGCCTTGACCCGATCGACCATTTCTTCGGTGGTGACGATCTCCTTGCCGGGGCGATGGCCGCAGCGCTTGGCGCCGACCTGGTCTTCGATATGGCAGGAGCTAGCGCCGAACTTGATCAGCGATTTTACGGTACGTTCGATATTGAAGGCCGACGGACCGAAACCCGTATCGATGTCGACCATCAAGGGGAGGTCGCAGACATCGGTGATGCGGCGGACATCGGTCAGGACGTCGTCGAGCGTATTGATGCCGAGATCGGGCAGGCCGAGCGAACCGGCCGCGACGCCGCCACCGCTTAGATAGATGGCCTTATAGCCGGCGCGTTGGGCCAGCAAGGCGTGATTGGCATTGATGGCGCCGATCACCTGAAGCGGCTGTTCGTCCTTCAGGGCCTGGCGAAATTTCGCGCCGGCGGAGTTTAACGCCATCCCGGTACATCCTTGTGTTCTTTGGCTTATGCTTTTGGCCGAGGTCGTATCGTTTGATACGAACTGAGTCAAGCCATTGTCATATAGGCCTTGCCAGGGATGGGGTCAATTCAACGATCGTTGAAATTAGTAATTTAGCTGCCGCCGCAGCACGACGCGGCGGGTTTGGCGCTTTCATACTTGTCGTGATGGCGGACCCAGTCGGTCAGGTTGAAGTTGGGACCGGTTTCGTTGCGGCCTTTCGGCGTGATGTCGAGCAACTGGAACACGCCCGAGGTCAGTTCCGTGCCGCGCGAATAGACCGAATAGGTGTGATAGATAGTGCCATCGGCGTCCTTGTAAAAGACGCTCATGCCCGGCAGGTCGGCGATGTTGATGCCTTCGCGCTCGGCGTAATTGTACCACACCTTGCCCGAGGCCATGTCTTCCGGACGGAAGGAGACGTCGAAATCGTAGTTGAAGTCGGTATTGGCCGACGATACCCAGTCGAAGCCCCAGCCCATGCGCAGTTTGAAGGCGTCGATCTGGGCGACCGAGGCGCGGGAAATGGCGGTGAACTTGACGTCGTGGTTTTCCAGATGCGGCCAGATGCCGTGCATATGATCGGCGCCCAGGGAACAGCCGACGCAGCCCTCTTCCCAGTCCGGGCTATACATAAAGTGCTGGACCAGCAACTGGCTGCGGCCTTCAAACAGGTCGGACAAGGTTTTGGGGCCGTCCGCCGTCTCAAAGACGTAAAGCTTGTCGACCTTGACCCACGGCAATTGTTTGCGCCGGGCGGCCAGGGCGTCCATTTCGTGCAGGACGCGTTTTTCCTCGGCCTTCAGGGCGATGCGGGCGGCCAGCCAGTCTTCGCGTGAGACGACCTGCGGGGTGAGGGGAGATGCGGTATCCATGGTAGGCCTCCTGTGTTTATGTCAAGTCCGTGGGCTGGGCAGGCACCCCCACCGTCGGCTTCGCCGCCACCTCCCCACGAGTGGGGAGGTTTTCCGGGCGCAGGGCGTTGAGGTAGGTGACAATCTGGCGGATGCCGACGGCCATGATCGCGCCGCTGCGCGTGCTCTTGGCGATCGAGAAATAACCTTCATAGGACGCGATCAGGCCCGTGGCCGCTTCACGGGCGTCAATATCACTGCGCACAAAGCCTGTGGCCTGGCCGCGTTCCAACGCCTCCGCGACCCCGGCAATCCACATCGTGAACAATCCGGCGATGCGGGTGCGAAATCCTTCGTCGACGCCCGACATCTCCTGGGCCAGATTGTTGAGCGGGCAGCCGCCGGCAACAGCCTCGTCGGTGGTCACCGTGCTTTCGACAATGGCGATCAGGGCAGAAATCGGGTCTTCGGCATCACGAAGTGGCGCCAGCCACTTGCTGTCGGTGATGACACCCACCACATCACTGATAATGGCGTGGCCCAGGGCCTCCTTGTTGTCGAAGTGATGGTACAGCGCGCCCTTGGTAACACCGGCCCGGCCAAGGATGGAGTTGAGGTCGCTACCCTGGAAACCCAGGCGGTAGACCTCCTCGAAGCCGGCCGTCAGCAGGCGTTCGCGCGTCCGGGCAGGATCGCGGCGCGAGGCGTTAGGAACGGACTGTGGTGTTAAGTCTATTGACATACCGACCGGTATGTATGTTTATAGAAACTATGTCAAGGCGGCGAAATAATTACAATGCCATGCTGACAAATTTTGGCACTATGTGTCTTTAGTTACGTCTGTAATAAGTCCTGTTGCGTAGCGTACCCTTCCGGCCATCCTCTTCGGGCGACTACCTTATGACACGCGCCACCCGTCTTCTCGATCTGTTGCAACTGCTCCGCCGCCATCGCTATCCCGTAGCGGGCGCCGAACTGGCGCGTGAACTGGATATATCGCTGCGTACCCTGTACCGCGATATCGGCGCGCTGCAGGCCCAGGGCGCCCATATCGAAGGTGAACCCGGCGTAGGCTACGTGCTGCGACCCGGCTATATGCTGCCGCCGCTGATGCTGTCGCAGGAGGAGCTGGAGGCGCTGGTCCTTGGGACGCGCTGGGTCGCCGACCGGGCCGATGCGCGTTTGGGCGAGGCGGCGCATAACGCCCTGACCAAGATCGCCGCCGTCCTGCCCAAGGATATGAGCGACGATATGGAATCGACCGGCCTTTTGATCGCGCCGGCCTGGCCGCGTCACGAAAGCATTATCGACCTGGGCGATGTGCGCAGCGCCATCCGGTCGGAACAGTGCGTGGCGCTAAGCTATACCGACCTGAAGGGCGAGACGACCCAACGCGTGGTATGGCCCTTCGCCCTGGGCTTTTTCGATCATGTCCGCCTGCTGATCGGCTGGTGCGAAATGCGCCAGGACTTCCGCAGCTTTCGCACCGACCGCATCAAGGGCTGGGAACTAACGGGCAAGCGCTATCCGAAACGTCGGGCAGCCCTGCTGAAGGCCTGGAAGGCGCAAAAGGACGCGGAAAGCTGCGACTGGAAGGCGTCGGCCAATGCCTATGGCGGGATGGGTGAGGGACAGGCAGTGGTGGTTTAGGGGGCGCGATCATAATTTGGCATAGAGGTCCCGACCTTCAAGATAGTCCAGCCACCTTGGTGGCCCGGGCAGGCTTGGTCTACTTGTTGTCGTCTCCGGACATCATTTCGACGGTCAGGCGATCCGCCGTGGCGGCCGGCAGATCCAGCACGCTGCGCTCGACTATAACCGAGATCTTGCATTGCTCATCGGCGGTGGCAGTTTCGAGTTTCTCAGGTTCGGCGAGCAGGCGCGTCTGGGCCTGCGTGAGGCCGGCGCGCTGCATTGCCTTGAACATGGCCGCGTGATCGGCAGCCGTCGCCTTGCCGCGCCGCGTCGGATGCGCCCGGCCAGCGGCGATGGCGTCGAGGCGTAAGGCGACCAGGTTGACGATGGATTCCATCGTAACGTTGTCGAGCCCGTCAGGCGGCAGCCCCGTCATGAAATAGGCCGCGCATTGCGCCTTCGAGGCAATCTGCAGGCCGGTCGTGACGTCCAACTGCGCGATTCGTAACGCTTTCAGGTTTTCCGTTGGCGCCGCCGCGAACTCCGCGGCATGCGTGGCGAGGAAGTTTTGCATGAAGTTACGGCTGATGGCCTCGATCTGTTCAGCACTCTGGTGCGATCTGTTGGCATTGATCACCTCTGTTTTCAGGACGACATACTCATCCGGAAACGCCGCCTTCAGCTTTACGAAGATTGGACCGTAGGGCTTGTTGGTGAGAAGGGTGTTATCGTAGCGCTCGGAATCGCGCTGGTTTTGCCGAAGTTCCGCGTCCGCCTCCCAGGTGCCGGCATGGCGGGACAGGGTGTGGAGCCCGGCATAGGCGCCGACGCCGACCGCCACGATGACGATAAACCAGATCAGGCTGAAGCCCGACTTGCGTCCTTTGGTTTTGGCCATGATAACTCCCCTCACCATCCCCCAATTAGCTGCGATGGCTCGGCGCATGTCAAGCGTTGGGCCGCTTTACGGGTGCGGAATGGAGGCTCGCGTTCTCTTTTACGGCGATGTGGTGGCGACGGCTATCCAGAAGGAGAAGATACAGACAAACAGAAGCGCGCCGAAGACAAGGGTTGCCGCCGCGACGGTCAGGAAAAACCTCACCGGCTGTTTCTCACGACTAAGGTCGCACACATTGTCAATCTTGAGGTGGCCTACACTAAGTGTTCCGAAAACGGCGAGGAGACCCGCGGCACCCAGAACACCGATGCCAAGAAGAAATACCATACTGCGTCAGAGCCCTATGATCTGTTCGACCATGGCCTTGTCCGCCAACTCTGCGGGGGCGGTGGTCATGCTTTTGGCGATGATGATGCCGATCGCGCACTGGTCATGGGAACTGGCCGCCAACAGTTTTTGTGAATCGGCCAGAAGGGCAAGTTGCGCGTCCGTCACGCCGTTGCGGCGAAACTCCTTCAGCAGGGCGCGTTGATCGCTTGTCGTCATTGACTCTCGGCCAGGTAAACCGGTTTGGGCCGCTCCCATGTCATCCAGGCTAAGCGCCATCCTGGGATTCTGGGCCGTTCGGCCGGTCTGGCTCGCGATAATGGCGTCTATGCTTGCGGCTGTCAGATTGCCCATGGCCGACAGCGATTTGGGATCAAGCTTTTGTCCCCGTTCGGAGCCAGTACGGAAAAGGAGAGCGCATTGGTCTTCGGACGCGCTTTGCAAGGCGTAGTAGGCTGCGAGTTGGCTGTCCCGGATCGCCTTCAGGTTTTCGGAGGGGGCGTAGGCCATGTCCCTGCGATGCGTAGCCATGAACCTGGTCATGAAAGCGGTGGTTATTGAGACAATCTGTTCCTTGGTCGCACCGGATTTGTCAGCGTCCAAAATCTGGGTTTTCAGGTCCTGGTAGTCCTTCGGAAACGCTGTCTTCAGCCTGATCATGACAGGACCGACCCGCGGGTCTGTCTCCACGCGTGTATCGAAATTTGCCGATGTTCGCGCAGCCTGTTGCTGAGGCGACAAGGTAAAGATCAGACCCCCGATCGTCGAAAACGCGGCAATGACGACGCACGCGATCAGAAGGGCGTTGGGCCCCTTGCGCTTTATGCGGCCGTAGCTGTCTCGCTGATGACGAGTCCGATTGTAGGGATCTCGACCATAGGGCGGCAGGTCGGAATTGTCCTGATTTGAATCGTTATCCACCCGTCGTTCCCCTCTACGTGAACACCGATTAATGACATCCAAGATGGATGTGTCAACAGCTACCCGTTCAGAGGCCCTGTTGGCGACATTGCCAGGGATGAACGGCCGTTGGCGTAATACCAGACCTTGAAAAGCTTCGCAGGTTTTGCTTACCTGATTTTGGTCTCAGCCAGGCCGGGAGGGAAGACCTGGCGAGGCGAAAAGCTGGGGTCTGGTAACAGGCAGACGAGTATCTCCCGCTCTCCCAGCACCAATTTTGCCAAACGCAAAAAACCATGCGAAGGCCCAGGCTCAGGCCGATTGCTCCGCTTATGTCGTCAGGGGGCTGCGATGAAACCGGAAGGCGCAAAAGGACTTGGAAAGCTGCGACTGGAAGGCGCCGGCCAACGGCTTTGCCGGAGGCGACAGTGCCCGGGTTGATGTACGACTACGTCTGATGAAATGGCTCTGCGGTGCGCCGCCGCGTTCGGGCAATGTGTTTTACGCACCGTCAACCCTATTTTGGGTCGGGCGGCACCGTTGCCATTTCCACGGTAAGCCTGTCCGCTACGGCGCCGGGTAGATCGATGACGCTTCGTGACACAATGACGCCAATGGCGCATTGGTCGGCCGAGCCGGCGGCTTCCAGTCCGTCCTGCTCGGCGAGCATGCGGGTCTGGGCTTTCGTCAGGCCGTTGCGCTGCATCGCCCTGAAAAAGGCCGCGTGATCTGCCTTCGTCGCTTTTCTGCGCGGCGTCGGATGCGCCCGCCCGGCTGCCATGGCGTCTATCTTCACGGCTGCCAGATTGGCGACGGCTTCGAGTGTGATATCATCGAGATCGTCCGGCAGGCGGCCCTCCATAAAATAGAAGGCGCACTGTTGCTTCGAGAAATTCTGTATGGTGGTCATGACGTCAAGATTGGCGGTTCTCACCGCCTTCAGGTTTTCCGCAGGCGCTGCCGCGAACTCCGCAGCGTGTGCGATAAGGAATTTATGCATGAAGTTGCTGGCGATGGCTTCCAATTCCTGGTCTTGTGCATGAGATCTCTGGGCGTTGATCACCTCGGTCTTTAGGGCAACATAGTCGTCGGGATAATAGGTCTTGAGCTTTACGTAGATAGGACCGTAGGGTTTGTTGGTGAGAAGGGTGTTATCGTAGTGCTCGGAATCGCGCTGGTTTTGCAGAAGTTCCGCGTCCGCCTCCCAGGTGCCGGCATGGCGGGACAGGGTGTGGAGCCCGGCATAGGCGCCAACAGCGACCGCCACGATGACGATAAACCAGATCAGGCTGAAGCCCGACTTGCGTCCTTTGGTCTTGGCCATGATAAGTCCCCTCGCTAGCCCCCAATTAGCCGCGACGGTCCGGCGGATGTCAAGCGCCGGGCATGTTTCGGGTGCGGAGTGGGACTCGCGTTCTCTTTTACGGCGAAGTGGTCCCGAGGACTGCCCAAAAACTGGCGATGCAGACAAACAGAAGCATGCCGAAGACAATCGTGGCCGCAACGAGGGTCAGGAAGAACCTGGCTGGTTGTCGCTCACGACTGAGGTTGCAAACATTGTCTATCTTGAGATGCCCCGAGCTCAGTGTTCCCAGAACGGCCAGGAGGCCCCCAGCGCCCAAAATGCCAATGCCAAGAATAAATATCATGTCGCGTCAACCGGCATGTCGTTCGGGATTCCGGAGGTGGCATAGGCAGCGCACAGTTCGTCCGGCGATGCCTGCAGCACCGTGAGGGCCGTCAGTTGCGCCGCGCGGACGGTCTTGAGATTCTCCGATGGCGCGGCGGCGACGTCGCAGACGGATGGGTAGGATATGATGGTTTCTCCCTGAGGTGAGCTTAATTCTGGCTCTGAAGGCTTTCGACGAACGCCCCGTCCGCCAGGGCCGGCGGAAGCTGGTTCATCGCGGTTGCAGCCTTGACGGCCATGTTGCATTGGTCACGGGAAGGCAGCGCCATCAGTTTTCGCGTGTCTGCGATCGTGACCAACTGGCTCTGCGACAGTCCGGTGCGGCGGAATTCGCGGGCCACCGCGGCGTGTTCTGAAGTGGTCAGGGGAGAGCGGGCCACCGGATGGTCGTGGCCCGCCACGATGGCGTCGAGGTTGATGACAGACAAACGGCCCACGATGGCAAGCGAATCCCGGTCGAGGCTTTTGACGTGTCCGAGAAGCGAACCGGTGCGAAACAATTCGGCGCACTGCTCGGTGGAGACGGCCTGCAGCGCCAGATAGAGGTCGAGGCGAGCTTCCCGGATGGCCTTCAAGTCTGCGGTGGGGGCATGCGCCAGGTCGTCGCTGTGCATTTTCATGAATCGGGCCATGAATCCGGCGGTGACGATATCGATCTCCTGACGGGAGGCGCCGGCCCGGGTGGCCGCGACGACTTTTGCCTTCAGCTGGTTGTATTCGCCGGGGAACGAGGTTTGCATCCGGACCACGCCCGGGCGAGCCTGCGGATTGGCCATCATCTCGGCGTCGTAATCCTGCGCCAGCCGTTCCGCCCGCTGCTCAGGGGAGCAGGCGACGAGGGCCATGACGATCCGGACGGCGACGATAGAACCGACGACCAGCAGGATCCTGACCAGGGTGGTTGATCCCTGGGGGCGGCCAAAGGTATCGCGGCGCGACGGGGTACGATCGTAGGGATCGCGACCGGACGCATCCGGCTCAAAATCGTCCTGCATGCTAAAGCCCCCCGTCACCCGAATGGCGTGATTAGGAAGGATGAGGCCTAAAATGTCAACCGGCAGAAGGCGTTGCGCCGGTGAATGAGGCATTAGGCCGCCGGCCTTAACCATGTTATAATCATGGCGTGACGGCGACCGTGTCCGCGCGGCGTCATAGGGGGGAACTGTGAGCGTAGGTAATGGGCTGCCGGTGCAACGGCGTCCGCTAACTCGGAGGAGCTCGCCATGTCTTTTCTATCCCCAGGAATGTCCCTGATTTCCCCTAAAAGTGTAATGGTTTCCCTGTGCCTGATAACGGGCGGCGGCCTGCTCCTGATGGCAGCGCCAGCCGTTCGGAGCGCCGGCGCGACCCAGCAGTACGAGATCAATATCGAGACCCGCATCGACGGCGGTGAGCCTAAGATCGGCCTGTCCTACATATGCATGGGACTGGCGCAGCTCAATCATCCGCCGGAAAAGATCACCGGGCCGCGCTGTCCGGGCCAGACCTTTCAGCGGACGGGCGACAGCCTGACCTGGACGGCCAACTGCACTGCCGCGAAGGGCGAGGGCAAGCTGACCTTTGCGAGCGATAACAGCAAATTCAGCGGCGAAAGCACGATCGCGGCCAATGGACGCAGTGTGCAGACCACGATCGACGCCACGGCGGTCGACAGCTGCAGCCTGTGACGGCGGCGCGAATCCGATTGTTTGCTTGCGCGCCAGTCTCGGTGCAATGGAGGTAGTAATCGTCATCGTCGTGTTGCGCTGATCGGCAACCGTCTGCGCAAGCGCAAGGCGTGAAACCTCAGGAACGCTAGAGCCGGCGTTTGGCGGCTGGCGTGCTGCACGCCGGGAGGACGACATCTTCGCGCGGTTGGCCTGAGACCGTATAGAGGCGTTCGGCCGGAAACTTGATCCTCAGGCCGGTCTTGGGCAGGTCGAAATCGTAGACCGCGCCTTTTAGGCCGGCCATTTTCCGGCTGGATGAGGCCGTGCTACAAACCGGCTTGCCTAGCGCCATGAAGCCGACAGCCAGGCCTTCGCCCAGGCTGCCCGTCCAGCGCCCGGCGATGACGCGGACCGGTCCCGGATGGTACTTGCCGGGACGGGGCAGGACTTCCTCGATCCATTGCCGGGCAATCCCGGTCTCACGTTCCTCAGCCGGCAGGTTATGGACCTGGTACGGCATGGCTTTTGTGACAAACCAACCCATGACGGCGCGGGCGACGCTGGTATTCCCGCCGCTCGGCGTGTCGCTGAGGTCCAGGGTGACCGTCGCCCTGGGCGCGATGGCGGCCATGGCGGCGTCAAAGGCCGTGATGGTGGCGGAGTCGCCGAGGTCATTGTTGAAGCGGATCGTGACAGCGCCTTTCGCGCCCGGGATGACCATGATCGGCGGCAGGTCGGCCTGGAGGCTGTAGAGGCTGGGTAGGGTCAGAGCGCGCGTCTGGCCGGCGGCATTGGTCAGGGTGAGGTGGCGGTCGCAATCGCGCCGGCCGGCGGCCAGGACGCGCGCGGCATAGGGCGCGCGTTCGCCGCTGGCTTCCAGCCCGAGGCGGGACCAAAAGGCCGTGACAGCCGTATCGATGGGTGTGTCGTCAATGGTTGTCAGGCGATCGCCACGTTGGATTCCGGCCAGGTCGGCGGGGCTTCCGGGCTTGACGGCGTCAACGACGTAGGCGTTGTTTGTCCGGACCAGCCACAGGTCGGCATAGGTCGGCACCAGCGCCCAGTCGTCGTTGAACGAGTTCTGCGTCAGGGCGTGGTGGTCGGCCAGGACGGTGATCATGTCTTCGGCATAGTGCAGCAGCGAGTCGTGATCGTGGACGGCTTCGCGTTCGGCATCGAGCATGGCGGAATGCGGGACGACCCCGCCCGGCAGGTCATCCATATAGGCGTAGTTAGCGGCGATCAGATCGGGTATGGCGCGGGCGTCGGCCAGGTAGTCGGCAGCCAGGTAGCTGGAGATTGGGGGCTCTGCGTGAACCGGTGTGGCGACGAGCAGTGCGGCGAGGAGCGGGGCAAGGAGAATCTTGGTCATAGCGTCAGGATAACGCAGGCGCGGATTGCGGTCTTGAACGCTATTGCTGTCCGTAGGCGCCAGGTGAGACGCCGACCAGTTTCTGGAACTGGCGTGTCAGGTGGCTCTGGTCGGCAAAGCCCAGGTCGAGAGCTATATCGGCGATGCGCTCGCCGGCCAAAAGGCGGCGGCGCGCTTCGGTGACGCGGCGCTGGTTGCGGTAGGCGAGGGGGCTCAGGCCCACCGCGGCCTTGAAACTGCGGGCGAGGTGGAAGACGCTGAGATCCGCCACCGCCGACAGGGTCGAGAGTCCGAAATTGTCAGCAAAATGGGCGTCGATATAGGCACGAGCGCGATCGATCGCCGGGCCGCTTTGGGCAACAGGCCGGGCGGCATCGGTGGTATTCGTGATGGTCCGGACGACAGCCATCAGGGCGGTTTCCTGTTCCAGCGCACCCGACGCGGTGTCGCTCAAAACCGCATGACAGTCACTGAGACGATGGGCATGACGGTGACCAGGGATCACCGGGCTGGCGAAGGCCGGCACATGGTCGTGAAAGGCCAGGAGGATCTCGGCGGGCAGGTAGAAGACGTCGTAGCGCAGGGTGTCGGGACCATGCGACCGGTTGGCGTGGGGCTGGCCGGGGTGCAGCTGCAGGACATCGCCGGCCGCCACGATATGGCGCGCGCCGCCGGTTTCCAGCACCTCGGCGCCTTCGGTGACGACGCCTATGACATATTCGGCATGGGTATGGATCGGGAAGGCACGGTCGCGATAGGCAACCGAGACCAGCTCAACGCCGGGCAGGGCGGAGGGCCGTGCAAAGCGGGCCCAATCACTGCGCCCCTTATCCCGGTTGCCTTTTACGGTCATCGGCCTATTGCGCGACTATGGGCAACAGGATAGCGCTGGCCTGGGCTCCCCCGTGATACACGCTTTCCGTCGCTTGTCTGTAGTCCTCGGGCTTGGCGTAGAACATGTTCGGCACGAAGGTTTGCGGATTGCGGTCGTAGAGCGGGAACAGCGACGACTGGACCTGGACCATGATGCGGTGGCCGGGCAGGAAGACGTGGTCGACATTGGGCAGGCCGAACTTGTATTCCTCGACCTTGCCGGGCGTCAGGGCCTGGGGCTTGTCGAAGCCGTGGACGTAGCGGCCGCGGAAGATTTCGATGCCGACCGCCAGTTGCTGGCCCGCCGTATCGGGATGGTAGGTGTCTTCATCCGGGTAGACGTCGATCAGCTTGACGACATAGTCGCTGTCGGTGCCCGAGGTGGCGGCAAACAGGTCGACCATGGGCTGGCCCATGATATGGACAGGTTTGTCGAGCACGGCCGTCTGGTACAGCAGGACGTCGGTGCGGTCGGAGACGAAACGCTGGTCGTGGACCAGCCACGGCTTCCACACATTGGCGTCGCGCATGTGGATCGGGCGCGGCACGAACGGGATCGGCTTTGCCGGATCGGAAACATAGTCATCGTGGGTCGCGCCGGCTGTCGGCTTGTCGAAGCTGAGGCCGGAATTACCCGTCAGGTATAGAGGCTTCAGCGGCCCGGTGCCCCAGCTTTGGCCTTCGTCCCAGTGGTTGGCGCCAGTGGCATAGGTCAGGACCGGGGGCGTATGCGGATCGGGCGCGTCCTTCAGATAGTGATCGAGGAAGGGCTTCATATATTTGGTGCGGAATTCGAGCGCCGTGTCGCCGGGCAGGGTGAGCGGTCCCAGGGTTGAGCCGTCGTAATTGACCCCGGAATGGCGCCATGGGCCGATGACCAGGGTCAGTTCGTCATTGCCGATATCCTTGGGTTCCCACGCCTTGTAGACCGCCGGGGCGCCGTAGGAATCCTCCTGGTCCCACTGGCCGACCACCAGCATGGTCGGGACGGTAAAAGGCTTGGTGGCCAGGATCTTGTCGATCGCCTGCAGGGACCAGAACTCGCTATAGGCCGGGTTCTGCATCAGCTTTTGCACGAAGGGGTATTTGTCGAGCCCCCAGGTCTTGGCGAAGTCACCCGCCGAGCCGGCTTCGAGATATTTCAGATAGTCGTCGCCCGTGCCATAAGGGACCGGGTCATTGTCGCCGGCATTGGTCGTCATTGCGGTGACATAGTCGAAATTGGGCTGGCGGAAGGCGCCGTTGTGGAACCAGTCGTCGCCCATCCAGCCGTCGACCATCGGGCTTTGCGGGACGGATGCCTTGAGAGCAGGGTGCGGGTCGATTTCGGCCATCAGCGAGGTGAAGCCGAGATAGGAACTGCCCGTGATGCCGACCTTGCCGTTGCTTTCGGGGACGTTCTTGACCAGCCAGTCGATCGTGTCATAGGCGTCGGTCGATTCATCGATGCCGGTGTCGTTCTGCGGGCCGCGCACCGGATGGTTCATGATGAAATCCCCTTCCGACTTGTTGCGGCCGCGGATGTCCTGATAGACACGGATATAGCCGTCATTGACGAACTGGGCGTCCATCAGCGGCAGGATCTCGGTGATCTTCTGGCTGGGATTACGCGAGGTCGCCTTGTTGGCATTGTACGGTGTGCGGCTGAGCAGGATGGGGCCGTTGTGCGTCCCTTTCTTCATGACAATGACGGTGAACAGCTTCTTGCCGTCGCGCATCGGGATCATCGCCGTGCGGCGGATATAGTCGGCCTGCGGTTGGGCGGTCTCATAGGCAGGGTTCATTTCCGGCGTCATCGGTGTCACCTTGGCGGTGTCCTGGGCGATGGCGGGAACGGCCACAGCGGCGAGCAGGGCGGCGGCGCAGGCAAAGGATTTCCAGCGGTTCATCGGGCAGTCCTCATTACAGATACAAATGAAACTTTGTCGCGCACACTACACGCTTGTTTCGCCGATTCAAGGCAGCAGCGAATCCTATTGTTTGTTTACGCTCTGGACGGCTAGGCTGGCCATGTTCAGGCGCCAGATCAAGGCGAGCGGGCAGGGCATCCATAAGGAGCCTCTGCATGCCATCCAAGATACCTGTTTCGCGCAACGCCCCCCTTTCCCGCAATGTTTTTGCAGCCACCGTCGCCGGGGTTCTGGCGGCCGGCCTGATCAGCTCTGCCGTCTGGGGCCGTAGTCAGCCCCAGGAGACCGGGCAAGCTGCTCCAGAAGCGTCCGTGGCGTCCTCGTCTTTTGCCGTTTCACCTGATCCCGCTACGGATGCCACCCCACCGCCACAGCCTGGTAAAGACCTGCTGTGGCAGATAACCAGCCTGACGACGGTGGCGGGCCAGACCCCAACGACCACAACGGCCAGCCTGTGCCTGAAGCCCGAGGAACTGGCGTCGCCACCGGTCGAGGTTACGGGGCCCCAGTGCGGCGAACCCGCCTTTACGGCGCAGGACCATACTGTTTCGTGGAGCAATGATTGCGATGCGGTCAAGGGCGGAGGTTCGCTGAACTACGCCGCCGACGGTCAGTCGTTCGCCGGCGATATCACCGTTGTGACGGCCGCTGAAGACGTGACGCTGCATGTTTCGGGCGTGATTACGGGAACATGTGACAAAGTCGTGTAACGGAGCTTGCCGATAGTTGCCGGCCCAGGCCCGGGAAGCCACGGGTAACACCGAGTAGAACTTGCAAAGTTTCCTAATTCCGTTGTCAATAGTCGCAGACGCGGGTGCGTGAGGATAGGCGTCGAGATAAGGGACGCGCGTGAGCAAGAAATTTTCGGATCATCTCACCTGGACAACGCTTTTCGCCTGGGCCCCGATACTATGGTATTTTAGCGTGGCAATTTGGTTCACGCTGACCGCAGCGACCAGGCACGACTGGCCCTGTGGACCGCCGGGCCATGAGGTGTGCGATTTTCCAACCCATTATGCGGGGACTGTTGCCGCTCTGAATGTCACGGCCCTTATGGCGGTTGCGCTATGGCTGTGGACCGGTGTCCAGGCCATGCGGCGCAAATTGAATCCGCTGGGTGTCGCCGGGCTGGTATGCTCGCTCGCAGGTGTGGTCGGCTTTGTCCTGCTTTACCAGGCCGTCGGTTAGACGCGCATTGACTTGATACCTGACTCGTTTTCTTGCTGTGCGTTCATCCCTGCAACGGAGCTTGATCATGGCCGATGTCAAACTGGACGATAGCTGGAAGCCTCCCCTGGCCGAAGAGTTCAACCGGCCCTACATGCAAGTCCTGAAGAGCTTCCTGCAGGAGCAAAAAGCGGCGGGAAAGCACATCTTCCCCAAGGGGAGCGAGTATTTCCGCGCCCTGGACCTGACGCCGCTCGACAAGGTGCGGGTGGTTATCCTGGGGCAGGATCCCTATCATGGCGAGGGCCAGGCGCACGGCCTGTGTTTCTCGGTACGGCCGGGCGTGAAGATTCCGCCGTCCCTGGTCAATATCTACAAGGAAATGCAGACCGACCTGGGCATTCCGCCGGCCAGGCACGGCTTTCTCGAACATTGGGCGAAGCAGGGTGTGCTGCTGCTCAATGCCGTCCTGACGGTCGAGATGGGCATGGCCAATGCCCATCAGGGCAAGGGCTGGGAGAACTTTACCGATGCCGTCATACGCGCGGTCAATGAGCAGCCGCATCCGGTGGTCTTCATCCTGTGGGGCGCCTATGCGCAGAGGAAGGCAGCCTTCGTCGATACGTCCAAACACCTGGTGCTGAAGGCGCCGCACCCGTCGCCCCTGTCGGCCCATAACGGGTTTTTCGGCAGCAAGCCGTTTTCGACGACCAATGCGTTTCTGGTGAAGCACGGCTTCGAACCGATCGACTGGAAGCTGCCCGACGATCCCAACACAGCCTGACATTCGACGGCTTTAAAATCAAACTTTACGCTATGAAAGCTATTGGCGTCGGGTCAGCTTTCAGAGTAGTCTCGCGACCGGGCCGGGGGGCTTGAAGACTCAAAGACAGCTGGGATGCAGGGATGGCATATCATGCGTAAAATCAGGTTTAGTGTGTGTATAGCCCTTACCCTCGTCGCTCTGGCGGCGTGCGGCAAGAAAGAGGCCGGCGAAGACGGTGGTGAAGGCGCCACCCAGGCGCCGGCGGATGCGCCTTCCGCCGCGCCGGCCGTGACAGCGGGCGGTGATTTGGGCAACGGTCTGAAGGCCGGGGTGTGGGAAATGACCACGGCCATGCCGGGTGTCGGCAAGAACGTGGTGATGTCGACCTGCATGGACGAGGCCATGACGAAGAAATATACCGAAATTGGCATGTCCAATCGTGGCAAGGTCGATTGCACCAACCAAAGCGTCAATCGCAGCGGCAATACGGTCGATATTTCGGCCACCTGCAAGGACGGCGACCGAACTATCCATTCAAAGATCCATGTCGAGATGCAAGGCGAGAACGCCTATCACCAGACGGTGGAGGCGACCTATGATCCGCCCGTTGCCGGCAAATCGGCGATGACCGTGGCGATCGACGGCAAGTGGCTGGGGACATGCGAGTCCAAAGGCATGAAGGCCGGAGACATGGAAATGAACGGCATGAAGATGAACATGTCGGCCATGGGCAAGCCCGGGGCGTAGGGTCGCCATCGGTGTTGCGTTGAGCGAGCTGTATCAAGATTTTTAGTGGAATTGCGCCGTTGAGCCTGCGTCAGTTTATGGTCGATGCCTTTGCGACGGAAGCGTTCAAGGGCGGCCCGGCGTGCGTGGTGGCGCCGGCGTTTGCAGTCTGGCCCGACGACGGCTGGATGCAGGCTTTGGCCATGGAGAACAACCAGGCCGAAACGGCTTTTCTGCGCGCGACGAAAGCGCCCGACCGGTTCGATCTGCGCTGGTTTTCGCCGACCAAGGAAGAGCCGATCTGCGGTCATGCCACCCTGGCCACGGCCCACGTCCTGTTAAACGAACTTGGCGTGGACGCGACCGAATTGCGCTTCATGACGCAGTCGGGAGACCTGATCGTGCGGCGTGGCGCGGGCGGACTGGAGATGGATTTTCCAGCGCTTCCTCCGCACGAGATCGCCGCCATGCCTGAACTGGAGGCCATACTCGGCGTCCGGCCGGTGGCACTATATGGTGGCCCCGCGCTGGTGGCGATATTGCCAAATGAGACCAGCGTGCGCGTATTGACGCCGGACATAAAAGCGCTGGCGCACTATGCCGGTTCGGTATTCAATGAGCGCCACATTATGGTGACGGCGCCTGCCGATGAGGGTGCGCGATACAATGCGGTCAGCCGCTTTTTTCCACCCGATATGGGGATAGATGAAGACCCGGCCACCGGGTCGATGCACTGTATCTTGGCACCGTTGTATTACGGCCTGACCGGCGAGACGTTGATGACCTTTTATCAGGCGCATCCGCGGCGCGGCGCCGATATCCGCACCGAACTGCGGGGCGATCGTGTTATCCTGCGCGGCCAGGCCGTCACTGTTGCCGAATCTGTTTTGCGTTTGGAGTTGCCCGCATGAAATCCGTGATTGTCTCCCTGGCCGTGGCCGGACTGTTGCTGGCGCCGTTGGTCCATGCCCAGTCCCTGGCGGAGATGACGCGCGACGATCCGGCTTTCAAGCCGCAGACCCTGACCCTGAAGGACCTGCCCAAGGCGACAGGCCCGGTAGTGGATCTGTTCAATGGCAAGGACCTGAACGACTGGGACGGCTGGTTGGGCTATGCCGATCCGGCCCAGACCTATCGTCCGGATCACGCGGCCTCGCTGGGGGCAGGCGGTAAAGACGATATTTTCAAGGTCGTCGAGGCCGATGGCCAGCCGGCCCTTTTCGTCAGCGGCAAGACGTGGGGCAGCCTGGTCAATCATGGCGACTACGGCAACTATCACCTGCGGCTGGAATACAGATGGAGCGGCAAACGCTATGCGCCGCGCCTGAACGAGCCCGAGAATAACGGTCTGCTGTACCACAGCCACGGCGAGCCCGGCGCAGTCTGGGGGACGTGGATGCGCGCCGTCGAATTCGAGATCATGACCGGCAGCGTCGGCATGGTCGTGCCGGTCGGCAACGGTCTCAGCGTCACCACCATCGAAGGCCGCGATCCGTCACTTATCGATCCGAAGCGGCGCTTCATGATGCAGGGTCGTGTGGTCGATGTCGTAGGCGGCACAGCGGCGTGGAATGTCGAAAACAGCCGCAATGCCGACAAGCCGGGGGGCGAGTGGAATACGCTTGACCTGTATGTCGTCGGCAATCATGCCATCCATGTGGTGAATGGCGTGCCGGTCATGGAGGTGTGGAACCTGTGCGATCCGGATGCCGCAGGCGTGTGCCAACCCCTGACCCACGGCCATATCCAGTTGCAGTCGGAAGGGGCGGAGACTTTCTTCCGCCATATCACCGTCGAACCGATCGATCATCTGCCGGTGATCGCCGTCAAGCCGTAGGTTATTCCGGTATTATGTAGCAAACGCACCAAACGTAGCATCGCCCGCCGCCGCCGGAGAATCTAATCTTAGGGAATGGAAAGACCGAACACAGCAGTTGGGTTGATCGCCAAACGGGATGAGCTTCACAAGCTCCGCAAGACGCTTGAAGGCGAAATCCAGAAGATAACCTGCGACATCGACCACCCAGGCGGGGCGATCGCGCGATTCGACCCTGAGCAGACGCCCCGAGCCGTTACCAGGTATGTGACGAAGCACCGGGCTAAGAAGGGTAGCGTTACGCCCTTCGTGCTCAAGTTCCTCAGAGAAGCTAAAGCGCCAGTTACCAGCCGGGAAATTACGATGGCCTGGCTTAAGGCCCGTAATCTCAGAGCCGACGACGCCACCTATGTTATTATCAGGAAGCGGATTGGCGCGTGCCTGATGAAGCTGCGCGTGGCGGGGCTAGTCGTCGGCGACGTAACGATTGGCGAATACAAGGAGTGGATAGTAGCATTCACGGCATAATGTGTGAAAAGCTACGAGACCTTGATGCTGTTTCGAATTTTGGTCCGATAGGCATTCCACACTTGGCGGGCAGCGGGAATGACATCATCTGTCAGCCGGGATGATACCTTTCGCTCCAAGTAAGAGCGCAATTCAGCCCATGAACTGACGTCCGGTAACCGGTTGTCGCTACTAGCATCTTTAGTGAAGTCTCCAGCAGGCGTGTCAGTCACGCGCCTAGAGCGAAGATATTCTTTGAACGTCATTGTTCCCACCGAAAATACTTGGAAGGGTACGCCGCCGAGATTGCGTGGCGACAGGATCGGCGGCGGATGGATACGAAGAAGGTGCTTGAGGACCTTGGGAAGGTGGCGGCTACCGTAATAAACCGATAACGGGGCGTCTACGAGTGGAGTTGTAAATGAAGAATGCTAAGTAGTAGGTCCTTTAGTCGCTTCTAGAGCTGTCTCATCATTTACAGCCAAATTGCCACCACTTCCCTCAGTTTGCGGTAAAACTTCATTTCCTTCTTTAGGCTTCTCCGGTGGCGGGAATGAATTTTTAGTCAAATCCAAAGCGTCATGGCTCCACTTTTTAGCCATTAACTGATATTCTTTGAATATACTTTCCCTATACAGCCACTTCTTTTTCCCCTCGTCCCACATCCATCGTTCACGCTGAATCCATTCTCTAGCGGCATTCCAATCTCGCACGAATGCACCGCCCATCCATTGGCGGTAGATATCACCATCTAAGGCACCTCGCCGTATGCCTAGTGAGACTAGTTCGTAGTGATTGAGATAATCAACGACCTTCTGGCGATCGTCATCATGCCCTTGGGCGGGCACATTAAGATGCAAAAAACCTCCGCCGCGCCTTAGCGTGGAGAACTTATCATTGAGCTTTCGGTAATGTTCTGTCGATTCAGCTTTTTCGATAAAATCAAGGGTGGCCCGCTTCTGAGCTACTTCCTTCACGTTTTTTATGCCTCGCCAGGCTATGAAAGCTGATATAGCAATAACGCCGGGACCCAAAAATGTGGTCCACGTTACAGCACCTTGCACAATGCAGACAATGATGTCTGCTGTAGAAGAGGGTGGCGCAATGTTGGAACATTGCATCGGGATTAGTCTCGAACGCCTTCTCTTAGCATCGCCTTAGCTCCAATTGCCCTGTGAACAACGGACACTAACCTTGATTTGCCCAACAGTCAAGAGCTTTAATTGGAATTTAAATGATATTTAGATCGCATTGAAATAGGATTTCAAATATGCGACGTCTAATCAAAGGAGGCGGATTGGATGAATGATACGGGGACTAGGCGCGGAAGGCGCAGTGCGGTGAGGGTTGAACGTCTTCAAGTGACGCTCGACACTAGAACCCTGCAATTACTTGATCTGATTGTGGAAACAGGCCGATTTGGCAGGAATCGTAACGATGCCTTATCAGCTATCTCCACTCAGTATGTTCAGGACAATGCGAGGGATTTTTTCCAAAAATATCTCTCCAATGGAGAAATTATAGGAGAGCGCACATCGCCAGATTAGTGTCTGAGCGGTGAATGGGATCGGCAAATTCTCAGTCGCACCCAAAACTCATAAGTGCATATCTGCCCAATATGCAACCATAAGGGCTTTTGGCGCGACATGCGTGTTGTTATCTCGATCGTAGCAGAAAGGAAGGTGCAACGAGCATCTTGATTTCGGTTGCTATATATGGTAGTGGCAGATGTCAGTCCAATCTCGTGGCTGAGTCGCTATCTTGGTGACATAGAACGGTCAAGCGGACCCTCCGCCTTTCAAGGGCGGAACCCCGTAGTTCAAATCGAAAAAGCAAAGACGCCCTGTTGCGGACCTTTGTCTGGAGGTTGGGAACACGGGTCATGCTTCAAATTATTCAATCTTTGATCAAAAATTGCGAACTCGCCGTCCGTCAGGATGGATGGAGCATCCAAGTTTGTGCCAAAGGGCCACTCGCCGTCGCAGTAGCGGCGGTGATCATATACTTGTTCACCCATCCGTGGCGAGAGGCGCTATGAGCCAGCTTGCGGCGGTCCCCTCCCTACTCTTTCTCTGCCTTGGTCGCGACCCGCGGCGACCAAGCGCCTATTCCCTGTTTGGGATTCGTCGCCGCGTCGATCCAGAACGAGCACGCCACGCGCAGCTACAGCGCCGAGCGGGATTGGGTTTATGACGGGGTGCGAGGTCAGGGGCGTCCTGGTGTGTTTGCTACATAATACCGGGTTCTTCCTGCCGCGTTTTCGGTTCCACAGGCGCTGCCTTGCGCCTTGATTTGAGCCATTTGCGTCCATACCAGACGGCCGGAATGCCGATCAGGGCCAGAGGCGCCAGGAAGGACAGCACCCGGATCAGGCCGCCGAGAACCGACATCATGGTGCGCAAGATATCCTTGGTGGCGTCGACTACGGGTGAGAAGGTGCCGCTGGACGCCGCCACGGCCTCGCTCTGGTAGGTCAGGGTGACATGGACGGTGGCGACGCGTTTTTGCATGATCGCCAGGGCAGATCGGGTGGCGTCGATATCGGTCTGGACCTGCGACAATTGCGTTTCGGCTTCGATCAATTCGGAGACCTTGCCCGGACTGGTGCGGATGATCTCGGCCAGGCGGTCGCGCAGGGCTTCCTTGTTCTTGAGGTGCGCTTCGGTGTCGACAAGCTGCAGACTCAGGTCCTCGCTGGTCACAGCCTGGTCGCTGATGCGACCGTGGGCGCGGGCAACCGAGGCGTTCAGCCCGGCCTGCCAGGTTTTCAGCCATTGTGGCGAGACGCGTAATTCCAACGTCTTGTTGACATAGCGGTTATCGGCGTTGCTGTTCGAACTGAGCGAAATCATCTGGCAGGCGGTTACACCCGCGCTTTCGCAGGCGGCCTGGTCGGCCTTCAGCAGGGATTCGACGCCCGCCGCGTCGGCCGTGAAACCGAACCTGTAGTCATAAGCCAGCTGTGGAACGGCCAGGCTGGCAGCCGGGTCGGCGGGTTTGCCTGCAGCGGTTGGCGCCATGGCCTTATCAGAGTTGGCAAAGGCTTCGGTCTGCGAACCTTCCATGGCGGCCTTGGGCTGGCAGGCGGCCAGGGTCACGACCAGGGGCAAGAGAACAAGGGCGGAGCGCCAGACAGGCTTCGACATGCGATCACCTCATTATCACGCAAACATCACGGACGTGTGATCAAGTATGCGCGCGTTTCACCGATCTGGCGAGGGATATTTTTGCGGGCTTGTCCGCTTAGTCGAGCGCCACCAAGGTCACCGATTCCGGGGCAAGTTTCAGCACCAGCTTGCCGTTCTTGGCCCGCGATAGTAGGGCAACCGCTTGTTACCTCCCTGCATGTATATTACCGTCGGGCGAGAACGAGGGGAACAATATGCGCGGATTGCCCATTATTTTGGCCGGACTAACGGCTCTAAACCTTCTCTGCGGCGTCAGCCAGGCAAGCCAAGTCGCTGGCCACGTGGCGAAGGAGACGCCCTCTGCTCATGCCACGCCACAGGAAGAGCCCTCGGCCTGCCCGATATCCGACCCGGAAGGCAAGCCAGTACGACAGGCATCCGACCTCGACAGCGTGAAAGCCGAGCCTGGGGTCGCCACCTGGAATGGCTGTACACTGACAATATTGTCGAACGGCGAGCCCGTCGCTACATTTACAGACCTTGCCCTCGACGGCGCATGGCACTTCATACGTTCGGTTGAATTGACCGAAAAGGACGCCAGACAACGCCGCGCCTACCTGCTCTGGTTTTCGACGTATGAGACGAACTGCCAGGTTCTGCTCGATCCCGACGGGCGTCTGCACGTTGTCAGTTTTGAAAGTTTTAAGCCCGTCTTCCTCCCCGGCGGTCGCTTGATCGCCAGCGGCATGCTTGGAAGCGGAGTTAGCGACGCTGACGGTTTCATGATTATCGATTGGCCAGAGCGCAAGGCCTACATCTCGCGCGCCGGATGCCAGGTTGTGGACGCCAAAACGGAGGACGCTCTCAATCTCGCCTGCTGGCATCGTACCGACAAGGACGATGGCTATTATGCCGACGCGCGCCGTCGGCCCGATGGAAGATGGCAAATAACGCCGACTGCGGGATTTCAGGGCTATCTGATACCGCAGTACCTGGCCGACAGACCTAAAACAACGCCGGCCGCGTTGAAGCCCTCTGACAGGCCGACAACCCTCGAATCGTCGCCAATACCTGACGATACGGATCGCTTTGCATGGATGGGCTTTGTCTGGCTGGGCAGGGTGTCGGTGCCTTAGCGGCGCTAGAGCGCAATCCGATAAAGTGGATGCCACTTTTCGGTTAAATTGCGCGACAAAACAAAAGATTAGAGCGAAATGACGATTCCACCTAAAGTCATTTCGCTCTAGCAGTCTGCTGAAAAAGCTTTTTGCCGTTGGCTATCCGCATTTTCAGACGGCCATCAAGCTCTTTTAGGTTTCTTCATTTGCCGTTGTTTTCGACAATTTTTGTTTGTTTTTCCTGATTTTGGGCAGACCTCTCCTATAGGGCTGCCAATTTGGGTATGCGGACCAGGTTGTAGCCTATGAGGTTGAGCATGAAGTCTGCTGCTACGGCCTCAAGTCCGCGATGCTTGGTCTTGCGCATGGTACCGTGCTGTTTGCCCCAGCCAAAAACGCACTCGATCAACTTTCGTCGCGTCTGTGACATGCCATAACCGGTGCTTTGTGCGGTAGCGTCGTCGATGATCGTTTTCCGCGTCTTGCCGGTTTTCGTGGTGGCATTATTGCGGGCGACATGGGGCTCCACACCCAGTTCGCGTAAGGCATTTCCATGTGCCTCGACATCATAAGCCTTGTCTTCACCGACGGTCGCCGGCTTGCCGGTGTGCTGGACTTTGGTCGCCAGCATGGCTTCGGATGCCTCGCGTTCGGCTGTGCCGGTGGCCTGGGTGACGACGCCACCAACCGCCAAGCCGTTGCGGTTCTCCATTAGCGCGTGGCCCATGTAGCACAGCTTCGCTTCACGACCTTGAGCCTTGCGATACAAGCGGCTGTCGCTATCAGTTGTCGAGGCATGAGTATCATTGCCACGTTTCTGATTATGAAAATCAGATCCGTCCGTATCATCAGACCCGTCCTTCGGCTTGAAGCTCTTGAACGAAGCCCAGGCTTCAATCAGCGTGCCGTCTACCGAGAAATGCTCGTCTGACAACAACGGCCTGACCTTTGGGTGATGTAGCAAGGCCGTCATGAACTTAGCAAAAACATCACCCTTCTGCAGGCGTTCACGGTTCTTGGTGAAGGTCGTAGCCACCCACACGGTGGCATCAGGCGACAAGCCCACAAACCATCGGAATAGAAGATTGTAATCCAGTTGTTCCATCAACTGGCGTTCCGAGCGAACGCCATAAAAAACCTGCAACAGCAAGGCACTCAGCAACTGCTCAGGTGGAATGGAAGGACGGCCTTCATCCGAATATATGGCCGAAAAATCCGCGTTCAGGTCGACCAGAACGGCGCGAACCAACTCTCGGACCTTGCGAAGCGGGTGGCCATCGGGGACGCGCTCTTCCAAGGATACGTAAGAAAATAGGCCAACCTGATCCCGAAACTCACCACGCATCGCTATCTCCTTCTCGCTAAAGAAGGGAATCACGACAAACGCAGAATGGCTACAGGTTTTTCAGCAGACTG
>NZ_JBFUDU010000019.1:0-124050 GCF_056404555.1 Asticcacaulis sp. P2_C5
ATGAGGGCGGTTGCGCCTTGGTCCTGATAGGCCTTGACCAAACGCTGGACCTGCCGCCGCTCCAATCCCAGAAGCTCGGCAGCCGCCAATACCGTCAGTCGGCCGTTCGTCAGATCGCGCAGGACTTCAAGCCGCGCCAGCTCTTTGTCGCTCATGATATGTAACGTCACTTAGAGGGCCTCCCACGAAAATGCAGGAGGGTGCCATCTCTAACTGGCACGGGTGCGACATTACTAAATGGCGGCTACACACATTTTTCGCATAATAAACATTATGGGAAAAACATCCTGAAATTACACGCGATAACATCCATTGTCGCGTGTAATAATTGGCCTCCTAAATTGGGCGAAGAACCCCGGGAAACGCGCCCCTGTGTTTCAGAGCATGTGTAGCCGGATTTTCCCCAAATGTTATTGGCGTCAATGACGGTCTATTCAGCCAGCGCATCCGATGAACTCAATCTTAATTCTCGTTGTGGAAACCGCTCGTCCAACAGGTCGATGAATGCCTTAAGCCGCGCACTAAGAAAGCGAGCAGAGGGATAAACAATGGAGATTGGCACTTTGGGACCACACCACTCTTTCAGAACATGAATCAAGCGGCCGTTCGTTATTTCCGCTTGAACCATAAAGCGCGGCAGGTATGCCAGACCTGCTCCCGCCAGCGCAGCGTCGCGGATGGCGACGAGCGATGTGATTGCGATGGCGGGTGTCACCGCGACCGAAATAAAAGTATCGCCCCTGACTAAGCGCCAATTCGTCCGCGCTGAGAAGCCGACCATGTGCGCTAAGCAGGGCAAAGTTTCCAGATCGACAGGTGCATTTACTGCCCATTGCTGCGCAGCCCCCGGCGTGGCAACAATCACATGATCGACCTCAGCAAATATTTTTGCCACGAGGTTGCTGTCTGGCATTTCTCCAATCCGTATGGCAGCGTCGAAGCTTTCTTCAATTAAATCAACACGGCGATCCACCAGTACCACTTCCAGTGCGGTGTTTGGAAACCTTGCCAGATAAGCTGCCGTCAGTTCTCCCATAAAGCTTTGCCCAAACAAGTGAGGGGCGGAGATGCGCAGTTTTCCACTAGGGGTATCAGAGCGCGCTTCCAGCAGATGATGGGCCTCCTCCACCTCTCCCATGATGCGCAAAGCGCGTTCATAAAACGCATCCCCCTCAGGCGTTAAACGCAGTGCACGTGTAGTGCGCTCGATAAGGCGCGTGTTGAGATCCGTTTCCAGTGTTTGCAGCCGCTTGGAAAGCGTGGATTTCGGTATGTTCATCGCCCTACTCGCGCCGGCGAAACTTTGCGCCCGGACGATTGCAATAAAATCACGCAAGGCATTCAAATCGAACATCGGTTGTCCACTTTTATGGATAGTTAGGCCACTTTTTGACACCTAGCACAATAAATTAGTTCAATGTACAATTATTCACTCCAATGATCTGCGCCGTCAGTGAATCAGACTCCAGCCGCCCAACAAAAGGACTTCATCATGCCTAAACAAGTGTTTGTAGTAGGCGCTACGGGATTTATTGGGGAACAGGTTCTGCGTAGTCTGCTGACCATGCAAGACGTTGCAGTGACGGCAATGGCGCGCTCGGCCACGTCAGCACAAAAGCTTGAATCACTGGGTGCAGCCGTCCTCCGCGGAGACCTCGAACTTGATGGCGCTTGGCAACAAGCACTTTCCAATGTCGACGTTATTGTTCATGTCGCGCAACCAGCTACATTTGGGCAGCGCGTCACCAAAAAAGCGGCTGTGGATTACGAAAAAGATCGGCTGTTAATGGATCAGCGCTTATTCGCCGCTTTGCCAACATCTCATTCATTGCGTCTGGTCTACGTCGCGGGCAATTCCTACTACGGCGAAACCGGTGCTGGTCCTGCCCTGGATGAACACATGAAACCAAATCCGACGGGATTTGGTCCTTACATCACCAAGGCGGTACACAATGTTGAGGCACTGGCCAATCCAAATTTACAGGTTGTGATCGCTTTTCCAGGCGCCGTGTATGGACAAGGTTCTTGGCTTAAGCAGTATTTCATCGACCCGATAGCCGGTGGACAAGCCGTGATGCGAATCTCGGGCGCAGCGCACTGGGCGTCCCCGGTTCATGTTAAAGATGCGGGCGCCGCTATTGCCCACTTGGCATCGATGGCGGCCGGCAATTTTGCTACTCGTGCTGAACGGTTTTTTGTCGTCGATCAACAGCCCGTCACCTATGACGAGATTGCCGCAAGTGTAGCCAAAGCGTTGAATAAGCCACTCAAGACACGCAGCATACCTGGCTTTTTACTAGGCTTGTTTGCCGGCGAGGTCGTGCGCAGTTACATGCAAACCGATTCCAAATACTCCAGCGCCAAATTACAGGCGACCGGCTTTCATTTTGAGTACCCCAGCATCGCAACGGGTATACCTTCTTTGTTCTAGGAAATATAAGTAACTGTTTGATCCAACGTCTCGTGGATTTGTGAAGACATAATTGCAAGGGCCTGGGTCTGCAGCACTCCCTCAAAACCAGGGACTCGCGCTTGCGCCACGAACCAATTCATCAACTCCCTCCCCCCTGCGTGAGGTAGACTGAGGGTTTGTCCTCGTTTGGAGTTTCTATTAAGCCGCCGTCTTATGAAGTTGAGAGCGACGCTAACGATCCCATCTCACCGCGTTGATAACGACCGATCGCATCGTTGATTTCGCTCGGATTGGCCATAATGAAGGGGCCGTGCTGGAAAACGGCCTCGTTGGTGCGGGGGCCGGACATGATAACGAGATGCGCGGGACCATTGGACGTGAGATCGAGTATTTCTCTCTGATCTGCAACGCCGATGGAGATGGCCTGCCCGCCCTTCAGTTCACGCCTTTCGTCCGCAATCGTCAGTCGCACGGAACCGTCGACGGCGTAGACAAAGGCGTTCCAGTCCTGCCTGACCGGAATATCGATGTTTCCGTTCAGGAAAGCATCAAACAGGTTGAACGGTTCCGCCGGAGCAAGAGTCGATGTCTGGCCGCCGTAGTCACCGACGACGACACGAACACGGCTGCCCTGGCCGTCATTCCAGACCGGGATGTCACGGGCGGCCAGGCGATAGACCTGGGGCGCCAGCGTCCTGTTGACGGCCTTCAGGTTGACGAAGATTTGCAGTCCGTGAACCTCCGTACCGACTTTGGCAGGCCGCTCGTCGTGAACGACGCCCGTTCCCGCTTGAGTCCAGACGACGTCGCCTGGTTCGACCGCAAAATCGTGGCCAAGCGAATCCCGATTGCGAAGGGCGCCAGGCGAGTCCTCAAACACATAGGATATGGCCGAAAAGCCAGCGTGCGGATGCGGCGCAAAGGTCACGTCGCTCATGTGATAGTGGTCCATACCCATCAATGGCGCCGCCAACCCTTGAAAAGCATTCAGCGGAAAGCGTTGCGCCGAAAAGGTACCATGACCCGCGGTTAGCGCGTCGACGACCTTGGATATAGTGGCACTCATTAAGGTACTCCAATTTGTTCATGCGGGCGGACGCCGAAAGGCGAACCCACATGCGAGGGTTACTGAACCGCGCGGGCGTCGCGTGTGGCCTTGCCCCACCACGACATTTCGTTGAGCATATGTGTGGCGCTGGGGCGGATCGACGTTTCGATCTCGGTGATCGGCTGCCTTTGGTGGACCACCTTGATGTAGTCGCTGCCACCGATGTGCACCGCCGTCCGGACGGGCACCATGTGAAGTTCAACCGCTATCGTGCGGGCATGTTCAACGGCCCGCGCCCCGCCGACACCGCCATAACCGACAAAGCCGATCGGCTTGCGGGCCCACTCGACATAGGCTTGATCGAAGGCGTTTTTCAGAGCGCCTGTGATCGAGTGATTATATTCCGCCGTCACAACGATATAGCCATCGAACTCCGCAAGCTTTTTCTGCCAGGCGATGGCACGCGGATCCTGGCTGGGACGCCATGCGTTCGACGCCGTTTCATTGAAGAAGGGCAAGTCGAAGTCCTTCAGGTCGACCAGTTCAACCTCCATGTCATCGCGCTCCGAAGCGACGTCTTTGATCCATTGCGCTGGCACAGGACCGAAACGGCTATCGCGTGTGCTTCCGATGATGATGGCAAACTTGAGTTTCGACATGGGGCTCTCCTATTGCGGGCCTCAGCTAATTGACCTCGCTGAGATATAGGCTATATATATGTATGCGCATGCATATACAAGGACTGAGGCGTGGCCTGTGCAAAATTTGCTGTTACTCGCCTGCCATTTCACGGATAAGGATGCTGTTTTTAGCGACGAGTTTATGATGAAGGACGAAGGACATAGTTACGAGTCATGCTCCCGGGCGTTCTCGGCGCTTGCGATTGCCTATGAGACTGTAGCCCGGCATTTGGAGACGGCGCTATCGGACGGCGCCGGCATGAGCATCAATGAATTCGATGTGCTGATGGGCCTGAGCTTCTTGCCGGAGCAATCGCTTCCCATCACCAGGCTCGGAGAAATCGTCAGGCTAAGCCAGTCGGCGATAAGTCGTCTGGTCGACCGCCTCGAAAATCGCGGTCTCATCGACAGGCACAGTGGCAACGACGACAAGCGTAATGTCGTCGTCAGGCTTACAGATGACGGCCTTGCCCTGTTTAACAGAGCGCTTCCCATCCATCAGCGTTGCATTCAAGAGAGCCTGCTTGCGCCGCTGGACAATCGGGAACGAGGTGAATTCAAGAACATCCTCCTGAAGCTCGCCAATATATCTCGCTAATTCTCGTCCTCCGACGCGAGATATTTGAGTTCCTCGGAGAAGGAGACCCCGCCCAATCCTGGTGCCACATTCGATCCTCATTCTCATCCTCGCTGGAAACCGGATGCATAACGCACGTAATCGGTACTGATCCGCGCCGAGTGGGTCACCAAACCGCGAACAAACGGCAATCGCGCCGCCTCATAGCGGGCCAGTGTGTCAGGAAGGGCCTCGGTTGCCGGCCGGTCGGCCAGTATTTGAGCCAACACGGCTGCATCCTCCACCCCGGTCAGGAACCCCCGCCCGGTCATTGGCGAAACGACATGGGCCGCATCGCCGATAATGGCGAGTGCACCCTGCGCCAGCCGCTCGGGCTTGTATTCGGCGATCGGCGCGCCGCTCAGGATATCTTTGGAGCCTATGCCAACAGCTACCGCTTCCGCCCACATCTCGGGCCAAATCTGGGGAATCCGCGCCGTCAAATCTGCCCTGACCGCGTCATCGATCGTGCCGCGTCCAAGTGTTCCCACGATATGGCCATCATCTGTCAGACAGCCTGTGCGACGGAGCAAGGCCTCTCGATGCACATCGAACCAGGCGAATGTGATTTGGCGATGTCCAGGTTCAATTGACCCGTCACGACCGGGAAGTGTCGCGCCTACCAGGCGATAGCCAGCGGCGAACTCTATCCAAAGTCCGCCGTCCGAGGGCCACGGCACTGGATGAGACAGCGTTCGTTCATCGACCAGCCCACGCCACACGAGGTAACCGGCATAGCGCGCCAATGGCGCTTCCGGCGCAATCGTTTTGCGGACAAGACTGTTATATCCGTCTGCACCGATCACTGCATCAACCTCCCTCTGCGATCCGTCGGCAAAGCTCATTTGCGCCCGATCGCCCAGATCCGTGACCGACGTGACCTGCTTCCCTTCTTCGAGAATTATACCGGATGTTGTAGCGACCCGGTCACGGAGCCACGCATACAAGGCCGGCCAGGTTGTCAGTTCGCGATAGGCCGGCACCACGGGCAGCATCGGGTGCACGCGCGGATCATGACCAACTGTCGCCGCGAGCAAAGCCAGATCAACAGTCAGGCTGTCTCCGCCGTGCACGCGCCCGGCAGATCGCTCGACAACATGCACGGGCACGCCCTTTGTCGCGCAAGCGAGCGCAAGGGTAAGACCGGAAAGGGAGCCCCCGACTATGGTGATGTTTGGGTGGGTGGTGTTCATCAGGTTGAGCCATCAGCCAGGCGGTACGGGCAACCGAATTGACCGAAGCGCGATGCGCTTCGGTCAAAGGGCCGGCGGACATTTACGCGATGCCGGCGCCAAGGGCCGGGAAGACGTCCGTGAACAGCAGGGTGATCAATTGCTGCCCAGTCGGCGTCGACCAGTCCTGGGCGATTTCCGCGATCAGCGTGTTGGTCGCGGTGAGCACGACACCGGCGTCATGCATCCGTTGCCGCGAAAATTCTTCCGACAAATCGCTGGGCGAACCCGAAGCGTCCAGCACGGCCTGTACGCCGAAACCTTCGAGCGCGGCGTCGATCGCCGGAAAGATCAGGCAAACGTCCGTGGTCACGCCCGCCATGATCAGGTTCTTGCGGCCGGTGGCGAGGACGGCATTGCGGAAGTCGGCATATGCCCAGGCATTGACCACGCCAGGACGCTTGACGCGCGCTTCATAAGCTTCCGGCAGGATCGCCGCGATTTCAGGAAGGACCGGCCCTTGGGCGTAGTCTTCCTGACTGGACGTGATCACGACCGGCATGTTGAGGATCTTGGCCATCTTGGCCAGGGCAACCGACTGCTTGGCGGCGAAATCGCGGTCGATATTCTTGATCAGTTGCATCGTGCCGACCTGATGATCGATCAGCAGAAGCGCCGAGTTTTCGGCGGTGAAGTAGTTTGCAGTTGTCGTCATGGATAACTCTCCTTGGTCGTGAATTGTCGACTGGGACTGCCAGTCGAAGCCTGCTTGAGTGGTCGTTAAGTGTCAGTCTGGTTTAGGCTGGCAAGGTGAGCGACGAGACATAACGATATGCCGCGTCGAGTGCGGCCGGGCTGGCCAGCATCAGAGGTCCGTGGGCGAAGATGGGTTGCTTGAGCTGTGCCCCGTAGACCAGGACGATGCGGCTAGGCCCCGCACCGGTCGCAACAGGGAAATTGTCGTGACCGTCCGAGGCAAAGCCAACGGCCTGGCCAAGGCCAAGGGACGTGTCGCCGATTGCGATCTTACCTTCCAGGACAATCAGGATCCCGCCCCAGCCGGCCGGCACGTCGATGTTCCGCGCGGCCTGGGGCTTCAGCGAAATTTCCTCGATCCGCACCGGCGATGGCAGGGCCCCTGCGGTTTCACCCAGGGTCGTTCCGTCGACCGCGACACGGGATTCCCAACCCTCGCCGGAATGGTTTTTGACCATCGCAGGCGTTACGGGAAAGGCCGCGGCAGGGTCTCCTTGATTGGCCGCGGGCAGGTTGATGAAAATCTGCAATCCTCGCACCGGGCCCTTGCCAGGAACGGGTGTTTCTTCGTGCATCATGCCGCGCGACGCGCGGCTCCAGTGCAGGCCGCCGGCGTGGATGTCCTGCACATCGCCGAAGCTGTCGCGGTTGATGAAGCCGTTGGGCGAATCTGCGAACAGGTAGGTGACCGCGGAAAACCCTGCATGGGGGTGCGGCGGAAAGGTGGGCGTACTCATTTCGAACCAGTCGATGTTGAGGACAGGGTCGATGAGATTAGCAAAGGCCTGACGCGGATACTGCCGCGCCGCGAAGGCCGTTCCGTGACGCGCCTGCGTCGCCGTATGGACGGATGAAAACTGGATCATGGCGATGTTCCTTGTGTCGATGACCAAGATATACGCCCGCACCGTCGTCTCCATAAGGCTTGCATTTAAGACGGTATAGTTCCACATTTGGAACAATGAAGCCTTCGCTCGATGATCTCGCCCTGCTCGTAACCATTGCCGATCACGGCAGCTTCACCGCCGCCGGTGCCGTACTTGGTCTGCCTAAGTCCACCGTCAGCCGCAGGCTTGCCGACCTTGAGCTTCTGCTGCGCACATCGCTGTTCCGGCGATCGACCCGGGCGTTGTCGCTGACGGATGAGGGGCGGCGCATCTATGACATGGCAAAACCATCGATCACCGCCGCCGCCGATGCCGCGCAGGCGATAGCAGAGCGTGAGCGTTTAGTCGCAGGTCGGGTCGGTCTGACAACAACAGCCGCGCTAGGGCAGTATTTGGTTGCCCCGCATCTGATCAAGTTAAGTGCGGACTATCCAAACGTCCAGGTCGAGTTGCGGCTGACCGAACGGCGTGTCAACATCATTGGAGAGGGTGTTGACCTTGCCGTTCGCATGGGTTCACTCGACGACAGCGACCTGATCGCCAGACGTCTCTACAAAGTCAGACGGCTTTTGGTGGCGTCCCCTGCCTACCTGGAAAAGGCGGGGGAACCCGTGTCCCCTTCAGACCTGGCCGCACAAAATGCGATCGTCACAAGCGCGGCGCTGGATACCTGGCGTTTCGACGGGGGGTGGGAATGCTCGATGCGATGGACGATCGCGGCTGGCAACATGTTGGTGGCTCACCAACTGGCGAGGTTGGGACACGGCATCGCTCTTCTGCCCGACTTCATGATTGAAGCCGACCTTGAGCAAGGCAGACTCGTCCGCCTGCTGCCTGAATATCCCATGGAACAGGCGGATGCCTGGATTGTCACCAGCCCCCAACGCTATCGATCGTTAGCGGTGCAGACCGTTCTGAACTATCTGGTCGGTGCGGGGGAATAATAAGATCGAACGGCGGAATTTTGGGCAGCCAAGGATTGTCGGTCTGCGGCGCCCCACCGGGTCATTCTACTTTCCGGCAAACGATGTAGCCGGCAGCGTCAATAGACAAATCGAGCGCGTCTCCGTCCTGCCAGCCCAAAGCTTCGATAATATCGTCTGGAACCAAGAATTTGATGCCATCCACTGTCTGCGTAAACTCGGCCAGCCGCTTCGCTGGACTCTTATGCATGTTTTCAGTTTCAGCCATCGTCTACCCGCCCGTAGCCTCCTGTCCGACAAAACCTAAACAAGCTGCAAATTTATGTAACGGCCTTGGCCAAAACCTGAATTCTAAACAAATCCAATATGTTATCCTTGAAAAAGTCAGTTTCAATAATAAATACAATTACTTGCTTATCGTCACTTTTTGCACGAATCAGCCGAGAACCCCCTCTTGCTGATTTGCGCAATATTACAATCGTTAATGCCGCCCCCTTTGTAGTTTGGTCCCGTTGAACAAACAGGGAGCTACGAAAATGAACCGCCGCAATTTTGCAAAAACCCTCGTCGCCACGGTTCTTCTCGGTAGCGCCACTTCTCGCCAAGCCATTGCACAGGAGACCAGCGCCATGACCAAGCCTACACCCTTTAAAATCGCCTTTTCTGACGATCAGCTTGCCGATCTTAAGATGCGCCTGCAGCTAACGCGCTGGCCGGATGAACCCGCTGACGCGGGATGGATGATCGGAACAAATTTAGACTATATGAAAAGGCTGACCAGCTATTGGCTCAATGATTATGACTGGCGAAAAGCCGAAGCGAGCCTGAATGCGCTGCCGAATTACAAGGTCGAAATCGATGGAATTGACCTGCATTTCGTCCATCAACCCTCGAAGAAGAAGGACGCGCCGGCAATTCTTTTGATCCACGGCTGGCCCGACAGCTTCTACCGGTATCATAAGGTCGTGGATGCGTTGGCGCAGGATTTCCACGTTATCGTGCCATCCATTCCGGGATTTGGCTTCTCCGGCAAAACGGCCCTCCCCTTGGACAAGGTGGCTGACATTTTTGCTCATCTCATGAAGGATATCCTGGGTTACGAGCGCTTCATCGCGGCGGGCGGCGACGGGGGTTCGATCATTGCCATGTCTCTGTCGCAACGTCATCCGGACCAGCTGATGGGTATCCATCTGACGGATGTAGGCTACCCGGACCACACGACGGACTTCAGCGTCCTGAGCGAGCCGGAACAAGGTTACGCCGGAGCCATTCAGCAATGGTTCTTTACGCATGGCGCGTTTAATCTCGTCCAGGCTACAAAGCCGCAAAGCCTCGCCTTCGCTATGAATGACTCGCCCGTCGGACTGGCGGCATGGATCATGAGCTTCATGGCTGGAATGGGGGTGGGAGATGACGCGGATGCCAGATTTGGCCGTGACGCGCTCCTGACCAATATCATGATCTATTGGCTGACGGAAACGGCGGGCTCATCCTTCCGCACCTATAATCAAAACGCCCTGCATGCGCCGACCATCAAGGGGCGAAATACCAGGGTGCCGGTCGCAGTGGCGACGGAAGCACCGATCCCGGGCGGCGTGCGCCTGCCCCGCGAATGGGCGGATCGCCAGACCTCAGGAAACGTTGTGCAGTTTCACGATATGGAAACGGCAGGCCATTTCGGCGCTTGGGAAGATCCTGCCTTTTACGTCAACGACATCAAGACCTTCGCAGCACTGATTGCGAGATAAGCCAGGCCCTGAACCTCTGACACCGGACGAGATCCCTCGTCCGGTGTCAGATCTTGTGAACCGCATCCAGATTCGATGGCAATGCCCCCATTATCTTCTTTATCGACTTGATCATGTGCGGCTGGTCCGTATAGCCAAGATCGATAGCCACCGCTGCGGCATTTTGGTTGTCTTTCAAACGCCGCACCGCTTCCTGGGCGCGGCGGATCAATTGAAAGTCTTTCTGGGTAATGCCCGTGGTGTTCTTGAAGTGCTGCTGCACCGAGCGCCTGGAGGCGGCCTTAGGCTTCGCGGTAAAAGCCCTCGCTACGATATCGTCGGACAGAAGTAGCCCCGCCTCGATCATCCCATCGACAAGACTTTCGGCGTTTAGAAAGGTGGGCAACGGCAGCTCCACGTCATTCAAAAAAAATCCGTCGTCTTTCACATTCAGTGGACGGACCGCTGCGCCGGTTCGCACCTCTCTGTCACCTGCCAGATAGACATGGGCGGCAAATGAAATGACAACTGAGTGCTCACCTTCAAGATACGGCACGTCTACCGGCTCAGTTGCCTGACCCGTCAGAAACACCATGGATTTACCGCCGGGCGCCACACTACGAATCAAATCCCACGCGCCATCCGGCGTGGCTTTATAAATCCCGTCACTCAAACATAAAGTCTGCCAGACGGTCTCGATCCAGGGATGAAAGGAGGATCGACGTGTATGCTTCTGAACCATGAACTGTACGTGCTCCGATAGCGAAGACCCGTCGGCGGAGCCATCTCCAGCTCGAATGACAACGACGAGTCTCTGCCAAATACCATTTATCCACAACCGGCGCCCCAATCACGTGATCGCCAGCGCCTGGTACGGCCGACTGCGTAAGCAAGTCTATGACTTGCCCTGACGCGAGCTACAGGTCCCAAGTCTATCCAACCTCGAACACATCAATTTACATATAAAAAATATTTTTATATGTACCAATAATGGTGTTGACCGAACCTAATTAAGGGTAACGCTGTCACTTTGAAATACGCGCGTCACTCCGCAATCAAGTGGTGAAAAATATCGCCCGTTTTCGAGGTGCGCCCTCTTATTTGGAAAGATCCCGAATGAAGCTATCTCGCCGTCATCTGCTGGCCGGAGCGTCGGCCCTGGTCGCCACGCGTGAGGTTGCCGCCCCTGCCCTGGCCAAATCCAGGGCAAAGACCGAAAAGCCCGTTTTTGAGGCCAGTTGGGAGTCGCTGAAAGCCGGCTACCAGACGCCGGAATGGTTCCGCGACGCCAAGCTTGGCATCTGGGCGCATTGGGGACCACAATGCGTGCCGGAGTATGGCGACTGGTATGGTCGCAAGATGTATATCCAGGGCGGTGATACCTATAACCACCACGTCGCCACCTACGGCCACCCCAGCGTCAATGGCTTCATGGACATCATCAACAGCTGGAAGATCGATAAGTGGGACCCGGAGCGCCTGATGGGGCTCTATAAAAAGGCCGGGGCGAAATATTTCGTCTCCATGGCCAATCACCACGACAATTTCGATAACTTCAACTCGAAATACCATAGCTGGAACTCGACGAAGGTCGGCCCGATGCGCGACATCGTTGGCGAATGGGCCAAGGTAACGCGCGCCCACGGTCTGCGTTTTGGCGTCTCGAACCACTCGGGCCACGCTTGGCTCTGGTGGCAGACCGCCTACGGCTACGACGCCGAGGGCATCATGCATGGGGTGCGCTATGACGCCGCCACGCGCCAAAAGGACGATGGCAAAGGCAAATGGTGGGATGGCCTCGATCCGCAAGAGCTCTATACCGGCCCGGCCGGAGACTTCACGCCGCCCGACGGACTGAAGACGATCAAGGATATGGACGCCTACAACAGCCGTTCGGACCAATGGCTGGAAACGCCGCCGCCCAATAATCCGTGGTACGCGAAGCATTGGCTGGCACGCCAAATGGACGTGGTCGAGCAGTATCACCCGGATTTCGTCTTTTTTGACTGTTCTGTCATGCCGTTGGGTCAGACGGGCCTGGAGGCCGTGGCGCACTTCTACAACGAAAACACCAGGTGGAATAATGGCTTGGAGGCCGTCGTCACCAGCAACGGGCTGGACGACGAGCAGATGAAGGCCCTGGTCAAAAATGTCGAACGCGGCTTCTCGAACCAGTTGCGCGCCAAGCCCTGGCAAACCTGCACCTGCATCGGCCAATGGCACTATGATCGCCGCATCTACGACAATGACGGGTACAAGACCGCCAAACAGGTGATTCAGCGCCTGATGGATACGGTGTCGAAGAACGGCACCCTGCTGCTCAGCATTCCGGTGCGCGGCAATGGCGAGATCGACGACAAGGAAGAAAAGGTCCTGACCGATATGGCCGGATGGATGGAGATCAATGCCGAGGCGATCTTCGATACCCGCCCCTGGGACATCTATGGCGAAGGCCCGACCCGTTTTGCTGAAGGTTACCAAAGCGACGACGTGACTGAGGGCCTTTCTCATGAGGATATTCGCTTCACCACAAAGGCCGGCGTTCTCTATGCCCTGGCGGCGGAGTGGCCCAATGCGCCGTACCTGACAATCTATTCGATGGCGGAGGGCGCGCCGCAGCGCAAGGGCAGGATCGAGACGGTAGAGCTTCTGGGCCATGGCCCGGTGCCGTTTGAACTGGGTATGGATGGCCTGACGGTCCATCTGCCGGATGCAAAACCGGCCTTTACACCCGTGCTCAAAATCACCGGCGAAGGTGTGGTTTGATCGATTTATGCCGTCACACGAGCGGCCGAATCGTCGTCGCGGCCTGAAATAGGTGCGCAGCTCTGCTTCTCTTGCGCCCTGCCAGCCGTCGTTGAGACACGCCATGCCGCAATGCGCTTGACAATATCCGATTACAAGGTACCCATGCTCAAATCATGAGTAAACATATAATTTATATATGAATATTCGGGACGCGTCCCGATTTACGGCCAGACTGCAGCTGAATTTCCGGATGCGTCTGTTATTGCATACCTTGTGGGAGAAGCGAGTGCTTTTGTTGAAGAAAATCCTGTTGGTTACGACCGTCTTGGCGACGTGCGCCATAACCGGCCACGTCGCAGCCCATGCCGAGGAGCAGGAAACAGAAGTCGTGATCCGGGGAGCGAAGCGTGTCAAGCCTGTGGATTCTCCGCCGCCGCTGGAGCTCTACGCTACCTCTCCGAACATCGAACAGATCGCCTTGTCGCCGGACGGTTCACGCGTTGCCTTCATGACCCACGCTGACGGGATGCAGATCCTGGCCGGCTATCGTTTTTCCGACCACCAGCACGTCTATTATAAGGTGGTTGGGGACAATATTGGCGCCGTCACCTGGGCGGATGAAACGCACGTCCTGATTTCGGATTCCCGGCTGGCCGTACGGGGCACATGCGAGACCGGTGGAGGCAATACGGGATCTCAAAAGCTGAATTCACGGGATTTTCCGACCCCGCCGAAGGCGACACCGGGCAGCGCTGGCGCCGAAGATACTCAAAGCCAGATTCAGATGCTGCTCAACGCCAATCAGCCGCCTGGATGCAAATATTTCGGCGTGCGCAGCCAGAATGCGATCACATCCGTCAATATGGTGACCGGAAAGGGCACCCCCGTCGGCCTTCATATTGGGGATGCTCCGAGCCAGGCGCTAGGGTTTCCCTTCCGCGTTACGACCGGTGGCATGCCCCGGCTGATTGGGCCGTTCCTCGAGATGCGTGCCCAGTCCTCGGGAAGTCAGCCGGCGCAACGCGTTTTTCTCTGGCAGGTCGACCCGGAAACGGGTCACGGGAAGCTCGTCGAGGACGGTGGCGGCGACATTGAACGTGAAAGCCGTTATGTTGACGACTGGCTGATCGATCACGACGGGACGATCTTTGCCCGCACCCTGTACGACTTCCTCCGCGATACCTTCCGTGTCGAGATGAAGGTCGACGGCAAGTGGAAGCCGGTTTTGAGTCGCGACATCATCCGCAAGGACAGCACGTTCGCGCCGTTTCTCATTGGACTCGCTGGCGACGGGAAATCGATCATTGTCCTTGATACGGACACGCACGGGAAGGATGCAGAAGACGCCCTGCGTCATTTCCACTATTACGCACTCGATGCCGATGGTGTTTTTTCCGGTCCGCTCGAAAGCGGTGATGCCGGGCAGCAGCGTCCTGTTTTTGATCCGCGGTCGGGTCGGTTGGCCGGGTTCGCCTCTCAGGCGGAAGGACCACGCTACGATATCCGTGACCCGGCCCTTCGTGCTGTCTACGACAAGGCGATCGCTGCAGCACCTGAGCAAGGCACCGAGGTTTTGTCGGTCACGGACGACGCGAGCAAGGTCTTGGTATACGTCACCGGATTCGAGGATACAGGTTCCTATTATCTGCTCGATTTTGTTACCGGCAAAAGCACCATCGTTGGGGAGGATTTTCCGCAAGTCCCCACGGAGTGGATCGCCAGGCAAGAGGTTGTCACCTACGCAGCTGCGGACGGAACAACGATTAATGGCATTGTGACCCTGCCGCCAAAGCCCGTCCACAAAGGCCTGCCGCTTATCGTATTGCCGCATGACGGGCCTGAAGGCCAGGACAGCCTGGGCTTCAACTGGCTGCCCCAGGCGCTGGCCTCGCGCGGCTACGTCGTGCTACAGCCCAATTATCGGGGCTCGGACGGACGTGACGCAGACTTTGTTGCTGCCGGCTACGGCCAATGGGACGGCAAGATCCAGTCGGATATTGGCGCCGGAGTTGACGCACTGGTACAGCAAGGCCTGGTCGATCCGCAGCGGGTCTGTATGGTCGGCATTGGCTTTGGTGGCTATGCTGCGTTAAAGGCGGCCGAGTCGGGCAAGGTTCGTTGCGCTGCGTCGCTCGACGGCATTTCCGATGCGGACCGCTATCTCGCGTGGCGAAAGACCTATGCACCGCAGCCCAATCCTGACGCCTTCGCCAGTCTGTCGCCGTCACAGAGATGGCCCAGGACCTTTCGCAACGATTCGACGAGTTTGCGAAGCCTGGCCATGTTCATCGGAACCAGCGCGCCAGTTGTATCGGCCTCGGCCATAACGGCACCGGTTCTGCTGATTCATCAGGACGGCGATAATGTGGTGCCGGTCTCCCAAAGCCGGAATTTGCATGAAGACCTGCAAAAGGCCGGGAAACAGGTTGACTATCTGGAACTGAAGAGTGGCGATCACACGCCCGATACCCCGGCGGTAAGGCTGCAAATATTGCAAACTCTTACGGCGTTTCTTGCTGTCAATAACCCGTCCACGAATTGAGAGTTCGCGACGTTATAACTACGGTCAGGTGTCAATAAAATGCATATTCAAGTGGGGCGGAACAACATGTATCGAAGACTATTGCTGGCGGCCGTTGCGTCAGGACTGGCGCTGGCGTCTGGGGTGTCCGGCGCAGAGCCTGGCTACCACGAACTGCTGCTGAATCTCGAAGATCACGGAACCGTCACGCAGCACATCAGTATTACCAAGGAAAAAACTGAAGGCGGGATTACGACCGCCTTGGGCACGGCGGAAACTGAATTCACCCTGACATTCGAGGCCACCGACGACGGCTATAAGGTGACGAAATCACTGGATCATTTTGACCTGACCGGTCTGCCGGACGGCCCCGCAACGCCGGGCGAGAAGGCTGTCATGCAGACCGCCTTGCAAAAGGTCAGTCAAATTGCCTGGCCGATTTCCTATACGGCCGACGACAGCCTTACACCCGTTCGTATCGATAACTTCGATCAAATCCTGACCCGCGTGCGCAAGGGCATGGGCGAATTGCTTTTATCATCGGTGCCAAAAGACGCACAGACGGATCCGGCTCAGTTACAGCAAGCGCAACATGCCCTGGATTCCATGTATGGCAATCTGAACGCCGACAATGCCACCGCTGTTTTCCTACCGGACGACAGTCTTCTGGGCATGATGCACAATCTGGGATTAACACTGAACCAACCCGTTACCCAGGACATAGAAATTCCTTCACCACTCGGCGGGCCAAACATCACGGGCAAACTGGTTGTGACTCTGACTTCGTGGGACGAAGCCAATAACAGCGCGCGCGTAACCTACGACCAACAGCCAGATCCCGCTTCTTTGAAGGTCTATCTCGACACCACACTTCCGATGTTAATGGAACAGGCTGGAACACCGGCTTCTGAGGTGACAAAATACCGGGAGTCGCTTAGCGACAGCAAGACAGCCGTGCCTCCCCTCACCATTACGACTCATTGCGAGTTTGAATATGCACTCGACACGGGACTGGTGCGCAAGGGCGACTGCCTGAAAACGGCAGGCATCAATATGGAAGGCAGGAGCCAGTCGACCCGCGAACACAAGACAATGTCCGAATCGCTTAAAGCAACCAACTAGAAGCGCCGATGGTCATTCGTCCTTTACCGCTGCAACAGGGCGGTCGCGATGGCATTCGCCGCAACCGGAGCCATTGCCCGGTAGGCGTCGTCGTTGGGATGGATGCCATCGGCCGTGTAGTCCGCGCGCATCAACCCTGCGCCATCCTTCAGCACCGGCCCATAATCGATCAGTGTGTAGCCGTGCGCGGCGCAGTATGAATCCAGCCAGATATTGAGCCGCGCCAATTGGTCAGGATGCCGGTCCTGCAATACGGTGGCCGCATTGGGGGTATAGTTGTTGAGCGGTGTAATCTTGGCAAAAACAGGCTTGATTCCATGGGCTACGGCTATTTCCGCCATGGCTTCGTAATTGGCTTCAATCTGCGCTTCGGTTTCAACCTGAAGCACACCATGTACGTCGTTCACACCCGCCATGATGACGACCGCCACCGGTTGCAACGCCACGACATCGGCATGGAAACGTACCAGCATCTGCGTTGTCACCTGGCCGCCGATGCCCCGATTGACGAAGGGCTTACCGGGGAAGAATTTTTCCAGGTCCCAGCGGTCAGTGATCGAATCGCCCAGGAATACAACACGTAATTCGCCGGTTTCGGGCGCGCGCAAGGTGGCATTACTTGGTGCGTAGAGATACTGTTCGCCGAAATCCTCGAGCATCTTGGCGGTGACTTTGGCGCGGTATGGGCCAAGCCAGGGACCGAAATCCCGTACTTCGGCATCCTGGCGCGGCGGTGAGCTTTGATAATCGTCCGCCTGTGCGGCCGACGCGGTGAATATGCCGGCTGCGACGGCAAGGTTGACGATGAGGAAATGCGGAAACCTGGGCATTCAGCAACTCCCTTTCTTGATGACGTGGCCGATCATCATGGCGTCTGAGCGTCCTTTTCGAAGGCAAGGACATGTCCGAAAAACGGCAGAACATGATTTTGAAAACGGTCGGCTACGGCATTACCATGGTCACCGCTGTAGACTTCGAAAGTATTTTTGACGCCGAAGTCCGCCATGCGATTATGCAGCAACTCGGTATCAACACGTAGCCCGTCCTGGTCACCGACATCCAGGGCGATTGCCTGATATCGCCTCAGGTTAAAGACGTTTTGATCCAGCATAGTCAAGGGTGAATTGGCCGCCCAGCGCGCCAATACCGACGGGTCGGCGATCCCGTTCGCCGTCGGCAGATCGACATAGAAGGGTGGTTTTTTCGGATTCGGAGACCAGGCGGCTGCCACGGCCAAAGTCGCCCGCGACAGGAAGTCGAGTTTGGCCGCTTCTTCCGGAGTTTTGACAGCTTCGAGAGCGGCAACCGTGGCCGGCGGCGGCGAACCACGCACCGACAGGCAGCACGGGCTCATGATGTAGAGCGCGCCAAAGACGTCCGGGTACTTCATGCCAATGCGCGCGGTGCCGTAGCCGCCCATGGAATGCCCGGCCAGGCCGCGGCTCAAACGATCGGGAATTGTGCGGTAGTGCGCATCGACATAGGAAACCAGATCCTTGGCGATGAACCCTTCCCAATCTCCAATCGTCACCGAACTCGAATACATGGAGCCGTTATGCATGGTCTGAGTGTCGGGCAAGACGATGATCAGACCTGGCGTTCCCAGGGCAAAGGCACCTTCGGCGGTCTGGGGTGTGTTCAACAATCCCGCAAATCCGTCAGCCGTAAGCGCGTATCCATGAAGCGCGTAGACCACTGGATAGCGGAGCGACGGGTGCGTGGCATAGTCAGGCGGCAGATAGACAATAACCTTGCGGTCGGGTGACTCGCCCTCAAGATTGCCTTCCAGGGCGCGACTATGCACCTCGATATGCTCAGTCGTGACCGGTTTCGCGCCGGCCACGGGCGGAGGCGCAGCGGCCTGCAATCCGCTGCTCAGCGCCGTCAACAGAACGACAACGGTCGCGAAAACAAGCCGGCATTTCGAACGCAATACCATTATTTCACCCTGGGCTTCCATCGTTTCGGATTTCTTTCACTGCACCTGCAGACACAGACGCGGCAACTCAATATGTCGCCAGCTTGACCTTGAGTACGGCCGGCTGTCCGGTCAGGTTGAGGCCATGATCGATCTGGTCGCCGTTCCATACAAAATCGACCACCCACTTGCCATTTTCGAAGTGGCCCTGCTCGACACTTCGGAAAGTCATGTTCTTGGCGTCGTTTTTCGGGCCCTGGCCAAAGTGTAGGCGCGCGTGCACACCGGTCAGCAGGAATTCGTCCGGAGACAATTGCGCTATGACAACGCCGCCATTGGGTTTTTCGCGACCCGGAACAGGATCTACCTTTAGCCACGTCCAGTCGGTACTGCCGAACTGCCATTGCCCATAGACGACATCGACCTTCCATTTACCGCCCAGATCGATGGATTGCGGTTTGCGATCGTCGGGCTCGGAAACCCCCCAGACGGGATTCTCAAAGGCGATCTTGGCCCATTCGCGCATCATCGGGGCGAACAGCGCATATTTTTCGCGGAAAGGCGCCAGGCCCTCCGGGGAGATGTCCTTGCCGCCGAGCGGATAGTTGGTGTAGCCGGTATAGTCGATGCCAAAGGGCGAATAGCCGATGCCGCCCCGGCCAAGGACGCTGAAGATATTTCGGGCGAATTCGGTGTCCGAGCCGGTTTCAGGCACGAAAAGCGGGTTCTCGAACTTGGAGTAGAGGTCGAGCGCCGCCTGATAACTGGGCGTGTCATGATTATAGATGTCGGGGGCGACAATATCGATCGCGGGCGCCGCGGCCTGATAGATGTCGATGACATTGTCCGATGGCCCACCGGAGGCATAGGTTTCCGGACCCACCTCGACCAAAAGCTGGCGCAGGGCCGCATTCACATACATGGGCAGATCGTAAACCTGCCGGCCGGCCGCCGCGATCTCGTTGATATAGCTGGCAAAATACCAGGCATGGAAATACTCGTCGGCACGTTTGCCGAACACGTCCGACCAGGTGCCGCCCTTGGCGATGCCTTTTTTCTTGAGAAGCGCCTGCGGCACCTGGCCTTGGAACAGCTTTTCCGCCTTGGCGGAATAGTCGCGCACGCTCCCGAATGTGCCTACCTCGTTTTCCGGCTGGATCATGATAACCGTGTGGGCATCGCCGTCGATCTGCTTCAGATGGGTCATCAGGGCGACGAAGGCCTTTTTGTCGGCTTCCAGCGTTGTACGCTCCATGGGCGACAGGCAATAGGACATCGTCCCGTCTTTTTGGGTCATACGGGGGAAGCGCCTATTGTCCAGCTTGACCCAGTCCGGCGCATAGTCTGACCGGGTGTTCTTCCACGTGCCGAACCACAACAGCACCAAGCGGACATCGTTCTCGCGCGCTTGCTTTACCAACGCGTCGACATAGGAAAAGTCGAACTGCCCTTCACTGGCTTCTATCTGCTGCCAGGCCACCGGAATTTCCAGCGTATTGGCGTGAATGTCCTTCAGTGCGGGCCATACCTTGGGCAGTTGCGCAATGTAGTTGGAGGAGTTGTTGGCCTGCGCGCCCAGGATCAGATAGGGCGCGCCGTCGACCATCAGGGCAGACTTGCCATTCTTCTTCACGATCTTGGGCAGTGGTGCCTTCTCCTGCGCCAGTGCTGCGGAGGCGGGCGCAAAACTCAAGGCGGCTGCAACGATAAAGGCCGGTTGACACGCCAGGGCAAACAACACGGCCGCCGAAGAAACAAGCACGCTTTTGGGTTTTCGGTCGGTAGTCTTGGTTCGAAGATTCATGGAGTAAGCCTTTTTTCTATGTCGACTAACGTGTCGAAAAAACGAGAACTGAAACCGAATATGGCGGCAGGGTAAGCGTGAAATCGCGCGACACGCCGGATAGTGTCTCAGTGTGTGGAACGATGCGGTCCGGCGTCTCGAGTGAATTTCCGGCTTCAGGGTCGTCCGAACTTAACACTGTCAGAACACCCTTGCGCGCTATCGACTTGACGCCCGAAAGCTTCAGATTAACCGGTTGCGCCGACGCGGCGTGGTTGACCAGCTTGACCTGGATCTGGCGAGTCTTTTCATTGCGCGTGACCACCCAGAACAGGGACGGATGCACCTTGTTGTCGATGAACCATTGCGGAATATCGCTGCCGGCCGTTTCCAGGACGACGTCGCCTTTCGCTTCGGCGAACATCTTCTGTACGTAGTAGGAGGGCGTCCCATAGGTCGAAAGCGCGTCATAGCCGATCAGGTTTATCGCCCAGTGCATGGAGTTTTCACGGCTGTTGCCGCCGATATGGCTGACATTGGCCAGCAGGGGCGCATAGGCTGACATCACCACGTGATCCGAGTTGCGTTCCAGCCCGGTCAGATAGGCCGCGTCGGCAACCGCCGCCCGCATATTGGGCATGGGCCAGCCGTCATGCGTGGCCCATTCGCCAACGAATATCTTGGGATCACTGCGCGACCGATTGTCGTAATCCCTAATGTGATCGTACATCTGCGCCTCGCCCCAGGCGTAGGTATGCTCGTCGACCAGATCGGGCCGCTGTGACGGCGTCTTGTCCGCGCTCATGGTCGAGATCAATTGAAGGTGGGGATATTTGGCCTTGATGGCTTTGTAAAAGATCGCAAAGCGCTTGTCATATGACCCCGAGCGGTCGAAAACATCCTCGTTGCCGATTTCGACGTAGCGCAGCGGGAAAGGTTCCGGATGGCCATCCCGGGCTCGCTTTGCGCCCCAGTATGTGGTCGCGTCACCGGTGATATATTCAATCTCGTCCAGCGCATCCTGGACAAAGGGCTCGAGCTCTTCAGGCGACGACACATGTTCGCCCTGTAACGCATAGCCGGCGAATACGCCGAGGACCGGTTCGCTCTTCAAATCCTCGCACCAGAGAAGGAATTCCATCAGCCCCATACCGTCCGTCGACCAGTAATTCCACGGACTGCGATGACCCGGACGGGCTTCCGTGGGGCCAAGGGTCTTTTTCCAGTCAAAGCGCTGAGAAAAGTAATCGCCTTCCAGGTAGTTACCGCCCGGAAAGCGCAGGAAGGTCGGTTTCAGACCCGCCATCATGTCCATCAGGTCGCGCCGATTGCCATTGGGCCGGCCGTTATATGTGGCGCCGACCAACGAGACCTGCTGAAGCCATAGTTTCGACGGGACGGTCGTGGTCAGGGTGAACACATTGTCCTTGGAAGGCGCCAAGTCGCCCGTGGTCAGCCTTGCCTCGAACCGTTTCCAATCCCCTGAAACGCCGCTGACGCTGGCGGACGTGATGGTCGAACCACTTTTGTCGGTCAAGGCAACGGTGATCGGCCCGGCCTGCCCATCCGCCTTCGCAAAAAAGGACACCGTGTACGTCGTGTTCGGCGTTACAGGAATCCCCCAGTAGCCGGAATTGGTGATGCCCTGTGGTTGCGCCTCAGATGCCCCCTTGGCGTCCAGGACCAGACTAAGGTCCAGCGCCTCGTTCAGCGGTTGTTTCCTGTCGAGCGCAATGTCGGCCCCACCTAACGGCGTCCAGTAGACCGGCGCTTCGGTGTTATAGGCAAAGCCACCCTCCCCTTTGAAACTGCGATTGCGGATCAGTTCCCCGTAAAGACCGCCTTCGTAGGAGAAATTGATCTCTTCCGTCATCAATCCGTAAAGGGTCGGGCTCACTGCGGCCTTCACCTTGTCCGCGGCAATGGTGATCGTCGGCGACGCCCTGGTCTGCTGGCCCATTGTCGCGTGAGGAGACCACGACAATGCGAATGTAAGACTTGCGATACTCAACGATGACAGCTTCATCTCAGTTCCTAAAACTCGGATATATCTACGCTATGGCTGATCGCCCAAGGGTTCAGAACTGTGGCAGATCCTGACGTCCCTTCACGATGGTTTGCAGGTCTATTCCGGAGGGCGCCAGTCGACCGGTCGAACCGCCCGGCTGACCGCCACCGACCCAAATCCTGACGACGCCTGGCTCTACGGTACGCTTGCCGTTAGCGTCGATTGTGCTGAGCGCCTTCGCACCCAGGTCAAACATCATCCGGCGGGTTTCTCCCGTTTTCAGATGAACCCGCGCAAAGCTGACAAGTGTGGAATTGGGGGCGCCGGCTTCAGAACGCGTGGCATAGACCTGCACCACCTCGTCGCCGTCGACCGGCCCTGAATTCTTCACGTCGACTTCCAGCTTAATCCCCCTGTCCGCGCGGACGGTCTTGGGGGCGGAAACGGCTGAATAGGCGAACTGCGTGTAACTCAACCCGTAGCCGAAGGGATACAGGGGCTGACCTTTGAAGTATCTGTAGGTTCGCCCCTTCATCGAATAGTCGTTGAATGGCGGGAGGTCGGCTACTGATTTGTAAAATGTCACCGGCAGGCGGCCAGCGGGACTAAAGTCGCCCGCAATGAGCTCCGCCACAGCCTGGCCGCCCTCGCCGCCTGGATACCAGGCCTGAATAATAGCCGCGGCATTCCGGTCGGCCCAGTTCAAAGCCATGGCACTGCCGCTGATATTGACGAGAACCAAGGGCTTACCGAGTGTGCCCAGATTTTCCAGAAGCGCCTCCTGAGGCACCGGCAAGTCGATGCTGGTCCGGTCGCCGCCCGAAAATCCGGGCGCATGCACGGTCATTTCCTCGCCTTCCAGCTGCCATGTCAGGCCACTGACAAAGACGACAAGGTCGGCACCGCGCGCCGCCTCCAGCGCCGCCGTATTGTCGGAACTCGGACGCGTCCATTGCAGCCTCTGGTCGCCGTCATAGCCGGTCTGCTGCGCTTCGACCTCGATTTTGTAAACCTTGCCGGCTTCCAGGCGGATCTCGGTTTTCGAAGTCGGCCACGCAATATCCCACAGGTCCGCGACCAATTTTCCGTCGACCCGGACGCGGTAGCCCTGGTTGCTCTTGAGCCGGAAATTATGCATGCCGCTTTCATCGGCGCGGACATAGCCAGTCCAGCGCGACGAGGTCTTGTGGTCGTAGGCATTGGGCCAGCCCCACTTGAACTCGGCCCGTGCCGCGGTTTCCACCGCGGCTGGCGCGCCCTCGAGATCGAGATTGTCGAAACGCTCCAGCTTCACGCCCGGTCGAGCACAGGCCTCATCCAGACACAGGTTGGCCTCAGGCACATCCTGGAGAGGCGGGGCGACCCAACCGGTGCCCTCCACATAGGTCACCTCCGTGTTTGGAAACCGGGCGCGGATACCGTCCAGCACAGTTATGGGCCGGGACGGTGTTCCGTTATAGTTGCCGACAAGGGCGTCGACGCTGTTCGCATTCGGACCTATGACCACAATGCGCTTCGGTTCGCTTTTCAATGGCAGAACGCCATCGTTTTTCAGCAGGACCAGAGATTGACGTGAAGCTTCCAGATTCAGCGCCCGATCCGCAGGCGTATCGTAATCCGTGGCCTTGATGTCTTTGAAAGCACCATTTTCGGGAGCGTCCAGGAGGCCCAGGCTAATACGAACCTCAAGCAGTCGCAGGACGGCGCGGTCTATATCCGCTTCGGTCAGAAGACCCTGCCTGACCGCGTTTACCGTGGTCGCAGGGTCCCCCGTCTTGCTGCCGTAGAAATCGCAGATCAAGTCGGTTCCCGCCTTGACGGCTGCGGCCACGGCTTCCTCAGGGGTCCTGGCGCAGCGGTGCGCCCCGTCCGAATATATGTCACCGACGGCGCCGCAATCGGAAACGACATGGCCCTGGAACTTCCATGACGTGCGCAGGAGATCCTTGAGCAGGTAAGTGTTGGCGCAGGCGGGTACACCGTCGACAGCGTTGTAGGCGCACATGACGGACAGGGCCTTGCCCTCCGTCACCGCGGCATGAAATGCGGGCAGGTAGGTGTCTATCAGATCGTGTGGCGAAGGATGGACATCCTCCCGGTGGCGATCCGCCTCGGGACCGCTATGCACGGCCAGATGCTTGACCGCCGCCGACACCTTGGGAGTGACGGGATTGTCGCCTTGAAGGCCTTGGATATAGGCGACCCCCATGCGCGAGGTCAGATAGGGGTCTTCGCCGAAGGTTTCCTGGCCGCGGCCCCAGCGTGGATCGCGAAAAATGTTCACATTCGGCGACCAGACCGTGAGGCCCTGATAAAAGCCCGAACTTCCATCAGGCCGCACCGTCTTTAGATATTTCGCGCGAAATTCGGTGCTGGTCACGTCCCCGACCCGGGTGATCAGCGGCGTGTTCCACGACGCGGCCAAGCCAATCGCCTGGGGGAATACGGTCGCCTCCCCCGCCCGGGCGACGCCGTGCAGACCTTCGCTCCACCAGTTGTAAGCCGGAATACCCAGACGCGGAATGCCCGGTGAATCGTTCTGAAGCTGGCTGGCCTTCTCTTCCAGAGTCATACGCGCCAGGAGGTCCCCGGCGCGCTTAGCCGCAACGGATTGCGGCTGACCTTGCTTGAACGCCTGAGAAGCCACGGGCTGGGTGAGGGCCGGTGCCGACATGACTAATGCCGCCGCCAGCGCGCTTGCGAGCCTGTGTCGCTGCTTCAATGTGTACTCTCCTAAACAATACCAGGCGGCGAACCTTAAGCTCTACGCGCTGTGGTCCGACTCACACGAATTTCGACAGCAGACGGATATAGGCAACCTGATACCCGTTCGAGACTTCAGTGAGCGGCCAGGAATTCAGAGGCCAGCCGTCATTGAAATCCTTGTAGGACTTCTGCCCGGGTTGCGCATAAGGCGGCGAGGGTCGCTTTGTGCCACATAGCGAGCTGATGGATGGACAGCGCGAATCCCAGTCCCACTGACCCTGGTTCGGTCCACCCGGCAGGAAGCCCGGAGGCGGTCCATAGGTCGAGGTAGCCGCGCTGTCCCACTTGGCCGAGCCGTCGAAAAACCAGGTATGGAAAATCTGGTTGGCGGACTTTTCCGCGCCAAGGCTGGACATATTTGTAAGGTAACAAAGTCCGAGCGGATTTGTGCCGTGGAGATAATGGACATAGTGCGAAGCCGCATTGAGATTGTCCATGGCGGTATGGGACGTGGCAAGACTGTGGGTGTTCAGGGCGGTGAAGAGCAGCCCGAAATTGCTTTTTACAGAGTTACTGCCCCAGATATAGTCATAGATGAAGGCCAGATAGGGGTCGGCCTTCGTCGTGATTTTACCCCATACGTATTCTGAAGTGGCGCCATTGATATAGTTTGTCTTGATCGACGAGGCGACGGACGAGGTCGCGCCGGGAAGGCTGGCATAGTAGAGAAGCGAGTCCTGTATTCCGCTCTCATAGGCTGAGACATAGTTGCCGTAGCGGATCAGGTTAGCTTCACCATAGTTGGCGTCCACGAAATCGCGGTAGGTCGTATTGCCCGTCAGGTCGAAGAGATAGATTGCCGAAACCAGTTTGGAAATCAGGCGGCCACGGTCGTCCGTCTCCTGCTGACCCGCGCCCAGTCCTTCGGATCCGTTTGACGAGTCATTGTTTTGGAAGATGACATTCGGGTTGGCATCGGCCCAGGCCCAGGCATTTTCCGCGCGTATGCGAAGGCCGGCGGCATAGGATGCAAGGGCGGGGAAGCCCGCCAAAATCTTCGCTCCGAGGGCAAATGCCCCGGCTGTGCTCAGCGTCGTGGATGTATTGGCCGGGCCGTAATAGCTTGGCCCCGTCGCAGCGGACGGCGGGCTGGCACCGCTAAGACCGACGATGGACAGGACCGAGCCGTTCGGCTCCTGCATCCGGCTCAGCCAATCCAGTCCCCATTTCGCCTCGTCGACAATGTCCGGGATGCCATTGCCGGACTCAGGGATGTTGTAGTCGTCTCCCCATACGGCGGGCTTCTCGGCATAGGCCAGCAGGAGGGCGGTGACATAGCCGGCCGCCCAGCTCGTATACTTGTTCATATCGCCGGCATCATACCATCCGCCGGACACGTCACGCTCGGTCGAGGCGTCGCTCTTGGCGCTGTAAAGACGGGCGTTCTTGTCCTGGCCTGGTCCAAGGTGCGAAGCGCCGTCGGCCCAGCCCACGCCGGCGTGCGTTGCCAGCTTCTCCTGGCCTGCGCGCTGGTAATAAAAATAGCGCACGGCGGCCTTGAGGACGGGGAGATAGACGTCGGCCGCGATCTTGAAAGTATAGGACTTCACATTGCGCTGCGTGTCGCGGATAAAGTACTCACCCGGCGCCGTCACGCTGCTGAAGTCGAAGTGCCAGGCCTTGTCGCCCGAGCTCTTGTCGGTTGTTCCGGCGTTCCATGCGACGGGCGCCCCGGTGAATACAACCGCATTGGTTGCCGCATTCACGACATCATAGACCGTGCCCGGCGTGAAGGAATCGGACGCATCAAAGCTGACAATGGGTGTACCGTCCGAGAGCGTACCGACGGAATCGCTCTGCGGATCGCGGATGACGGCTATCTTTGTCAGGGCCGGCAAATAGCCGAACTGATCGACGACAATTGGAATGCCGAGTTTCATGGTGTCAGGCGTGACCGATGCGGAAGCCGATGAGGAGGAGGAACCACCCCCGCCCCCACCGCCGCCACCGGACGAGCCCCCGCCTCCCCCGCCGCCGCAATTCATCAGGCCCATTGGAACGAGGGCAACGCCGGCCGCCAGAAGAAGCTTGCGGCGATTGCTGTCAAAAGCACTTTTCATCGGTTGTTTCTTCCTGTTGAAATGAGACGGCCAGCAAGCTTTTAAGCCGGCACCAGGGTAATGAGCGCTATGTCATTGCTGCGCATCGGCAGGGTCACCTCGGCCACGCCGCTGGCGGACACCGATATTACCTTTTCCTTTTCCGGCAGATCACCGGTCAGGGCTTGAAGATGCTGAAGCTGCGCGGATGTCAGGTCCCTGGGCGAGCCCATTTCGATATAGGCCGAATAAGCATCATTGACCTTGAAGCCCGTGCGCTGGATCTTCAACCTGTAGCTGCCCGGCGTGAGGCCGGAGAGTTCGACCTTGACGGGGGCTGACGGAGAGTTCGGTACCAGCTTGCTGAAGAATGTGCCGTTGCTGCTGCCCTTTTGATTGGGATGCTGATAATCCCAGATGACGGCCGACAAGGCATGGCCGTCCCATGACGCCCATACCTGCTTGTCCGCCGAGGGAATTTCATTGCCCTTCAGCGCATTGAGATATTTATAGGCAAACCACGACGCCTTGCGGATGCCGTCTTTGGTCATCAGGCCGAACCCACCCTGGAACGCCTTCTCCTGCGGGCCGGGCTCCTCGAACAGGTCGGAATAGACCCAGTAGCTCATGCCCTGGACCAGCCCTTGCGTTCCCTTCAGCTTGCTGAGGATGTAGGGCGCGGCGATATAGCTGTCGTGGCTCAGATCGCGTGGATTATAGCTGGTGCTCCATTCGGTGAAGAACAACGGCAGTCCCGGCAGGTAGGAGGCCTCGATTTCGCCACGGACCTTGCGGACATCGCCGATGACGGCGTCGGGGTTCTTCGACAACTGCAGGTCCATCTTGCCTTCTTCATCGAGATAGCCGTAGTCGACGCCGTAGGTATGGGTGCAGGCAAAATCGATCGGCGTATCGGTCGCCTTGGTCCAGGCCAGCAACTCAGGCACCCAGGCGGCGCCGGCCGTCGACGGTCCGCCGACGCGAAGCTGCGGATCCACCGCCTTCAACGCCCGCGCGGTCACGCCGTACAGGGCGAAATAGGCCTCCTGGTCGCCATATTGAAAAAAGCCGTCGAGATTGGGTTCGTTCCACACCTCGAAATACCATGACCGCACCTCGTCGATGCCATAGCGGGCGATCAGGTGGCGCGCGAAGGCGTCGATCAGTTGCTTCCACAGGCCAAGGCGCGGCTGCGAGGTGTTGCCCTTCCAGTAGAAGATGGTCTGGTCAGACGTTTTCAGGGCCGAAGGCGTGAAGCCCAGCTCGATGAACGGCTTGATGCCCATCTTCAGGAAGGAATCGTACAGGTAGTCGATCTTCGTCCAGTCGTAGACCAGTTTGTTGTCGACCATTTTCACCGTGCCGAGGGCATCGTGGAAAATGTCGTGGAAGCGGATATAGCGGAAGCCCAGTTCATCGACCGTGGTCTTCAGTTGCGCCAGATTGGCGGGACGAATCGTGGTGCCGGAATAGTCTGCGCCGACCGACAGGTCGAAGAAGCGGTCGATCGGGCGGGCGGCCTGACCCACGTCGAGTTCGACATGACGAGCGCCCACTGGTCGGGCAAGAGCCCCCGTCGCCGAAAGTGCCAGCCCGGAAGCCAGAAGGGACGTCAATGTGCGTCGGGAAATCTGCGGTTTCATATTCGAATCTCTGATTACAATGTGTTTATCGGGTTGGCAGGCGCGGCGTTATTCGACCAGATCAACGCCGTCAGCTTCAAGGTGCAGGGTGCCATTCCACGTCTTGCCTGAAATCAGACCCGTCTTCTTCCCTTCCAAAACAATATCTCTTGGCTGGTATGACGCGTTCACATAGAGGGTCCGCCCATTGACCACCCGGGCATAGACGCCCTCGGGCGTTTTCGGGCCGGGAACTATGCCAAGCTGGGCATAAAGGCTGCGATACAGCGGCTGCATTATCGAAGCCTGTGCCGGCGTCGCGACGTAAATTGCCTGGCCCTTGCCATAGCTATTGACCGTGACGACGGGTGGCGAGCCGTCGACATTGGAGAACCGTCCGAGCACCTTGGCCGTCGAGGGTTCGAGCACTTCATAGAAGTTGATGGTCGTACTGAACGCGCTATCGCCGATCTTGCCGACGAGCGGTGAGTAGGAGCGATAAAACTCGTTGGTTTTCAGACCAAAGACATCGCTTAAACGGCCCGGCAAGGGTGTGTTGAACCATTGGTTGTTCTCGTTTACCTTGTCAGAGAAGGCCGTCATGATGACCGTGCCGCCGGCATTGACATAGCGGCGCACAGCGTCGGCGGCCGCCTGGTCCATCAGGTACTCACCCGGAATAACAACGAGCTTGTACTGGCTGAGATCCTCGTGGGCGATATTGATTACCGCGACGTCGATATTGTCGTTGTACAAGGGGGCAAAAGCATTGTGCTTCTGCTCCATGTAGGATGTCGTAATGTATTGCTTGACCGTATTGGACGGACTATTGGGGCTGGACGCCATCTTGGCTTCAAACGAATAGGCAATCGCCGCCTGGGGCTTGAGCTGGCGCGGAAAGCCCAGCTTTTGCATCGTCTTGAATTCTGATGCGATCGTGCCCCATTCGCCGAGCTTCCATGACGGCGTGTCGTCGTGATCGATCAGACCGAACAGGGCCTGTTCCTCACCGCCCAGATGGCTGTTGAACGTCCAGGCAAGCATGCCTTGTCCGCCGTTGAGAAGACAAAAATAGGCCCACATGCGCGAGCGGCCCCTGGTGCCGTAATAGCCGCCGCCGCCGGCCTGAAACTCATTGAACCAGCTGGGGGTTGTCAGAGCCCCCTTCATCATCATGGTCTCGAAACCGCCGCCGATCGCATCGGCGTTGTAAAATCCGTACGACCCGTAGGTGACGTATTGTTTGTACGTCGAAAGGTAGTCAAATCCTTTGCGGTCACTGCTGTCCCACAGGTTTGAAATCGTCGGTTTGTCAGGGGCGTTCTTGCGACGAGCCTGTTCCAGATCCATCAGGTTTTCCACCGTGACGTCCGACCAGTAGCGGCGCAGGTCGAGGTAGCGTTCAAACGGGCCAGGACCATCGCCGTAAGGAAGTTCGACCTGATCCCACGAACTTAGGGTACGAGCCCAGCGTTGCGTCGCCCACGCCTTGTTCAGCGCATCCAACGTGACATACTTTTTCTGCAACCAGGCAATGAACCGGGTCCGGTCCGCCGCCGAATACGAAATGAAACCGTTACCGACCTCATTATTGTAGCCGATGGCGATGACACCCGGATGTTTGCCGTAGCGTTTGGTCATGGCCTCGCCCAGGTCTTTCGCCAGTCGGCGGTAGTCCGGGTCACTGGTATCGTCCATATAGCGCTCGGCGGCATAAAGCCGGGTGCCGTTTTGCGTCACCAGGTCGACGCCGGGATATTTTTTATGCAGCCACATCGGAGCCGGTTGCCCCGGAATGTCGACAATGACCTTGATCCCGTTCGCATACATTTCGTCGAGGACGGCATCGAACTTCTCGAAGGTGAATACACCTTCGGCCGGCTGGAAATAGTCCCACGACAGATCACCCATGCGGACGACGGTAAAGCCCGCCTTTTTCATCAGGGCTATATCCATATGAATCTGCTCGGGCGTACGGTCCACAGGCTGATAGTTGGCGCCGATAAAGAGTTGCCCGGCGCCCGGCCAGTCGGGATGGCCCGCGGCACTTTGGGCCAGGGCCAGTCCCGTCGATGCCGACCACAATGCGATCGCGCCGCATACTAAAGCTCTCAATTTCATATCGTATTTCCTGCTCGGCTTATCTCTGGCGGTCAGAGATGGACCGCTTATCCTTGAAATGTAATTTTGAATGCGGACGCATGCCGGCTCGGCAGGGATGAAGGCAGGTCGATAACGAGCGCTGCATCCGTCTGCTGGAATGTCAGGGCCTTTGATACGCCCAGCAACTGTACGCGTTTGATCCGGCGCGCTTCGTGTCCAGCCTTTCGCCCTAAAGACGTCACGACAACACTTTGCTTGGGCTCGCCCAGGGTGACAGCATAAAGCGCCTCACCGCGCGTGGTGAAACGAATGTCCTGGGCCGAATAGGCCGCGTTTTCCTGAAAGGCGCCATCAGCCGTTACAGTCGGCCCTTCGCCAAAAATTTTCCACGGCCGGGTGCCATGAATGGCCTCGCCATTTACCTTCATCCAAGGGGCGAGTTCGTCCAGCAACAGCTGCGATTCTGGCGGCAGGCTGCCGTCCGGATATAGCACGACATTAAGGAGAAGATTACCGTTCTTGCTGACGATATCGGCAAGCATGTAAACAACCTCCGAGGTTGTCTTGTATTTATATCCGTCGCTGTAGAACCAGTCTCCGTTCGAGGTGTCGGTCTGCCAGGGAAGCGGGTTAATGCCCTTCAGGACGCCGCGCTCGACGTCCTGCACGCAAGATTCCCTGTAGAATTCGCCGGACCCCAGGTCCTTGCAATTGTAGACCGCTTCGTTGCGGCCCGCCTTGGCGACGCTCTTGTTATACAGGTGGGCGACCAGACTGCGGCCGACAACACCGAACGGCAAACCGCCGTCCGAATACAACAGATCGGGCTGATAGGTGTCGACCAGATCACGAATGCGGTCGAACCAGACCTGATGGAATTTCGGATCTTTCGTGTACCAGCTTTCGGAATTACCTCTGTACGGCTCATTGTGCAGCGGATGATAAAGGTCGGCATAGTCTGGATTGGCGCCGTCATAGGCGACACCATTCTCCGGCCAGAACTGATCGTAGAGATGGCTTGGGTGGTACCAGTTATGGCTGGCACCCAGATGTTCGGACACGCCGAAACGCAGTCCCCGCTTTCGGGCCGCGGCCTGCCATGTGCCGACGATATCCCGCTTTGGCCCCATGGCGACGGCGTTCCACCTGTGGTGCTTTGAGTTCCACAGGTCGAAATTGTCGTGATGAACCCCCATACTGACAAAATACTTCGCCCCCGCGGCGGCGTACTTATCCATGAGACCTTCAGGATCGAACTTGTCCGCCGTCCACAGGGGGATAATGTCCTTGTATCCGAACTTGGATGGGTGGCCGTATTTTTTCAAATGCTGGTCGTAGTGCCAATGGCCAGGCACATACATATAGCGCGCGTACCAGTCGCCGAGACGCGGCACCGCTTGCGGGCCCCAATGTGCCCAGATGCCGAACTTGGCGTCGCGGAACCAGGCCGGCGCTTCATAGGTTTTCAGCGATTCGACAGTGGCGCCGAACGGCCCGTTTTCCACCGGCAAGCGATAGGCAGGTGCCGGCACTTCGGGGCATACGGGCTCGGCTGTCTTCGTCTGTGCCGCGGCTGCGCTGGCATATCCGAGCGCGGCCAGAAGCGGTGCGCCTAACAGGCTGCGTTTGCTGATCAATCCATGTTCCTTCCACCAAATTACGGCTTCTTGTAAGGCATAGCAAGCCCTTGGCCGCTACGGCACCCGTACCGATGCCGCCGTGACAAGTTGCCATATGTAAAAAAGTATTTCAATAGTAAATAAACATGCCGACGGGTGATAGGCGGTAGGTATGCTGGCGGCTCAGAACCCCGTTTTCGGACACATATCGCTCACGGGATTTGAACCCGTCGCGGTGATGACGCCCAACCGATAAGGCAGCTTGAGATAGTCATCGACCTTCCCCTCAGGGTCGAGACCCTGATACAGGAACTTGAGCGGCGTGCAGGGGTCGATGGACAAGGTCTGGTCGGTGCCGGCGCGCAGCATCTCGCCGTGCGACACGCCTTCCGACCAGGGCTTTATACTGAAGGCAACGTTGTCGGATCCGGCGAGGATATTCATACCGCGGCCGAGGGGGGCCCATTTGCCATCCAGACTGTCGCTTTTCCACACCCGGAAATACCTGCCCTCCGACCCGATGGCCTCGATCAGGGTAATGAAGGTGTTGGTTCCCGCCACCTTATAGGTATTGCTGGCCTCGAACAGGTCATCACGTGGGGCCTCTATGACGGCGGTCGTGTCATGAAATCCCGCCGGGAATGTCTCCAGGGGCGTCTCAGCCCTGAAAAACGTCCCATTGTCATTGGTGAAGAACAGATAGCATGTCTGGTCATCGCAGATGACCCAGAAGTCCAGCCAGGCAGGATTGCCGTCGGGTTGCTTGACAATGTCCGGAACACTATCGAAAAACCGCCGAGGCGCGCTCCACGACAAAGGATCTGAGATATCCGTGCTGGTCGAGTACATCGGATCGCCGCCCTGGTAGATCAAATACCAGAGCTTCTGCGGTGCAAAATAGAAGACCTGGGGCGCCGCGCGATACCCCGGTCCCATAGGAGATTTGTCCAGAGGGACGATCTGCGCGGCAGGCGCTTCGTCCCAGTCACGGAAACTCGTATAGGCCAGACCCCACCCATTGTCGCCTGCGGTCGTCATGAACACATGATAGCGCCCGTCGTGAAAGACAACCGATGGATCTTTGACGCCGTAATATTTTATAGTTTCGCTTTTGGGCGGGGAGAGCAGCGGAGGACTGGATGTCCAGCGAAACTTGTTATTCGCACCCGCTTGCGCGAAGCCGGGACAGGCAACAAGCGCGGCGCAAAACGCCGGTAGTAGCCATTTTGATGCGAATGTTTTCATGAAAGTACCTGCAGATCTAAAAAGGTTTTGTTCCGTTGGGGCGCGCCCGTGCGAGTTATCGCGGCAGCAGATCAGGGTTGCGATATCGCCTCAAGCCGAACCCGCTGGACCGGCAAACCGTCGATCGCGATCTCAACCGTGACGGTCCCGGCCTCCGTCCCCGCCTGAACCGCCGCCACGGCGCGGCCATGAAAGGTCATGCGATCACCCGACTGAAGGCTGGAAACATCGTGCGGATCTCCATTGCCCATTCCAGCCAGGTGACCGGCCCCAACCACACTCACCTTGACGCGACGCTCGTCGCTGCGCGCATAGACTGGCGTCCCGGCAGCATCCACCAGTTCGACCGTCACATATGCCAGGTCCTGTCCATTCGCCGCGATTTGCGTCCGATCCATCGAGACCTTGGCGGCAGCAGGGGCGCCGGCCGTCCGCAATTCCCAACGCGCCGTGGCCTTGCCGCCGCTATAACCGACGGCCACCAATTGGCCGGGCTTGTAGCTGATGGTGTATGTCGTCTTGTATTCGTTAGCGACGCCCACCGGCCGGCGGCCCTGGCTATGACCATTAAGAAAAAGCTCGACTTCTGGCAGCTCGGAATAGACCACGACCTCCTGGAGCTTGCCTTCCTGCCCCGGCCACGTCCAGCTTGGGTGGACGTCATCGAGCGACCAGTCGAGATGCGGCTGCGTGACCGGATAATAGTGCCGGTCCGGCAAATCCTCGGTGCCTTGAGGTTGCCTCACGAAAGCCGCCACCGGATCGATACCGGTCTTCCAGAGAATCTCACGATAATAGGCGGCCGGCCGTTTGCGGCCTGTGGCATCGATCTCGCCGCAATAGGCCAGGTTCCACGGATAGGGTCCGAGCTTCTGCCAGTCCTGGCTGTAGCCCATCCAGCCAATGCCCGATTCCCCGATATAATCGACCGAGGTCCAAACAAAATCACCAATGACCCACGGCATGGTTTCAACGGGACGCCAATAGGAAAACGCATCCTTTGATGTCGATTCCGACGTGAACATCACTTGTTCAGGAAAATTCTTGTGCTCTGGCTCGAACAGGTTGGCATGATAATTATATCCGGCCACATCGAGTGCCGCGAATTGCGCCGAGCTGCGTGGCGGGTCGGCGTTTACGCCTTGGGTAATGGGGCGCGTCGGATCGAGGCCACGCACGCGTGCTATCAGCTTCTTACCGGTTTCCACGCCCTCGGGGGAGCCATCCTCGGGAATTTCATTGCCAATGCTCCAGAACAGAACGCTGGGATGGTTGCGACCGCTCGTCACCAGGCTATCTATATCCTGCTGCCAGTCCGTGGCGAAAAACCGCGTATAGTCCTGGGGTCGCTTGGACCTGTTCCAGCTGTCGAATGCCTCATCTATCACCAGCATGCCCAGTTCGTCGGCGGCGTCGAGGGTCGCCTGGCTGGCCGGATTGTGTGCATTGCGGATAGCATTATATCCGGCCGCCTTCATCACAACGACCTTACGCCGGTCGGCGTCGGGCAAACCGGCCGCGCCTAGCATATAGTTGTCGTGATGGATATTGCCTCCGCGCAGATTGACACGCTTGCCGTTGACGCGAAGTCCGTTTGCCGCATCGACCGTAACCGTGCGAACGCCGAAACGGGTGCGCCGCTCATCGACGACCACACCGCCAACGCGTAATTCCTGAACCAGCGTGTAGAGATTTGGCGAGTCGGGCGACCACAGCGCCGGACGTGCCAGATTAAGAGAGGCGTTTAGCGGCGCCTGCTTTTTTGAAGCCACAGATTGCTTTTGCGCCACCTGTGCCACGGTTTCGCCACTGGGCGAAACAATCCTGGTGAGCCATTCGACCGTCTGCGCCTTGACGGCACAGTTGCTCGCGGCCGCGGTGACAGTCACGATACCGGCGTCGGCGGTAGCGACCGGCGTTGTGACAAAGACACTATCCGGATCGATGTGCACGCAGTTGAGAACCTCGAGCGTGACCGGACGAATAATGCCAGTGCCGGCATACCAACGCGACGAAGGGTCTGCATGGTCGGTACGGACGGCAATGATATTGGTTCCAGAATGCACCTTGCCGGTCAGGTCGACCGTAAACGCCGTGTAACCGTAGTGGTGCTCCGCGACCTTTTCGCCATTGAGCCAAATCTGCGCGTCCATATAGACGCCTTCGAAGTTCAGCAACACGACCCGGGCGGCGTCGGCTTCGCTCAACGTCAAATGACGCCGGTACCATCCGACGCCTCCGGCCAGATAGCCCGAATCCTGGCCGGCAACAGCGTTGGGATCGAACGGCGGTGAGCCGTCGGGTCTATCCATTATGGCCCAGTCGTGCGGCGTTGAAACCTTCAACCATTGACTGTCGTCAAATGCGGACTGCCGGGCCTCAGGATGATCGCCGCGTTGAAACAGCCAGTCCTGTGACAGGGCCCGCTGTTCCGCGGCGGCAGGGCTTGTCGAAAACGCCAGGGCGGTCGCGGCGATCGCATACAGCACAACCCCCGCCGCCGTGTTGCGGAGTTTCGAATACCCTCCGTTCGTTTTCGGCAGGTTTGTCCGCGAGCCCGCAGTATCTGTCATTTCGAAATCCAGCCTTTTACTTGTGATGAAATACGCAGGCGGTCGCATCACGCTATACCCCTCGGGTTTGTAGCCCTTGTCGTGACGATGAGGCGCGCAGATGCAATCTCGGCGCCCGCCGGATTTGCCGCCATGGCCTCTATCAGGATTTCACCTGATTGCTTATCCGCCTGAACGATGAGCTGGGCCAACCCGTTGTAAAGGGATCGCCGCGGTTCCTTATCGCTCTCATGACAGTTGGGATTACCATTCCCGACCCCGATAAGCTTTCCGGCGCCGGACACCTTGAAAGCAATCTGGGTATTGGCCGTAGGCACCGCCCTGCCCTTGCGGTCGACAATCTCCACCTTCAGGATTGCGATGTCTTCACCGTCTGCGTCAATGACGGTTCGGTCGGCGCTTAATCTCAGAGCGGCCGGCAGGCCCGTCGTCTCCCGCCGCTGTGTCAGGACGCGTTTGCCGCCCTTGAATCCGCGCGCCTCGATATAGCCCGGGGCATAGACTGTCTTCCACGCCACATGCCCAAGATGTGGAACGGCCTGGCGGCCCAGGCTCTTGCCGTTGAGGATGAGCTCCACCTCGTCAAGATTGGAATAGACCCAGACCGGAATCTCCTGGCCTTCCTTGCCATTTGCATTCTCCGGCCAGTTCCAGTGCGGAAACAGGTGCAATGCGGGCGCCTTGCCCCACCAGGCCTTGTAGTAATAGAAATAGTCCTTGGGGAAGCCGCACATGTCGGCGATGCCGAAATGCGAATTGATGGATGGCCACGCAAACGGCGATGGCTCCCCGCGATAGTCGAAACCAGTCCACGCAAAGCCGCCACCTGTCCAGTCGCGAGAGGCGTAGAACTGCCACCAGTTCTCAGGCGATTTCTTCCAGGGTACATCGCCATCGAAGCTGCTGACGACGTTGCGGCCCCAGTCCATGACATACTCACCACGTGTGGACACATCGCTGGCATCTTCCGTACATATGACAGGGCGTTCCGGGTGCCGCTCATGGAAGCTGTCGGGAAATTCGCGATGATAGTTGAAGCCTATGACATCAACAGCTTCGGAAACGCCTTTCTCATTGTCGGCATTGACGGCAGCCGTGACCGGCCGCGTCGGATCCAGTTCGTGACATAGCGCCACCATGGTGCTGGCGATCTTGGCGCCCTGTTCGGCCATCCCGCCCTGCAAATCGTTTTCTTCATTGCCGATCGACCAGATGATCACCGCGGGTGAATTACGGTAACGCTTGATCATCACCTCAAGCTGGGCCAGGCCGTCCGGCGTGGAGGTCAGCGTCCGGGCTTCGCACATCATCATCACGCCCATACGGTCGCAGGCTTCCACCAGTTCGGGGGTGGGCATGTTGTGCGACGTACGAATGGCATTGCAGCCCATGTCCTGCATGACACCGACGCGGAAGGCCTGAAGTCGATCAGGCAGGGCCGCGCCCACCCCGGCGTGATCCTGATGGTTGCACACCCCCTGAATCTTCCGATTCTGACCGTTGAGGAAAAAGCCCTTCCCGGCCATGAACTCGGCCGTGCGCACGCCGAAGGTGACCACTTCGCCATCGCGCCTGTGGCCATCTGTCTCTACCGTGACCGTCGCGGTGTAGAGATTGGGATCTTCGAGCGACCACAGCGCCGGGTTAGCCAATACAGCGGCGGCTTCGAACGCCAGTGAAGCCCCGGTGCCGACCGTCTGGACCGCTGTTTCAGCGCTCGCCACCGTGGCGCCCCTGGCATCGCGGACGGTCCAGAGGACCTTGGCGGCGACCGGTTTATCTTCGCGATTTTCCACCAGGGTCGCGAGCGCCAGAGCGGCGGTACCTGCCTTCAGGGTGCTGCGCACCGTGCTTTCCCAGCGGGCCAGATGGACGGCATCGGTCTTGGTCAGCCAGACATGCCGGTATATGCCGGCGCCTTCATAGAACCAGCCATCGCCGAAGCTGGCATCGACACGCACCGCTATGACGTTGCTTCCGCCATAGTCGAGGAAATCCGTCAGGTCGAAACGGAACGGGGTATAGCCATTGTTGTTGCGGCCAATGAAACAGCCGTTGACGAACACCAGTACATCGCGGAATGCGCCGTCGAACTCGACCCAGATGCGGCGCCCAAGATCGGAGTCGGCAATCTCGAATTCGCGCCGGTACCAGCCGACACTGGTTTCCGGATAACGGCGGCCCAGCGGCTTATAACCGTGCGAACGCAGCTGATTGTCGCCTTCACCCGTGTCATCGTGCACGAAAGGCAGTTCTACGCCCCAGTCGTGCGGCAGATCGAGCGAGCGCCAACTGGTAACATCGTAACCGGTCTTGGCAAACTTGAAGATACCGGTCTTGGAGAAATCGGCCTGACCATAACCAAACCCCAGGTCCTTGGTCGGATCCGTGCCGTGACCTAAGGTGAATTTCCAGCCGAAGTCGAAAAGCAATTGCTCCCGAGGCGCGACGCTGGTCGCGACCTTGGCCTGACCCAGCTGGGCCGAGGCAAAAGCGCGCGAAAAGGCTGCCGTGGCCAGGGACGACAACAAGATGCCGCCCGTCGCCAAGACCTGTCGCCTGTGGAGCCCGCTCACTGTCCCTGCTCCTGGTCAGGCAGGCCTACGACAACACCGCGCCCTGCAATATAGACGAGCCCAAAGACCCTGGGGTCGCCGATCAGGATACCGCCGCTGCCGTATTGATGGGCGTCATCGTTAATCCGAACCCAGGACTTGCCTTCGTCGGTCGAACGGTAAATGCCAAGCTTTCCCTTGTACTGGCCCCAGACGAAAACCGTGGGATAATCCGCACCTTCCGCAGCCTTGCCGAAGCCAACACCGGAAACATTGCTGAGGCCGTCAATTTGTTTGAATGGGGATTTCGGGTCGCGCCCGTGGAAGAGCCCCCAGGGGCCAGGCAGCCAGATGTCGCGCAGACGTCCCGGCACGGCGCGAGGTTGCACGTCCTGGTTCCAGCCATCCAGCTTGGGCAGACCTTGTGCAAATACGTTGAAGGTTGCTCCGTTGTCGGCGCTCGCCAACATGTCGCCGGTTTCGCGATTGTAGGCATAATAGACGCCGTCCACCGAGCGATCCGAAAAGGGCTGCAGGAAATGGCCCGTGAGGTGGGGATAGCCTGTCGAAGGCTTCCATGTCTTGCCGCGGTCAATGGAATAATAGACTTCACCCTTGCCGGTCGACCAGACCATCGAGGTGCCCTTGGCGGACACCGCGATCCGACCGGGCGTGTACCAGCCTTTGTCGTCATGCAGGACCAGCGGCGGCGTTGACGGCATGTCCTGCCAGGTCTTGCCGTTATCGAGCGAGATGAACGCGTGGTTCCTGGCGCTGTCGCCATCCGCCGTTCGCACGACCAGGCCGGGATTCAGCTCGGCAAAATCGACCGTGCGATTGCTGCCCGCCGCAGGTTGGTAATATCCACCGTTCAGTCCGGGTGAGCCTTCGAAGTCGAGGTAGCGGAACCCGCCGACATCGCCGACCGACACGATCAGGTGGGCGCCGGCAGGCGGACTGACCATGTCGAGAACCGCCATTTCCTCGAAATTTTCGACATCGAACGACCAGTTGACAGTTTGTTTGCTATCGGCAGCGGTCAGGTTATGGGTCATCCACAGGCCGGCCCCTGTTCCGTAGATGGCCTCGTCGGCGTCGAATGGGTTAATCTTGACGTCCCAGATCCAGCTTCCCATCCGGTCCTCACCCTTGTTATCGGCTGTGATCCACGGAAACTGTTCGGCTGTGTGTTTGGAAAGCGGGGCCAGATCGGCCCAGGTCTTGCCAGCGTCGGTGCTGCGGAAGATCTTGTCGCCGCCATCCCACCAGCGGTCGGTCGCCGACACAATGAGGGTTCCTGGTGCACTGGCGGCCGCGCTCACTCCGGCGTAACAGAAGGAGGGTCCGCCAGTTCCCGGCTTCAACGGTGTGATGTCGTTCCACCGCTTGTCCGCCAGGCCGTATTTGTAGACGGCGCCGTCTTTGCAGTCGTTCGGACCCGGGTGATCGGCGAACGTGACGTATAGAGTGGTGCCTGAGGCGTCGAACGCCGCATGATGGGCGACAAAGCCTTTGGGCGTTCCGGACATAAGCTCCCAGGATGCGCCGCCGTCGTGGCTGACATAAAGGTTCTTGTCCTTATTTTCCGTGCCGGCATAGAGGATTGGCGTGGCGTTACCTTTCGCGGCGGACCGCGGATCGAACAGGACAAAGGTCACTGACGTTTCCGGAAAACCCGACACCTTCGTCCAGGTCTTTGCGCCGTCGACGCTTTTGAGCAGTCCGTCCTTGGTCGTGCCCAGGAAGAGTATGCTGCCCGAATTCGGATCGACCTGCAGGCGCTCACCGGTGCCGCGACCGTTCTCGTTGCCGCCGAGCTTGACGGATAGCGGTGAGGATTGCCAGGTCACGCCGCGGTCATCGGACCGCCAGATCGTGCCGGTACCGGCCCATTCATGCGTATAAAGACCGGTGGCCAGATAGACCTTATTGGGATCCTGAGCATCGAGCGCCAGGCTGAGGACGCCGAAATCGTCGCCGCGAACCATGCCGTCCTGGAGTGGAATCCAGGACCGTGTCGCCGGATCCCAGCGATAAGCCCCCCCGATATCGGTCCGGGCATACATCAACCCCTTTTCCGTCGGGTGGTAAATGAAGCCATCGACAAAACCACCCGCCCCCATCGGCGCGGTTGCCCAGATATAGGGTGCGCTCTTGGCGGGTTCGGCCTGTGCGTGCATTGACGCGGCCAGCAATGCCGAGGCAGTGGCAACACCAACAATCTTCAGGATCTTATTTATATCTGTCATTGATATTTCCTCCGGGACGTCACTTTGGGCCGAGCGCAGGCATGGCTTCGCTGAATGGGGATGCGCCCTGCAGTTCGAATGGATATAAGCGGCATGGTCAGGCAGGGATTGCGCGGCCCTAAGGGTCGTTGCCTCAAGTTCGATGAGCGCGCGGTGCATCTCGGCAACCGGCAGGCTGTCGACCACAGGATCGTAGCCGACAGGGATCACGCCCTGCCCCAACATGACCGCCAGCCAGCTCGTCTCTGTGAACAGATCGTCCTGAAGACGGAATATCCGGCCGCTGTCCTCGAACAGCGCCAGCTTATGTTTCAGGCTATCGGGAATATCCAGGTCGCGGCAGCGGCGCCAAAAGGCAGTGTCGTCGCGCCGGGTAGCCTTGTAATGGAGGATGATAAAGTCGCGTATCTGCTCATATTCCGCGACACTTGACCGGTTGAATTCCTCGATCAGGGCCGGGTTGAAGCTTCTGTTGGGGAACATCCGCAGCAAGCGTGAAATACCGGATTGGACGAGGTGAATACTTGTCGATTCCAGCGGTTCGATAAAGCCACCCGCCAGACCAATGGCAACGACGTTCTTGTCCCACAACTTGCGCCGGTGCCCCGCCGTAAAGCGGATGAATCGCGGTTCGGCAAGCGCTCGCCCTTCCAAAGTCGCGCCTAGTCTTTGTGCAGCGGCATCGTCGCCGAGATGTGCGCTCGAATAGACATAGCCATTGCCCTGCCGATGTTGCAAAGGAATGCGCCAGCGCCACCCCGCCGTATCAGCCGTCGCGCGCGTATAGGGCAGCAAAGGGCCTGAATTTTCGCTGGGCATGGCGACGGCGCGGTCGCATGGCAGCCAATGGCTCCAGTCAACGTAACCGGCCTTCAAGGTGCCTTCGATGAGACGTCCGCGGAACCCGCTGCAGTCGATGAACAGATCGCCCGCGATTGTACGACCATCCTTAAGCACCAGGGCGGAAATGAAGCCATCCTCGCGCTGGTTGACGTCCGTTACCAGGCCTTCGAGCCGGCGCACACCCTTTCCCTCGGCAAAGGTCCGCAGGTAGCGGGCATAAAGACTGGCGTCAAAATGATAGGCATGACCCAGGGTCGACAAAAGCCCCTCTTTTCGGGCGCCAACGCCAACGCGATTGAGGCGCGCAGCGACCAGGGTGAGGTTGTACGCAGCTATGTCGCTTATGCCCGGCGACTGACCTCGCAGCTTCAGCCACATATGGTGAAACCTCACCTCCGGCCGATCCCGGCCAAAGGGGCCGAAGGCGTGCATATAGCGCTCTCCCAGCTGGCCCCAGTCGACGAATTCGATGCCGAGCTTAAAGGTGCCCTGCGTCTTGCGCACAAAATCGGCTTCGTCAAAACCCAGCAGGCCATTGAATGTCTGAAGCGTCGGAATTGTCGCCTCGCCGACGCCGATCGTCCCGATTTCATCCGACTCGATCAGGGTAACGGCAAGCTGGCGCATATCGAGCATGCGACTCAAGGCCGCCGCGCACATCCAGCCCGAGGTGCCGCCGCCGACAATGACCACCTGACGAATAGGTTCAGACTGCATGGAGGGTCTCTCCGCGGCACGGCCAGGCGGTCGTCAGCGCTTGGATCGTATTGCTCATGTCTCGCTCCAATACCTTGTCGTCAACCTGGAGAGCCATCTGCGCCCTTCCTGGCCTCCACCTTGTCGGGAAGTGCTCTAGGCGCTCTTCTTGTCCGCCCTGAATCCCTGCAGACGGACCTGCTCGATCAGGTCCCTGTGCTTGGGCAATATCGACAGAGCATAGTTGCCTTGCCGCGTTATTTCAGCGAACTGAGACCTGGCCTCTTCAAAATACCTGTAGAGCCCCCTCTGTGCACTTAGGTCCGTCTTGAAGCCCATGCCATAAAGGACATACTGCCAATTGGCCTCGGTAAATATGTCGTGGTTGGGGTCCATATCCAGGAAGGACGGCGCGCGATAACGCCACCGTTGCAATCGTGCTTTCAAACTGTCAGACATAGACTCCGCCCGAACATTGTCCCGCCAGAAATCATTGTCCACGCGCTGGGTCAGGCAGTAGTGCAGCTTAATAAAATCGACGACATGCTCGTAACGACGCGTCATAATGCTGTTGAACTGCTCAGCAGATACATCGTAGTTGTTTTCCCACGGAAACAGGTTGGATAAGATTAGCGCCGCTATTTCGGCAAAACCTATGCCCGTTGCCTCCAGTGGCTCAATAAATCCGCAAGACAAGCCGATCGCAACGCAATTGTTCTTCCATTGGGTTTGCCGATAGCCTGCTTCGAAGTTTAGAAACCGCACATCGCAAGACCTGGCGGACGCGCCTACATATGTGCGCAAAACCTGTTCGGCGCGTTCGTCCGATGTGTGGTCGGTTGAATAGACATAACCGACACCCCGGCGTCCGCTCAGACCAATATCCCACGTCCAGCCACATTCCTGCGCCGTCGAAATGGTTTGGGATTCGATAGGGCCGCCCGGTTGGTCGTAAGGCACCTGCAAGGCCACGGCGCGATTTGCGAAGACCTGGGACCGCATCGATTTAAAGGGCACGCCCAGGGCCTGGCCGATCAATTGCGCTTTGAACCCGGTACAATCTACATATAGATCGGCCCTGAGATCGCCATTCGCTCTTGTCACCAGACGATCAATAAAACCATTCTCCCCCACGATAACCTGGTCGACCGTGTCCTCTATGTGCTTGACGCCGAAAGAGACGGCCTTTCGGCGCAACAACCGCGCCAATTCCACCGCGTCAAAATGGTAAGCATAGTTCAGCAGGCCGCTATGCCCGTGCTGCGTAATCAGCTTCGGCGCTCGCCGTGCGTCAGCTACCCGTTGTTGAACGGTGCTGACGCTTTCCCAACTGGCATCCCCGGCCACCCCAAGCAGCCAGTAGGGCAGCAGATCGAATTCGGAGTGCTGCGAGGAGATTTGAAACGGGTGAAAGTACTGGTCTGCACCCTGGCTATCCGGGAAACCACGCCAGTTTACGAAGCGAATGCCTTGCTTGAATGTCGCACTGGCTTCCCGAACCAGACTGTCTTCATCAAGTTCTATTCGGCTGAATGTCTTCCTGATGCTTGGAAAGGTCCCCTCACCTACACCGACAATCCCGATATCCGGCGATTCAATCAGGGTAATATCCAACCCCGAGGGCAGGCCATAGGACAGGATTTTGGCGAGATACCCGGCTGTAAGCCATCCTGCCGTTCCACCCCCGACTATGACTACCTTTTTATTCATACTCCAGCCTCCCGGCCACGATAACCAACCGCATCGACATCAGGTGCTTTGTTCCCATGGCCCATCTCGAAATAGCGATGCAGACTAAAGGCCAATACAACTAGAGCGCATGAACGATCCAGTGAGATCGAACCGCGCTCTAACTTCAACACATATCTTAACCGAGGCGGGAAACTTTGCATTCCAAAGCTCCCGCCCCGTCAAGTCCCTAGTAGCGCATACGCAGGAAGGCACTAACCCGACGGTCTGAGACATATGTGTCATAGACTTCAAACACGCCGACCACTGGCTCTTGCAGAGTCCTGGACTTTGTATTCGTTAGGTTGCCGGCCTGGATGCCGAAGGACGTGTGGCTGTTCAGCTTGTAATCCATGCTGAAATCGAGATAACCGGCATCATCACTGTACAGCGGCACCATATCCCAAACGCGGCCCTGAGCAGCACCGTCCACACATACCGTACAGGTGTGAGGACCGCCTCCTCTGCCGATATATGACAGCGGATTGGCATTTGTACTCATCAGCTGTTTTGTGTGGAAGTTGTAAGCCACTCTCGCGTTAAACGGCCCCTTGCTGTAATACAGTTCCAGGTTGTACGACCACTTCGACATGCCATAGTAGGGCAGTTTGGTGAAATCAGGATTGAAGCTTGGTGCTACACCGGAGATTCCGTCCGGAATAAAGTTCGTACCCAGTGTCGAATTGGCCAGCTGAGCCGGATTAGCGCTGTCAACATAGGTCAGGTTGCCACTGATCCCGAAGCCGTCAAACGGAGCCGGCAGGAAGTCAAAGAAGGTACGGCCGCCCAATTCAACACCGCGGATCGTCGCCTTTTCAAGAGCCGATGTCGTTCTGTTTTGAATGTAGAACCAGGGCAGATCCACCGTGACTTCAACCGGGTGATTTTCGTCCGTAATGTCCATCAACGGCGTGGATTGCGTCTGATAGAAGGCCGAGAACAGATCCTGGTTTTTGATATCCTTGGCAAACACGTCGATATAGGCAAAAACACCATCCTTTGGATACCATTCGAACGACATATCATAGTTGGTGAACGATACGGGCTTCATATCGGACCCGGCACCACGGCTGGTCATGGTTGTAAGATAATTGAACGTACCGCCCGGCCCTTGCATGGACAGCATGGTCGGTTCAAGACTTCCGCCCGCCTTGACATCACCCAGATTAGGCTGACTTACGCCTTGTGATGCCGCAAATCTGAGAATGTGCTTCGACGACACATTAAATTTGATGTTGAAGGACGGCAACACCCGCTCATACTTGGTTTCTTTCGAGCGTGGTGTAGAGCTTTGGATAGCTTGATACATATGCCCCGGCGGCACGATACCGCCAGCTGCCTGGCTTGCATCCCCAATGGTAAGATAGAATGGCTGGCTCCCGTTTACTCTGAAATATCCGTCGCCCAGCAAGAGTTCACTGACGACACGTACCCCAAAATTACCCGTGAAAGACGGAATAAATCCAAATCCGTCACTGCCAAACTTGGTCTGTACGTAGAACGCCTTGCTTCGAATACTCGTGTTGGTAATACCGCCACCCGTGCCCGCGATATTATTTGTGTAATATTGCTCAGGCGTCCAGTTGCCTGGATTGGAATCACAGACAGCTTCGTCCGGGAATTGTTCACAAAGCCCCTTATTAAACGCATCACTCATCGCTTCGGTGCTCACGGCCGCCAGATGGGCCCAATCACCAGCCTGCAACATGGACAGGCTTGGCACAAGGACGGCGCCAGGCGAGCCATTGCTGATGCCCATGAAGTTGGGGAAGTCATAGAGCTCGTAATCGGCAGGCGTAATGGAACCGTGCGGATTAACCGTGACCATCTTGGTCACGCCATTGCGCGTAATGGGAACGGTGAACGGTGCGTTCTCAGACCTGGGTCCGGTCAGATAGGCCGCAGTCCCGCCATCCGTCGAGCCATCGGGGTAGGTCGTGCCGACCCAGCCTTCGGCCAGAGGCGCCCAATAGGTCCCTATGAAATTATCACGTTCGGTACGAACAGCTGCCCGGGCACCCCACGATATCGACTTGAAGAAATGATCATCACTCAAGCTATAGTCGACATCGATATTCCCCGCCACCGCAGAGCCCTTATTGTCGCTCCCGTTGTAGGACATCGAATTAAAGTAGGCCGTATCGGTATTTGCCAGGGCGGCGGCATTGAAGCCACCCAGTATCGGAATATCGCCGCTGACGTCAAAGCTGGCCCTCGTCAACAAGGGGCTCTGCTGTGTAATGCCGGTACTCATGCCCAGCCCGGAGGCTTCAGACTTGACAAATTGCAGTGCACCTCTGACCCGCGTATTTTCCTTATTCCACACGAAGCTCTGGCTAAAGTCCATGGTCGAAGACTCGCCATGGTTGGCGCTTCCGCCGCCGCTCAAATTAAGCGGCCTGCCATTGCCGCCACTGCCTTGGGTTTGGCAGTAGAACATACCCGGCGAGGCCCACTTACCCCAATCGATATTCGGCGTCGAAGTTGTTGTCGCACCATAGGGCGTGCGGCAATCGGCCGTCAGAATCGTGTCTGCAGGGGACTTGTTCCAATCCGGCGACCAGTCAAACTTCCAGATGTAGTCATACTGCGGATCTGATTTGTTAATGTATTGCTGAAGCCAGTTATTGCCGCCCCAACCGAAGACCGGCGTATTTACGCCAACAGCGCCGACATACAGGGAGCCAGCCAGCATCGCCCCATCGTCATCCCAGGTAGCTTCGCCTGGAATATTTTGCTCCGCGTCCGCCGGAATAAGTTGCTCCGACAGGGTCGGATCGACGCCCCAACTGCCGCTGTGGCCGTAGCTCGAGGATGAACTCTTCGAATAGAAGAAGGTTGAGGTCAGCGTCAGCTCATCGCTGGGCTTCCACTGAAAAGCTGTATAAAAGCCATCACGAGTCCTCTCGCTTCGGCCCTGGCTCCAGCTATACCCCGTCGGCACCAGCGAAAAGTTATTCGGCCGGTTGGGATTGTTCAAAGGCAGATAGGCACCCATCTGCTCATCGTCATTGCCTTGAAAATACTCGCTATGGGCCAGATCGACCAGGAGGCCCATCTCGCCCCATTTCGTGTCAAAACGACGCGAGACAAGACCCGAGATATTCGGCGAAGTCTTTTCCGACATGCTGCCATAGCTGGCCCCGGCAGACAGTTCAAACGCTGGCTTTTTGTAGTCAAACGGCAGGCGCGTCCTCAAATCAATGGCCGAAGCCCCGCCCTCCATAATATCGGCACGCGACGCCTTATAGACATCGACGCCCCCCATCAGTTCGGGCGTTACATCACCCCAGCTCAACGAACTGGCGCCATTGGCGCTGAAGGCCTGCCGGCCGTTGAGCGTACTTGAGTTATAGGGCAGACCACGTACCGTGATCCCGGTGCCCTCGACCTGAAAGCTTGGCGTTCCCCCGTTCGACGTCGAAAAACGCGTGACCGTAACCCCGGAGACCCGCTGCAACACTTCGGTGATCGACTGATCCGGCAAATTGCCGGCCTCATCGGCGACAACCGAATCGACGATCGTGTCCGAGTTCTTCTTGATCTGGATTGCCGTTTGCAGAGCTTTCCGACGCGCCGTAATAACGACAACCGTGTCATCGGTGCTTGCAGTGGCGGAGTCGCCCCCGGTCGTCGGCGCCGCATCCTGTGCCTGGGCAGACAGGCCCATCGACATCACGGCGACAGCCGAAACGCTCGCTGCTAGCAGAAGTTTACGCGTGGTATTTTTCATTCCCGGCTTCCTCTGAAATTAAGGCCGACACATCGCCGGCTCATTGTTGTTTGGCGCGGAATAGTTAGGTCCGTGCAATTGTCATACATTAAGCCGGCACCCACCTAACATTCAATTATAAAAATGATATTTATATATGAATGAAAAAAAGTGTTGCGTCCTTGTCACATTCGCTCTGGAATGGCTGGCGACACCGACGGCATGAGAGTCGCTCCGCAGGCCAGACATCCTCCCAAAGTCTTGTCAGGCAAGGGATAACCCTCAGGCTGAACAGGCGAGAAGACGATCTGCCGGCACGATTAACGCGCACCGATTGGCGGGGAAAGCGCACCCAATGGCTCAACCCCAGTCTTACGACAATAAATTACACAACGAAAAAAATCAAATTTAAAACAAAATTTCATATGAAAATGGACCTTCCGCGTAAGAGGCAGGCCATTGACCCGTGGGATGATCATTCCCGGGAGCGCAATCAGATCAAGGTGGACGCCTCCGCAGGGGCTGCCGCGACAACCGTCGCGACATCTCGACAGACGGGGCCCTTCGCTGTTTCTGGAGCGAATCCTGCCTATGGTTTCCGTCCCATATATCCTGAAACGCCAGGAAAGCGGCGCCAACGGCAGCGGCGTCCTTGCAAACCTGCGCAGGACGCACGGCCATGTGTGGCCAGGCCATTCGCAGGAAGGGCGCGGTCTGGTCAATGTCCAGTCCGTCTACACCTGTCACGCCCTTATCGGCCCGCAGCTTCGATCCACGCTTACTTCCCACACTCAGTCACCCTCATGCAGTTGCGCTTTACTTCGTTCGCTGTGATCAACTTACGGCGGGACCTGCAGCCACAAGAGAGCGCCCATGCCAGGCACACCAAAAAAAGCCCCCTTGCGCTCGGAGCAAGGGGGCAAAACTAGGCGAGGGCCAACCAGGGAGATATGGTACTCGCCGATACCAAAGTCAGAAGCGCCAATATTTCAAACGCGGCTTCATCCTAACGCACCACCACAAAAAATCAAATATAAAAAATCGTTTCGTACGTAAAATAATAATGACCCTTTCCGGGAAATAATATCATCGGATTTAACTCGGGAAATTGACATCATTTTTTATATATGATGTTCATTGGTTAGACCTCTCGGCAGACAACCAGGATGGTTGGGTTTGGCGGCCAGCACATGCGCCGCTTTTGGGACTGCAGCATAATCGATGGCGGCGACTTGAACATGGCACGACGAAAAGCCGAAAGCGACGAAAGTGAAGACGCCGGCGATTTGCGATATCGCGCGCCGGCGCTTGAAAAAGGGCTCGACATCATCGAGCTTCTCGCCTCCGCTCCGCGTCCGATGGCCCCAAAACAAATATCGGAGCATCTGAACAGGTCGGTAAGCGAATTGTTTCGCATGGTTCAGGTGCTGGAGAATCGCGGTTACGTCGTCATGGCGGAAAACCAGAGCGGATATGAGCTTACAAACAAGCTGTTTTCATTGGGCATGTCGCGCGGCATCAGCAAAAATCTGCTTGATCATGCCGTCCCTGCCATGAGGTCCCTGGCTGAGAATATCCTTCAGGCCTGTCATATTGTGGTGGCATCGGACGATCAAATCGTCGTCGTCGGCCAAATGGACGCGCCGGCCACGCCGAGTTTTCATATTCGGGTTGGTTTCCGGCAGAATATCGTCGAGACGGCGTCGGGCGCCGTATTGTACGCTTTCCAAAGACCCAAGGTTCGCGATGCCTGGCGCACAGCGTTGCAGCCAACCGTTTCCGAGTCGGAATGGGAAGGTTTTGAAGACCAGGCTTACCGCGCCCGGGCAAAAGGCTACCTGGTAGCCAAGAGTCTTTATGCCGACAGCATTACAGACATTTCCTGTCCTGTCTTCAGCGACCGTGGATTGCTGGCGGCCATGACGATCCCTCACATCAAAAGCAAGCTGAGCGTCAGCGTTGAGGAATGCGTGACATCCTTGACAGAGACTGCAACAAATCTATCGCGGTCCCTGGGAGCGGCCGAGCCGCTAGTCGACGTCAAGGAGTTTCGGTGACACGCGAAGGATAAATGCAAAGACCGCATTCCACGTGTCGCTGGCTCCCAGAAAAATCAAGTCTCCCCCATGCGCCAGCGCGATCTGACGTGCCAGGTTCAACCCTGTCCCGGTACCGTTCGGCTTGGTCGTGACGAATGCGTGAAAAATCTGTTCCGCCAGGTTGTCCGCGACACCGCATCCATTATCGGCAATGACAATTCGGACCTCCTGGCGGTCGCTGACCAACGATATCCGGATCAGTCCGGGCGCAGGCGTAGCGCCTGCGGCCTCCGCGGCATTGGTCAATACATTGAGGAGTGCCTGGGTCAGCAAAGCTTCGTCGAGATCGAGCGTCGGGCAGTCTGCCGGCAGGTCGAGTTCAACGGACACACGTTTTGCGGAGAGACTTTGCTCGAAGACCCGTACGACGTCGCACAGCAATGGCCCAAGCTCGACAGGGCGAAGGATCGGGTCGGGTAATCTGGCCATGGATCGGTAGGCTTCGACAAAACGGGCAAGGCCACCGGCCCTTTCTGACAGTAACTCCAGGGCGTCTCGGGCGGCATGCGAACCGGGCGAGGTTTCGTCTTGCAGGAAGTCACGCGCGATTCCCGCCAGGTTCGCCACGGGTGTCAGCGAATTCATGATTTCATGGCTGAGGACTCTCAGCAGGTCTCGTAAGGCTGTGGCTTCCGCCACGCGAATTTCGGACTGGATATCGGTCAGGCTGACAAGCCGGATCGTGTAACTCGCGGTGATGAAATCGCTGATACCGATCGCGTAGGCCCGGCCGAACAAGACCAGAGAACCCGGTGTTCCGGGCTCGGTTCGCGTGACGGCGTCAAGAAGACCCTGCGGCGGATCAACGATCACGTCATCCGCATGAAACAGGCTCCGCGCCGCGCGATTTACCGCCTGCAATCCTTCGGCTGTACTGAACCTGAGGAGCGGCAGCGGCACCTGATCGATCAGCACCGTCAGGGATTCGGTCCGCTCATACCTGACCACGTTTGATACCGGCGGCTCCGGCAGGGACTGAGGTTGCCCCCACAGTAAAAATGCCAGGCAACCTACCATGATCAAACAGCCAAACAGCACATTGCCCCAGAATTGATGCTGAAGGGCATTGGTGACAAGCGCAGATGCGCCTGTCAGGCCGGCCAGGGCCGCGAAAAATTGCAGGCGTGCTTTAGAGACCATGCCGGGCCATCCGGCGGTATAAGGCTTGGCGCGTTAAGCCGAGGTCGACAGCAGCCTTTGAGATATTGAAATTGTGGCGGCTCAGCGCCTCTTCGATGACAAGCCTTTCTGTACGCTCGAGATTAAACCCGAGATCCGCCGCGGCCGTCGCCTGCCCGCTCGGAAGGTCAAGTTCTGCGGCGGTAACAACATCCCCCTGCGCGCCGACAACGGTTCGTTCGACAACTCTGCGCAGGGCATGGAGATTGTCGTGCCAGGTCGATCCTCGCAGGGCAAGGATCGCGTCGGGCGCCAGGCTACGCGCAGTCAGGCCCTGTTGCAGGGCGAAAACCCGCGCAAAATGCCGGGCAAGCAGCTCAATATCATTCCCGCGTTCGCGCAAAGGAGGCAGCACGATCTCGAGTGTGCTCAGGGCGTACAGCAAGGATTTCTGAATACCGATGTCCGTATGGTGCCGACAGGTCGTCGCAACAACACGCGTGTTACGCCGGCCAGCACTTTGAAGCCACGTCGTGAGCGGCTGGGTAAGGGCCGGATCGAGACCATCTATGTTCTCGAGCACGACGGTCGTATTGGCGATATCGGTCAGATCGGTAAGGGCAAGGCCGGAAGCTTCTATGGTTTTCAGCTCGGCGCGAAGCGACTGCCGATGAATGGCCTGGGCGGCCAGGCTTTTCCCGGTTCCACTCTCACCCATCAGTAGAATCGCGGCGGTCAGCGGCGCATACTTGCTGATCAGTTCCTTGGTACGTACGATCGCATCACATTCACCCACAAGGAGGGCCGCGTCGAGATTGGCGACAAGATCTTCGTGTTGCGCCCGGGCCCCGACAGTTCCCCGCTGCGCGATGGCCTCTTCGATGGCCTCAAGGAGCCGCTCATTGTTCCACGGTTTCATGATAAAATTCTTGGCGCCGGCCCTCAAGGCCTGAACCGCGACGGTCAAACCGCTGTGCCCCGTTACGACGATGACAACAGCAAGAGGATCATTTAGCAAAATCTCGCGCAGGCACGCCAAGCCTTCCTCGCCCGACATCTGCGCGCGGGAAAAATTCAGGTCGAGCAATATGGCGTCCACCGACTCAGCCGTGAGGACGCTATAGGCCTCGGCCGGGTTCAAGGCCTGGCGAAATTCGTAGCCCATCTTGCGCAGAAGAAACTCCGCCGTCTTGAGGACGCCGGGATCATCATCAATGAACAATATCTTACGCGCGGGCATGTACGGATTCGGACAACGTGGACAATTGCCGCTTAGAAGTCCCCGAAAACCCGAAAAAGTCAAATGTTTTTCACATGTTAGATTGCACGCCTGGATGGGATAGTATGTCTTTCACCATCACGGAAGCGCACATGAGAAGCCATCACAAACAGAGTTCGAGCCCAAACGCGCCATCTGCCATCCCGGCTGCAAAACCAGCCGATGCTATTGGCCCCAATCGTCGTGATCCCGGTTTTCGCGATCCGGGGCCTCGTGGTCTCGTCATCGGACTGAAGATTTTGGAATACCTGGCCAGTTGCCAGGCGCCTGCGACATTGTCCACGCTCGCGGAGGCCCTGAATATTTCGGTTGCGTCGGCCAGCCGTTCAATTCTGATTCTGGAACAACGGGGCTATGTTGCTCAGACAGCAGATAACGGTGCCTACGAACGCACGACGAAACTCTACCACATAAAGACGACGCCTCTGCCCTACCAGCGGCTGCTCGGCCACGCCCAGCCTGTCATGCGCGCCCTGTCCGACAGCATCTCGCAATCATGCAATCTTGCGATACCATCGTCTCCCGATATGCTGGTCGTTGCCCAGAGCGACTCGCCTGGCGCCTTTTGGATCAATGTCCCGGTTGGTTTCCGCTACGATATTCCCGCCTCCGCGCCGGGCCTGGCATTCGCTGCCTTCATGAGAAATTCCGATCCTGCACGATGGCCTCACGGACTTTCCGCCGTCGTCGATGCGCATCAATGGACGTCCTTGAAAAGCGCGGTTCAAAAAGCGACGGAATCAGGGTTTGCACAGGTAACCAATCCACACCTGCCCGATGTCATCGACCTGTCATGCCCTGTCTTTGACGACGGTCACTTTGTCGCCGCCCTTACGATTCCCTATATCCAGACACGCAGCAGTCCAAACCTGACCTGGTGTTTGGCGGCCTTGCAGCAGGCGGCCGAGCAACTGAATGAATCGCTGCACAGCGATGCACTCGTTGCCTGACCTGTGCTTCGCATGAAACGACTGTCCTCGCTTGCGGGCGTTGCGCCTGCGCACGACATGCCCGGCTCGGCAGTCGTGCGCAGGCGTAACGCCCACTACCCTGATAATGGCGCCATCACAGGAACCAGAAGCACAATGGCTCGTGATATGTTAGATGATTCTGACATTACGTGTTTCATGCCGCCACCAAGGGTGCCTGGCGTTTCCATGCCTCTGATCAGCCTACAGAATATTGAGTTCAACTACGAAACGCCTGAAAGGCGCGTAGAGGCGCTTCGCGGTGTTTCGCTCGATATTGAGCCGGGCGAATTCCTTGCCATATGCGGGCCGTCCGGCTGCGGCAAGTCAACGCTGCTTAACATCCTGGGCACGCTCGACCGCCCTTCTTCCGGCCAATATCTTTATGACGGCCAGACACTGGCTGACCGAACGCCCGGCCAACTGGCTCAGCTTAGGGCGAAAGATATCGGCTTCGTGTTTCAAAGCTTTAACCTGATCGACAGCCTGACAGTCTACGACAATATTGAACTCGCCCTGCTTTATCGCCATGAGCGAGATGGGAACCTCAAGACCAGGATCATGGAGGCGATGGATCGCGTGGGGATAGCGCACCGCGCCAACCACTTGCCGCGTCAGCTCTCAGGCGGACAGCAACAGCGTTGCGCCATCGCGCGCGCCATTGTCGGCAATCCCGCCATCATCCTGGCCGATGAACCTACAGGCAATCTCGACTCGGAAAACGCGGCGCATATCTTCGGCATTCTGAAGGCCCTCCACCAGGACGGCAGTACGCTTGTCGTCGTCACCCACTCACCCAGCCAGGCGGACCAGGCGGAACGTGTCGTCGAAATGCTGGACGGCCGCATCCAGTTTGCGCGGCGCCGGCTGTTATGAGTCTGCGCGCTTCCAGCCTTGTCCACATCTGCCGCTCCCTGCTCCGTTTCTGGGGCCTGAGTTTCCTGAACATTTTCGGTCTGGCGATCGGCTTTTCCGCTGCCATCATCATTGCCCTGTATGTCAGGGACGAACTGACTTACGATCGCTTCATGCGGGATGCGGACAAGGTGTATCTGCTGTCGGCCAATTATGGCACCGCCGCCCGCCCCATGGTCGCGAGTGACAAGACGCCCGCCGGATTGGCGCTATGGCTGCGTTCCGACGCTCCGGCGGTCGACGACGTGGCACGCCTTCACCCTGTCGAATGGGTAATAAAGGCTGACCGTATCGAGTTCCTCGAACGTATATATTGGGCAGACCCCAATATCTTCAATCTTCTGCATCTGAAAGCCGTCTCGGGTGACCTGCGTTCGGCCCTGGCTGAACCCGACACCGTGGTCCTGACGCAATCCATGGCACGCCGATATTTCGGACGGGAGGACGTTGTTGGGCGCAATCTGCATCTTAGCGGTGATCTATCGCTCCGCGTCACGGCCGTCCTCGCCGACTTACCTGCCAATTCCAGTCTTGATCGCCAGATGTTTGTTTCGGCACGAACCAGCTATTCAATGCTTGCCATTCTCGACCAACACCCCGACTGGCAATGGGCTTCAAGCTATACGTTTATCCGGCTAAAACCCGGTGCCCGCCTGGCAGCCGACGAGATAAAAAGGATTGCTGCACGACACTGGGTACCGCCGCATAATTTTCCCCTTAAGTTCGAACTTATCCAATTGCTCGATCTCCATTTTGCGCCGAGCGCCGACGGCCAGATGAAGCCGCGCGGCCACGGTGACAGCGTAGGCGCGGTAAGCGCGGTCGCTGGCTTGATCCTTATCCTGGCCGGCGTCAATTTCGCCGGCCTGATGACGGCGCAAATCGACGAGCGCCGCGAAGAAATGGCCATTCGAAGAGCCTTGGGGGCACAAAGGCGCGACCTGTTCTTTCAGATTATGGGAGAAGCGGCCGTTATCAGCCTGATTGCCGTGGCAGCTGCGTTCGCCATGACAGAATGGCTTTTGCCCGTTCTCGATCGAAAAGTCGGCCTCGAACTGGATCTGTGGTCGTCCCTTGCATTTGCGACCGGAGCGGCGGTCCTGGCATGTCTCACCGGCACGCTCGGCGGCCTTTTTCCGGCGATCGCGCTGTCACGCGCCGCGCTAGGCGGCCCACGTGACCAAATACCACCAAGCCGGCATTACCTCAGTCGAATTGGATGGGTTGTGGTTCAGTTTTCATTGTTAATCACGCTCCTGATCGCATCGCAGACGGTCTACCGTCAGTGGTCCTTTGCCACCAGCAAGGCTTTGAATTTTGACGCTAACCGGGTCATGCTGATCCCGATCTACGAAGGCAGCGTCCAGTCCGTCCGTTTCAAGAAGAACATCGAGGCGCTCCCTGGTGTCGAGGGCGCCGCGCTCTCCAGATACACACCGATCCTGGAAGGAACCTGGCCGGGCTGGACGCAAGGTCCCGGCGGCGCGGTCATCCAGTTTACCCGACACTCCGTAGATCCCGAATTCTTCAATCTGTATCGGGTGAGGGTCCTGGCTGGCCACACCTTTACCAATGTCTATGACACGCAAAACTTGCCCCTGGAAATCGTCATCAATCGCTCGGCCGCCACAGCCCTGGGCTACCGCACGCCTCAGGACGCCGTGAATCAACGCATGACCTACCAGGCCGACCACCTGGTCAGAACATCCAAAATCATCGGTGTCGTCGACGACATGCGGCTGACGACGGTGCGCGAGCCTCTACGCCCTATGATTTTCGACAACCAATCCGTATTTTTTTCGCACCTGAGTGTCCGCCTGAAGGATCGACGCGACCTGACGACCCTGGCGGCGATCGACCGGCTGTGGCGTCGTGAAAACCCGAACAATGCGCCGATGGAAAGATATTTCTTCTCGGATTATCTGGCGACCCAGTATCACGACATGGTGCAGCAGTGGTGGGCTTTCGGTCTCCTGTCCGTCGTCGGCGTGTGCCTGTCAATACTGGGACTCAGTGGCTTGTCCATCTATCTGGCCCGGGCCCGCTTGCGCGAAATCGCCATTCGCAATGCCCTGGGCGCCCGCTTGTGGGACATCTTCAAGCTGCGGTTCGCCCCGTTTATCAAGCCATTGATCCTCGCGAATATTGCCGCCAGCCTGGTATCCTGGATCCTGATGACATGGTGGCTCGACGCGTTCGCTGCGCACGTGAACCTGAGCCTCTTATCCTTCGTTTTCGCCGGTGGGTTCACCGTGCTGATCGCGGCGGCAACCCTGGGCGCACACGCCATCATGGCGGCACCCGCGCGGTCCAGCCAGCCCCTTCGCTAAGTCTATTCCTTAACATCCCTTATGGAGATCTTGTCGTGAACCTCTTCCGACACAGCCTTGTCTGTGCCACTGCCCTCGCCGTAATCGGACTTTTCTCCCCGGTCCTGGCCGCCGAACCCGCGGCACCCTCCAATTCGCCGTGGCTCGACAGAACGATCAGCGCGCAGGTCCGTGCCGACGCTGCCGTCAAGGCCATGACCCAGCCCGAAAAGCTGCTTCTGGTCTTCGGCTATTATTCGAATGAAAACACCTGGATGGGCGGTGGCGTGAAACGCTTCGAAGCGCCGAAGGATGGCTTGCCCGCATCCGCCGGCTATGTTCCCGGTATTTCACGCCTTGGCATCCCGGCGCAGTGGGAAACCGACGCCGGCGTCGGTGTCGCCACCCAGGGCTCTCCGACGCCGCGATTGCGGACCGCACTGCCTTCCGGCATGGCGACCGCCGCGACGTGGAACCCGGAAGCAGCCTTCGCCGGCGGCGCCATGATCGGCAATGAGGCGCGTCTGTCCGGCTTCAATGTGCAGCTGGCCGGCGGCATGAATCTCGTTCGCGAGCCGCGCAATGGTCGTAATTTCGAATACAGTGGTGAAGATCCTTTGCTCGCCGGCGTCATCACGGGCAAGGCCATCGCCGGAATTCAATCCAGCCACGTTATTTCGACGATGAAGCACTTCGCTTTCAATGGCCAGGAAACCAATCGCAATCACATCGACGTCAAGATCGGCGAACAGGCAGCACGCCAATCCGACCTGCTGGCCTTCCAGATGGCCAACGAAATCGGCAATCCCGGATCGGTCATGTGCGCCTATAACCGGGTCAACGGCGCCTATTCCTGTGAAAACGACTGGCTGATCAACCAGGTCCTCAAGCAGGACTGGGGCTTTGAAGGCTATGTCATGTCGGACTGGGGCGGCACGCATTCGACCGTCCCCGCCGCAAACGCCGGTCTCGACCAGCAGTCCGGCTGGGCTTTCGATCGCTCCCCCTATTTCCATGCCGCCCTGGGCGAGGCCGTCAATAACGGCCATGTCAGCGGCGCGCGCCTGGACGACATGGCTCACCGGGTGCTGTGGGCCATGTTTACCAACGGCGTGGTGGACGATCCGGTGAATGGGGACCAGTCGGCAACCATCGACTTCGGCGCTCATGCACGCACAAGCCAGGCCGCAGCCGAAGAAAGCCTCGTGTTACTGAAAAACGACGGCCTGCTGCCCCTCGCCCTGAAAGCCAGGAAAATTGCGGTTATCGGCGGACACAGCGATTTTGGCGTAATCTCCGGCGGCGGGTCGTCTCAAGTCTACGCTACCGGATTTGAGCGCTTTAAAGAGCCACTGGGCGAGGCCATCTTTTATCCCTCCTCGCCGCTTAAGGCTATCTCGGCGCGGACCCGGGCGAGCGTCACATTTCACGACGGCACGGATATCAGGGCCGCCGCCAAGGCAGCCCATGAAGCTGACATTGCCATTGTGTTCGCCACGCAGTGGACTGCGGAAGGACTCGATACACCCGACCTCAATCTGCCCGGCAATCAGGATGCGCTCATCGATGCGGTGGCAAGGGCAAACAAGAAGACAGTTATTGTGCTGCAAACCGGCGGCCCGGTCGTGATGCCGTGGCTGGGCCGTGTCGGCGCCGTGGTCGAGGCCTGGTATCCGGGGACGTCCGGCGGCGAAGCAATTGCACGGGTGCTGACAGGCGAAGTCAACCCTTCGGGCCGCTTGCCGGTGACCTTCCCGGCGTCCGTCGATCAATTGCCCCGCCCCAAAATCGACGGATCCCGCGCCCTCGATGACCTTGACGACCCGCATCCCCATACGGACTACGACATCGAGGGCGCGGCCGTCGGCTACAAATGGTTCGACAAGAAGGGCCTCAAGCCCCTCTTTCCGTTCGGTTATGGTCTCAGCTATTCGACATTTGCGACGTCCGGCATGTCCGCAAAAGCCGAAGGTAAGGGAATCACGGTTTCGCTCAGAATTGAAAATACCGGCAAGGTCGCCGGCGCCACGGTCACCCAGATATACGTCGCTCCGGTCGCGGACGCAGGCTGGGAATCGGCCCGGCGGCTTGGTGCTTTCGCAAAGACCGACCTGCGTCCCGGAGAGGGCAAGGCCCTGACCCTTACAATCGACCCAAGGCTTCTCGCCACGTTCGATCCGTCTACCAGAACCTGGGTCGTCAAGGCTGGAAGCTATAGGGTCGTCGCCGGAGCGTCGGCAACGACGATTGTGGCGGAGACGACGGTAGACCTGCTGGCCCAGACCCTCGACGTCCGAGGGCAATAGGCAATTTGGCCAATGCCTTCCCGGTGAGCCTGCGGACCGGGAAGGCAACCTGCCAAGCTGCCCGGTTTTGCCCGACTATCAAGGCAAGTTGCCGAATCTTGGCTTTGAGGGTATGGCTCAGCCATGGCCAACGAATCTCCCAAGTCCTCCGCTAAGTCGGCAGCTATGCTGAATTACAGCGCGCCTGCGCTTGAGAGAGGATTCTCTGTCCTGAACTTGCTGGCCGAGCACCCGTCAGGGCTGACGGTTTCCGAAATTGCGGCTGGTCTTGGCCTGTCGATCAGCGAGATATTTCGCATCATCATGGTCATGGAGCGGCTTCAGTGGCTGAAACGCGACCGGGGCGATCGGCTGCGAGTCTCGACCCAGATGCTGGATCTTGCCTTCAAGGCCACGCCTGTCGATGACCTGGTGCAAGCGGCGACGCCCCATATGCGCGCACTGTCTAACCGGATTGAGCAGTCGTGCCATCTCGTGGTGCGTAACGGCGCCAGTGGCCTGGTCGTTTCCAGGCAGCAAACGCCAGGTCCCACGGTGTTCATGGTTCGCATCGGAGCCAATATCGCCCTGAACACAACCTGTTCCGGCCATGTCTTGCTGGCTTTCGAGGCTGTCAATGAAGGCTCGGCCGACGAGCCCGCGCCGCTGGGCGAAATGCTGTCTGCCACAATCCAAAAGGTGCGTGCGCGTGGCTATGAGATGATGAAGAGCGCCCGGACCGAGGGCGTGACCGACATGAGTTGCCCTATATTCGGTGGAACCGGCCGGGCCCTCGGAGCCCTTACCGTTCCATTTTTAAAACTGATCGACGGATCACAAACGATCGGTCGGGACCAGGCGCGGACCTGCCTGCAGGAAACGGCAGCCCAGATATCCGAGGAACTCAGCGGCGTCCGTTAGAGCGAAGCGTTGCCCGGCCGCAAGATTATGCGTCGGTCTCAAACAATGCGCGCCGGGCCTCAGACGAGATTGCAAACCGATTCCCAACAGCGGCGGCAAAGCCTTCCAGCGATCCACCCAGGTCGCCGGACGTGAGGATCAGCACGACGTCACCGACGCGGAGATCGTTCACGGTATCCGCAAAATTTCGCGGATCATAGCTGTGGGCGTTGAGGCCGGTGGCGCTTACTCTTTCCTGAATTTCACTCAGGGTCAGTTGGGCGTGAGTCCCCGCTCCTTGCGTCGCGGGCGCGGCAATCCAGGTATCGGTCGCACCGGCAAAGACATCATCGTACCAATGCAGATTGGCTCTGTTTCGCCAGCCGAAGGTGTGAGGTTCGAATACGACGACAAGCCGATGGGCGGAAAAGTGAAGCCGAATGGCCTCAATGGCCGAGCGAGCCTTCTCGTATGACGACCCAAAGCCTTCATAAACAGGAACAGTGGATCCGGGAGCGATGTTGTCGAGCTTGCGACGAACGCCCGCAAAATCCGCTACCGCTGCCCGCAAGGCATGACGATCGACCAGATTGCGTGACAGGACATAGGCGCTTGCCCCGATGATGTTCTCGATATTGTGCCGACCCAGCAACTGGGTCTCCATCCTGATCCTGAGGCCATCCGGGCCGATAAGCGTGAAACCTGTACGGGGGCCAATGTCGATGTCGGCAGCGTGATAATCGCCCCGGTCGACGCCATAGGTCACCAGGCGAGCGCCGCTACCCGTCGCGACGGCCATCGCGCCAGGTTCCTCGGCGCAGACCGCAACCAGGCCTTCGGGCGGTATCCCGTCGAGCAGATCCTGGAACGGCTTCCTGTAACTCTCATAGGTAGGGTAGACATTGACATGATCATGGACGATCGCCGTCAACACAACATCGGTGGGATGAAGATGCATGAACTTCGCCTGCGGATCCGTGTGACCCGACGGATACTCGTCGCCCTCCAGGACAAAGACGGGCGCCGTGCCGAGATCCGACGGAGCCGGCAGGGTCGCCGACAGGATCGGTTCGGCGCCGATGAAATAGCCGGCATCTACCGCGGCGTGCCGTAAAATGTGGGCAATAATCGATGTCGTCGTGCTCTTTCCGTAGCTGCCGGCAACGACAATATTCGACCTGTCCTTCGTAATGTCACCCAGGACTTCCGGAAAAGATTGAATGTGCAGGTTTCTGGAGTACGCGGTTCGCACTTCTTCGTTTTCGGCCGGCATCAATTTCGCATTGCGACCAACGACGACGAGATCAACATCCTGCGGAATGTTTTCCGGGTCATATCTAAGCGTCGGCTTGATACCCGCCCGCTCCAGGATGAATTTGGGTGGTCCGTAACATTCCGCGTCAGAGCCCGACACGGTAAAGCCGCCCTGCTTCAGCAGTAACGCCGTTGCACTCATGCCAATGCCACAAATGCCAATAAGGTGAGCCGTTTTCATAGGGCGATAGTTATCAAAACATCGGATCTTACGGAAGAGTCTTTATCCACCGCATGTCATCAAGGCCACCATTACCGAACGGACGACCGGCTCGAGTAGCGGATGACAACCCAATTATCCGATCGCGTTCGGATTTGCGTGTACGATTTCGGACACACCGATCACTTTAGCGTACACGCCACCCGCCGAAATACGGAAAATATCATTATATTCAGCCTATTAGGCAAACATCCCCCTTGTCCATATCATCAGACAAAATAACGTCTGACAGGGAGGAGACTGATTCACCACGTCTGCGCGGCGGCTTAGCTACGTCGCCTGATCGGCAACACAGCTCAACGACCTTCATCGCTCCGAAAACAGCGCATCTGCATCGCTGCGAGGTTTAGCGACGAAGTAGGTTTTTGGGACGGATCCGATATCGAATACAGGCCGTTACATCACGGTCCTGTCTGCAACAAAAATAAGAAACCTTGAAACATCTGGCAACGTATGACGTCGCCAGAATAAGTACACATGAGCTCGGCACTCAATTGTCATATTATTATATACTATGACAATTGGAAAAATTCGCTGATCAGGCACTGAAACAGCGAATATCATTCAAAGGGAGAGAATATATTGAAGTACCTCAAGAGTAGAAACGCCATATTGCTGGCCGGGATTTCCCTGGCATCGATGGCGGCCGCTACGGGCGGTTCGGCTATCGCCCAGACTGCGGCAACTGCGGCGCCAGCCGCGGACGATACCACCACAGTCGTCGTTACGGCGCGCCGGAAGGCTCTGCAAAGCGCGACCGATCGCAAGAAAAATGCTGACACCGTGATCGACTCGGTTGTTGCCGACGAGGCAGGAAAGCTGCCCGACAATTCCATCACAGAAGTCCTGCAGCGGGTTTCCGGTGTCTCTATCGTACGCTATGGTTCACTGGGCGATCCGGATCACTTCTCTGCAGAAGGCTCCGGAATCCAGGTCCGCGGCCTGAACGGCGTTGCCGGCCTCCTCAACGGACGCGAAGTCTTCAGTGCGAATGGCGGCCAGGGCTTGCTGTGGGGCGATGTCACGCCCGAACTGATGGCGGCCGTCGATGTCTACAAATCGTCGACGCCGGATCGCCTCGTCGGCGGAACGGGCGGCGCCATCGACCTGCGCACCAAAATGCCCTTCGATTATCGCAAGCCGTCGTTCCAGGCGACCCTGGGCGCCTCTTACGGCGACCTGGCGGACAAGATAACGCCGGAAGCGTCCTTTCTGGTTACCAATCGCTGGGACACGCCGGTCGGTGAAATCGGAGGCTTGGTCGATCTCGCCTACAGCAAGTACTCGGCCCATGATAACTTCTTCCGGATGGAACCCTTCTACCAGGTGCAGAGCCAGGGCCAGGAGCGTTATATTCCCGGCGGCTATACCTACGGGGCGGACGATTTCAATCGCGAACGCACGGGCATATATGCGGCGTTCCAATGGAAGCCCAGCGACAATCTCAGCTTCTTCACCACGCTGTTCTCCTCCAAATACAAGTCGGATAACACCGAAAGCGGCCAGTTCGTCGTATCGCAAAACCTGACCGTCGATCCGTCGGCAACCAACGTCTTCAACTCAATTGGTGCCCTCGTCAGCTCAACGCGTCTCAGCACCTTCAACACCTCGACGGGCGCTCTGGACGGCGGCACGATCAGCACCGGCGGCAACACGGGCCTGAGCAAGGGGAGCCATACAACCAGCGACTGGACGACCGGTTTTGACTGGCGCCCGAATGACAGCACCAAGATTACGGGTGCGGTGCAGTTCGTCGATTCGGGATCGAACGCGGTCAGTTATTCGGTCTTCCCGCAGGTCAACTTCCCAGGGACCTTCTCGCTCGACCTGTCGGGCGACCTGCCGAGCGTGGTTGTTCCTGCATCGGGCCAAGCCACGTTTGCCGATCCGCATAACTACTACATCAGTGCCGATATGCCGCACATCGAAAGCAATCATGGCACGATGACGGCCGCGAACCTCGATGCAGACTTCATCCTGTCGGACGACGACTGGCTGCGCAGTATCAAGATTGGCGGTCGCTACGCCAGCCGCGTCGAACGTGACGCTGTTTCGGGTTACAATTGGAGCCCAGTCTGCGTGGGTTGGAATGGCTGCGACAACAGCCCAACCGGTGGCCACACCTTCGCCGACGCCGACAACGCCGAAGATATCGAGCTGCGGGCCTACGAAAACTTCTTCCGCGGCGAGATCAATCTCCCTGCCAATCTTCTGATGCCGAGCGGTGAACTCGTCGCAAAACTCGACCCTGTCTATCTGCGTCAGCAGTTCGGCTCTGGCGGCGACAATGTCATTGCGCCTCTTGCGACCGATTATTCGCGCGGCACAACCGAGACGGTTGAGCTCTATGCCATGGCTCGGTTTGCTGGCGATGCCGGCATTTTCGGCGTCCCCTACGCAGGCAATTTCGGTCTGCGCGCCGTCCAGGTGAAAAGCTACGCCGACGGTTTCATCGCCGGTCCGGCGGGCACGGCTTTCACGCGTGGTGGAACAAACTATATGACTGCGGCCAGTTCCGTCGCTGCTGAAGGGGGTCGCGATACAACGCGTGTCTTGCCAAGCTTCAACCTCGCGCTCTCACCCACATCGGACGTCAAGATTCGCTTCGCCTATACGACCACCATGGACCTGCCGTCATTCCGCGATGCGCGGGCCAATGGTACCGCCGGCGTCGTGACTCACCAGAACCCGTCGTGCGGTACAAGCTGCCCGCCCCTCTTTGACTATTTCTCGGCCAATGTCGGCAATCCCAGGCTGAAGCCGGTCTTCTCGGACAATCTCGACCTGTCGGCGGAATGGTACCATTCGAACAGCTTCAATGCCCACGTCAGCCTGTTCCACAAGGACCTGACCAATGCCTTTATCTACGGTCAGACCGTAAAAAAGGTGCCGTTCAACTACACATCACCGACAACGCAGACGACCCTGGAAGACGTCCAGAGCTACGAGGTGTTCAACTCGCCGGAAAAGGCGTCGATTTCCGGGTTTGAAATTGGTGTGCGTCAGTTCTTCGATATGCTGCCCGCACCATTTGACGGTCTGGGTTATGAAGCCAACTACACCTACATCACCAGCAAAAATCCTGGTGACCTGGCCCTGGCGATCGACAACGTCCGCACCAACACGTCGGCTTCACCCGGGTTTGCGGATTCGCACGAACTGCGGGACAACCCGGTCGCAGCCTTGTCGCCGAAGAACCTCAACCTGATCTTTATGTATGAAAAAGGTCCATGGTCGGCCCGCCTCGCCTATAGCTGGCGCAGCCGTTACCTGATGTCCACCAATACCAACGGGACGAACGGTACCTATACCTATTACGACTTCGCGCACTCGACGACGCAGTCCAGGAAGATCGCCCTGCCGATCTACTCTGAAGCTTACGGTCAGATCGATTTTGGAGCTTCATACAAGGTCAATGACCATATCAGCCTCGCCCTCGAAGCGAACAATCTGAGCGACACGAACGCAAAGACCTTACAAGGTGGCTACCCCAATGGCACCCTGCTGCCGAGAAGCTGGTTTGTAACCGACAAGCGCGTGAACCTCAGCGTTCGCCTCAGCTACTGACATCTTCCCTGAGGAACCAATTGTCTTCTCCCGACGACACTGTTGTCGTTCCTCTAAACTCTGGTCCCCTCGTCTTCGGACGGGGGGATCATCTTGTTTTCGTGCGGTATATATATGCGTAAGCAAATTGTTATTGTGGGCGGCGGGACAGCAGGCTGGATTACAGCAGGTTATCTCGCAAAAGCATTGAATAGTTCATCGCCTAAGGGCGTGGCCATCACCCTCGTTGAATCGGCCGAGATCGGCATTCTGGGTGTGGGCGAAGGCACATTTCCGACCATTCGCAAGACCCTGATGCGTATTGGTGCCGACGAAGCCGAACTCCTACGGGAGTGCGACGCCACGCTGAAGCAAGGTGCGCGTTTCGCGCGCTGGCGGTTCACGCCCGGTCAGGAAAACGGCAATCCCGATCACTATATGCACCCGTTCGCTGTCTCCAGTGGAAGAGGCAGCCTTGATCTGTTGCCCTACTGGCTCCTGGGTGTCGAGGGCGGCAACTCCAACTGGGATGAGGTCAACACCATCCAGAAGCGCGTGTCAGATGCATCGCTTGCCCCGAAGCGTATCGTCGACCCGCCGTTCTCAGGACCTCTGAACTATGCCTACCATTTCGACGCCGCCAAATTGGCTGTTTATTTGCGCCAATGCGCGATCAGGTCTGGCGTCCACCACATCACCGACACCGTTGATCGCGTTTTGGTTGACGAGCGTGGCCACATTTCCGGCGTGGAAACGCGGGCAAATGGTACCCTTGCCGGCGACCTTTACATCGATTGCACGGGTTTCCGCGCTGAACTGATCGGCAAGACCCTGGGCGTGCCCTACAGGTCTTGTCGTGATGTCCTCTTCTGCGATAGCGCCTTGGCGATGCAGGTGCCTTACGACCGGCCCGACGCCCCCATCGCCTCCTATACGATATCAACGGCGCATGAAGCGGGTTGGACATGGGATATCGGCCTGCATCATCGGCGGGGCATCGGCCATGTCTATTCATCCGACCATACGAGCGATGCGCGCGCCGAGGCGATTCTTCGCGGCTATATCGGACCAGCGGCGGCCCAATTGGAACCACGCAAGTTTCGCTTTAATGCCGGGTACAGAGAAACAAATTGGTCGAAAAACTGTGTGGCAATTGGCCTCTCAAGCGGCTTTTTCGAACCTCTGGAGGCAACCGGTATTATCTTCGCCGAGGTGGCGGCGGTCATGCTCGCCAATCTGTTTCCGTGGAACGGCAATTTCGAGACACCGGCGAAACAGTTCAATGAACTCATGTTGAGGCGCTACGAGCGAGCGCTCGAGTTCATCAAGCTACATTATTGCCTGACGAAAAGGCGTGATTCCCAGTTCTGGATCGACAATGCCGATCCTAAGTCCACGCCTGACAGTCTCCTCGACCTCCTTGAGCGTTGGCGTTTCCGTGTCCCGAGTGACCTGGATACTGATCCGAAGATCGATATTTTCCCACCTGAAAGCTGGCAATACGTCCTCTACGGTATGGGCTTCCGGACCGACCTTTCTGACAGCGCCGGCACCTATCGATATTTCGACGATGCCAAGGCCCAATTCGAAGATCTGAGACAGCAGGCACGGTATGCTCCAACCGTACTCCCGACGAACCGCGACTTGATCAATTCCGTCATGACGCAAAACTTCAAGGTGGCGTAAATGGACAACGGAATCCGCGTCGTGATCTGCGGCGGCGGCACCGCTGGGTGGATGACTGCCGGCGCCCTCGCCCGCTTAGTAGCACATGCAGGGACCTCCGTTACGCTGATCGAGTCCGAGGAAATCGGCACTATCGGCGTCGGTGAAGCGACGATCCCTCCCATTTTGACGTTCAACGGCATGCTCGGCCTGGATGAAGCGACGTTTCTCAAAGCGACACGGGGGACATTCAAGCTGGGAATCGAATTCGTAAACTGGGGGGCGAAAGGCGACAGCTATATTCATCCATTCGGCACGCACGGTGTCGATTGGCAAGGCATCCGATTTCATCAATTCTGGCTGAAACTGCGTCAGGGCAGCCAGCCTGATCGCTGGGGACGGTTTGAAGACTATGCGATCAGTGCGAAAGCGGGCCGCCTCAATCGTTTCACATATCCAACAGGCGGACCTGGATCTATTCTTTCCTCGCTGAAGTACGCCTACCATATCGACGCAGGGCTCTATGCCAGGTTCCTTCGAAACTATAGCGAAGACGGCGGAGTCGAGCGCATCGAGGGCAGGATTGTCGAGGTCCAACGGGCCAATAATGGGGATATCTCCGCCGTCAGGCTCGAAGACGGCAAGGTCGTCGAAGGCGACCTGTTTATCGACTGTACGGGATTCAGAGCGCTACTAATGGAGGGCGCGCTCAAGACCGGCTTTGAAGACTGGAGCCACTGGCTTCCCAACAATTCGGCACTGGCCGTGCCGTCCGAACGCGCACCTGGATTCGAACCCTATACCCGGGCGACAGCCGAAGCCGCAGGCTGGCGCTGGCGGATTCCCCTGCAGCATCGCACCGGCAATGGTATGGTCTACTGTTCGGAAAATATTTCTGACGAGCAAGCGGCCGACTGTCTCATGAATGGCCTCGACACAAAAGCGCTCGACACGCCTCGGCCCATTCGGTTTCGGACCGGGCGCCGCAAACTGTTCTGGAACCGCAATTGCGTCGCCATCGGACTGGCCGGTGGATTTATCGAGCCGCTGGAATCCACGTCCATACACCTGATTCAAACGGGTATCGCGAAGCTTCTCGCACTTTTTCCCGGCAAGGCATCGTCACAGGTCGAGCGCGACGCGTACAATGCGCTGACGATCAGGGAATACGAACAGGCACGGGACTTTATTATCCTTCACTACAAGGCCACGAAGCGCGAGGACAGCAGCTACTGGCGTTACCTCCAATCCATGGACATCCCGGACAGCTTGACGCGCAAGATCGACCTTTTCAAAGAAAGGGGGCGCATTTTTCGATATCAGGACGAACTGTTTACCGAGGATAGCTGGTTGGCGGTGATGCTCGGCCAGGGAATTGTCCCAGGCGGCTATGACCCGGTGGCGGACAGTGTTCGCCTTCCCGAGGTCGAGGTCCTGGTAGCGCGCCTTGGCAGCATGGTCGGCAAGGCGGCAAATGCGATGCCGAGCCATGAAAGTGTCGTCGCGCGGCTTGCAAATCATACCTCGCCGCAATGACGTCGACGTGTCGTGTCCCGGCCTATTCGTGCCTAAGCGAGGCCACGGAGACCTTGCGCGTTGTCATCGCCGAATGCGCCGCAACCGTCGCCAAGGCAAAAGCAAGCGATGTCATGCCGGCTCCCAGAAAGGACCAGGGCGCCAGGCCAATGTGATTTGAAAACGACCCGAGCCAGATCTGCAAGAATATCCAGGCCAGAGGCCACCCCAAAATATTTGCGATAAGAAAGGGTTTGAGGAAGGGTACCAGACGGAACAGCAGGATGTCCGTAAAGGTGGCACCCAGGGCGCGATGAATCGCAACCTCTCTAACCTGGTGCCGGGTCAGAAATATCGACAAGCCGGTCAGGCCAAGCATGGACAACAGAATGGCGACCGCGGAGACGAGGTTGAAAACCCGCATTTGCTGATGCAAGTCGTGATACTGTTCCAGCAGATAATCGTTGTAAAACCGCCGGTCGATCGGTACCGCGCCGGCAGCATCGCGACGCCACAAAATATCAATCTGACGGATCGTTTCATCAACGCCGTTCACATCCAGCTTGACATTGAGCTGCGTGAAATATTTCGAAAAATTGTCGAAGATCATCGGCTGGGTGGGTTCGTATAACGTGCCGAAACGCAGATCGGGGACGACCCCGACAATCCGGCTGCGCATCGTCGTCCTGTCGGTCTCATACTCGATTTCCTTGCCGATCGACTCCTGGGGGTTTCCAAAGCCCAGCGCCCGTACCGCGGATGCATTTACCAAGATGTCCCTTGGTGTCTCCGGAAAGAAAAACGTGCCGGTAAGGTTATGGCCGGCAAGAAGCGGAACGCCGTAGACCTTGAAGAACTCGGGTTGAACCGATGTTCGTGTAAGTGTGACAAGACCCGATGGGCGATTGATCCAGGCAGGGCGGACAAATTCGGTCGTCGGAGCGCCCCAGGATTCAGCAACGGCCTCAACGCCCTTCAGAGCTCGCACGTCGTCGACAAAGGCCTGATAGGTCCCAGGTTCGTCCCCAAACCTTATCATCATGACATTTTCGCCATTGATGTTCGGGGCTTCCCGGATTGCATAGGCCCATTGCCGCGACATAGTGTGGGAGGCTATCAAAAGGATCACCACCAAAGACAATTGGGCGATGACCCAGCCACGCCACTTGTCGGAGGCATCCTTGCCAGTTTTCACCCTAAACGTCAGATGCCGGGTCGCATACGGTTTCGAAACAATGATCGCGGGGTAAAGGCCGCTTAAAAAGCCGGAAGTCAACGTCGCGACGCTTAACAAGCCAAGCAGGCTCGCGGTGTGAGACCAAAGGGATAAATTCAGATCCAGGCCCCGGTTCAGTGTCGGCAGCAGGCGTTCTGTCATGGCCAGCGCCAGGATTGAACTGATAATGTTGACGGAAAGCGACTCCTGCAATACCTGCGCAATCAGGTCGGTTCGGCGCGCGCCCAGGGCTTTGCGCAGCGCCATTTCGGAACTTCTCTCGTTCGATTCTGCCAGAACCAGGCCAGAAAAGTTTATACTGGCCAAGGCAAGAATGGCAAAAGCGACGACTGCCACGGCGATCACGGTATTCAGGTGACCGCGTGGTTTCATTTGCCCATCGCCGTGCGGCTGGAAATGGAGTTGGAGGATTGGGATAAGCTCGAAGCCTTCGGGAAGGTTGTTCGGACCCTGCCAATGCTGGCGGGTAATATCCCGAAGCCGTGTCGGCACAGAGCCCACCGGTGCGTCTTTTTTGAAAACAACGTAGGTGTAGGAGCTCGGCCATTCAAGTTGCGGATTGCTGTCGAACAGCGCCAACATCGAATTCGGGCTGATTCCGGATACGAAGATTTCGCGGTCAAGATGCGTATTGGCGGGAAAATCCCGCAACACCGCCGTGACACGGAGTTTAAGGTTCTCTCGCGTCGTCAGGCTTCGGCCGATGACGTCATCCCTGCCAAAATAGGCCAGCGCCTTTCGCTCGGTCATCACAACCGTATCGGGCTGTGCCAGGGCCGTTTTGAGATCGCCATGCAGAGCCGGCAGTTTCAGAATTTCAAATATGTTGGAATCCGCCCAGTAAAATCTTTCTTTCACCTTCCGGCGAGCCGTTTGCATTGGCCACTCGACTGGCGACAGGCGCCCGACGCTTTCCACAGAGGGAATATCACGCTTGAGCCACCGCGCGACGCCCGCCGGTGTCACGTCGCTGGCAACAAGAGGACGACCTTGAGGACCATAGTTTGTTGAGACCAGGTACACGCGATCGGCCCCCGCCAGGAAGCGATCGTAACTCAGTTCATCTGTGACAAAGAGGGTAATGACGATGGCTACGCAATAACTCAGGCATAATCCCACGATCATCAGTGCGTAGACGGTTGTCCGGCCGGCAATGGCCCGGCACATGTTGATCACATTTTGAAAGCTGAAACTCACGACAGCCTCCGGCTTGAAATCCGGATCTTGCCATCGTGCATTTCGAGAAGGCGCGACGCCTGGTCGGCCTGGCTCATCGCGTGTGTGACGATGATGACGGTCGTGCCGCCGGCGTTCAGATCTTTAAATATTCCAAGTATCTGGGCCGCATTTACAGAGTCGAGGTTGCCGGTAGGTTCGTCTGCCAGGACGACGCGCGGACTTCCGACGACGGCTCTGGCTACCGCGCACCGCTGTTGTTGGCCACCTGAAAGCTGTCTTGGCAGGTGGTCCGCTCTGTGCGCGATGCCGACCCGGTCCATTGCCGCCAGGATCAGATCATGCTGCGCGCCGGGGTGATCCCGGCGGTACCTCAGCCCGAGCTTGATATTTTCATAGACCGTCAGGTGATCGATCAGGTTGAAATTCTGGAAAACGAAACCGATTTTTGAGGCTCGCAGATTCGCCAGGTCTTTATCAGCCAGGGATTCGATATCCTGGCCATCGAAAAGGTACCTGCCGTGGGAAGGCGCTTCCAGCGTACCAATGATGTTCAAGAGGGTTGTCTTTCCGCTCCCCGACGGGCCGGTTATCGCAACAAACTCGCCGGAATCGATGTCGATTGTCACGCCTCGCAGTGCGTTAACGGCGCGCTCGGTTTCCGTATATGTATGCTGGATGTCGGCCAGGCTGATCAGGGGCATCGAACGTTCCGCTCTAGCGCTGAATTGGGAATGTAAAAGCGAAGGTCGTCATGGTTTGTGCGGAGGCTTCCACCAGTTGAAGATTTCCGCCGTGGGCCAGCGCAATCTGGCGGGCCAGGTTCAGACCTGTCCCGGTTCCCTTTGCCTTCGTCGTGGCAAAGGCACTGAATAGATTGCTTTTTATGCTCTCGGCGACTCCATTTCCGTTGTCGGAAACCCTGATAACAACATTCTGATATGACTGAAAACCCGAGACTATGACGCGGCGAACGCCATCCATGCCTTCGGTGGCCTCGACGGCATTGGTGACGACGTTGATAACGGCCTGGCTGATTTGCGCCTCGTCCAGGCGCAACCTTGGAAGACCCTCTTCTATGTCAAGTTGAAAGGTTACATCGGAATTGGTCGCGCTCAGTAGAAAAAGTTCCATAATGTCAGTGACGAGCCTGCTGGGCTCGACAACCTGCAGAACAGGTTCTGGAAGGCGCGCAACCGAACGATAGGCTTCGATGAAGCGGCTCAGACTTTTCGCGCGCTGTGACAAGGTATCGAGCGCTTCTCGTGCCGACGGAACGTCAAGGCTGGCATCATCTGCCAGGTACGAATCCGCGATATCCGCCAGTGAGGCGACGGGCGTCAGTGAATTCATGATCTCATGGCTGAGGATTTGCAGCGTATCTCTCAGCGCGGCAGCCTCAGCCTTGTGTATTTCCACCTGAACATCGGTCAGGCTCGCCAGTCTGGTGGCGCCATCGGCGGACAGGATTTCACTTGCGCTGACGGCATACTGGCGATCGAAAACCGTCAGGACCGTGCGAGAACCAAAGGCTGGCTCCGTCATGGCTCGGATCAATTCATCGCTGCCCGACGTGATGACATCGTCGGTCTGAAAGAGGCTGCGTGCGGCACGATTCAGGGCAACAGGCCCCTCCCCGTGAGAATACCTCACGAGTGGCACGGGAGACTGATCCAGCAACACCTTGAGGTCATCTTTTACATCCGGTTCGGATTGCGCCGGTTCCAATCCCTTGGCCGGGCGAAGGCCGTAGGTGGCATAGATAAGACATAGCAGACCGACAAAGCAAACAAGGCCCAGGGCGAGGTTTGCCCAAAGGCCAGCGCGCCCGGCATCATAGGCAAAGACACCTGCGGCTGCGATCAGGAGCACAACCAGAATATGGAAGGGGCGGGAATTAAAGGCCATATTTCGACATGCGTCTGTAAAGGGCCGGCCGTGTCAGCCCGAGTTGGGTCGCCGCTGCGGACACGTTGAAGTTATGCGTCTTCAGTGCTTCTTCTATCATTGCCTTTTCGGAGGCCGCCAGGTTTGCTTTGACCGGCGCGTCCCGCGCATCCTGGTCGGGTTCAAGCGCCAGGTCGCCGGCGGAGATCAGATTGCCGTCCAGCATGATGATTGTGCGCTCCAGCAGATGTCTCAAGGCATGAATATTGTCGGGCCAATGATGGGATGCCAGAATAGCTTTTGCCTCAATCGAAAGGGTTTTTGTCGGAAATCCATGCTGCTGACATGTAACCCTGACGAAATGCTCAGCCAACTGTACTATGTCGTCCCCGCGCTCACGAAGCGGTGGCATTTCGACCTCAACAGTGCTGACCGCATACCTTATTCCACGATCGAGACTAAGGTCTGATATGTGCTGGCTGGTTGTCGAGATCAGACGGCTGTTGAGCCTGGGCGCCTGAGCCAGCCAATCCTGCAAGGCCGTGGCATTCGCTTCACTCAAGCGATCGATGTTTTCCAGCAAAAGTGTCGTATCGCGCTGATCGGACAAGTCGTTTGCGGACAGCACATACGCGTCGATGTGCTTGAGATTTGCCCGCGCCGACTGCCTGTGGATCATGAGCCCGGCCAGGGTTTTGCCTGTCCCCGCCTCACCCCTTAGCAGAACCGATGCCGTGATTGGCGAGCATCGATCGAATGTGGAAACGATCCTGCGCATGGCGTCGCAGTTGCCGATCAAAATCGAGGGGTCTCCGCCGGACGTCTGGGCAAGCCGGCGCGATGACAATGCCTTCTCTATGGCCTCCACGAGCCGTTCATTATTCCATGGCTTCATGATGAAGTCCCGCGCGCCATTACGAAGCGCCTGGACGGCGATATTGATTCCACTGTGCCCCGTCACGACGATGACCATGGTCTGCGGATCGTGCCGCAGAATGTCCCGAAGGCAAACCAGGCCCTCTTCTCCAGACGTCGCGGCTTTCGAAAAATTCAGATCCAGCAGGACCAAATCGACCCTGTCGGAGACGAGGCGGCTTATGGCTTCCTCAGGATTTGCGGCGCCATAGAAGATGAAACCCCGCTTTTTTAAGAGCAATTCTGCCGTTTTGCGGACATCGGGATCATCGTCGACGAATAGGACAGTTTTTCGCTCACTCTGCATGTTCGGTTCCGGACAGTGCGGTCACAGTAACGGACACTTAAATACTGCAGCGTCGAATTTGTCAAATAATATAAGCCTTTAGGGCTTTCACGAGGAGCCGTATATTATCCGAGCCAATGAAGATTCAGGAGGGGAGCACACTTGCACGCGCGCGGAGATTCACGTCTCTCCCGGCGTGGATTTCCGCTTTATGCAGAATTTTGGCCATCTCTTCGGCAGATAGCCCGTGCGGCGCTGGTCAGGCAGTCCACGGGTCGACATAGTCGCCCGGCGCCCCTCGAACCGACGCATGCCCTATTACAACAAGCTGAGCATCAAAACATGACATCTCAAATCTCCCGCCGTGCCCTGGTATCGCTGATGGTCATGGCCCCGGCCGTATCGACCCAGGTGCTGGCCCAGTCGGCGAAGCTGCGTCTCATCGATCTCGACGTGCGCCAGGCTTTGAAACCGCTGGACCGCGCCTTCGATCTTTCGGTCGGCGCCGACTATCCCGGAACGACCATTCGCGACGAAAATCTTGCCCAGCTGAAAACAACCAGCGCCGAGCTCGGCTTTCGTTACATTCGTTTCCACGACATCTTCCATGATAATCTCGGCACTGTGAAACTGGTCGACGGCAAGGTCGTCTACGATTGGACCCGGATCGACTATCTTTACGACAGCATGCTGAAAATGGGCATTCGCCCCTTCGTCGAACTGGGATTCACGCCTTCAGCCCTGAAATCTTCGGACCAGACGATCTTTTACTGGAAGGGCAACACCTCCCATCCTCGCCTCGATATGTGGAAGAACCTCATCGACGCCTTCGCGCGCCACCTGATCGCGCGCTATGGCATGGATGAGGTACGGTCGTGGTATTTCGAAGTTTGGAACGAACCCAACCTCGACGGCTTCTGGCAATACGGTGATCAGGAGGCTTATTTCGCGCTCTATGGCGTGACCGCACGAACCTTGAAAGCCGTCGATGCCAGGTTGCGTGTCGGCGGTCCCTCGACCGCGGGCGCCGCCTGGGTGCCGGAATTGCTGGCCTATGCGAAGGCAACCAACACGCCGGTCGATTTTATAACCACCCATACCTATGGCGTGGACTACGGCTATCTCGACGAGGAGGGTAAGATGGACCTCCAGTTGTCGAAGAATCCCAACGCCGTTCTTGGCGATGTCCAGAAGGTCCGTGGTGAAATCGAGGCGTCGCACCTGCCCGGTATTCCGTTGTTCTTCACGGAATGGAGCACCAGTTACAATCCGCGCGACCTGAGCCACGATTCCTACGTCGCCGCGCCCTACATTCTTAGCAAACTAAAGGGGACACAAGGCATCGCCCAGGGCATGAGCTACTGGGTGTATTCGGATCTCTTCGAGGAGCCGGGCCCTCCGTCAACTCCGTTTCATGGCGGTTTCGGCCTGATGACCAAGGATGGGGTCCGAAAGGCTTCCTGGTTCGCCTACAAGTACCTCAATGCCCTGAAAGGCAACGAAATCCCCTCGACGGACAAGCAGGTGTGGGCTGCCTTCGACGGGACGTCGGTAGCCGCCGTGGTTTGGGACTTTCAGCTGCCGGATCAAAAGGGCCGCAGCAACAGCACCTTCTTCAGCAAACTGGTGCCGAATTCGCCCTCCGCCCCCGTCAAGGTCGAGTTCGCAGGGCTCCAACCCGGTACCTACACGCTTACGCTGCGGCGGACGGGCTTCAAGGTCAATGACGCTTACTCGGCCTATATCGAAATGGGTTCACCCAAGGACCTTACGCCAGCGCAGCTTCAGCAACTTCAATCCCTCACCCGCGACCTGCCCGAGGCCGAACGTTCCGTCACGGTTGGAAGTTCCGGAACAGCTGACATAAAGATTTCGATGCGAACCAACGATGTGGTTCTCATCGTGCTAAAAAAGCAGTGATGCGCCGACGGTAATCCCCGATCGACGCCAAATCACCTATTCTAGTCAGGACACAACCATGACCAAAACTTCCCGTCGCGGTATATTCAAAACGCTATTGGCCGGAGCCGCCACCGCGGCCATTCCAGCGGGGTCGGCGATGGCCGCCCGCCAAACAAAGTCGGTCAAAACAAAAACCTGGACGACCGGTATTGAAGGCCAGCGTAAGGCCGATCTCGGCGACGGCACCTATCTCAATCCGATCATCGCCGGCGACCATCCTGATCCGACGATCCTGAAGGATGGCGCAGACTACTACATGACGTTTTCGTCCTTCTTCTCCTATCCGGGTCTGGTGATCTGGCATTCGACCGACCTGGTGAACTGGGCACCGGTGGGACCTGCCCTGTTCAAGCCATTGGGCACCATCTGGGCTGTTGACCTGTGCAAACACGACGGCCGCTATTTCATCTATATTCCGGCTGCACCCGACGGCAACACCTGGTCGATCTACGCCATTTGGGCCGACGACATCAAAGGCCCGTGGAGCGATCCGGTCGACCTGAAAATCAGCGGCTGCATAGATCCCGGCCATGCCGTCGGTGAGGACGGGAAGCGTTACCTGTTCGTCAATGGTATCCGCAAGATTCGCCTGAGCGATGACGGCCTTTCCACGGATGGCGCGCTGGAACCCGCCTACAGTCCCTGGCGCTACCCCGACGACTGGATTGTCGAAGGCTTTTCCCCTGAGGGCCCAAAGCTTCTGCACCATGGGCAATACTTCTACCTGATTACGGCGGTCGGCGGAACTTCAGGTCCCCCGACCGGACATATGGTCATCGCTGCCCGGTCGAAATCGATTCACGGCCCCTGGGAACATTGTCCGCATAACCCACTGGTACGGACGAAAAGTGCCGCCGAACCCTGGTGGTCCCGCGGCCATGCTTCGCTGGTCGAAGGTCCGGCCGGTGACTGGTGGATGGTCTATCACGGCTACGAAAATGGCTTTCGCACACTCGGTCGCCAGACACTGCTGGAACCGATCGAATGGATCAAAGATGGCTGGTTCCGAGCCCTGGGCGGTGACCTTTCGAAGCCGCTGCGCAAACCCAGGGGCGGCTTGGCCGGACCTGCCGGTCGTGCCTTATCGGATGACTTTTCCCGCAATCGCTTCGGCGAACAGTGGAGCTTCCATAATCCGGCGGCCGATGAAATGACGCGGACGACATACGAGGACCACGCTTTACGCGTCACCGGCCGCGGTACCTCGCCCATCGATAGCTCACCCCTGACCTGCGGCGTTGGGGACCGTTCCTACCAGACAGAAGTCACCCTCGATTTGATCGGAGACGCGGAAGGCGGCCTCCTGCTTTTCTACAACAACAAGGCATTCGTCGGACTGGGTTTCACGTCAACAAGGCTAAAGGCCTTCATCTGGAACGAAGAACAGTCGTGGGCAGGCGCTGACATCAAGGCGTCAAGGCTGCGGCTGCGGGTCACAAATGACGAGAATATAGTCACCTGGCACTATTCGTTTGATGACGGAAAGACCTGGATCCAGCAGGGCCTTCGTGCTGAGGTTTCGGGTCTGCATCATAACGTGTTCGGCGGCTTCCTGAGCTTGAAGATCGGCATCTACTGCGCAGGAAACGGCGCGGTGAGGCTTAGCAATTTCACCTACCAAGCACTGCCTCACCACACGTAAAGCCTAGACAGAGTCGCGGATCCACACCTGGGAGTGCAGCCCCGGCGCGCGCCGTCTGGGCTCACTGGCCTCAGCCTCGGCGCCGCCCGACGTGCCCGGCGCATAGTCGACGTCGCTGGCGCCGATATCGGCCCCGCCTGTTGTGCGGTTCATACGCGCATAGTTGGGAATGGCCAGCATGGGCGAGCCGTCCTGCCAGGTTCCCGAAATCGCCATGACGCCGTTCAGCAGGTCACCCCGCCACTGCGCTTTCAGCGGCGCCTTGCCGAGCGGCTTGTCGATGGCCGGCTGGTCGGCACGCTCGACATTATAGACCAGCGGACCATAGCCCAGGGCGACCTGGCCGCGCGTCGCCGCGATCGTGTCGGCGGCGTGGATGCGCTGGACCTCCATGGGCAGGTCCAGTTCGATCCGATCACCTGCACGCCATTCGCGCGTCACGACGGCGTAACCCTTTTCGATCTGCGGCTTGACGTCCTGACCGTTGATGCGGAACCGGCGGACGCCGCTGATCTTCGGCGTCGCCGCATACAGCTCGCTGACCTGCCGGTCGGGAATGCGGACATAGACGGTAAAGGTTCGCGTCTCCTTCGGATTGACCGTGATCGAAACCGCGCCATTCCACGGATAATCGGTCTTTTGCACCATCTCGATGTCGGTGCCGGCGACCTTCTCGACCGTGATCCGGCTGCCGATGAACAGGTTGACATAGATACCAGGCCCGTTCTGTCCCGCACCATCCGACTTGACATAGGTCCAGGTCGGCAACATCAGCAGGGTGCGCGGAATATTGCTGACGCAGCACGGGCAGACGTGCCAAAGCGTCCGTTCGGTATTGACCAGGGGATTGGTGTAGCAGAACCGCCGGCCGTCCAGGTCGACCCCACCCAGCAGGGCATTGTACAGGGTCTGCTCGTACAGGTCGGCATATTTTGCGTCGTGATAGGCCAGGTTCAGCTTGTACTGGAAGAAGATCAACCCGCAGCTCGAACAGGACTCGCAATAGGCGTTGTTGGGTAGTGAATAGTCGGGACCGAAGCCTTCCGAGGTCTCGCCACTGCCTATGCCGCCGGTGACATAGTATTTGCGGTTGACCATATTGTCCCACAGCGAAGCCACCGCGCTCTGGTAGTCGCGATCGCCGGTCTCCGCGGCGATATCCGCCATGCCGGAATAGAAATAGACGGCGCGCACGGCGTGGCCGACGGCTTCATACTGCTTGACCGGCGGCAGGTGGCTCTGGTCGTACTCCTGGCCTCCGCGCCGCGACTCGAGCAGGAAACGCGCCAGTTCGATATAGGCGTTGCCGCGCTGCCCGCCCTCCTCGTCATTAACGAACCGGCCGAACCGCACCAGCGCCTGCTCCATCTCCTGGTGGCCGTCGAACCAGGCCTTCTTGCCAGGGCCGATATTGGCCACCCAGCAGTCGCCGAGCTTCTTGGCAGCATTGTAGAGCCGCAGATCCTGGCCATTGGTCAGGGTATAGTGGTTGATCGCAGATTCGATGAAATATCCGGCAATATAGCCTTCGTGATTGCCGCGCTGCTCCGGCGACCAGCGCGCCGGCCATTCGGCGCGGTCGGCCAGGGTATAGGCCGTCTGAAGGTAGCCGTCGGGCTCCTGGGCGGCCAAGATGATCGGAATCCACCGGTCGAGCGTCGCCTGCATATGATTTTGGGCGGCGATGATCTCCGCATCGCCCTGCGGGTCGACCATCAGCGCAATGCTCATGGCCTCGACGGTTTCCAGTACCCAGGCATTGGAAAAGACATAGCCCCGGTGGCCGGCGTGGGGTTCGCCGCGCAGCGCCTTGGCGGCCTCGATGAAGTTGTCGATTCCGCCCTGCCCGGCCTTCAGGTCGGTGCGTTCGCAATAGTCGATGACGTGCGGCAGCCAGTTGACGATCAGCGACTTCGCTCGGGCGTTCCATAGCGGACTGTCGATGCTGTAGCGCTTGGTATAGACCACCCCCAGCCGTTCCGGCGGCGGGGCAGCCTGGACGCGCGTGCGCAGGCTTGACCGGCCGACCTGGTCGCCGGCATGGGCGACCAGCTCCAGCACATAGTCGCCGGGAACGGAAAAGGTCGCCGTGGTTTCTGGCGCAAAAGCGTCGGCAAAGGTCACCTGGCCGGGGCCGGACACCTTGCGCCACAGGGTCGCGTCCTTGGCGCTCGTCACCAGCCAGTCGGCCTTGCCCATCAGATAGGTCTTGCCGCCCAGGACGGCGACACGATCGACGCCGGCAGCGACCGACGGGGCAAAGGCCGGAACGGCGCCGGAGCTCATCACTCGCCACTGCAAAAGCCCGGTCGATAGCGTGCCGTCGGACACGATTTCCAGACGCAGCCGGCTCGTCTCGACCTCGTCGAAGGTGGTGATGTTGAAACTGTTGCCGTCGACGCCCAGTCCCTGGGCATGGGCAACCGGAACAAACTCCGCGCCGTTCCAGTAGAGCAGGCGGCAGGACTTCGGCGCGCCCACGCCCTGGCCGTCGATCCACCAATAGACTTCGATCCGGTTGGTCCTGACCGGCTGGCTCCACTCATACTGCACCCACTGGGTGTCGGTCTTCGGCCAGTTGCCGTACATGCCGGCGACATTGTCGGCCGAAGTGCCGGGTGTGGCGCCATTGTTCAACGCGATCACTTTTGTATCGCCGGACGTATAGAGCGCGCTGGGCATGGCGACCTTGGCCAGGTTCACAGGCACCGGCGGCGTCTGGGCCCGCGCAGCCAGGGGCAGGGCGCCGGCAAAGGCGGCAGCACCGGTGGCGCCCGCCAGAAAGCCGCGGCGCGTCGATAGCGGCCCACACAGGCAAGGCGCATCGCCGCAAGTGTGAAGAGCGGACCCGTTGAAGACCTTGCTGAACATGACTCTATCCTTATCGCTACAGCGCGCACACAGGTGACGCTGATGTCCGCGAATCTTGTAATTTAACAGGGACGGCTTCGGGCGCCAGAACTTCCAGTTCCTGCACGCCGAAGGCGGCAAAACTCTTGCCGTCGGTCGAGGCATCGAATACCGCCCGCAGGCAGCGCGTCGTCACCGGCGCAAACGCCACCGCCGAAAAGGCATCGGGCACCGCGTCATAGGGATCGGCAGCCGCTACCGGAGTCCAGGTCTGGCCGCTCCAGTATTCGAGATGCCACGCTTTTGGCGGCGCCACCCCAACACCTGATCCTGCCGGCTGGTCGGCAAAGACATAGATGCGAGCTTCATTGACCGTGACCGGCTGGTCCCATTGATAGACCACCCATTGACGGGCCGGATTTTCCGGCGTCCAGGTCCCCCAGTAGTCGGGCGGCAGGGGACTCTGCCGCACCTTGCCATCGTTCAGCGCCCCCAGCCAATATTGCACGGGCACGGGTTCATTGGAGGCGGCGATACGGGCGGCCGGGGCGATATTACGTTGCGCCGGCAGTGCTGTGGGTTTGGCCGGTGTCGGCGCCACCTTGCGCATCACTGCCGGCGTGACGCTGTCGTCCCACTGGACCTCATCGATGGCGACGCTGCGGTGGAAATGTCCGCCGCCCACGGCATCGGCCGTGTGATAGGCAATGTACCATCTGCCCTTGAACGGAACGATGCCGGAATGCGACGTGGTCGACGACACAGGATCGAGCACCACGCCGCGATAGGTCCATGGCCCCATTGGCGACGATGACGTGCCATAGGCGATGCAGGCGTAATAGACGGCCTGGGTGCAGTCCGACGCCGGGCCGGCGCGATTGCCGGCATAGGCCAGGTAGTAGGTGTCCTTGCGCTTGAACAACCACGCCGCCTCGAAGAAGCCGGTCAGGCCGGTAATCGTCTTTTCCGGACCTTTCGGCGTCACCATATCCGACTGCAGTTCCATGGCGCGAAGCTGCCCGAACGTGCCCCAATAGAGATAGACGCGACCGTCATCGTCGACGAACGGCGTCGGGTCTATATTCTGGATCGTGTTGGCCTGTGGCACCGACTGCGAGATGATCGGGCCTTGCGGATGGGCATCCGTCCATGGCCCGAGCGGCGAATCCGCCACCGCGACGCCGATGGCGAAGCCGTCCTCGCTCTTCGACTCGTTCTGCATGACCGGCGCGTAGAGATAATAGCGCTTGTCCGGCCCCTGGATAATCTGGCCGGCATAGGCGCGGCCCGGCGTCGCCCATGAGAAGACGTCTTCCGGCCGCAGAAAATGCGGATAGTGCTGCCAATCGCCCGATGCCGGGTCTTTGGTCGCCAGAAGTTGCCATTCCGGCATGATGAAATCATTGACCCCGGGCTCGGCCGTATCGCGGCCCGTCAGGATATACATTGTGTCACCGACCACGATGGGCGCCGGATCGGTCGTGTAGTCCATGCCGTCCGACAGGATCGGATTGTGATCGGCATGGACGGCATGGACCTCAAGATTTGTCGCCGGCCCTTGCGCGCAGGCGGTCAGGGGCAGCGCCAGCGCCGACGCTATCAGGCGGGTCAGATACTTCATGCGGCGGTCCCGGCAGCAGCGGCGGTGAACAGGCGGACGCCGAAGACCGGACCGGCGGTCTTGATCTCCTTCGGCTCGAAGCGAACGGTGATCTTGCTCTTGCCCTGCGTCAATTCCAATGGAATGGGGTAGTCGACATCGATCCACGCGCCGGGTTGGCGGCCGCTCAGTCGTTCATGGGCAATGGCCTGGCCGTCGACCAGGATATCGAAGATGCGGTTGTTTTCAGACCCCCAATAGGTCACTTCCAGCACCAGCGGACCGGCGGGCTTGCCGTCTTTCGTCACCGTCATGTCGAACTGCATATGGCCGCCCCAGCGCGCGTCGCGGCCGTTGCGCCCGCGATAGACGACAGGATAGGAGATCTCGGATTCGAGGTTGTGGTCGTGCTCGGCCTGCATTTCACCGAGATGGACGACGTCCAGCGACCGCGCGGCAATATCCTTCTGCCGGCTCTGTTCGGCGCGATAGGCGACCTGGGCGGTGGCCCATTCGGCGTCTGTGTAACGGTTGAAATAGGTGGCGCTGCGGTTCTCATACTGACTGTAGAAGGGCGTGAAGGTCATGTCGCCCGGACGGCCGATGCCCGATGTCTTGTAGACCGCGTCCTGGATCGAGACCGGCGTGAAGGCGCCCAGCAGGTCGGTCCCGACCAGGGCCGGGGCATCGCCTTCGAACGGCGTCGTCGCAGGGCCGAGATCTGCGGCCAGCACCATGGGCCCGCGCAGCACAGCGACCACCTTGTCGTCGCCCGGCGTCGCTTCCAGGCGCAGATCGAGCGGCAGGTCGAGCGTCACCACATCGCCGGCCTTCCACAGGCGCAGGATACGGGCATAGCCGCCATTGACCGTCGCCAGGGCCGGTCGGCCATTGACCAGGATCTTCGACGTCTTCGCCCAGGCGGGAATACGCAGGGCCACGGTAAACGGCTTGCGCGCCGTCACCCGCGTCATCTTCAGCGCGATCTCGCCCTCATACGGATAGCGGGTCGTCAGTTCCAGTTGGGCGGCGCCGGCTGTGACCTTGGACGGGATATACAGGTTGACGAATAGGGTATCGGCCTGTTCCCAGTAGATGCTGTCGCCGTGCTTGGCATGGCTCTCCATACCCGACAGGACGCAGCACCAGAAGTCGTTCTCCGGCGACGAATATTCGCGCGCCGTACCCGACATCAACGGCGTCATATAGGTAAACATGCCGGTCTTCGGGTTTTGCGCCGCCAGGACATGGTTGAGATGCGTGCGCTCATAATAGTCGAACAGGGCGGCGTCGGGCTGCCAGCCATAGAGATGGCGTGTCAGCTTCATCATATTGTAGCTGGCGCAGTGCTCGCAGGTCTGCTCGGTAATGTGCTGGGCGATGGTGTCAGGAGCGAAGTAATATTCGCGGTCGCCGTCACCGCCGATGACGAAACTGTGGTGGTTGGTCACACGATCCCAGTAGAAGCCGGCCGCCCTGGCGTAGTCCGGCGCGTCCGATACCTCGGCGATGCGTGCCAGGCCGATGATCTTGGGTATGCTGGTATTGGCGTGGGTATTGCCCAGTTCGTCGCGTCCGGCGACGACCGGATCGAGCCGCAGGTGATCATAGATGCGCCGCGACAGCTTCAGCCAACGCGGATCCTTCGTGCGGCTGTACAGTTCGGCGAAGGATTCGTTCAGCCCGCCATATTCGCAGCCCAACATGGCCTCGACCTGAGCGTCGCTCAGGGCGGCGAAGACACCGTCGATATAGCCGCCGAAACCCAGCGCCACGTCCAGCGCCATGGTGTTGCCGACAAGCTCATGGGCATCGAGCAACCCGGCAAACACCTTATGAATATTGTAGAAGGGCGACCAGGCGCCGTTAAGATCGAAACCCGTCGAGCGGATATCGCCGGCGCGGATCTCGGTGAAGATCTCCTTGCCGTCGACAATGCTGCCGTCCTTGCGCTTGCGCAGGAAGCCGGCGCAGTAGCCGTCGCCGTGGGCGGCCTGGACCCGCGCCATCTCGGCGACAATATAGCGGATGCGCGTGACGCATTCGGCGTCGCCCGTCTGGGCGTGCATCAGAGACAGGGCGGTCAGGTAATGACCCAGCGCTTCGCCGGCAATCGTATCGCCTTCCCAGCCGCCATAGACCTCGCCCCGCACCATCAGCCCGGCAAATTTATGATAGTTATGCAGGAAACGGTCGGCCGACAGCGACATCAGGTACTTGTGATTGGCCTCGACCGCCGTCAGATAGGGCGAAGGCAGCAAGCGGACATTTTTCAAAGCCACCGGACTTGCCATGGGTTGCGTTTTCGCCCCAACCTGCGCTGTCACACCCGGCATGGCAAAGGCCATCAAGGTCCCGACGGCGGCGGTTTGCAGGAGGTGGCGGCGGCTGAAAGACATGGCGATTTCCGGTTCCCAGGTTGCGCGGCAATTATTATACTGTATACAATTGTGACGCAATACCGAATGAGGTTCCGTCGATGAAAGCCCTGCTGACCGCCACTGCCCTAACGCTGATCCTGTGCGCCTCGGCTTTGGCGCAAACGCCTCCGTCGTCACCCGACGATGCTTTCGTGGCCCTGTACACAAGCGAGTATACCTGGCGCGGCACGCAACAGGCCGCAAACGAAGATTCCATCAAGGACAGTGTGGCGGCACATCTGCCCGACGTCAGCGAAAAAGCGCAACTGGCGAAACTGGCCTATTGGCGCAACGTCCAGAGCCAGCTCAAAGCCATTGACCCGAAAACTCTCAGCCCACAGCACCGGCAGGACTACGCCGTCTACAGCTTCCAGATTGCCACCCTGGTCAACGGCCAGGTCTACAAGACGTATCAGCGGCCACTAAGCGCCGACACCTCCTTCTGGGGCGATCTTCAGGACATGACGCGCGGCACCTTCCGCAGCGAGGAGGACTACCGCAGTTATCTGTCCCAGCTTCGCGACATTCCGCGCTATTTCCAGGACAATAGCGACAATATGCGGGCCGGCCTGAAGCGCCATTTCACCCTGCCCCAGATCGTGTTGCAGGGTCGCGAGGCAACCATTGTCAATGTTATCACCGACACCGCTGAGGCCAACCCCTATTACGCCCCGTTCAAGACGATGCCGGCCTCCATCCCTGCCGAACGCCAGGTCGCCTTGCGCACCGAGGCCGCAGCAGTCATTCGCGATCAGGTCATTCCGGCGCACAAGGCGCTGCTCACCTTCCTGCAAAAGACCTATATCCCGGGTGCGGTTACATCCCTCGCCGCCTGTGACCTGCCCGACGGCAAGGCCTTTTACCAGGCGCAGATCTTCGAATACACCACGCTCGGCATGACGCCACAGGCCATTCATCAGGTCGGGCTCGACGAGGTGGCACGCATCAAGGGCGAGATGCAGGCCATCATGGACGAGGTGCATTTCACTGGCGATCTCAAGGCCTTCAACACCTTCCTGCGCACCGATCCGCAATTCTACGTCACCAAGCCCCAGGACCTGCTCGACCGCGCCGCCTGGGTAGCGAAAGAGGTCGACGGCAAGACGGCGGACTATTTCGGCCGTCTGCCGCGTTCGCGTTTCGGCATCTATCCGGTGCCCGACGCCATTGCCCCCTTCTATACCGGCGGCCGTGGCGGACCGGGCGCCTATTATGTCAATACCTACAACCTGCCGTCCCGCCCGCTCTACACTATTCCGGCCCTGACCCTGCACGAATCGGCGCCGGGCCATGCCTTTCAGATGCCGCTGGCCGCTGAGAATGCCGGCCTGCCCGCTTTCCGCCGCGACACTTATATCTCGGCCTATGGGGAGGGCTGGGCTTTGTATTCCGAACGGCTCGGTGACGAAATGGGCATTTACCAGACGCCCTATGACCGCTTCGGCATGCTGACCTACCAGATGTGGCGCGCCGCGCGCCTGGTCGTCGATACGGGTATCCACAGCGAGGGCTGGACCCGTCAGCAGGCCCAGCAATATCTGCTCGACAATACCGCCCTGTCGGAACATGAGGTGACGACCGAGGTCGACCGCTACATTGCCTGGCCGGGTCAGGCGCTCAGCTATTATCTCGGCGAGATGGATATATGGCAAAATCGCCATAAGGCCGAGGCGGCCCTGGGGGCGAAGTTCGACATCCGCCACTTCCACGACGCCGTGCTGCAACTGGGTTCGGTCCCCCTGCCCGTGCTCGATTCGGCCATCGACAGCTTTATCGCCGATGGCGGCAAGGATCCGTACTTGGACGATAAGTAGGTCAGAAGTTGGACCCCTCAACCATTCGCCAAGGCTTCGGGTTGCAGGCCGGCTTGCAACCCGAAGCCTTGGCGAAGGGTTGAGGGGTAATTGATCTTCCCTAAACCTGGTCGATTGCCGGCTGCGGCTCGGTGAACCATCTGGCGCCGGCCTCCGTGACATACATGTGGTCCTCCAGCCGTACGCCGAAGCGTTCCGGTACCACGATCATCGGTTCGTTCGAGAAACACATGCCGGGCGCCAGCAGGGTCTTGTCACCGCGCACCAGATAGGCCGGCTCGTGAATGCTGAGCCCGATCCCATGCCCGGTACGATGGGGCGTACCGGGCAGATTATAGTCGGGCCCGAGCCCATGCTTTTCGAGCACAGCCCGCGCGGCATAGTCGACCGCCTCACACGCTACACCGACCTCGACGCGCGCAAAGGCCGCCGCCTGCGCTTCCTTTTCGATATCCCAGATCCGCCGCTGTTCCGCTGTGGCCTGGCCGAAGACGAAGGTGCGCGTGATATCGGACGTATAGCCCTGGACGTAGCAACCGGTGTCGATCAGGACCAGATCGTTTTCCTTCAGGGTCTGCACACCCGGCAGGCCATGTGGATAGGCGGTGGCGTGGTCGAACTGGACGATGACAAAGCTGTTGCCCGCTGCCCCCAGCTTGCGATGGGCGGCCTCGATAAAGTTGATCACCTCCGTCGTACGGATCCCCTCGCGCACAATCCGAGCCGTCGCCTTGTGAACCGCCAGCGTCATCGACTTGGCCTGCTGCATCAGCGCCAGTTCGGCCGGCGACTTGTACATCCGGCAGCCGTGCACGACCGGTCCCGCCTCGATAATCTCCAGGCCCGTCTCGCGTCCCAGCCGGTGCACCATCTCGAACGCCATGGCCGGATCGACAGCAATCTTCGATAGCCCCCAATCGCGCATCGCCTTTCCGACCAGGGCCTGCGGACTCTCATCCTCCTGCCACAGACGCAGGTCAGCGGTGATCTTCAGGTCGGCCTCGAGCGATCCGCGTTCGAAGAAAGGGCAAATGATGATCGGTGCGCCGTCGACCGGCAAAAGCAAGGCGACCAGTCGCTCAGATGCGCCCCACGGAACACCGGTGAAATAACGCAAGCTGGCTCCTGCTCCGATCAGCAGCGCGTCGGCGCCCAGGTCGCGCGTCAGCCTTCGGGCCTTGTCCATGCGCGCCAGATATTCGTCGGCGCTGATCGCAGGCACTGGCTCGGGCGGACTCAGCCGCGCCAGTTCGGCCTCCATGGTCGATGTTCCGATCATTCTATCCTACCCAAATCTCTTCAAGTCGAAGGCGGCCGGCGCAGCACCGCCTGTCACCATATCGGCCACGATGTCGCCCGTCACCGCCGCCAGGGTCAGACCCAGATGCTGGTGACCGAAGGCATACCACACCTTGTCACTCGCCCTGCCGATCGCCGGCAGATAATCCGGCAGGGTCGGCCGCGCCCCCGTCCATTCCGTCACCTGACCCTCGAACGGCAGTTGCAGGGCGGCGACATGGGCCTTCAATCGCGCCCATTTGCGCGGGTCGGGCGGAGCCTCTGCCCGCGCGAATTCGACAAAGCTGGCGGCACGCAATCCGCCCTCGAACCCGGTCACGATCATCGAGCGGTCCTCGAACACCACGGGCGGCAGACCGTCCGGCCAGCCATGCCGCGCCGCCTGGATATGATAGCCGCGTTCGGCGATCATCGGTACCTTGAACCCCAACCCCTCCATCAGCGGCTTCGACGCAATACCCGCCGCCACAACCACCTGGTCCGCCTGAAGGCGCTCGCCGCCCGCCAGGGTGACACCATCGGCATTCACCCGTGCCACACGCTCGGGTAATATCCGGCCACCACGCTCGATAAACTTCGCCGCCAGGGTCTCCAGCAGGCGGCGATTGTCGCTGATCTGCCCCGTACCCTCAAAGCGGATCGCGCCATAAATCGTCCTGCCGGTCACCGAACCCAGCTGGCCCAGTTCCTCCGACGTCGCCGGGCGAAACTTCGCCGTGCCCGTATCGCCGGCCTGCCACGCCGCAAGACCCGCTTTTGCCGTCTCGGGACTCTCCCAGACCACAAAATGGCCATCGCAGCGCAACAAATCCGTCGCCCCGATATCCTCCAGCTGCGCCTGCCAGGCCGGCATGGCGCGTGCTATCAAGCCTGACAAGGCCGCCTTGCCGCCGGCGAACCGCCCGGGCGCCGCGGCGCGCATCAGGCGCAGTGAAAACGGCAGCCATTCTGCCCAACTGTGCAGCGGCAGCGACAGCGCGCCACCCCTTGCGAACAGCCTCTTGCGGGCGCTTCTGATCGTAGCCAACGATGCCAGGGGCTCGACCTGTTCGACAGCGATATGACCGGCATTGCCATAGGACGACGCCTGGGATTGCCGTTGCGGCTCGATCAGGATAACGTCGATATGCCTTGCCTGTAAACGCAGGGCGACACTCAGTCCCACCACGCCGCCGCCGATAACAATAGCCTTCACCAAGATTAATAATCCTTGTTGCATCGCATTTTCGAATATTGTATACGATATATGTTTTTACACAAGCATCAGGAGTAGCAACCATGAAAATCGATTGGCAAGGTGTCTTTCCCGCCGTGACCACGCAGTTCCGGGAAGACCTTTCCATTGACGTTGCCGATACGCAACGGGTTGTTGACGACCTGATCAAGGACGGTGTTACCGGCATCATCGCCATGGGCACCTGCGGCGAGAACAATTCCCTGACCGCCGAAGAAAAGCGCACCCTGCTGGCGGCGATCGTCGAAGTCGTCAATGGCCGCGTACCCGTCGTCACCGGCGTCTCAGAACTGACCACGCCGCTGGCCATAGCCTATGCCCAGGACGCCGAAAAAGCCGGCGCCGACGGCCTGATGCTGCTGCCGGCCATGGTCTATGTGCCGACGGTCAACGAACTGGTGGCGCATTTCAAGATGGTGGCCGAAAAGACCGCCCTGCCGATCATGCTCTACAATAATCCGACCTCCTACCGCGTCAATATCGGCCTGGATGCGCTCGAAGCGCTGAAGCCGGTCAGGAACATCGTCGCGGTCAAGGAATCGGCCGCCGACACGCGCCGCTTCACCGACCTGTACAACGCTTTCGGTGACCGTTACGCCCTGTTCGCCGGTCTCGACGACGTCGCCTTCGAGGGCCTGCTGCTGGGCGCCCAGGGCTGGGTGTCGGGCCTGACCTCTGCTTTCCCGCACGAATCGGTCATGCTGGTCAAGGCGCTGAAGGCCGGCGACATCACACTGGCGCGTGAGATCTACCGCTGGTTCCTGCCGCTGCTGCATCTCGACGCCGAGCACGATCTGGTCCAGTCGATCAAGCTGGCCGAGCAGGTCATGGGCCGCGGCTCGGAACGCGTCCGTATGCCGCGCCTGCCGCTCGCCGGTGCGCGCCGCGCCGAGGTCATCGCCATGGTCGAGGCGGCTGCCTCCAGCCGTCCGTCGCTGAAAATGACCAAGGCCGCATAGCTGCTTTCCTTATACCTCCCCGCCACGCGGGGAGGGGACCGCCCCAGCCACGGCGAAGCGAAGCGCAGCCTCGGCGCCGGGTGGTGGTGGGGGCCTTGCCGAAAGTGGTTTCAGCCTCCATTAGTTCCCTATCCATCTCAAACCGTCCAGGGAATCATGCGCCACACCTTCTTCTGTATCGACGGCCACACAGCGGGCAATCCGGTGCGCCTGGTGGCCGGCGGCGCGCCCTTGCTGAAGGGTGCCTCCATGTCGGAGCGCCGCCAGGACTTCCTCGAACGCTTCGACTGGATCCGCACCGGGCTATGTTACGAACCGCGCGGCCACGACATGATGTCGGGCGGCTTCCTGTACCCACCGACGCGCGACGATACCGACGCCGGCATCCTGTTTATCGAAACCTCGGGCTGTCTGCCTATGTGCGGCCACGGCACGATCGGCATGGTCACCTTTGCGCTGGAAAACGGCCTTGTCACGCCGCGCACGCCTGGCCGCCTGAAACTCGAAGTTCCCGCCGGCATCATCGACATCGTCTACACCACTGAAGGCAGCAGGGTCACCGCCGTCCGCATCACCAATGTTCCGGCCTACCTTGCCAAAACCGGAATAGAGATCGACGTGCCGGATTTCGGTCCCCTCACCCTCGATGTCTCCTACGGCGGCAACTACTACGCCATCATCGAACCGCAAGGCGCCTACACCAGCCTCGACGACCTGGGGGCAGCCCGGATCATCGACCTCAGCCGCACGGTTCGCCGGCTTGTCCGCGAAGCCTACGAACCGGTCCACCCGCTCGATTCGACCATTCGTGGCGTCAGCCACGTCCTGTGGGCCGACAAACCGAAGGACATCGCCGGCGAAGCACCGGCCCACGGCCGTAACGCCGTCTTTTACGGCGAACGCGCCATCGATCGCTCGCCCTGCGGCACGGGCACCTCGGCCCGCCTGGCCCATCTGCACGCCACGGGGCGGCTTAAGAAAGGCGAAACCTTCGTCCATCAGAGTTATATTTGCAGCCGGTTCATCGGCCGTGTCGAAGACGAACTCGATCTGGCGGGCCAACCGGCCATCATTCCGTCGATCGAAGGCTCGGCCATCGCCACGGGCTTCAACACCGTGTGGATCGACCGTGAAGATCGCTTCTGGCAGGGTTTCCAGGTCCTGTAATCACGTCTTGCAAGTCATTGCAAACATTGCCATATTGCCGGTATACTTTATATAGATTTGTGACGGTTACAGGCGGACGAATTATGACGATTGTGGTGCAGACGCTTTCCGAGCAGATATTCGCGCTGGTCCGCGACCGTATCATCTCGGGCAAGATTCCGGTCGACGCCGCCATACGTCAGGATGCCCTGGCGGCTGAATTGGGCGTCAGCAAGATTCCGCTGCGCGAAGCCCTGGCCCGTCTCGAACAGGACGGCCTGCTGCTGTCGCAGGCCAATCGCGGCTTTTTCGTCCGCCCGCTCAGCACCGACGAAGTCGATGAAGTCTATGCCCTGCGTCTGAAGATCGAGCCCGAGGCGGTGGGTGAAGCATCAAAACTTGCCAAGGACGCTGATCGTCGTGCCGCCCATGACGCCTTGATCGCGCTCGACAAGGCCTCCGTGGCCGACAAGTCGGCGGTGGGCAGGCTGAACCGCGCCTACCACATGGCCCTGGTCCGCCCGTTGCACCGTCCCGTGACCTTGCAGATCATCGAGCGCCTGAACATCATTTCCGAACGTTATGTCGGCAAGCACCTCGAGCCCGCCGGCCGCGACGATCGCGCCCAGAAAGAGCATACGACCATGTACCAGCTCTGGGCAGCCGGAAAGTCGGAAGAGGTCCAGCAGATGATGCACAACCACATCGCGTCGACCCTGGAAGATCTGCGCAAGCAGTTCGAGGCCGACAAGCTCTCCGCCAGCGCCTGAACCTCTCCCGTTTGTAGTAAAAAAAACCCGGCCTGATCGCTCAGGCCGGGTTTTGCATGTCTACTCCGCCGCAGGCCGTTTGCGCAGCCGGCTGTTCCAGAAGCCAAAGCTGAAATAGAAGACCAGGCCGATGGCCATCCAGATCAGGGTGAAGATCTGGCTCTGCACGCGCAGGCTCGAGAAGATGAAGGCGCAGCCGCCGATGGTGACCAGCCCGACCAGCCAGTACAACGGCGTCTTGAACACCCTCGGTGTATCCGGCAGCTTGTAGCGCAGGATGATCATCGACAGGGCCACCGCGATAAAGGCGATCAGCGTCCCGGCATTCGACAGGGCGGCGATATCCTCCAGCGGGATGAATCCGGCAAAGATGGCGACAAAGACACCAGTCAGCAGGGTGATCAAGGCCGGCGAACCCTTGGCATTGACCTTGGCCACGGCCGTCGGCAGCAGGCCGTCGCGCGCCATGACGAAGAAGATGCGGCTCTGGCCATACATCATCACCAGGATGACCGATGGCAGGGCGACAATGGCCGCACCGCCAACGAGAGAAGCGATCAAGGGATGGTCCATGGTGCGCAGGACGTGCGGCAGCGGCTCGCCCGAACCGGCAATCGCCTGGTAACCAACGGCACCGATCGCCACGGCGGCGACCAGCATATAGATGACCGTCGACACGCCCATCGAGCCCAGGATACCGATGGTCAGGTCGCGGCCAGGCTTTTTCGCCTCTTCCGCCGAGGTCGAAACGGCGTCAAAGCCGAAGAAGGCGAAGAAGACGATCGCCGCCGCCGCCATGATGCCGTACTTCTTGCCATCTCCCCCCATTTCGTGGGCCAGGAAGCCGAACGGGGCGAACGGATCGTAATGACCCGCCTTGATCGCCGGCAGGCCCAGGACGATAAAGGCGCCCAGGGCGACGATCTTGATCAGCACCAGCAGGATGTTAAGGGTCGCGCTCTCCCGCGCCCCGATCAGCAGCAAGCCCATGACGGTCAGCGACACCACGACGGCGGGCAGGTTGACCAGGCCGCCGGCATAGGGACCGTTGAGCAGGACCTGCGGCAAATGCAGGCCGATCCCCTGCTCCAGCCAGCCGACCAGGTGGGCGGACCAGCCGACGGCGACCGTCGAACAGGCCAGCGAATATTCCAGGATCAGCGCCCAGCCGACGATCCACGCCGGGATCTCCCCGATGGCCGAATAGGTGTAGGTATAGGCCGAGCCCGCCGTCGGGATCAGGGTCGACATCTCCGTGTAGCACAAGGCCGCGCAGGCGCAGATCAGGCCGCACAGGGCAAAGGCGGCGATAACGCCCGGCCCGGCCAACCCGGCGCCTACGCCGGTCAGGGTATAGATGCCGGTGCCGATAATGCCGCCGATCCCCAGCGCCATCAGATGCGGCCAGCTCAATGTCTTGGCCAGCGCCTTGCCGTCCGTTTCCGCCTGGTTGAGCGGTTTAAGCGGTCCGAAAAGTCCCATAAAATACCCCTTATGTCTGTTGGTGACGGGAGACTGTCACGAAAGAAACGAAAAAGCCACAGCGCTGTGCTGTGGCTCCCGGTCATGGCTGTAACTGGACGACGGCGCCGGTCGCAGTCAGCGCTACCTTGTAGAGGCCGCGCTCAGCCACGACCGGCGACACCACCCTGTACGGCTTGCCGTCCTTGGTCGTCGTTGCGACATTGAGCCAGGCATCCGGCGTGTTGGCGCCTCCCGGCGCCAGGTGCACCGTGACCTGCCCTGTCTTCGGATCATAGGCCACGCTGTCGAACTTGCCGGCATTTAGCGTCAGCCACAGACCGGCCGGGGCGATAAATACCCGGCTGCGCGCACTGTCCTTCGGCACCAGGGTCACAACGCCACCCGACTGCATTACATTGCCACCGAAGCCGACCCAGCCGAAAGTCGGATGATCGACCAGGTACGACGACGCCGACACCGCGTGACCGTAGAAGCTCATGCCGTAGTCGCCATTCATGCCATCCCAGCGCATGGCGTCGGGAAACGAGTGAAACGCCGCCGCGCCAAAGCCTTCGGAATCTATATTGGTCAGCGACCCCATCAGCCCGCCATAGGCGACACGCAACAGCTGGAAATCGGCCGGATTGGCGCGATAGGCGTCGAACAAAGGAATAGCATTCAGCGACGAGCCGTAATGATGCAGCTGGCGCTCAATGCGCGACGTCTTGCCGGCATAGAGAAAATCCCAGAACCGTCGTGCCGAACCATTATAACCCCAGTGCGGGATCGCCGGATCGTAGGCCAGAATGACCTCGCGCGTCGACTCTGCCGCGGCGCTATCGCCGAAATAGCGCGACCACATATAGACCTCGGCCTGGCCCGTCGAATCCCACGGCATTTCTGAACCGAAGGGATATTTCAGCGTCGCCCAGTGATCGGCGCGCCCCTTCATCATGGCTTCGATCTCCGCCGCCGCCGCCGTCATGTTCTCGCGCTTGAGGTCCTGCAGGATATAGACGAAGACGTCGCCTTCCATCTGGCCGAACTGCGTATAGTACGGCGCCTTGGTCATCATGGCCTTGGTGGTTTCCGCCGCCCGCGTCAGATAGGTCTGCCAGGTTTCGCGCGTCGTCAGCCCGTCGTGATAGCGCGCCAGGCGATACAGCGTCCACCACGCCGCTGCGACATGCGGATAGTTGTACGACCGGCCGAGATCCGCCGCCCCTTCGCGATCCCACGCCGACCAGGTCTTCCAGTTCAGCTTCGCATCATAGGTGCCCTCCGGCATCCCCGCCGGATCGTAATATAGCACCGACTTGCGCACGCCATACTGATCATCGCCGCTCGCCGCCTGAATCTTCCCCCACAGCGTCTCATCCGCAAAGGTCTCAAACTTCGCCACCTCGGCAGGGTCGGGATTGTCGAGCTGCTTCATGATGGTGGCGAGCCACGATCCGGCCCCGCCCTCGTCGCTCAAGCCCGCCACCCAGACGCGGTTGTCCTGGGTGATGATGTGGTTGTCGTCGCGGTCATAACCCATGATCGACGGGCTGCGGCCGAACGGGTCCTTCGGATCGTCATACCATTGTCGGGTCGTCAGGAAATGGCCCATATCCGCCACGACCTCGGCCTCAGGCTTGGTCACCAGATAGTGCACGGTCTGCACCGAACCATCGCCATAGGTCACCGTCAGGCGGGCGCGGCCGGCCATTTTTCCCTTCACGGCATAGCGCACCCAGCCCGACTTCACCTTTTCCGCCGCGCCGATCTCCAGCGCGCCCTGCGGAAAGACGGCGATCGATCGCACCGGGTGGGCGGCGTGCAAAAACAGGGCAGCCTCCATGTCGGTCGGCACGACATAGCCCGGCAAGCCGACGGCGACCGGGCGGCTGTTTTTGATGAGGGTCGGCTCGATGTCGCGGATGGACGGCGCCAGCACGAAGCGCACGGCGACATCGACCGAAGCCCCAGGCATCACCCACATCGTGCTCGGCGCATTCCACTGCTCGACGCCCTTCCACTCCGTATCGGCAAAACCCTTTGACGCGACCATCCAGTCGTAAAAGCCCTCGAAGGTCATGTTGCGCGGTTCGGCATCGTTATAGATTTTCAGGCTTTTGTCGGGATTGCGCTCATTGAGGATCGGCTTGTACAGTTCGAATCGCGCCGTATCGGTCTGCGGCAGAACCAGCAGCGACGGCCCCTGACCGTTAAGGCGGTTGACCTGCAGATAACCGCCGTCCAGACCGACATAGGGATCGTAGAATGACGCGACGTCGTGGGCGTGGTCCAGGTCGCGGCCGGTGATGATATTGTCAAACACGATGGCCATGCCCAGGCCGCCGATTTCGACCTTCTTCTTCGAGGGATTGCTCAGCGTAAAGCGCAGCACCAGTTGACCGTTCACCACCTGCCAGGTGCGAACAACCTTCAGCGGCATGTTGTCGCCCAGGCTGGCGGTGATATCGGCCGCGGCCAATGCCCCTTTCGGCCTGGCCAGCGCCTTGACCTTGACACGTCGAAACGCCGTCGAATGATCCGTCCAGTCCGCGTCGCCTTCGAAACGCAGGCGCAGGTCCAGATCACCCAGGCGATAATTGCCGTCGCCCAACCTTTGGGTAAAGCGGTTGGACGGAGCGAAATCGAACCCGCCACCAACCCCCTTGGGAACAAGCGACACCAGGGTCTGCGAACTGTCCTGCAGCGACAGGATGAAATCCGGCGTCTCGAAAATCGTTGTCTGAGCATCGGGGCTGTTCCACGACTGTACCGCTGTGGTGCCGGACGTGGTGGTATCCGCCGCCATGACGGCATGGGGAACCGCCAGCACCAGGGCGACGGCCAGGAGACTGGCTTTCAGGCGGGGGTGCGGCATGACGGGCGGTCTCCTTAGTGTACGCGACAAAAAAAGCGTCCGCCCGCAGGCCTTTCACAGGTCGTCTGCCTGACGGACGCTTAGAGTGGATCCCGCAGCGGGAGGCCTACCTTGGGACCAGGGATGCAAACTGACCCGGAGGGGACCAATTGACTGAGTTATCTAAAACACCTCCCGCCATCGCCGTCAAATATAAATTATACGATTTTGGATTCGCGCCTGATCGGCAACAGGTTCAACCCTTTATCAAAAACTATTTGTGCCTTGACCACGCTTCGCCCTGGCCATTCCGCTCAGCTTCTCATCCGCCGCCATCTCGTATATGATTCGCGTCTTCCGCAACGACAGGCGGCGCCCACCAGCACGGCAGGATCGAACATTGGCCGATACGGTCGACAGCAGCGCCCATCATCCGCAAAACCTGGTAGCCCGGACGGTCGCCGGCATCATGACGCTGATCCGCGAGGAGAATCTGCGCGTCGGCGAAAGCCTGCCCAGTGAAAACGCACTGACCGAACGCCTGGGCGTGTCCCGCGTGGTGGTGCGCGAAGCCAACCGCTCCCTGGCCGCATTGGGCGTGCTCGACATCGGCAACGGCCGGGCGGCCCGCGTCTCCGTGCCGGACCATGCTGTCTTCAGCATGATGTTCGACCACGTCGTCTACACTCATCATGTTTCGGTCCAGCAGGTCCTGGCCGTCCGCCGCTCGGTCGAGGTCAGCGCCGCCGCCCTGGCTGCCCGGAACCGGACGCAGCCGGAAGCCGCCACTATCCTTGCCCACGCCGCCGGCATGCGCCGCGACTTCGCCGACGCCCAGGCCGTCATGGAACACGACCTGAAACTGCACGGCGCCATTGCCGAAGCGACGCGCAATCCGATGTTCACCACCATGGTACGCGCCTTCGAATCGGTCAGCCGCGCCAACTGGCCTGTCGGCTGGACCAGCCGCGACGGAGAGGCCGGACGCTGGAAGATGATCGCGGTCCACGAAGCCATCGCGCGCGCCGTCGCCGACCAGGATGTCGCAGGGGCCCAAAGTGCCATGGCAACGCATTTCGACGACACGATCCACGCCCTCGACCTTGCCGGCACCACTTAAACCTATCATACAGGTCTTGCCAAAACCTGTATGATAGGTTTAGGTGCCTGAGCCGCCCAGCCGGGCCATAACTTCAGGCCGGAGTCTGTCATGAAAGCCTTATGCCTCACCGCCGTCGTCGCATGGGCAGCCCTGCCAGCCATCGCCACGCCGGCTAACAATCTCCCGACCACCCCGCAGGACGGCATCGTCGCAACAGCGGCCGAGACCTTCTTCAAGGACAGTTGTCATGTCGGCCTGTCCATGGCCGTCTATAACCGCGGCACGACACGTTTCTACAATTACGGCACGACGTCGAAAAGCCGTCCCTCCCTGCCGACGCAACGGACCCTGTACGAGATCGGCTCGGTCACCAAGACCTTCACCGGGGTGCTTGCATCCAAAGCGATCCTGGACGGCAGGATGACCCTCGACGGTGATTTCCGCAGCTATCTCGCAGAGCCCTATCCGAACCTGGAGCTGGATGGCAAGCCGATCACCCTGCGCACCCTGACGGCTCACACCTCGGGCATGCCGCGCGACATTCCGGACAATTCCGACCTGTTTCAAAACCCCGATTTCGACACCCTGCCGGACAAGCTGATCGCACGCGAACGCGATTACGATCGGGCGCGCTACCTGCGCGAACTGCATCAGGTCAAGCTGGCCGCGACGCCGGGCACCACCTTCAACTACTCCAATATCGGTATGAAGCTGGTCGGCTTCGGCCTGGAACAGGTCTATGGCGACAGCTACGGCCAATTGTTGAATCGCCATATCACCGCGCCCCTGGGCATGAAACATACCGCCCTGAGTGTCCGCCCCCTCGACCGCCGCTATCTCGCCCAGGGCTATGGCGCCACAGGTCGCCCCACCCCCTATCACCTGGCCAATGCCGGGGCCGCTGGGGGACTCTATTCCGACACCGAAGACATGATCCGCTACGCCACCTGGCACCTCGACGAAAGCGATCCCCTCATCCGCCAATCGCACACCGTCATCGCCGGGACCCTGAGCAATTACGGGCGCGGCATGAACTGGAACATGGCGACGACATCGGACATTGAAGGCAAGGTTTGGGACCGCAAAATCTGGCAGAGCGGCGGGCTCTACGGCATGTCGAGTCAGGTCATCCTCTTCCCCGACAGCCGTGAAGCCTATGTCCTGCTGGCCAATGACGCCTGTTTCAAAACCCAGAGCGAGCTTGAGACGATCGCTCTGACCGTCCATGCCGCGCTGAAACCCGCCCCTCTGCCTGCCGCCTGGCCGTCGCAACCGCCGGCCGATATCCCGTTCGAAGCGTCTCAAACCCTGACCGGGATCACCTTCACGGGCCGCCACGCGCAATACACAACGGCCGACACCTGGTACCCGTCCTGGGCCGCCGACGGCAATCTCTATTCGCCATGGACCGATGGCATGGTCGGCGACATTGGCTCGGGGTCCTACAAGGGCGCGGAGGCGACTACTGGCTACGCCACCATCACCGGCGACGATCCATTGCATCTGACCATCACCGGCGCCGGCACCGTCACAGCCAGCGCCGCGCCCTACGGCGGGCGCTATCCGGCCGGCAGCCTCGTGCATAACGGCGTCTGGTATTACGGCACCTATGCCCTGGACCAGTCGCCGGACAAGAAACTCAACTGGGATGTTCTGGGTCCGTTCATCGGATTTCGCACCTCAACCGACAACGGCGCGACCTGGCGCGAAACCCGCCACACGCCGGACAATCCCCTGTTTCCCGAGCCCGCCCGACGCGGCAGCAAGGTGAAGATGGGCGTGCCCCATTTCGTCGATTTCGGCCGCAACATGCAATATTCACCCGACGGCAAGGCCTATCTGGTCGCCCATGGCGCGTCCGATCCAGATCCGCAGGATCGCGACGCCAACCTCAGCTGGATCACGGCCGACGAAATCTATCTGGCGCGGGTCACGCCCGATCCGGCGACCATCGACGATGCTTCGGCCTACGAATATTTCACCGGCTACGACTCCGCTGGCCAACCCCTGTGGACCCACGACTTCACACGGATCAAGCCGCTGCTGCGCTGGAACAATCATATGGGCTCGGTAGCCATGACCTATGACGCGCCGCTGGGAAAATACCTGATGGCGATCACCGATGGCACCACCACGGTCGGAAAGTTCAATACCTACATCCTCGAATCCGCTGCCATGACCGGACCGTGGAAGTTGGTCACCTATATGAAGGACTTCGGTGAACAGGCCTATTTCGTCAACTTCCCGTCGAAGTTCATCAGCCCCGACGGAAAGACGGCCTGGCTCTCCTATTCGGCCAACTTCTCCAACCTGTATATGGGCACCGACTTCGCCGCCAATCCACCGGGTAGTGGCTACCAATGGGTTCTCCAGGAGGTCCGCCTGACCGGCCCGGAGGACACATTGGTAGCCGCTGGCCCAAACGACACGGTCCAAAACGATACAGAAACGGCCGGGCCATCTGTCGCGGTGCTGGAACAGGATATCGCGGCATCGATGCCGGACCTGCTGACCCGTTACGCCGTCCCCGGCGCCGCTGTGGCGGTCATCCACGACGGCAAGGTCGTGTGGACACGAGGCTTCGGCCTGTCCGACGTCGCGGCGGCGCGCCCTATGACCGTCAACACCGCGTTCAATGCCGGCTCGATCTCCAAGTCGCCGGCCGCCTGGGCGGTTATGCGCCTGGCCGAACAGGGCCGCATCGACCTCGACGCGCCGGTCGACACCTATCTCAAGCGCTGGCACCTGCCGCCGTCAGATTTCGACAACGGCCAGGTGACGGTCCGGCGGTTGCTCAGCCACACCTCCGGTATTTCGGAGCACGATTTTCACGGCTGGGACCCGGCCACGCCGCTGCCGGCCATCACTGACATCCTCTCCGGCAAGACCGGCACGGGCGAAGTCCGCGTCATCTCCCAGCCGGGCGCCGGCTTTCGCTACTCCGGCGCCAACTACATGATCCTGGCCTTGCTGGTCGAGGACGTCACCAGCCAGCCGTTCGCCACATATACGGCCGAAACCGTCTTCCGGCCGCTCGGCATGACGCAGACCCGGTACGGCCTGCCCGGCGATCCGGTGGCCATGGCCACCGGCTACGACGCCCTCGGCAACCCTCAGCCGGCCTTGCGCTACAACGAACTGGCCGCTGCCGGCCTGACGACCAATGTTCACGACCTGGCCGCCTTCGCCGCCGCCGCCCTGCCCCAGGAGCACGGCCCGACGGCCGGACGCGGCGTGCTGAAACCCGAGACCCTGGCCGCCATGGAAACTGCGGCGCCGAACTCACGCTGGGCCGACGCAGACCCATTCGGCCCCGATCCGCAATATGGCTACGGCTACACGGTCCGTCCGGAGCAATTCAACGGCGAGACGGGCATCGGCCACGGCGGTTCCAACCGCGGCTGGGAAAGCCTGTACCAGATTATTCCGGCGACCGGCGACGGCATCGTCATCATGACCAACAGCTCCAACGGCAGCGCCGTCATCGCCGATGTCCTGTGCCTGTGGCGGCGCTGGCAAGCCACCGCCGCTCCATGCCCACAGGTCGATATCGCCATACCACTTTACGCCGTCTATAAACGCGAGGGCGTAGCAGCTGCCGTGGCGCTCTACCGTCGCCTGCGCCGCGACGAACCGGCCGGCTACGACCTGTCGCTGCGTCAGCTCAATGGCATGGGCTATCAGTTGCTGCGCACCGGCGACCTTGCCGGCGCGATCGAGATCTTCAAGCTCAATGTCGAGGCCTGGCCCGGTGAGTGGAATGTCCATGATTCCCTGGGCGAAGCCTATGCCAAGGCGGGCGACACGGCGAACGCCATCGCCAGCTACCGGACATCATTGCGCCTCAACCCCGGCAACGACAACGGGCGCCAGGCGCTGAAAGCCCTGGGCGCCGGGCCATAACCCAGCCGCAACATCAAGCTTTCTCGCTGGACGGCCGAGTTAAATATGGATACTGTATACGATATTGTCCTGCAGAGCGAGACCCACCATGCGACGCCAGAAGACTATAGCCCTGACCACCACCCTTCTGTGCAGCCTTCTGTGGGCGAGCACCGCCCTGGCCGCACCGGTCACCGGCGCCTGGGTCTTCGACTCGTCGCCGGATATGCCGGGTTTTACCCGCATCGTCGTCATGGAAGACAATGGTCACTACAACGGCACGATCACGTCGCACTGGTACGGCGATCTTCCCATGAAAGATATCCGTACCGACGGCGACAAGATGACCTTCCATATCTTCAACGGCAATCCGCGCGTGCCGGAATACAGCATAAGCCTGATTCAGGAAGGCGATCACGTCCGCATGGCGGGCCAGCTCTGGGATTCGGTCTTCGACTTGACGGCGCATAAGGGCAGCGAGGCCGAGATAAGAGCGCTCGACTTCAAGACGACCGCCCTGCCCCCGCGCCGCGTCGTCGCCCCGACCAACCTGGCGCCGACCCCGCCCATGGGCTGGAGTTCGTGGAACCGCTTTGCCGACGCCATTGACGACAAGACCGTCCGTCAGATCGCCGATGCCATGGTTGCGTCCGGCCTGCGTGACGCCGGCTATGTCTATATCAATATCGACGATGGCTGGCAGGGCCAACGCGACGCCCAAGGCGTCCTGCAGCCCAATGCCAAGTTCCCCGACATGAAGGCTTTGGCCGACTATGTTCACGCCCGCGGGCTGAAGCTCGGCATCTACACCTCTCCCGGGCCCAAATCCTGTGCCGGCTACGAAGGCTCCTATGGTCACGTCGAGCAGGATGCGCAAACCTACGCCGGTTGGGGCATCGACTACCTGAAATATGACCTGTGCTCCGGCGAAGCCTTCTATAATACGCCTGATACGGTCTACGCGACCTACCAGCAGATGGGTGAGGCCCTGGCCGCCACGCGTCGCAACATCGTGTACAGTCTGTGCGAATACGGCCGTTTCAACGTCGGATCGTGGGGCCGCGACGTCAACGGCCACCTGTGGCGCACGACCGGCGACATCGAAGACAAGTATGCCACCATGGCGAAGATCGGCTTCGACAAGAACGGCATGCCCAACCATACCGGTCCCAACCGCTGGAACGACCCCGACATGCTCGAGGTCGGCAATGGCGGCATGAGCCAAGACGAATACCGTACCCATCTCAGCCTGTGGGCGCTGATGGCAGCCCCCTTCATTCTTGGCAATGATGTCCGCGACATGACGCCCGAAACGGTCGCCATGCTGACCAACCGCGACGTCATCGCCATCGACCAGGACAGGCTGGGCATCCAGGGCCTGCCCGTCAAAAAAGATGGCTCGATCGAGATCTGGACTAAAAAGCTCACCGACGGCTCAACCGCGGTCGGGATTTTCAACCGCGGCGAAGCGGAGGCGAACACCGCCGTCAACTGGTCCGAACTGGGCCTGAAACCGTCTCATATCCGCGATATATGGCTGGCCAAGGATCTCAAGGTTGAGACTGGCCATACCCTTGTCATCCCAGCCCACGGCGTCGTCCTGCTGAAGATCACGCCTTAAGGCGCCGGAGGTGGCGCTTCACCCAGCAGGTTGATGGTGAAATAGTCGAAGTGCAGGCGCCAGAAATAGGGCGTGTAGGTATCGTGCGTCCGGTTGGGGAAGATAACCAGGTCATGGGGCTTGCCGGCATCGATCAAAGCCTTGTCCAATGCCATGGTGGCGGCGATCGGCACATTATCGTCGATATCGCCGTGCATCAGCATCAGCTTGCCCTTGAGATTGCCGGCGACCGAAACATTGGAATTGCGCTCCCATGTCGCGTCGTCGGCCAGGCCCATGGTCACTTCCGGCCACCACGCCTTGTCCAGACGCAGGTCCTGGTTGCCCGACGACGCCACGCCGACCTTGTAGAAATCCGGCCGACGCAGCACGAAACGCGCTGTGTCGTATCCGCCGGCCGAGTGACCATAGACCCCGACCCGGTTCAGGTCGAAATACGGATACTGTTTCTGCATCGCCTTCAGCACCCAGATGTGGTCGTCGATACCGACCTCACCCATATTCTGATAGGCCGGATCGCGGAACGCCTTGCCGCGCTGGGAGGTGCCGCGACCGTCGATCTCGACGACGATGGCGCCGATCTGCGCCATGGCGTTGACTGAGCTCAAGGCCTCACGATAGGTGGTGTCGGAATTGTGCGTCGTCGGCCCGGTATAGACATAGTCGATGACCGGATAGGTGCGCGACGGATCGAAGTTCTTCGGCCGGAAAATCGTCCCATACAGCATGGTCTTGCCGTCATCGGCCAGGGTATGGAACGGCTCGGGCGGCGTAAAGCCCGTAGCCAGCAGGGCCGCCGGATCAGCCTGTCCCAAGGTGGCGATGACGTGGCCGTCCCCCAGATCACGCAGCAGGATCAGGGTTGGATGGGTGACGTCCGACATACGGTCGACGAAGGTCTTTCCGTCATCGGCCAGCATGACATTGTGGTCGAGCGGTTCGGGCGTCAGATTGACGATCGCGCCATCCATGCCGACCTTGTACAAGCTGTTATAGTAGGGGTTGATACCCTTTTCGCGGCCATTGCCGATCACCCAGACCGGCCCGTTGTCCGCGACACGAACGATCTGCGAAACTTCCCATTCGCCCTTGGTCAGGGCGCGGCCGCCGTTGGGGTCCTCGCCCTTTTTGACGAAATAGAGCTGTTCCCAGCCGCTGCGTTCGGACAGGTTGAGATAACCGCCCAGTTCCGGTGCGCTCTGGCGGCCGCTGGATGTGACAGTGACCAGGGGCTTCATGGCTTCGCGGACGCGTGTCACCGGTATGCCGGTCACCGGGTCAATCTCCATCAGGTCGACCTCGCCGTAACCCCGCTTGGTCCACTCATACAGGATATGATCGCCTTCCCACCACAAAGGTGGATCGCCCGGCCACAACATGTCGAGCGCAGGGACGCCCAGATCGCGGACCTTGGCCGTCGCGACATCGATCAAAACCGGCTGGAACTGCGGGACATTCTTCGCGCCGGCGGTCGGATAGACATAGGTGAACTCACGCGGAAAACGACTGCCTGGCGGGGTTTGCTGGACGGCGTGCCAGATGTAGGACCCGTTGCGCACCAGGCGATAGGTCAGGATACTTTTCGAATCCGGCGACCAGTTGACCGCCACCGGCATGTCGGGTGTCTCGCTGTTGGCGGCGGCCATGTCGCCCAGCAAAGGATAGTTGGTGCCGTAGCGCTGGTCGTAGACGCCATCGGTCGTCAGGGCCGTTTCGGCGCCTGTCACCAGGTCGATGACATAGAGATTGTAGTTGCGGCTGATCACCTTGCGCTTGCCGTCGGGCGAAACAACGCCCTCCATCTTCGGTTCGGGCGCGATGGCCTCGATCGTGCCGGTCGCTAGGTTCAGGCTGAACGGCTTGCCGCCGACGGTCAGTTTCAGCAGTCTTGCCACGGCATCATAGGCCGTCGGACGGATATCGCCGGTGACATCGGTTGGCAGTTTCGCCTTCAGCGTCGGGGCATTGGTCAGTTCCTGCTCTGCGCCGGTCAATGCGTCGGCATAGATTACCCGTTGCTGATTGACAGCGCCTCGGCGAAAGACGACACCCTTGCCACCATCGACATAGACAGGCGCCAAGTCAATGTCGGTGACTAGGGCGCCGGCGCGGACATACTGCCAGGCTGCGGCATAGCGCGTCGCGATGTCAGGCGCCGGCGCAGCCGTGGCCACGACAGGGGCCGACAGAGCCAGAACAAAGGCAAGAGCAGTAAAGGATCGGGTCATATCATTCTTCTGGTATGTTGACGGTGACGGATAGCGCGCCGCTGTTCCTGGCAAAGCTTTCGTCGTTGAAGCCCAGGGCCAGGCCTGTGGCATTTTCCGGAATCGCCACACGGACGCCGTTGCCGATGACGAACGGCCGGCTGACCAATACGCCGGCAGTATCGACAAAGCCGCCGATCAAAGCGTGTGCCTGAGCAGGATAGAGGATTTTCGGTGTGTAGAAGCTGGGGTAAAACTTGCCGTGCCTGCCCTTCGTGTCATTGACCTCGGTGTCGGCAATGCCCAGAGCGTCGACGACCTTGCCGTCGACCATGGTCGTACCATCGACATAGACTTCGAGCTTGCTCAAGGTGACAGCCGGCAGTCCGGTGACGATGACCGGCGGCAGGGCGTCGCCGACGCCGTATTTCATCTTTTTGTTCGCAGCCATAGACCATGGCCCGCAACGTGCATCGACTGCAACCTTCACCTCACGCGCCTGCACGCTGCCGGCCAGCACGACAAAGGCGGCGCACACCGCACCCAATAGTCTGTTCATGGCTCTCTACCCCGGCACTTCCTGACCTTCGACGGTCGGTACCTTGAAATGAATTGTTACGTCCAGCGTTCCGCTATTGTCGGAATAGATATCGTCATTGATCCCCAGCGCCAGGGCCACAGCATCCGGCGGAACGTCGATAACGGCAGCTTCACCAACGGCGAAGGGCTGGCCGACAATCGCCCCGTCAGCATCTACAAAGGCACCGACCAACTGGTTCAGATGGACGACGCCGGCCTTTGGGTCGATATAGCGGCTTGGGAACCCGTTACCTGAATTGCCGGCGGTCGAGCCGGTGATATAGTCGATCTGGCCATTGGGCCCGAAGCTGGCGCCGCCTTGCGCCGTCGTGGTCGTGCCGGTCGCGGTCAGGCTCAGTTTCCGATTGAATTTCAGGTTGATACCGAACGCAATGGCTGCCGCTCGGCCATCATCGCGTCCGAAGGGAAATTTGCGATTGACGCCCGTGTCCCACGGCTGCGCCTTGGCCGACACCTTGACCAGCTTGTCCTCGGCCAGGGCCGGTGTAGCGACGATGCCGATCGCGACTGCCAGTGCCAACAGCCAGCGGCCGCAAAGGTCTCCGACGGCCATGATTCCACCTTTTACACACGGACTGCTCACCCGTCATGATCGCCACAGAATTTCACTCCAGTCAAATATTTTATACGATATACAAATAATAGGCCGCGACATTGATTCCGCCGGTGATTTTGCCTAGCCTAAGAGCATGAAAATCGAAATCCACGAAATCGGGCTGGAGGGGAACAAGGTCGTCATGATCGACGATGCCCTCCCCCGCCCTGAAGACGTGCGCGAGCTGGCCGCCGGACAGACGTTCGCGCCCGTCACGACCAGCAGCTACCCGGGCGTGCGCCGCGAACTCAGCTCCCGCGTCGAACGTGAGCGCGCCTATGTCGAGGCCTTGCGTGCTCTGGTGAAACCGGTCATGCAGGACGTCTTTGATATGGCGGATTTCCGGATCGCCACAGCCGACCTGTCGCTGATGACCCTGCCAGCTTTCCAGGCGCATCCGATGACGCGCATCCCGCATTATGACGAGATCCGCCACATCAAATACGCCCTGCTGCATTTTCTGGCGCCGGTGGCCCAGGGCGGAACCGCCTTTTATCGTCACAGAAGGACCGGTTTCGAGCGTATCTCGCCCGACCGCAAGGACGCATTTTTCGAAGGCTTGCGCGCCGACCTGCTGGCCTATGGCGAGCCGGCGCCCCGCTTTATGTCGGGCAGCGACAACAGCTTCGAACAGACGGCCTGTTTCGAAGGCCGCTGCAATCGCCTGCTCATCTATTCCGGCGCCCTACTGCACACGGCGCAGGTGCCGGCGGATTTCACCTACAGCGCCGACCCGGCCAAAGGACGCCTGACTGCCAATCTGTTTCTGGTGCCGGCCCCAACCAAAATTGTATAATTTATATTGCCAAACCCGCACGGCTGTGGTGCGCTATGCGGCATCAGGAGTATAAAGCGTTATGTCACAGGGCCTTATCCAGAAGATCGTTATTGTCGGTGGCGGCACCGCCGGCTGGATGGCCGCCGCGGCTTTGTCGAAAGCGCTCGGCACCCGGACCTATAGCGTGACCTTGGTCGAGTCCGAAGAGATCGGCACGGTCGGCGTCGGCGAAGCCACCGTGCCGTCAATCCAACTTTTCAATCAGAACCTGGGGATCGACGAAAACCAGTTCATGAAGGAAACGAACGCCACCTTCAAACTGGGCATCCGTTTCGTCAACTGGTCGTCACCGGGCAGCGATTACTTCCACCCATTCGGCGCCTACGGCATCGATATGAACGGTGTGAATTTTACCCACTACTGGCTGCGTTACGTGCAATCGGGCGGTTCGGCGGACTTCGGTCTGTTCAACCCCCAGACCCTGGCCGCCCGCCAGGGTCGCTTCGGCCGCACCCAGGAGATCAATCCCAAACTGCCGCCGGTCAATTACGCTTTCCATTTCGACGCGGCCCTCTATGCCCGCTTTCTACGCAAATTCAGCGAAGGCCAGGGCGTTGTCCGTCGCGAAGGCAGGATCGTCGGCGTCGCGCAACACCCCGATAGCGGCGATATCGCCTCCGTCACCCTGGCCGACGGAACGACCGTCGCGGGCGACCTGTTCATCGACTGCTCCGGCTTTCGCGGCCTGCTGATCGAAGAAACGCTGAAAAGCGGCTATACCGACTGGAGCCAGTGGCTGCCGTGCAATCGCGCCGCTGCCGTGCCGTGCGACAAGACCGAGGCGGTTCTGCCCTATACGCGCTCGACCGCCCAGGAAGCCGGCTGGCAGTGGCGCATTCCGCTGCAACACCGCACCGGCAATGGTTATGTGTTTTGTGATGCCTACCTGTCGGAGGATGAGGCCGCCCGACGGCTGCTTGAGCGCCTGGACGGCAAGGCTCAGACCGATCCGCGCATTATCCGCTTTACGACCGGTCACGGCAAACAGATGTGGAACCGCAATGTCGTGGCCCTGGGCCTGGCCAGCGGCTTCCTCGAACCCTTGGAATCGACGTCGATCCATCTGGTCCAGACCGGTATCTTCCGTCTTTTGAAATATTTCCCAAAAAACGGAATCGACAATGCGGTGCGCGAAGCCTTCAATCTCGAAATGCTGGGCGAATATGACAATGTCAAGGATTTCCTGATCGCCCATTACAAGGTGACGACGCGCGAGGACACGCCATTCTGGGCCTATGTCAAACATATGGCTATACCCGACAGTCTTATGCTGCGCATGGCGGTATTCGAAAGCCAGAATGCCTCCATGGTCCGCGCCGAAGAACTGTTCAAGGACGCCAGTTGGTTTGCCGTCTTGGCTGGTCAGGGGCTGATGCCGAAATCCTACAGCCCGCTTGCTGACCAGATGGCAGAGGACGAATTTCGCTGGCGCATGGAGCGCGTGCTGGAAGGCACGGCGGGCCGCATGAACGTCATGCCGCAGCACGAAGCCTATATTGCCGAGGTTTGCGCCTCCCCGTCCCTCGTGCGGGCCTGATTATCCTCGAGCGCTTTCCGCTCCGCCCAAACAAAACGGCCCGCTGCGAAAACAGCGGGCCGTTCCTTCTTGGGTTATCGCATCGATCAGTAGCGGAAACGCGCGCTGAGCTGGACAGTCCGGGCCTGGACCCGGATACCCATCGGCAACAGCTGCTGCTCGCCCCACCAGCGCTTGGTGTTGTTATGCAGAAGGTTCGTCGCTTCGAGACTGAGCGTCAGGTACTTGACCGGCGTATAGTTGAAGGCCGCATCGAGACGCGAGGTTGGTTCGACATATAGCGAATACTGGTTCAGCTCCTGATCCAAGCCATCGCGATAACGTTCGCGATAGTTATAGGCGATCCGGCCGCTGAACTTAGGCGTGTCGTAATAGAGGGCCAGGTTGTAGGTGATGCGCGAATTGCCGAGCGCGTTGAAGTCGCCGTCAGCCGTGCAGTCCGGATAGTCATAGCAGTACTTGATCTTGGCCACCTGGTTAAAGGTGATATTGGCGCTGGCGCCCAGGTTCTTCCATCGGCCGGGCAGGAAATCGAAGAAGCCCTGCGCGCTGGCTTCATAGCCTTGGAAGGTGCCGGGGCCGGCGTTGAGCGGGTGGTCGATGACGTACAGACCGTCATAGCCCGGGACCGGTACGCCGGAGTGGCCATCCGGACCCGTGTCATGGATCCAGGTGATGAAGCCGTCGGGCTGCTTCAAATAGGTGGCAAAAGACAGAACCCCGCCGCGGCCGAAATAATATTCCAGCGACGCATCGTAGCTGGTTTCATGATTCGGCTTCAGTTCGGGATTGCCACCCCAGCCGCAGTGACAGCCGGTCGGCGAGGTATCGAGCGAGGCCCAGGAGGTCGCATCGTTGAAGCCCGGGCGCTGTACGTTTTCGGTATAGGCCAGGCGCAGCTGCACCTTGGGCGTAAAGTGAATGATCGCGTTCACATTGGGCAGGGTGTCGGTATAGTCGACCGGTGCGATAACCGGATCGGCGCCGGGCCGGGCCTGCGTGGTGCTGGCGCCTTCGGTGTGGGTCGCGCGGACGCCGATAGTGCCGTCGACCGGGAACAGAAGATCGAAGCCGTAGGTGAACTGGCCGTAGATGGCCGAGGTCTTTTCGGTCGATTCGAACGAACCGAGCGAACGTTCCGTCGTCACGATCGGGTTGGCCCAGTCCGGCACGCCGTCGGAGCCGCCAGCATACGACCGCTTGGTCGTGTCATTGGCATAGGCGCGGATGTCGTCGAAATGCGCCAGCATATTGTCGAGGTTCATGCGGTGCCAGACAGGGGAATCAAAGCCCGGCACTTCGACCGAAACGGTGTCATATACATCGCCGCCCGGGAAGTTGGTCATCAGGACGGTCTTGGCGTCCCGGAAACCGGCATAACGATAGCCGTAGGCGCTGGCGACCTGGCGATCGCTGTGACGGACGCCGACCTGGAAGGTGCGGAAGAATTTGTCGTCGCTGAAGCGATAGGTCGCATCGGCCTGCCACACGGTTTCTTTGCTATTGCGGAAATCCTTGCCGTTTTCGATTTCGCGCATGGTGTATTGGGTAACATCGGCAAGATCGACGCCGTTCAGGATGACATAGGGCGCCCCCTGGATCGTCTGGTCCGAATTCATGTCGACGAAGAAGCTGGTCAGGGTGTTGAAACGCAGCGACTGGCGATACCATTGCGAGTTCTGACGGCTGTCTTCGCTGGAAATGCTGGCATTGATCGTCCAGCGCTCATCGTGCCAGTGACCTTCGAAATTGACGCGCTTGTTGTTCAGGGCTGATACCGTGTCGTTGCCCCACACACCGACCGGCAGGTCAGTGCCGGTAAAGGTGGCCGATTTCATCGTATTGCCATCGGGCATCATGACGACGTTGGACAGGACGGCATTGGAATCCTTCAGGCGCACATCGAGAACGTCCATCTGACGGTGTTCGTCGGCCTTGAAGCTGGAACCCTCCAGGACGAAATCCAGGTGCTCATTGACGCGCCACTGGAACGCTGCGTCCAGCGCCGGCCGCTCGACATAGCCGCGTTCGACGCCGTAACGCGTCCGGTAAACCGAAATCGGACCACGGCCGCCGTTCAGCGCCTTCAGTTCGGGCGACAGGCTGTTATATTGCGCATCCCAGAACGGACGTGGCGTCTCGCTCTCGACATATTGTTCGCCGTAATTGTTCTTTTGGTACGACGCGTTGAGCAGGAAGCCCATCTCGCCGTCCCCGGCCGCCCAGCGGTTCGCCACCAGCGCGCTGGCATAGGGGCTGTTGGTGTCACCGACGTCGCTCATGACGTTGCGCACGCTACCCGCAAAGGTCCAGCCCTTGGGCAGGTCGAGCGGCCGGCGCAACTCGACATTGACCGTGCCGGCAATACCGCCTTCGACCTGGTCAGCGGTGCGCGTCTTGTAGACCGTGACCGACTTCAGCAGGTCCGCCGGAATATCGTTCAGGCCCATCGCCCGGTTGGTGCCGGAATTCGACGTCTGGCCGTTGATCGTCGTCTGAATATCGGTCTGGCCGCGAATGGCGACGCTGCCGCCTTCGCCGCGTTCACGGGTGATCTGCACGCCGGTGACGCGTGACAGGGCTTCGGCAACATTGTTGTCGGGCAGCTTGCCGGCGTCTTCTGCGGTAATCGTATCCGAAATCTGCGCCGACCGGCGCTTCTTGTCCGCCGAGGACTGCAGGCTCTTGCGGATGCCCTTGACAATGACAATGGCTTCGACGTCATCGGCCGCCGCCGCGGCGGTATCGGTCTTGGGCGTTACCTCCTGCGCCACGGCGGGCGCACACATGACGGCCGCAATCAGGCCCCCGGTCGCAAATATCCAACGCTTCGTTCTCATGGCAGACACGATCCTTTATCCCCTGACAATTTGGTAGGCTTAGGTCTGCATAATTTTCGCGCAGCGTCAAAATATTTTATACGATATACGACAATTTCACGGCATTTTCATTAACAGGACAATTAAGTGTGGCGCCCATGTCACATTCTGTCCGGATGTCGGACATTGCCTGCGGATCTTCGCAATATCTCCGGAAATCCACTCTAAATAATTGATTTAAAATATATTTTTATAAACTCCGGCTTCACTTACAACTATAAAGACACGAGGCGAATTTGCGGCACGGCGGGCCGGTTTTCACGACAAAGACAATTCTCACATTTGGGACCTGCCCCGACGCGATCGTATAATCTCCGACAATAACTGCATCATTTGTAAGACAACATCTTGCATTATTTGTCGTATATAGTATACAAATTTGACCTGAATTGGAGCCTTCCGATGCCGACCACAAGCCGACGCCGTGACCTGCTGACGGGAATCGCCGCCCTCGGATGTGCGCCTTTCTTTGCGAGCAGCGTCCGGGCCCAGTCGGTCGCTCTCCCGGTCACACCCCTGCCCCTGTCGAGTGTACGTCTGCTGCCCTCGCCCTGGCTGACGGCAGTCACGGTCAACGAAGCCTATCTTCTGAGCCTTAGCCCCGATCGCCTGCTGCACAATTTCCGCGCCGGCGCCGGGTTGAAGCCCAGGGGCGAGGGTTATGGTGGCTGGGAAAACGACACCATCGCCGGCCACAGCCTGGGCCATTACCTGTCGGCCATATCGCTGATGCACGCCCAGACCGGCAATGCCGAACTTCGCCGCCGCGCCGCCTACATCATTGATGAACTGGCCCTGGTCCAGGGCATGCAGGGTGACGGCTATGTCGCCGGTTTCACCCGTCACCGCAAGGACGGCACGGTCGTCGACGGCAAGGAGATCTTTCCGGAGATCATGGCCGGCGATATCCGGTCGGCCGGCTTCGACCTTAACGGTTGCTGGGTCCCGCTCTATAACTGGCACAAGCTCTATACCGGCCTGTTCGACGCCCAGACTTTCTGCGGCCACGACAAGGCTGTGACGGTCGGCGTCGCCCTGGGCGGCTACATAGATCGTGTCTTCGCCGCATTGAACGATGAGCAGGTTCAGACCGTTCTCGACTGCGAACACGGCGGCCTCAACGACTCCTTCGCCGAGCTCTATGCCCGCACCGGTGATCCGCGCTGGCTTAAACTGGCGGAACGGCTCTATCACAAGCGTATCCTCGACCCGCTGACCCAGCGCCAAGATCAGCTGGCCAACCGCCATTCCAACACCAACATCCCGAAACTGCTGGGCCTTGCCCGACTATACGAGGTCAGCGGCAAGGCGGATTACCGCACGGCCGCCAGCTTCTTCTGGGAACGCGTCACCGGCCACCACAGCTTCGTCATCGGCGGCAATGGCGACCGCGAATATTTCTTCGAGCCCGACAGCATCGCTCAACACGTCACCGAGGCAACCTGCGAGCATTGCGCCACCTACAACATGCTGAAGCTGACGCGGCATATGTATCAGTGGACACCGGACGCCGGCTATTTCGACTATTACGAACGCGCGCACCTCAATCACGTCCTGGCGCAACAGAACCCGAAGACGGGCATGTTCACCTATATGACGCCGTTGTTCAGTGGCGCGGCACGTGAATTCGGCGACGCGGAAAACACCTTCACCTGCTGCCAGGGCACCGGCATGGAAAGCCACGCCAAGCACGGCGACAGCATCTGGTGGCAGGACGGCCGCGCCCTCTATGTCAATCTCTATATCCCGTCGACCGTCGCCTGGGCCGAGCAGGGTGCGAAACTGCGGCTCGATACCGGCTATCCGTTCGACGGTCATGCCCGGCTGAGCGTGACGAACCTGCGGCGGCCGGCGCGCTTCACCGTGGCGCTGCGCATCCCGGGCTGGGCGACATCGGCCCGGGTGACGGTCAACGGCAAGTCGGCCGACATCAGATCCGAACGCGGCTATGCCATGATAGACCGCGTCTGGCAGACCGGCGACGTGGTAGCGCTGGACCTACCGCTCGATATCCGTCTGGAGGCGGCCAGCGGCGCGCCCAATCTGGTCTCCGTCCTGCGCGGACCGATGGTCATGGCGGCAGATCTCGGCCCGTCGGACCAGCCCTATGCCGCCACAGATCCAGCCCTGGTCGGCGCCGACCTGCCCGCCGGGTTCAAGCCGGTGGCGATCGAAAAGGCCATCTATCGCACCGACAGCATCGGCCGGCCGGGCGTACTCGACATCGTGCCCTTCTTCAGCCAGTACGAACGGCGCAGCGCCATCTATTTCAAACGCTTCAGCGATGCCGAATGGGCGACCGAAGAAGCCGCCTTCACGGCCGAACAGGCGCGCCAGCGCGACCTGGCCGCGCGCTCGCTCGACGTCATGTATCTCGGCGAAATGCAGGCCGAACGCGACCATGACCTGCAATCGGACGTCTCATGGCCCGGCACCTATCGCGGCCGCAATGGGCGCGATGCCCGCGAAGGCGGCTTCATGTCCTTCAATATGAAGGTGGCGCGCGACGGCAAGCCGGCCGGGCCGTTGGTACTGCAGGCAAGCTATTGGGGTGACGACCGCTGCGGCTTCGACATCCTGATCGACGGCGAGAAGGTCGCCACGGTCGTTCACAACAAGCCCCATCCGGGAGCCTTCTTCGACGAAGACTATCCCGTCCCGCAAAACGCCACAGACGGCAAGACCAGCGTGGTTGTTCGCCTGCAGCCGCATGACGATCGCTCGACCGGCATGGTCTTCGGCGTACGTCTGTTCACCGCCAATGCGGCGACATCCGCCTAGGAGCACCTGTGCGTCATCTGTTGAAGACCTTCACCGCTTTCATAACCCTGCCTTTAATCGTCGGCCTCACAGCATGCGGCGGAGGTGGAGGTTCGGCCCAGGCCCAGACACCAGGCGTAACGCCGCCTGTGACTCCGGTGGCCGGCAAGTGCGCGGCCGGCGCCTGGAAGGTCGTTTCCGGTTTTCCGGAAGAACAGACCGTGCGCTATGAAACGGAACATTTCGCCTTTCGCTGGAAGGGCGACGACGTCAGGCTGGATGACGCCAAAGTCGCCGGCCAGGAGTTCGAGCTGATCTGGACGACCTTCATGGGCAAGGTCGCCTTCCCCGAGCCCTTCTGTGACACAGCCGACAAGCACAAGGCCAATATCAATATAGACCCGACATTCGGCTTGTCGGGCGGTCCGACCGGCGATCGCGACATGGGCATGTGGATCGGGCCGCTGGCGCTCAAGGACCACTGGGGCATGTCGCACGAATTCGCCCACGCCCTGCAGGGGTCGACGCGCGGCTTTCGTGACGGCAAATATGTCGGCTGGATCTGGGAAAGCCACGCCAACTGGATGGCGCACCAGATGGACGAGTATCACAGGACCGAGGTCCACTGTTCCGAGATGCTGGTCAACTACCCGCATCTCTATTACGGCTCGACGCGCGACCGCTACTGCAACTGGCAGTTCTTCGAATTCATCAAGGACAGGTTCGGCTACGCCGCCATCAACGACATCTGGTCCAATGCCCTGAAGCCGACACAGGCCGGCTATCTCGACGAAGACCCGCTCAGCGTCCTGGCGCGCAACCAGGCGTGGTCAGCCGACGAACTCAACGACGCCTTCGGCGAATGGGCCCTTTCCAATGTTAACTGGGACTATACCGACCCTGACGGCCATGACGAGGGCCTGCTCTACCTCACCAAATACGGCGCGATGGACCAGCGCGATGGCGACCGGGCGCTGCGCGTCACGCCGCTGGAGCCGATCGACCTGGCCCAGCGCCGGTTCACGGTGCCGCAGGACTGGGCGCCGCAGCGCTGGGGCTATAATATCGTGCAACTTGTCCCCGACGCGGGGGCGACGAAGATCGACGTCAAGTTCGAAGGCGTGGTGCAAACGGCGTCGGCGACAGCCACCCTGCCCGGCCTGGTCAATGACCCGGCTTCCGTGGGCACACCCGATTCAGACTGGCGCTGGGGCGTCGTGGCGATCGATGCCACCGGTCATTCGCGGACCAGCCCGCTGGTCGGCGGTCCGGACGGCGAGATGATCTTCCCGCTGAAGGCCGGCGACAAGGCGGTCTATATGGTCGTGGTCGGAACGCCGTCCAAACTGCAAAAGATCCAGTGGGACCAGGCCTACTATTCCATCTACCGCTATCCGTGGATGGTCCAGCTTACCGGCGCCCAACCCCAGGGCTTCGAGGTCGGCGCACCCGACCCGGTGGCCGGCGGCCACCGTCACAGCAATGGCGGCGGCTGGGTCGCGGCCGGGGCCCATGTCGACGCCACGGCCTGGGTCGGACCCTATGCCCGCGTGCTGGGCGGTAGTGTGAAAGGCCATGCCCGGATCGAGGACCACGCCATCGTTATCAAGGGTACAGTCCAGGACAATGCGGTCGTCGGCGCCATGTCGGTCATCGATGCCGGTGTCGTCGTCAGGGACAATGCCGTAGTCGCCACCATCTTCAAGGGGCCCGGCGCTTTCGAACCCGGCACGGTGATCGGGGGCGCGGCCCAGGTCCGCGGCGATGCCGAGGTGCGCGGCGGGCCGACCCTGACCAGGGGCGTCTATTACGGCTTCATCGATGCCGACTCGGCCAAGGACCCGAAACAGGGCGCAGACCTGACCGCGCCCGTACCCGAAGTCACGGCCAAGCCCGCCTATATCTGGCGGCCATAGAGGAACGACGCATGACGCTTCCTTTTCCCTTCAAGACGCCGACCGACAGCCCGGATTTCCATCTGGTGCACTCGACGGCGGCGCGCGACCTCGGCGTGGCCATCGTGTCCGGCCGTTACAAGCCTGGCGAACGCGTCCCGACCGAGATGGAAAACGCCGAGCACCTGCATATTTCGCGCTCGGCCTATCGCGAGGCGACACGCATGCTGATGGCCAAGGGGTTGTTGATCAGCCGCAAGCGTGCCGGCACCGTGGTCGCCCCGAAAAATCACTGGAACCTGCTCGACCCCGATATCCTGGCCTGGTTCTTTGAAGCCACGCCCAGCGAAGCCTTTATCAACGACCTGTTCGAACTGCGCATGGTCGTCGAACCGGCCGCCGCCGCCCTGGCCGCACGCCGGCGAACCGAAGCGCAACTGGACGGGATGGAAGAGGCCCTGGCCACCATGCGCACCGCGACCCTGGCGACCGAGGCCGGACGGATCGCCGACCGTCATTTCCACGATCTTATCCTTTCGGCAACCGGTAACGATGCCCTGATCTCGTTGTCGTCCGGCATCGGCGCCGCCATCCGCTGGACGACGGTGTTCAAGCAACGCGAGCGCGCCCTGCCCCGCGATCCCATCCCGGACCATTATCGCCTGTTCGAAGCGATCCGCCTGAAGGATCCGGAGGCCGCGCGCAGCGCCGCCTCTACCCTCCTTTTGCTGGCGCTGGAGGACACCCAGGTCTCCATGGCCGGTATTTGACGCCTTACCAGAACAGGACATTGCATGATCAACCTGCTGATCCTTGCCAGCGTCGTCATTACGGCGCTGTCGGCCATTCCAGTCGTCCTGCAACTGCGCACCCAGCCCAAGGGTCTGATTATCTGCTTCATGACGGAGATGTGGGAGCGCTTTTCCTATTACGGCATGCGCGCCTTGCTGATCTATTACCTGACCCAGCACTTCCTGTTCAGCGACGGGCGGGCGAATGATCAATATGCCAGCTACACCGCCCTGGTCTATCTGACGCCGCTGATCGGCGGTCTGGTCGCCGACCGCTGGCTGGGTACGCGCAAGGCCATTATCTTTGGCGCCATCCTGTTGTGCCTGGGTCATTTCGGCATGACCTTCGAAGGCCAGCCGGCCCAGCAGGTCCTGGACTACGGCGGCCATAGCTACAGCTTCGTCACCGAGGGCCGCCAGCAGGCGCGCACCGTACGCCTTGAGGTCGCCGGTCACACCTATGACTGGGCTGTCGGCCCGCAGGGCGAATTGACCATCAAGGATCTACCCCAAAACCTGACCAAGGCCGCCCCCCTGCCCGCCGTCCTGGCCAAGGGCACGTACAGCTTCAGCGTCGTGAAGCGGACGCCATGGGGGGAAAACGCCTATTACCTGGCAGTGTCATTGATCATCCTCGGTGTCGGCTTTATGAAGCCCAATATATCGACCATCGTCGGCCAGCTGTACGAACGGCACGATCCGCGCCGCGATTCCGGCTTCCAGCTCTATTATTACGGCATCAATCTCGGCTCCTTCTGGTCGGCCCTGCTGTGCGGCTATGTCGGCCAGACGGTGGGCTGGTGGGCCGGGTTCGGGCTGGCCGGTCTCGGCATGCTGGTTGGCCTCCTGGTTTTCGTCCTTGGAAAATCGTGGCTGATGGGCAACGGCGCCCCGCCAGAGTCCTCAAGACTGGCCGAACGTCCCGGCGGTTTCCTGACACGCGAAACCCTTATCTACCTCGCCTGCCTGGGCGGGCTGCCGATCGTTTATTATCTGATCCAGCGTCATACCATCGTCGGCCTGGCGGAACTCGGCTGCGTCATTCTTATCCTGGTCTACGTCGTCTTCCGCATGATAACGCGCTACAGCCGGGCGGAGAACTTCCGCCTCGGCCTGGCCATGATCCTGTCACTGTGCTCGGTCTTCTTCTGGACTCTCTTCGAACAGGCCGGATCGTCGCTGAACCTGTTTGCCGCCCGCAATGTCAATCTCGAATTCCTGTCGCAGGCCCGTGTCCTCGTGCTGGGCGGCCAGACCTTCGTCCTGGCCTCGGCCGCGCAACTGGCGGCCTTCGGCGGCTTGCCGGCCCACGCCGTCTGGATCGACATGGGCATCACGGCCGCCCAGACCCAGAGCTTCAACGCCGGCGGAATCCTGCTTCTATCGCCGTTCCTGGCGGCCCTGTTCGCTTTTCTCGGCAAGCGCAATCTCGATCCGCCGCCCCTGCGCAAGTTCGCCTTCGCCCTGGCCTGCGCCGGAGCGGGATTCCTGGTGCTGACGATTGCCTCGAGCGGCGCGGACGCCCTGTTCCGTGTACCGTGGTACTGCCTGCTCCTGACCTACCTGCTGCACAGCCTGGGCGAACTGACCCTGTCGCCGGTCGGCCTGTCGCAGCAGACGCGCCTGTCACCGGTAACCTTGGTCTCGACCATGATGGCCGTCTGGTTCCTCGGGACGTCGGGCGCCCAGTATCTTGCCGGCATGATCGCGCGCCTGGCGTCGACGGACACTGTCGCCGGACAGGTCCTCGATGCGCAGGCGTCGCTGACGACGTCTGTCGCCACCTTCACCGTCATCGGGTGGTGCGGACTTGGCCTCAGCGCCGCCGTGCTGGGCCTGTCCTTCTTGATCAGCCATTGGGGTGACGGCGATCCCCGGCCTGCCAGGTCCCAACCTACCAGGTAATGTGGCTCAGGAAGGCCGGATTGGTCGCCGTCGTGTTGAGCACGGTTATGATATTGCCGCCGCCCAGGTCGATGACCGCATTGGCCCCGTTCTGGGAAATGACCACGCCGCCACCACCCACCACGCCGTTGGTATAGGCGTGGATATTGATCGTGTCGCCGGCGCCGCCGTTGAAGTCGTTGATCGTATCGGCGGCGCTGTTCAGGCCGAACAGGAAGACATCGGCCTGGCTGCCACCGATCAGGACATCATTGCCGCCGCCGCCATTCAATATGTCGACGCCGGCTCCGCCATTGAGCAGGTTGTTGCCGCCATTGCCGCGCAGCAGATTGGCCAGGCTGTTGCCGGATGCATCGGTGTTGCCGGCCCCGGTCAGGACGATGTTTTCGATATATTGCCCGCCGGTAGCGAAGCTGACCGAGCTGTAGACCCAGTCCGCACCGCCGCCGTTCCCTTCGGTAACCGTGTCGCCGGCATTGTCGACATAGTAGGTGTCGTCGCCCAGACCGCCCGCCAGGGTGTCTGCCCCTATGCCGCCATCGATGACGTTTTTCCCGCCATTACCGACAAGGGTGTTGCCAATGGCATTGCCGGTCGCATTGATATCGGCCGTCCCCGTCAGGATCAGCTGTTCGACATAGGCAGCGCCCAGGGCGAAGCTGACCGAACTGCTGATCACATCGTTGCCGCCACCACTGGCTTCGCTGACCGTATCGCCGATATTGTCGACATAGAAGGTGTCGTTGCCCAGACCACCCGCCAGGGTGTCGGCCCCGCCGCCGCCATTGATGACATTGTCGCCGGCATTGCCGTTGATCGCGTTGGCGATGGCGTTGCCGACGGCATTGATATTGGCATTGCCGGTCAGGTTGAACACCTCGATATAGGCCCCGCCCAGACCGAAGGTGACCGAGCTGTAGACCGTGTCGGTGCCGCCGCCATTAAGTTCGGAGATCGTGTCGCCGGCATTGTCGACATAGAAGGTGTCGTTACCCAGACCGCCGGTCATCGCGTCCGTGCCTCCGCCGCCGTCGATCCGGTCGTTACCGTCGCCGCCGTTCAGCTTGTTATTGCCGCCATTGCCGGTCAGGACATTGTTCGCGGCATTGCCCGTGCCATTGACATTGCCGGCACCCGTAAGGGTGAGATTTTCGAGCGTGGCGCCCAGCACATAGGTAAAGCCGGCATTGACCGTGTCCGTCCCTTCGCTTGCGGCCTCGACGATCACATCGCCCGCATTGTCCAGGACGTAGCTGTCGTTGCCGGTGCTGCCGGTCAGGGTATCGGCGCCACCGCCACCGTCCAGCAGGTTGTTGCCGGTATTGCCGGTGATGATGTTGGCCAGGGCGTTGCCCGTGCCGTTGAGATTGTTGCCGCCGGTCAGGTTGAGGTTTTCGAGATATTGCCCGCCAAAGGCAAAGCTGACTGAGGCATTGACCGTATCCGTACCCTGGCCGTTCAACTCCTGGACCGTATCACCGCCATTGTCGACGACGAAGATATCATTGCCGGCCCCGCCGATCAGGGTGTCGGCACCTCCGCCGCCATTGATCAGGTTGTTGCCGGCATTGCCCTTGATGATATTGTTGAGACCATTGCCGGACCCATTGAGATTGGCTGTACCGTTGAGTGTCAGGTTGTCGATATATTGCGCACCCATGGCGAAGCTGACCGTCGTATAGACGAGGTCGGTTCCGCCACCGCTGGCTTCGGTAACCGTGTCGCCGGCATTGTCGACGTAGTAGGTGTCGTTGCCGAAACCGCCCGACATGGCGTCGATACCGCTGCCGCCATTGAGCAGGTTGTTGCCGTCATTGCCGATCAGGATGTTGTTGCCGGTATTGCCCGTGCCGATACTGTCGGCGCTGCCCACCAGGGTCAGGTTTTCCAGATTGGCGCTCAGGGTAAAGTTGACGAAAGAACGAACCGTGTCGGTGCCCGATCCCGACTCTTCATTGACCAGGTCGCTCGTGCTATCGACGACATAGGTGTCGTTACCCAGGCCGCCGTTCAGCGTATCGTTATCGCCGCCGCCATCGAGCCAGTTGCCACCGCTCGTGCCGATGACCAGTTCTGCCCCGCCGCCGCCGATATAGTTCTCGAAGTTCGTCATGGTGAAGGACGAACTGGCGTCGGAATAGGTGCCGAAATGCAGGTTGGCTGTCGCCGGAAGGCTGGCGACCCAGCTCAAATCCAATGTATCGGTGCCGTCGCCGCCATCGATCACACTGAGATACTGGAACATGCCGCCGATCGTGTCGTCGCCCAGGCCGCCGCTCAGCGTCTTGACGCCGCCGGCGCTGCTGTAAATCCAGTCATTGCCGTCGCCACCGTCCAGGGTGTCATCCCCCAGGCCGCCGTCGATCTCATCGTTGCCGCCGGCGCCATAAACGACATCATTGCCATCACCCACCTTTATGACATTGCTGGCAGCCGAACCCGTGATGGTATCGTTGCCGTTGCCCGTGACGACGTTTTCGAAATGGAGATAAGACTCGCCCCCGTAATTTGTCGCGCCGGTTTTCAGGTTCAGGTTCTGGTTGCCGGAAAATTCGCTGAAATCGATCGTATCGTTACCGTCACCGCCGTCATCAGTATTGATGCCGTAACCATCAAAGACATAGTCGTTACCCGCGCCAGCATACACCGTATCATCGCCGTAAAGGGCATGAATGGTATCATTGCCAGAGCCGGTGATGATGACATTGCTGCCGCCCGTGCCCGTCACGTCGTTGGACCCGTTGCCCAGGGTGACGTTTTCAAAATTGCTGAAGGTCTCGCCAAAGCCTGTGGCGGCCGTCGTCAGGTTGACGACATAGCCGCCGTTCCACAGGGTAGTATTTAGCGTGTCCGTGCCGTCACCAGCGTCGATCGTCTCTGTCCCGCCGGTCGTGATCCCGGCCCAGATTGTGTCGTTACCCAACCCGCCGGTATAGGTCCCCTGCCCGGATGAGATGATCAGGTCGTTACCCGCTTCACCGTTGACCGTGTCCGTGCCGTTGGAATTGACGCCGGCATCGATAGTGTCATTACCGTCGCCGCCGGAAACCGAGTCATCGCCTGCGCCCGTCACGATATAGTTGTCGCTAGTCGTCCCAGTGACCGTGTCAGCGCCGACGCCGGTCGTGACATTTTCGAACCTTGTGAACGATTCGCCGCTGTAATTGGTCGCGCCGGTGATCAGGTTAATGTCGTAACCCGGCGACCATGAGGTGGTGTCGAGCGTATCGTTGCCATAGGCGCCGCCGTCCAGCTCCTCCGCCGATCCGGCACCGGCATAGATGTAGTCGTCGCCCTCCTCACCAAAGTAGCGTCCCCAGCCAGAGGAATAGAGGGTGTCGTTGCCACCGCCGCCATAGCCCGAGTCATTGCCGCCGGCGCGAAGATCGATGACGTTATTGCCAACATTGCCAAAGATCATGTTGCTGAGGCTATTGCCGGTGCCGTCGATATTACCCGATCCATCCAGGATCAGGTCCTCGACATTGTCGCCCAGGATATAGCTGATGGTGCTGATGACCATGTCGGTGCCGCCGCCCGGCGCCTCCGACACGACGTCGCCCGGCACGTGATAGGTATCGTCGCCGCTACTGCTGTTAATGCCCGCAGTCAGGCTTTCATTGGAAACGGAAGGGTTGATAGTCGACGACAGGTTGACGTCATCAAAAGCGAGACCGGAACGCATGCGCATGGGAGTACCTCGTGGCAAACAAAAGGAAATTGGTTGTTGAACTCAACTCAACGCTACTGCGCCCCGGTCTACTCAAGCCTCAAACTCTGTACCGCCGTGCGTCCTTGCCTAAAAATATTGCGAGAAAAAAAGGCGCCGTCGTCCTTAAGATAACGGCGCCTCATATTGATGAATGTCCTTACCAGGTGATATGGCTGAGGAAGTTGGGATCGCTGGCTGTGGTGTTGAGCACCGTGATGGTGTTGCCACCACCCAGATCGATAATCGCGCTGGTGCCAGACTGGAAGATCACGACCCCGCCACCATTCACCACACCATGGGTGTAGTCGTTGACATTGATAAGGTCGTTCTGGACTGACTTGAAGTCGTTAATGACGTCCAGACCGCTGCCAACAGTGAAGACAAAGTTGTCAGCGCCCGAACCGCCGATAAAGGTGTCGTTGCCCGCTCCACCGTTCAGGATATCCGCGCCGTTGCCGCCATTCAGGATATTGGCGCCGCTGTTGCCGGTAATCGTATTGGCGATGTTGTTGCCCGTGCCGTTGATATTGCCGACACCCGTCAGGTTGAAGATCTCGATATAGGCCGAAGACCCTAAGGTGTAGGTGACCGAGGCATTGACGGTATCGGCCAGGCCGCCCGTGCTGACATCGACGGTGACATCGCCGGCATCGTCGACCACGAAGGTGTCATTGCCAAGCCCGCCAACCATGGTATCGGCGCCAGCCGCGCCATCGAGGACATTGTTGCCCGCGTTGCCATTGATGGTATTGACCAGGGCGTTGCCCCGGCCATTGATATCGGCGACACCGGTCAGGGTCAGGGTCTCGATATCGGCCGCAGTGGCAAGGGTGTAGGAAACCGAAGCCTGTACCGTATCGGTGCCTTCACCGCTCAGTTCGACAACGCTGTCCGTCGCGCTGTCCACGACATAGGTGTCGTTACCGATGCCGCCGGTCATTGTATCGTTGCCCAGGCTACCGTCCAGCCAGTCGTTGCCGTCCAGCCCCAGCAGCTTGTTAGCGCCGGTATTGCCCGTCAGCCTGTTGTCGAGCACATTGCCGGTGCCGATGGTGTTGGCGGCCCCCTGCAGGATCAGGTTCTCGACATTGGCGGTCAGGGTATAGGTCACCGTAGAATAGACCAGRTCCGTACCTTCACCGACATTTTCCGTCACCAGATCGGTCGTCCGCTCGACATAGTAGGTGTCGTTGCCMAGACCGCCGGCCATGGTGTCGGAACCACCACGCCCATCGAGGATGTTGTTGCCGGTATTGCCGTTCAACGTYTCGGCCCGGCCGGTCGTTCCGCCATAGGCATTGACGTGCAGGCCCGATATCAGGTTGACGACTTCGATCAGGTTGGCGCCGATATCGAAGCTGACCTTCGAATTGACCACGTCAATGCCGGTTGAGGTTTCGATGACGACATCGCCGACATTGTCGACCGCGTAGGTATCGTTGCCCGCACCGCCGTTCATGGTGTCGGCGCCCAGACTGCCATTCAGGTCGTTGTTGCCGTTATTGCCGATGACGATGTTATTGAGCGCGTTGCCCAGGGCATTGATATCGGCCGAACCCGTCAGGGTGATGTTTTCGACAGCCTGRGTGGCGCCCGAGTAGGTCACGGTGCTGTAGACCAGGTCGGTACCCTCGCCATCATTCTCATATACCCGGTCGCCGATATTATCGACGTAGTAGGTATCGTCACCGAGCCCGCCGGTCATGCTGTCATTGCCGACCTTGCCGTCGATCGAGTTGTTGCCGTCATTGCCGGTGATGTTGTTATTGCTGGTGTTGCCGGTGGCATTGATATTGTCGATACCTGTCATGATCAGGTTCTCGACACTGGCTGCCATGACAAATGAAACCGAGGTGTAAACCAGGTCGGTGCCCTGGTTCCCAGCTTCTGTCGCCGTATCGCCGGCATCGTCTACGATAAAGGTATCGTTGCCCGCACCGCCCGTCATGCTATCGGCGCCGGCGCCACCGTCGATCCAGTTGGCCGACGCCGAACCGGTAATGGT
>NZ_JBFUDU010000020.1:0-74434 GCF_056404555.1 Asticcacaulis sp. P2_C5
AAACTTATCGTGCCCGAAAATATCACCCTGATGAAATTGCCACCCTATTCGCCAGAGCTAAATCCTCAGGAAAATGTCTGGCAGTATCTACGACAGAACTATCTCGCCAATCGGGTCTATGAAAATTACGAAGCCATTGTCGAAGCTTGTTGCAACGCATGGAAGGCTCTCATGGAACAGCCAGAACGCATTCGATCAATCGGAACAAGGGAATATGCACAGGTCAGAGTTTAACGCCGTTGGTATTACTTTACTTAGTCCGTGGCAAGCAAAGGAAGCAAGAAACCCCACCACCACATCTCGCGCCGTTCATGCAAACGTACCACCTGTGCTGGCGCTCGTGCGGTCCCCCTCCCCAAATTTCTTCGAAATTCAGGAATGTATAAGATGAGTGGTCGCTCAATAATCCTTCGAATATCGCAAACTGACCGCGGTGCCCTGGTTGCCGACTTGCGACAGCACCGACAGGGCGCGCGACAGGGCGACCTCCAGTTGGGTCGCCGTAAAGCCCTTGGTGTCGGTGACGATCTCGACATAGACATTGCTGGTCAGGTACTTGCCTGCCGCCAGCGACGTGCCGCGTCCGGTCGAGGCGTCGGCGCCGACCAGGCGCAGGCGGTCGATCCCGGTCACCGACCGCAGGGCGCCGAGCGGATTGAGGAAGTCTGTTCCACCGTTCAGCCCGTTGACCGCCGAGGCCAGTTGCAGGGCTTCTGTGGCCGACAGGTTGGTGACGCTTTCACCGAACAGCATGCGCGACAGGACCTCGTCCTGGGGCAGGGCCGGCGTCGAACTGAAGGCGATGTTCGGGCGCTGGGCCGATCCGGTGACCTTGATGATCCCCTTGACGTCCTGCATGTCACCGCTGGCCTGGATGCTGATCTGCGGATCGGCCAGCGGCCCACCGTCGAAGGTGATAGTGCCCTGGTCGATGATGAAGGCCTTGCCGGCAAAGGTGTAGTTGCCGCGGACCACCTTCATGTCGCCGATGACGCGCGGGTCCAGCGTGGTGCCGATGACGTTGAGGTCCATCTCCCATTCCGATTCCAGCCCCATGCCGGAGACGAAGATCTGCCGGTCGGCGCGAGCACGTATGTCAAGCTTCCACGAAGCAGGAATTGAATCGTCAATCACAGCCGGGCGGTCGCTGTCGCCCTTCTTGCGTACGCCATCGAGCACATTGACCTGGGCGGCGCCCTGCTTGACGACCTCGTATTTCAGTTGCGGCAGGCGCAGGTCGCCCTTGATCAGCGCGCCCTGGGTGGTGTCGTTGGTGACGTCGAGCGTGCCCGAGACGGTCGAATTGATCGAGTCACTGCGCGCCAGCCGGGCATTGGCCAAATCGATATGGACGGCCATGGGGAAGTGCTGGGCGGCGGCCAGGCTGAGCCAGCCCGAACCCTTGACCGTGCCGTCGCCGGCCCGGCCTGAAAAGCTCTTGAGCTCCAGCCGATCGTTGGTGAACAGGCCATCGACGGCTAGCGACGAGATGCGCGTGCCGAAGGTTTCATTGTCATAGGTCAGGGACGTTGCCTTGATGACGCCGTTCAACTGTGGCGCCTTTAACTGGCCGGAGAAGTCGGCCGCCAAGGCGACGGCGCCGCTCAGGTTTTGCCGCGCCAGGCCGGTCAGCGAGAAGGGCACAGCGGCCGGGCCGTTGTAGCGTACGCCGCCCGACAGGCCGGCATTCATCAGGCCCGCCATCCAGTCGCTGCCGCCGGTCGGCGTCAGGTCGACCTGGACGCGGCCGATCACAGCGCCGCCTTCGCGGACAATGGCGTGGACATAGTTGCCCGACGCCGACAGGTTGGGGTTCAACTGGCCGTCAACCGTCATGTCGACCGGCGCCGAGACGACCGAAGCCGAAGCGCGTGAGAAGTCGTCGATCTTCAGATTGAGCCGCGCCGTCGGGAATCCGCCATGGTTCTGGGCGAACTCGACCGAACCATCCGCCTTGCCGGTAATGCCCAGATCCTTGCGGAACAGGTTGGCAATCGACAGGTCGAGGTCGCGCAGGTGGGCCTGGACCTTCATCTGCTCACCCAGCCGTCCGGCCAGATCGATCCGGCCCTGGTCCATCACAATGGTCGTCGGTTGCAGCACCCAGTCCTTGCCAGATGCGGTAATGCGCGCCGGATGATCGAGCGTGAAGGGGATACCGTTGGCCTTGCCCTGGGCGGCGACTGTGTAGAGTTGCGGCGCGATATCGGCATTGATGGCCACGGTAAAGGGCACGCCCTTGCTGCCATTGGCCACGGCCTGGATCGTACCGCGCTGCCCCTTGAGCTGAATCTTGGCGCGGCCAGTCGCCAGCGCGAAGTCCTGCCAGGTGACGTCGGCCATCTGGACATCGCCGGTCAGCTCGATCTGGTCACGCAGCACGGCATTGGCGGTCAGGATGGCGCGGCCGATGCGAATCTTCATATCACCGGGAACCGTCACACCGCTGCCCGTGGCATTGATGATCGCGCCCTGGCCGCCGCCGACATTGCTCAGCTGCGCCGTGCCGTTAAGGCCCGAGCCGCCGATCGCTAACGTGCCGGCAAACGGCCCGCCCTGGGTCTGGGTCAGCAGGCCCGACGTGGTGACGCCGGCAAAGGTCGCGGTATGGATATCGACGGTCAGCGGCGTGCCGGTCGTCACCACGGTATCGGCGGAAAATGGGCCGTAGTCGCTGTTGCCGTCGCCGATGATGGCATAGGCATTGTCATTGCCGGTAATGTGGGCCGTGACGTCGCGCATATGGACGCCGAAACCCGGGCTGGCGGCATGAAGAATAGCTTGGGGCTGGTCGATCGTCCCGGACGCCACGAGGTCGAGCGGGCCATAGGTGGTCGAAGTGCCGGCTGCCTTCAGGGCAATGGCGCCCTTGGTGGTGATGCTGCCCTGGGCCGAGGCCAGGGTGAACAGCGGCGCCTTGCCACTGGCCCGGATTATCGAAAAGGTGCCGTTGGGCGCATAGGCATAGGCGCCGGTCACCCTGGCATTGCCGCCCATGGCATCGCGGATAGCGGTATTGGCCCAGGTCAGGGTTTCGGCATTGGCCGTGCCGGTAACGGCAACGCCTTTGGAAGTAATGGCGACCCGTGCCGTGGTGTCGGCGTTGACCGTGCCGACTTCGGCGACCAGATATTTCCGGACGCTGGCCTTGGCGTCGATGGTGTAGGCACCGGTTGCGGTATCGCCGCGCAGCGAGCCGCTGGCTTTTGCGCGGTCGCTGGTCAGGCGGATATTGTCGGAGGCGAGCTTGCCATTGTCGATCTTCAGGTCGCCGTCCAGTCTGACATGGGTCAGCAGAGGGTCGACATGGCTGTCGATTCCCGACAGGGCCACAGCCTGCGCCTTGATCGGGATGGTCATGACCCCGTTGTCGAGGTGGCTGCGGCCATCGGCCTGCAGGCCGGCGACACGAATGGCCCCTAAGCCAAAGCGCGTGGCCTTGAGGTCGTAATCAATGCGCGGCTGGTCGAAAGCGCCGTCGACGCGCAGATCGGCATAAAGATCGTCGCCGGAATAGTCGGCGCCCAAGGCTTCGGGATGGAGCAGGCGGACATGGGCTTCGACACCGTCGAACCGGTTGCCGGCCAGGTCGACGACGCCCTTGGCGGTGGCGGCCAGGGCGTCGGAAGCGAGCTTCAGATCGGCATCATAGCGCCTGTTCTTGCCCTTAGCAGTCAGGTCGAGCATGACCGACGGGCGCAGCAGGGACGCGCTCTCTCCGGTCAGGATTGCCCCTGGATAGGTGGGGCCGTGGACCGTGAAGGTGCCGTTCTGGGCGGTGAGGGCCAGGTCGAACAACGGCTTTTCGGCCAGGGCGGCGGTTGCCTTGCCACGCCACAGTTTCCATTCGCCCTTGCCGCCGACAAAGGCGGTCACCGGACCGTCGAGATGCAGCAGGTCGTCGATGAGACCTTCAGACGGCGCACTGAGCCGGGCTTCGATATCAAGCCTGTTGGCGTCGGGGACGGCGTCGAGGAGGACATTGACCAGGTCGCCGCGGTCGCTGCGTGCATCGGCCTGGATCATGGCGCGACGGTGCAGGATGTGAGCTGCGCCGGACAGGCTTACCGTGCGGGCTTCGCCGGTAACGGGGGCGGCCAGGTTGATCGCGTCGACCTTCAGCCGGCCAAGATCGATGCGCAGGTCGGGCAGAAGGGGACCGTTGTCCTTTTCCGGATTTTCGGAAGGGTTGAGCTCCGGCCGGCGCAGGACGTCGATGCGCGGGCTGGAAAAGTCGCGGATATCGATATGTTTGTTGAGCGCGCCGAACGGTCGCCAGTTGAGATGGAGGATGGGGCTGGTGACGAAAACACCCTTGGGATCGCGGACCTTGACGTCATAGAGGGTCATATTGCCGTACAGCGAGCCTTCGATGCGGCCGATCTCGAACTTCAGGCCGGAATTGAGCTTGATGCCGGTGGCGTATTGGACCAGCAGGCGGCGGCCGGGCGGCGTGTTGAGCGCGGCCAGGGCGATACCGATCAGCACCAGGACGATGGCCAGGATGATGCCGATATTGCGCGCCACCATGGGCCACGAGACTTCGCGCCAGTCGATGCCGCGCCACGCCGTCCGAACGTGGGTGGCGGCAAGCGTGCTGTGCTGTACGGCGCCCTCGCGAAGACGATCCCAGTGCAGCTTGGGCTTCGGCTTTTCAGGATCGAGCCTTTTTTCGTTTTTTGGGGGCGCCGGTTCTTCCACTGTCAGAACGCCTGGCCGATGCCGACATACAGCGCGACGACCGGTTCGTTATCGCGGCGGCTGAGCGGGGTGGCGATGTCGATGCGGATAGGTCCGAAATTGGTGTACAGCCGCGCCCCGACGCCGACACCGACTCTCAGGTCGCTGAACGATGGCGTGGTCGTGCCATAGGCCTGGCCGATATCGATGAACGGCACGATTCCGAAATCACCGAAACGATAGCGCAGTTCGGCTGAGGCTTCGAAGACGCTGAGCCCGCCGGTCGGATCGCCATTGGTGTCCAGAGGCCCCAGACCCTGGAAAGCAAAACCGCGCACCGAGCCGCCGCCGCCGGCATAGAGGCGGCGTGACGGAGCGATATCTTCGAGCTTGGCGCCGATCTGGGTGCCGATGCGCAGGCGCGTGGCGACAACGGTCCTGGCATTGAACGAACGGTAATAGCTGGCGTCGAAGATGGTCTTGATATTGGCGGAACCGGCGCCGCCCAGGCTGAGTTCGGGCACGGTCTGCACGACCAGGCGGAAGCCCTTGGCGGGATTGAGCAGGTCGTCGGTGCGGTCGTAGCCGATGCGGATCGGCGTGTCGGCCAGGTAATAGACGGCGCGGATATTGCTGCCTGTCGTTGTCGTCAGGTCTGTCGATATTTCCTGCGTGGCCAGAATTTCGGCGCCGTAGGACCAGGTCCACACCTTCTGCCACAGCGGCGTCGAGACACGCGAGCGCGACGCCGACAGGCTGACCGTATTGGCGTCATAGGCGTCATAGACATTGTGGCCGGCACTGAGCGCCAGTTGTGTCGTGCGGTCGCGTTTCCTGGCGTTGGAACGACGAAAGGTTGTCGACAGGCTCTGCTCCTGGGTGCCCAGCGCGCCAGTGACGATCAGTGCGCCTTCGGGCGGAAAGCGGTTGCGGTCCTGCCAGCTGGCGCTGGCGGTAAAGCCTTCGCCGGTGCTGTAGCCGATATCGGCAGCCAGGGTATGGCTGGGGCCCTTGGCCTGGTGGACGACCAGATCGACATAGGTGGTGCCGTCGTCAGCTTTTTCTTCGGTGGCGATGGGCTCGACGCCGACGCTGCGGAACAGGCCTGTCGCGACCAGGGCTTCGCGCAGGTCGTCAACCCTGCGGTTGTCGTACAGGTCGCCGCGTTCAAAGCGTGTCAGGACGGCGACGTGGTCGGGTTTGAAGACAATTTCACCGTCGCTGCGGAAGCCGCCGAAGCGCGCCCGCACACCGGGATCGACCTTCAGCGTGTAGTCGCCGCTGTGCATGGCTTCGTCGAGTAGAATGTCGCGCTGACCGACCGTGGCGAAGGGATAGCCGGTCTGCTTCATGACTACGCTGACATTGGCCTCGGCGGACAGCACTGTGTCGGCGACAATCGGATCATTCTGTTGCAGCGGCAGGGCGTTGCGGATCAGATCAGGTGGCTGGGTCGGGTCGGCGGCAATGCTGATCTGCTCGAAATGATATTGCGGGCCGGGATCGACCGTCATCTGGACTGCAGCGCGATCGGGCGCATCGGGCACGGGAGCCACCGTCGTGGTCACTGTTCCGTCGAAATAGCCCTCGGACTTGAGCAGGCGCAGAACCAGGGCTTCATCGTCATTGGCCCGGGCGCGGATCATGGCGGTATTGACCGCGCGGCCCTTGTTGTTCTGGAGCGCGCTCAGGGCCTTGAACCGGTTGGACAGGCCGACCTGGCTGAGCCCATCGACGTCGGTCGTGTAGGCAATCTGCGGCAGGTCCCTGTCCGGTGTGCTGGTGGTTTGGAGGGGCTGGACATCGTAACCCGACAGGGCGGGTAGGGGGGCGTCGAGTTCCTTGTCCTCGACAGTAACGGCAGGCAGGGCGTCGGGCGCGGTCGCCGGGGTTTCGCTGACGACAACGGCGTTGTCGATTGGCGGCGGAGGTGGTTCGGGCACCGGCTCGGTTGGGGCTTCTGTCGTTAGTTTGGGCGGCGGCGCTTCGGTTGCGTCCAGTGGCGGCAAGGCCTTGGTGAAATCATCGTCGGAGATGATATCGGGTGGCGGTGTTGTTGGCGGACTCACGACGGGTGGCGAAGTTTCCTGGGCCGTGGCGGCAAAGGCGGCAAAACAACCTGCGACCAGGGTGCGGGCCAGCGCCTGTCTCTGCCTGTTCGTCACGTATACGCCCGCCTTTGTCCCGCGCAGCGCCAATTGACGCCACAGTTCTGAGAATACCGTCACAAACGCCCTGTCGCGCCGCAAAAAATCCATATGGAACTATGAGCCGATTCGATAGTTGGAGGGTTCTAAAACCCTACTGCGGCGGGCGCCTGCGGCGTCGCGGGTCCTCCTCGAAATGCTCATGTACTTAAGTACACTCCGCTTTCTCGGTATCCGCTCCTGGCACCTGCCTCACCGCAGCGGGTTTTTAGAACCCTCCAGTCGCTGAACCCCGGGAATGGAAAGGCTTGTCATCGGGCGCCAGCTTGCAGATATATCGGATTAGGGTTGAAAGTCCTGCGGCACCCGCCACGGTTCAGGGGAAGAGGGTATGAACGGCATATGACGAATTGCTATCTTGCCAGGACGGATCAGGTGGGCTCCGACGTAACTCGCCTGTATTTCGAAGATCATGGCGGGGACGGGCGGGTTCTGTCCAGAGGCGAGGTATTGGCTCTCTGGGTATCGGACGACTCGTTTTGCGCCTGTTTTTCCAAGACGCTGGCCGATAGTTCGCTAGAGGCGTTTTTCTGGGAGACTCCGTCACTTTCGCCGGAAACGGTCGACCTGCCCTTCGAATGTATCCTTATGCCGGCAGCATCGCTGGCGAGGCAGCACAGCGATCCGCGGCCGTTCTCAGCGCAATTTGAGGCCGCGCCGGATGCGCCCGGTGTTATTGCCTTTGAAAATCTGGGTGGTGACGCGAGCCTGATCGTGCCCTGCGACATGGGGGATGGTGCCAGGCATGGCCATTTGGCGGCATTCCTGCGGACCGCGGCGCCACACCAGATAAGAACGCTCTGGCATCATGTCGGGCAAACCGCAGGTGCGTGGCTGGCGCGCGGGCGAACCTGTTGGATAAGCACATCCGGGCTTGGGGTCTCCTGGCTGCATATCCGCATCGATTCCCGGCCCAAATATTACGGTCATGCGCCATATCGCTGATGGACGATCCATTGCGCTTTGGGTCGAAAAACGCCTGGCCTCTTACAATTGGAATAATAGCTGACATCCTATGACATCTATCCGGATGTACACCGTCGCCATTGTCGATGGGTAGGCGTGCCTGGCATCGATTTATCGCTTCGATGGAGTTGCCTGTGAGCGCCGCCGACGATTTCGATTTCCTGTGCCGTGCCTGGACCGTGCATCACCGCAAGCTGGGAACCCGGCTGGCCGGCGCCGATGATTGGGCCGAGTTCACAGGTACCAGCACGACGACGCCCATCCTCGGCGGCGGGGGCAATATCGAAGACAATGTCCTTCATGATCCACAAGGCACGTACCGCGCCGCCGCCCTGCGATGCTTCGATGCCATGGAAAAGATGTGGCGCATATGGTGGCTGGATCAACGCATGCCGGGCGAAATCGGGCCTCCTGTCGTCGGCCGGTTTGACGGCAATCGCGGAGAATTTGTTGCCGATGATACCTGGCACGGCGTTGCCATCAAGGTGCGCTTCGTGTGGCTCAAGGACGACGGCCAGGGGCCGCGCTGGGAACAGGCTTTCTCGAAGGACGGTGGGACGACGTGGGAAGTTAACTGGGTCATGGCGTTTCGTTCGGCGTGAACACCGCCTGGGCTGAAAAGTTCGAATTCAACAGCAAGGGGCGGAGCGCAAGGCGTCGGCAGGGCGACTATTGTGTGGATATCGTGATGCCCTACATAAGGAATGCCGTTATGCTCAATGCCCTGATGACTCGTACCCCCCAAACCTCGACCGATCCGCGCTGGGATGCCCTGGTCGCCCGTGACGCCGCCGAAGACGGCCGCTTCTGGTACTCCGTCGCGACGACCGGCGTCTATTGCCGCCCGTCCTGTGCTGCCCGCACGCCGCGCCAGGAAAATGTCGCTTTCCATACGACGTGCGACGCCGCCGAAGCCGCCGGCTTCCGGCCGTGCAAGCGCTGCAATCCGCGCGGAGAGTCGCCGAAAGCCAAGATGGCCGGGGTGATCGGCGATATCTGCCGCTGGATCGAAGCCGCCGAGACTGAGCCATCCCTGGCGCAACTGGCGCAGCGCGCCGGCCTCAGTCCCTATCATTTTCATCGCCAGTTCAAGGCCGCCACTGGCGTCACACCCAAAGCCTATGCCAGCGCCCAGCGAGCCCGCAAGGTGCGCGAAGGCCTGGACGCTGGCGAGAGCGTGACGGCGGCTCTGTATGACGCCGGTTACGGCTCGAACGGACGGTTCTACGAAGCCTCCAACGGCATATTGGGCATGACGCCGCGGCAGTTCCAGAAAGGCGGAAGCGACAGCGACATTCGCTTTGCCGTCGGACAATGCCGGCTGGGGGCCATCCTGGTGGCGAAGAGCGACAAGGGCGTGTGCGCCATTTCACTGGGTGAAGACCCCGACGCCCTGGTGCGCGAGCTTCAGGACCGTTTCCCCAAGGCGCGGCTGACTGGGGATGACCCACAGTTCGATGCGCTGGTGGCGCACGTCGTGGGCTTTGTCGAGGCGCCAGGGACAGGCTTCGACCTGCCACTCGATATTCGCGGCACGGCCTTCCAGCAGCGCGTCTGGCAGGCTTTGCGCGCCATCCCGGCAGGAAAGACCCTGAGCTACGCCGAACTTGCGGAGGCGATCGGCAGTCCCGCCGCCGTGCGCGCGGTTGCCGGAGCCTGTGCCGCCAATACCCTGGCGGTCGCCATTCCATGCCATCGCATCGTCCGGACCGATGGTGCGCTGTCGGGCTATCGCTGGGGTGTCGAGCGCAAGCAGGCCCTGTTGACCGCCGAGGGCGCGCGGTGAGTAGCAACTGGATGTCTGTGAAAACCGAACTGGACGATTACGGTTGCGCCGTCCTGCCGGGTCTGGTGTCGCCGCAGACCTGCACAGGTCTTGCGGAGCTGTACGACGGGGCAGGGCGCTTCCGCAGCCATATCCATATGGCGCGGCACGGCTTCGGCCGGGGCGAATACAAGTATTTCGCCTATCCCCTGCCGGACGTGGTGGGGCGGTTGCGCGAGCGTCTGTATTCGCCCATGGCCGCGATCGCCAATGACTGGAACGACCGCATGGGGTTGGAGGCGCGCTATCCCACGCAGCACGATGAGTATCTAGCGCAGTGCCATTCGGCGGGGCAGGTCCGGCCGACGCCGCTGATGCTGCGTTATGGCGCCGGCGACTATAATTGCCTGCATCAGGACCTGTATGGAGATCTGGTTTTTCCGCTGCAGGTGGCGGTATTGCTGTCGCGTCCCGGCGAGGATTTTACGGGTGGCGAATTCGTCCTGACCGAACAGCGGCCACGCATGCAGTCACGCGCCGAGGTGGTGCCCCTGACCCAGGGCGATGCCGTGGTGTTTGCCGTGCATCACCGCCCTGTGGCGGGCACACGCGGCAGCTACCGCGTCAATATGCGCCATGGGGTGAGCCGGCTGCGGTCAGGGCAGAGACACACATTGGGGATTATCTTTCATGACGCGGTCTGAAGCCCAGGGCGACCTGTTTGGCGTAGCCTGGTCCGAGGGCATGGACGTATTGCGCTGTTTTGCGCTGGAGGTGGCGGACGAGCTGGTAACCGCGATCGGCGTGCTTTCGGCCGAGGCGCCGTTTCGCCATATGGTTACGCCGGGTGGCCAGTCGATGTCGGCGGCCATGACCAATTGCGGCCTGGGTTGGGTGACCGATCGCGGCGGCTATCGTTACGCGACGCACGACCCGGTCAGCGGGCGGGCCTGGCCGCAGGTGCCGGTCTTGTTTCTCGACCTGGCGGAACGGGCGGCGGCCGCGGCAGGCTTTTCGGGTTTTGTGCCGGAAGGCTGCCTGATCAATCGTTATGAACCTGGCGCCAGGATGGGCCTGCATCAGGATCTGGACGAAGGCGACCTGACGGCGCCGATCGTATCGGTCTCACTGGGTTTGCCGGCGGTATTTCAGTTCGGTGGCTTGAAGCGTTCCGATCCTGTGATGAAGATCGACCTGGTGCACGGTGACGTCGTGGCGTGGGGCGGACCATCGCGCCTGGCCTTTCATGGCGTGATGCCGTTGAAGCCTGGCGTACATCCGGTCACCGGCGAGGTGCGCTATAATCTGACATTCCGCAAGGCACGGTAAAATATGTGAGGAAGACGCCCCTATACAACATGCTTATAGGCATAAAAGAGGTAGTCCTCCACCGCTTGCGGGGGAGGTGGCGCGAAGCGCCGGAGGGGGCGATGTCTCCGATCTGCGCCGACTGTTTATGACAATAGGCGCGTGTCGCCCTGCAAAAAGGCGGCCTACAAAAGTCTAGTTTTAAAACAAATCCCCCCTCCGCCGCCTTCGGCGGCACCTCCCCCGCAGGTGGCTAGGCGATTCACACATCTCAAAAAGGCAAATAAACTCAATAAGATTTTCGCGTGAGATGTCTGAGTTTGCGACGCTGAAATTTAGTGCCTGTTTACGCTGTAGCTAAGGCCCCCCACCGTCACGGCTTACGCGCCGAAGATGCGCGAGCGCCGCGCCACCTCCCCCGCTCACGGGGGAGTATAAGAAAAACAAATACTTATACCGCCCCGTGAGCGGGGCGGGGGACCGCCCGAGACATTGCGAAGCGTAGCTTTGGCGAAGGGGGGTGGTGGGGGCCTTCGGTCGTTCGGTCACTCAAACCAAGCACATATGTGCATACCCTAGCCGCAGGCGGTGGAGGACTGATCTAAGCGTTTAACTTAGCACTTGAGATCAGCGAAACGGCTGGGGTTCGGCATCCGGTGGCAGTTGCATCAGGCCGAACCAGTAGTTCTCGATCTTGCTGACGATGTCGTCATAGGTCTCGGTCGTCACCGGCTTGGTGATATAGCCGTTGGCATGGCGGTCATAGCAGCCCGTGACATCGGCGTCGGCGCTGGAACTGCTGAGGACGATAACCGGTATGCGCTTCAGCCGCGGGTCACCCTTGATCTCGCTGAGGAAATCCTGGCCGTGCATGTGGGGCAGGTTGAGATCGAGCAGGATAAGGTCGGGAACGGCTGCTCCCGCATATTCGCCTTCACGGCGCAGGATCGATAGCCCGGCCTCGCCCGTCTCGGCGACTGTAATGTCGCTGGGCATCCGAGCCCTGCGAAAGGCGCGGCGGGTCAAGACGGCGTCGCCGTGATTGTCTTCAATGAGCAGAACCTGCGCAGCCCGCGCACGCTCGGTAAGCTTAGTCATGACATGCCCGCTGGAAGTCCCGTCCTGGCCCCGTCCTGATCCGGGTCAGGGCAGAGTGACACCAATTTGCCGGCCTTCGCAAGAGCTACCTTGCGCAATCCCGGAGGTGACTGTTTATATCCAGTCCAGGGAGCGGTCCGCGCATCTGCTTTCGCGCCGGACGCGAATCTGCATCCGTGTTATGAGAACCGCCGAACCATAAAGGACCACCACCATGGCCCCTACCATGCAACATGACATGTCGGCCTTTATGCCGCACGGCACCTGCTTCCTGTGGCGGCCGGACGTTCTTTGGCTGCATGTCCTGTCCGATGCCACCATCGCCTTTGCCTATTTTGGCATCCCGATTGGGCTGTGGTACTTTGTGCACAAGCGCCGGGACCTGCCGTTCCAGTTGGTCTTCCTGTTGTTCGCCGTCTTTATTCTGCTGTGCGGAACGACCCACATCTTCAGTATCTGGGTTTTGTGGCACCCCAACTACTATTTCGAGGGCTTTATCAAGGCGTTGACGGCCATTGCCTCGGTGGCGACGCTCGGCACGACGATCTTCCTGCTGCCCGAGGCGCTCAAACTGCCCAGTCCGCAGCAACTGGCGCAGACCAACGCCCGGCTCGAAGCGGCTAACACCAAGCTGGAGGAGCTGTACCGCCAGACCGAGGAGCAGGGCCGCGTCCTGCTGGGGTCGGTGGTCGACAATGTCGGGGAGGGGATCATCACCCTGGACGAAGCCGGGCGGATCGAGAGCTTCAACACCGCCTGCGAGGTCATTTTCGGCTATGGCCCGGCTGAGGTCGAGGGGCAGCCCCTCGCTATGCTGGTTCCGGATGGCGAAGATCGTCATCGCGCCTATGTCGCGCCGGGGGCGGCATCACGCGAGGTTCAGGCGCGACGCAAGGACGGCGGGTTTTTTCCGGCCGACCTGTCGATCAGTCCGTTCGAGGTCGGCGGCAAGCGGCACCATACCGGCATTTTCCGCGACGTCACGCGCATGAAGCAGGCCGAGGAAAGCCGGCAGCGCCTGCTCTTGCGGCTGACCGAGTCGAACACCGAACTGGAGCGCTTCGCCTATGTGGCGTCGCATGACATGCAGGAACCGCTACGCATGGTGATGAATTTCAGCCAGATCATCGCCAAGGACTATGAAGACAAGCTGGACGACGAGGGGCGGGAATATCTCAAGATCATTGCCGACAGCGCGCTGCGCATGCGCGACATGGTCCAGGATCTGCTCGACTATGCCAGATTGGGGCGTGACGGGCTGCGCTTCGGCGAGGTCGACCTCGCCGCCGAACTGGGGCATGTCCAGGACAATCTGAGTGCGTTGATCAGCGAGAGCGGCGCGCGGATATCGTGTATCAGTCTACCGCACGTGCGCGGAAATGCCGTTCAATTAATGCGCCTGTTTCAGAACCTGATTGCCAATGCCATCAAATACCAGGCGCGCGGTAATGTTCCGCAGATTCATATTCATGCCTCGGACGAAGGCGACAACTGGCTGATCGCCGTCAAGGATAACGGCCTGGGGATTGAACAGGGATTTGTCGACCAGGTCTTCGAACCCTTCCGCCGCCTGCATACCTGGGACGCCATCCGCGGTACGGGCCTGGGCCTGGCCGTGTGCCGCAAGATCGTCGAGAACCACGGCGGCCGCATCTGGGCAGAATCGGAACACGGGCGCGGCAGCACCTTCCTGTTCACATTGCCAAAAATGGATAAATAAAACCTGAGCCGGGCGGGTAGCGATTGCGTGATTGTACTTTTAAGTCCGACTGTCGCTATCCATATTTCGAGAGATGCTGGGAGGCGACCCTAAAAAGGCGACCCGGGAGAGACAAATGGGCAACCTGTTGATACGCGAAGGCCGGCCGGCCGAGATCATGCTGGTCGAAGATAATCGCGGCGACGTCCTGCTGGCGTCGCGCGCCTTCAAAGAGGCGCAGTTCGAGAATCGGCTGACGGTGGCCGATACAGCAGAAAAGGCGCTCGCCATGCTGCGCGCGAGCCAGGCCGAAGGGTTACGCCTGCCCGACATCATCCTTCTGGACCTAAACCTGCCGGGTATGAGCGGGTCGGAATTGCTGGCCATTGTCAAAAACGACGATGCGCTGCGCCATATACCGGTCATCATACTGTCCAGTTCGGCGGCGGAAACCGACGTCAATGGCAGCTACGATCGTCACGCCAATGCCTATATCGTCAAGCCGGTCGACCTGGAAAAGTTCCGTGACGTCATCGCCAGCATCGAACAATTTTTCTTTATCCTGGCCGTTCTGCCGTCCGACCGTGATTGACCTCGGGCATCATTGACCTTGGGCGTCATCGGCCTCGGGCATCATGACCTTAGGGCAGCTTTTACTTCACGTCCTGTGTATTCGTGAGGCGGCTTGCGTATTTGCGGCAGATTTGTAACAGGTGCTGAAATTATCTTGACCCTTGACGCTGCGGAAATATTGCCTTTGGCGGCAATTTCTTTAGGTTCAGCCGCGATGCGGTGATTATGCGCCGCACCAAAACTACGGCTTGCGCGTCAAGGCCGACCGACGACTTGTTGCGTTGCAATAATAGCCGCCGCGACCGCCCCAAACAGTGCAGGCTGCCAGAAAACAAAAAACACAAGTCCGCAGGGTAAATCATGACAAAATTCCGTTCTCTGGCGCTGGTCGCCGGTGCCGCGCTGTTGCCGCTGGTCTTGGCGAGTGGCGCGCAGGCTCAAACCTATTCACGCCTGATCAGCTTCGGCGACAGTCTGTCCGATAACGGCAACCTGTACACCGCAACCAGTGGCACGACGCCGCCGGCGCCCTACAATCACCGTTTCACCAACGACCTGGTATGGGCGGAATATCTGTCGGGCACGATGCAGGGCTTCTTCACCGCGACCTCGTACACGACGGGCAATTACAACGCCGCCTTCGGTGGTGCGCGGACCGATACGGCGGTCGCTTCGCCCCCAGGCACGCCGGTGCAGATCGGCGCCTATCTGGGGCATGGCGGGACCTTCGGCGCCAATGACGTGGCCAGCATCTGGGCCGGCGCCAACAACATCTTCCAGGCCCTTCCGGGTGCCGCGTCAAACCCTTCGACCGCCAGCACCGTCATGGGCGGCGTGGCTACCACGGCGGCCGGCAATGTGGCGACCCAGGTCAATCAGCTGGCCACAGCGGGCGCCAAGACCATCGTCGTCATGAACCTGCCGGACCTGGGCAAGACGCCGCAGTTCTCCGCCGATCCGTCGGCCTCGGCCCTGACCAGCCTGACCACGACTATTTTTAATTCGGCCCTGAGCACCGGCCTGGGTACGGTAGCCACGGCGCATGCCGACACCAATATCGTCCAGGTCGATATCTATTCGGCCTTCAACACCATTATCGCCAATCCCTCGCGATTTGGCCTGACCGATGTCACGCGCGCCTGCATCAACGTGACCGCCTGCGTCACAGGTTCGCAGGATGTGCGTAACGCCAACCTGTTCTGGGACGGCGTCCACCCGACCGCGACGGGCCATAAGCTGGTCGCCGGCCTGACGGCCCAGTATCTCTACACGCCGACCCTGACCGAAGGCGTCGGCATGCTGGCCGACCAGTCCTATGAACTGCGTCGCAGCAATGCCAATGACCTGGCTGGTCGTATGGCCGGCGGCCATGGGTATTTCGTCGAGGTGGTCGGCGCGCAAGGCTCGCGTGACAAGGATATCGCCCTGCAGGGCCAGATCGGTACTGCGGCGACCCTGACCAGCCAAAAAGCCTATGACTTCAGCCTGGGCGGCTTCCGCGCCGGTGCGGTCGCGCCAATGGGCGGGAATACCAGCTTCGGTATCGCCGTGACGGCCCTGACCGGTGACGCCAGGGCCTTTATGGTCGAGGCAACGCCGACAGATATGAGCCTCGACGCCGGCATTACCTGGCATGGCGACATGCTGTCCGTATCCGCCATGGCGGGCTTCGGCCTGGGTTCGTACAGCGATTACAAGCGTGGCATGCTGGTCCAGGGGTTCGACGGCCATCGCAGCCATGTCGACAGCCAGTCGTGGTCAGGCGGCTTGCAAGCGGGCTGGACCAGCGAGATGGGCGGCTGGTCGATGACGCCTCTGGCGCGCGTGTCTTATAATTCAGCGACCATGTCGGGCTTCTCCGAACTGGGTGACGTGGCGATTGTCGCCTTCGAGGACCGCAAGGTATCGGCAACCTCGGGCGCGGTCGAACTGCGTACCTCGGGCACGGTTGGCGCACTGGCCATCAATGGCCTGGTTGGTTACGAAGCCGTGCTGAGCGGTGATGAGGGCGAACTGCGCGGCAAGCTGCTCAATAACACCGCCCATGCCTTCGCCACCGATATGGGCGATGTCGGCACGCCGGGCCTGCTGGTGGGTTTAGGCGTTTCCACGAATATCGGCGGTTTCAAGGTGCGGGCACAGTACAGTGGCAATTTTGGCGATGACCAGACTGGCCAGCAAGGCATGATCTCGTTCAACAAGGCCTTTTAAGAAGCGTACCCGTCAAGTGTACCAACCGCTATAAACCTGGCCGCGCCTCAGTTGCATGGGGCGCGGCTTTTATATGCCTTAATGCGAATGGATGTTGCGGCCGATAGAAGGCTTTTTAACCGCAGATTTCGCAGATTGACGCAGATTTTTCCGATTTCACTTTGAAAGGCCGGTTCGCGTCAAAACTTAAATGCGCTTCGCGCGCAACAAGCAAACAGAGGGCGTCAAAATTTCCCGAAGTGCGCTGAAAAAATCTGTGTCATGGCGGTCCAAAGGCTATACCTTTGGACTCGGCATATTGACGAAATCTGCGGTTCCAAACCTTACACCCGGATGTTCAAACTCTGACCGGGCGAGGTGGCGTCGGCGGGTGTGACACGCTGGCTTACCGAGGCCTGGTTCAGGTGGCTGAGATTGCCACCGAATTTCACGCTGGGATCGGCGTCGGCATTCACGCCGTAAGGCCCGGACTTCGGGTGGGTCGGATCGATATGTTTTTTGGCATAGTCGACATCCGTACAGTTCTTGCACGTAAAGCCGTTGACCGTGACGGGGTGAGCGTAGTCACCGCTGATGGACATGTTCGTCGCCCTGAGGAATTACCGACAACAGTAATACGCCAGGGTAAATCATTCGGTTACACGCCGCGGCAATTTAATTTCCGGAAATCAGTGCGGCGGCGATATTGACCGTCAGGCCCAGGACCGCGGCGTTGAACAGATAGGCCACCACACAGTGCAGCAAGCCCACCTTGCGCATGGCAGTACAGGCAAATGCCACGTCGGCCGTCTGGCCCGATGTGCCGATGACAAAGGCAAAATACAGGAAGTCGGAATAGACCGGCTGGGTGTCGCCGGGAAAGATCAGACGCGGCGTCTTCGTCGGTTCACCATGGATGTAATAGCCGTGGGCGTAGTGAAAGGCGAAGGCGGTATGGATAAACATCCATGAGGTCGCCAGGGTGATCACGGCGAGCAGGGTGTGGAAGGCCTTGATGGTCTGGGTCAGGTGCGGCACGGGCGCCAGCATGGCGATGATCGACACCTGGCTGAGGATGGCGGCGACGATCGACAACAGAAGCACCAGATGCTCGCCGTCGTCATAAAGATGGGCATGGTCCATAATGGCCTGGTGATCCGCCCGCAACATGCCGTGCCACCCCAGCGCCAGATAGGTGATGGTGAAGCCGTTCCACCCGATCAGAATTGCGGGCACGGGCTGCAGCCGCGTCAGATATTCCGCCACGGCCCAGGCGGCGATTCCCACGGCCACGGCGAGCAAAAGTTGCGGCTTTTGCCGGATATAGCGGATCAGATAGAGGTCGAGCAGACGCTTTGGCGATTGGGTCATGAGTCACTTGTGTGTTTTTGTTGCTATGCTAGGCTCTTTCGTCACGATATTGTCAAATTCCGCTTTGGTGAGAGGTACAGCATGACCATCGCGTTCGAGCACAGCATAGATTTGCCGCAGACGCCGCATGAGGTTTTCGCCCTGTTGGACGACTACAAGAAGGTGCCTTTGTGGCTTAATCGCTGTGAGGGCCTCGCCAAGCAGGGGACCGGACCCAACAAGGTCGGCGACAAGCTGCGTTATGCCTATTGCGAGGCGGGGAAACACGGCCTGATGGACGGGGTTATCGTCGCCCAGGAAGAGGACAGGCTGCTGTCTTACAAATACTATGACAAGATGATGCAGGTCGCGGTCGACTTCCGCATGGAGCCAAGCGACACCGGTACGCGTTTGACCCACAGGATCGAGATCAAGCCCAACTCCTTTATCGCCAAGCTGATGACGCCGATGTTCCGCATGAAGTTGCCGAAGCAAACCATGCTCGCCATGGAGTCGCTGCGCAAGCTTTTGGCAGCCGAATACGCAACAGCTTAGCTAATCGCGTGGATATTAAAAATTAGCAATAACGCCGTTCGGTGCTCGACACAGGCGTCAAAGGGGTCTTTAACAGGGCAGTTCGTAACACCTGTGACGGTTCCCCATGTCCAAATTTCCCAAGATTTCCGCTCTTTGCCTGGCTGCGTCCGTGTCGGTTCTGGCGCTGACCGGCGCCGCCCATGCCGACACGGTGCCCTTCACCTACAAAGACATGCTGATGCTGGACCGGTTGAGCGCGCTTACCGTCGACAGCACTGGGACACATGCCGCCTTCCAGGTCCGCGCCACCGATATGGACAAGAACAAGGGCGTCAATGCGATCTGGATCAAGGATCTGAGCGGCGCAGATACGGCCGAACGCAGGCTGGCGATTTCCGAAGGCGGCGCGACCAATCCGCAATGGTCGCCCGACGGCAAGACGCTCTATTTTGTCTCGTCGCGTTCGGGCAGCGACCAGGTATGGAAGACCGACGTGACCGGGGCCGCCGCCACCCAGGTGACCAGCCTGCCGCTCGATGTCCAGGCCTATCAGCCAAGCCCGGACGGTAAGGGCGTGGTCGTGGCCCTGGCCGTCTTCCCTGAATGCAAGGGCATGGAGATCGACTGCACGGTCAAGAAACAGGCTGAGGCCAAGGCGAACAAGTCCTCGGGCGTGGTCTATACCAAGCTGTTCGTCCGTCACTGGGATACATGGGCTGACGGCACACGTAACCACCTGTTTTATCAGGGCTTCGATGGTTCAGCGGCGATTGCCCTGACCGATGGCTATGACGGCGATGTGCCGTCGAAGCCGTTCGGCGACGAGGCCGAATTCACCGTGTCACCCGACAGCAAGGTCGTCTTCTTCTCCGCCCGTGAGGCTGGCACATCCGAACCGTGGAGCACCAATTTCGACCTCTATGCCGTGCCGATCAGCGGCGGCGCCGCCATCGACCTGACGCCCGACAACAAGGCGTGGGACACCAGCCCGCGTGTCTCGCCCGACGGCAAGACCCTGGCCTATAAGGCCATGAAGCGCCCGGGCTTCGAGGCCGACCGTTTCGGTATCTATCTGCGCGACCTGAAGACCGGCGTCGTGACCGCGGTGGCGACGGACTGGGACCGTAGCGTCGACGACATCAAGTGGGCCAAGGATGGCAAGAGCCTGCTGGTCACCGCTGGTGATGTCGGGCTGCAACGCCTGTTCCGCGTCGACATCAAGACCGGAAAGGTGATGGCGCAATCGCAGTCCGGCCATATCGACGCCTTTGCCGAGAGCGCGGCAGGCATGGTCTTCCTGAAAAGCGCCATGAATTCTCCGGCCCAGCTGTATCTGGCCAATTCCAAGGCGATGTATATCGACATGGGCGCCCGCAACCTGACCGGCCTCAATCCCGGCCTGAAGACCTGGGCGATGGGCCAATATGAACAGTTCAGCTTCAAGGGCTGGAACGACGAAACGGTCTATGGCTATGTCGTCAAGCCTGCCAACTATGTAGAGGGCAAGACCTATCCGGTCGCCTTCCTGATCCACGGCGGACCGCAAGGCTCGTTCGGCGATTCGTGGTCCTATCGCTGGAATCCGGAAACCTATGCCGGTGAAGGCTATGCGGTGGTGATGATCGATTTCCACGGCTCGACCGGCTACGGCCAGGCCTTTACCGATTCGATTTCCGAACATTGGGGCGACCGGCCTCTGGAAGACCTGCAAAAGGGCTGGGCGGCGGCGCTGGGCCAATACAAGTTCCTCGATGCAGATCGCGCCTGCGCCCTGGGAGCATCCTACGGTGGCTACATGATCAACTGGATCGCCGGCAACTGGAAAGAACCGTGGAAGTGCCTGGTCGAACATGACGGACTGTTCGATACGCGAACCATGGCCGAAGAAACCGAGGAACTGTGGTTCTCGGAATGGGATAATGGCGGGGTGCCCTACACCAACATGGCCAAGATGGATCAATTCAATCCGGCTTTGCACGCCAAGGATTGGTCGGTGCCGCAACTGGTCGTCCATTCGGACAAGGACTTCCGCGTTGTGCCGGGGCAGGGCATCGCCACCTTCACCGCCCTGCAGCGCCAGGGCGTCGAATCGGAATTCCTCCGCTTTCCGGATGAAAACCACTGGGTGCTGAAGCCGCAGAATTCGATGAAATGGCACGCGACAGTGTTCGACTGGCTGAAGCGTCATACGGTGGAAAAGCAATAATGTTGTCGCGGCGGAGCGTGATCGCCGGATGGGGTGCAGGCTTGGCTTTGGCGCCCCTGGCCGGTTGCAGCGGCAAGGTCGCCGCGGCGGTCGATTTTGCCGGCGGCATGATCGAGATTCAGAAGCGACACGGCGGCCGCATCGGCGTCTCCGCCGTCGATCACGCTACGGCAGCGCGTCTGTCGGTCTCGTCCGACGAACGTTTCGCCATGTGCTCGGTGTTCAAATGGGTGCTGGCCGCCGCGATCCTGGCTCACGTCGATGCCGGCAAGCTGAGCCTGGCGCAGGCGGTTCCCTATACCAAGGCCGACCTGCTGGAATGGGCGCCCGTGGCCGAAAAGCACGTGGCGGATGGTCATCTCACGATCGGCGAGTTGTGCGGGGCGGCGGTGTCGCAAAGCGACAATACAGCGGCCAATCTGCTGTTGCCGCTGGTCGGCGGACCGGCGGGCCTGACGGCCTTCGTGCGCGGCCTGGGCGACAAGGTGACGCGCTTCGACCGCGCGGAACCGGAACTCAACACCAATATCGCCGGTGATCCGCGTGATACCACCACGCCGGAAGCGATGACGCAGCTTCTGCAGACGGTCTATACCGGCACGGCGCTGAAGCCGGCCAGTTTGGAGCAGTTGAAGACCTGGATGGTGGCGACGACCACCGGCGCGAAACGCATCCGCGCCAGCGTTTTGGCCGGCTGGATCGCCGGCGACAAGACTGGGACCGGCAATGGTGAGGTCAATGACGTCGCGGTGATCTGGCCGCCCCAGGCCGACAGCAAGACGCGCGGCCCGATCTTCCTGACCATCTTCACCACAGGCGGTACACTGGACGACGAGGGCAAGAACAAGGTCATCGCCGATATCGCCAAGCTGGTTCTGGATGTGCTGACCTGACATGTCGCGTCTGGCTTCCATCGCCGGATCGGCGCTGTTTTTCGTGCTGGCGCCGTGCGTCATGGGTGGGCTGATCCCTTGGTGGATCAGCGGTTGGACGATGAACCGCGCACCCGACCAGATCCGTTATCTCGGCGCGGCCCTGATCGTGCTGGCCTTGCCGGGATTGATCGATTCGTTTCGCCGCTTCGCCGTCGAGGGGCTGGGGACGCCGGCGCCGGTCGCGCCGACCCAAAGCCTGATCGTGACCGGGCTATACCGATATACGCGCAATCCGATGTATGTCGCGGTCGCCGCGGTTATTTTCGGCCAGGCCCTGCTGCTCGCCAATCTGTGGGTCGGACTGTACGGCGCTGGCTTTGTTGCCGTTTGTCACCTGTTCGTCGTTCTGTACGAGGAACCGGCGCTGCAGCGCCAATTCGGCGTCACCTACGACGTCTATAAAAAAGCCGTTCCGCGCTGGATTCCGCGGTTGACGCCGTGGCGCGGCGCTTGACATAAGCCGGTTATGAAAGAGTCGATTTCCCTTGCCGACGTTCTGACCGAGGTCGCCGTCCTGGTGCGGCCGCATTTCGGCAAGGGCCGGACCGCGCAATATATCCCGCAACTGGCCGGCGTCGATCCGGGTAAGTTCGGCATGGCGGTATGTACGGTCAAGGGTGACGAGTACGCCGTCGGTGATGCCGACGAACCCTTCTCGGCCCAGAGCATCACCAAGCTGTTCGCCCTGGGCTTGGCGTTGAACCGGATCGGCGACGAGGTATGGACCCGTGTCGGCAAGGAGCCATCCGGGACGCCATTCAACTACCTGTCGCAGTTGGAGCAGGAAGAGGGCGTGCCGCGCAATCCGTTCATAAATGCCGGCGCCCTGGCGGTGACCGATATCCTGCTTGACGTGGTGCGCGAGCCCGACGGCCTGGTGCGCGACTTCATGGGTGTGTTGAGCGCTGCCGAACTGGCCATTGACGAAGACGTCGCGGTGTCCGAGCTGGAAACCGCGCACAAGAACCGCGCCATAGCCAGTTTGATGCGCAGTTTCGGCACCATCAGCCACGATGCGGAAACGGTGATCGAGGCCTATTGTCGCCAATGCGCAATAACGATCAACTGCCGGCAACTGGCGCGCGCCGCCCTGCCGCTGGCCGCCGGCGGGTTTTCACCGGTCGTCGAGGAGACTATTTTTCCGCAACGCCTGACGCGGCGGCTGAATGCGCTGCTGCTGACCTGCGGCATCTACGATTCGGTTGGATCCTTCGCCTATCGCGTCGGACTGCCGGCCAAGAGCGGCGTTGGCGGGGGGATCGTGGCGATCGTGCCGGGTCAGGCGGCGGTGGCGGTGTGGTCGCCGGAACTGGACCGCTTCGGCACGAGCGTGGTCGGTGGCTACGCGCTGGAGCATTTCAGCCAATTGACCAACTGTTCGGTGTTGTAGAGTTCAACCCGTCGTGCAAAAGGCGCTGTCACCACCGTTCTGACGCAGCAGATCGACATACTCTCCGGCCATCTCCGTGGCGCGGGCATCGTCCGGCGCTTCCGGGGCGCGCCGCTCCGCCGAAGCTTTCAACCAGTCCGCGGCGCAGTCCGTCGCCGCCCGATTGCCATGGGCGCAGTCGACATAGGCGCCAAAAGCCGTGCGATAACCTTCAAACTGCGCTCGCGTCATCGGCGCGCCATGACCGGGAATAACCAGGGTAAAGTCGGTCGCAGATATGGCATCCAGGCCAGCTTTCCAGCCGTCGACGCAGGCCGTATCGAGAAACGGCACGGGCAGGGTGATCAGGTCACCGGCTGCGACCACATGGCTTTGCGGATCATAGACCCAGACATCGCCGTCGGTCGCGGCATGGGGCGCCAGTCGGATATCCAATGGGCGGCCATCGATATCGCGCATCTGCGAGTCCGTGACCGGCACATCGGGTAACAGCGCTTCGGGATGCTGGCGTGTCACGATATCGCCGCGGATATCCTCGGCCAGGTCGGGTGGCGCCTGGCCGGTGTCGAGATAGGCCTGCGAACTGGCGATGCCCTTGGCGAAGTGGTCGCGGCCCCATGCAATGACCGCCGTCCCGGTATAGAGCTTAGCCTCGGGCCACAGCGCCTTCAGGTCGCGATTACCGCTGGTGTGGTCGAGATGCCAGTGGCTGTTGATCAGGGCGGTGACGGGCAGGTTCTGTGTGTGGGCGAAGTCGATGATCGCCTGACGATGCCAGGTGTGGCGGCCGGTATCCATGACGATAAGGCCGCTCTTACCCTGAAAGACGACCGTATTGCCGTCTGGCTGGCGGCCTTGTGGAAAACTGCCGGGGATCAGCCAGATACCGTCGGCGACCGGTTGCGGCAAAGGCGACGGTGGCGGGTCGGCGAGGGCAGGGGACGCAACCAGAACAGCCGCCAGGATCAGGATTTTCATGACAGTTCCTCCCGAACCGCAGCCTAAACCCCACCGTTTGCTTCGCCTAATTACAAGAAATTCAGGTTTCGGGCCTCGGCGACCAAACCTTAACGCTTGTCTGGTAAGGTTTCCGCGTCAAATCCGAAGGAACCCGACATGACCGTTGCCCAACCGCAAGCCTTGGCTGACCTCGCCGCCACCCTGACCCATCGTGCCGAAATCGGCGCCGAAGACGTTCTGGCCCTGCGCCGGCTGGTCTGGCATGACGGGGCGGTCAATCGCGACGAGGCCGACGCCCTGATGGCGTTGAACACGGCCTGCCATCTGCGCGCGCCGGAATGGGTCGACTATTTCGTCGAGGTCATGGGCGACTTTCTGGTACATCAGCAAACGCCGCAGGGCTATGTCGACGAAGCCAATGCCCAGTGGCTGATGGACTGGATCGACAAGGACGGCCGCGTCGACTCGCTGGCTGAACTGGAACTGCTGGTCAAGGTGCTGGAAATCGCCACCGCCGTGCCGCCAAGCCTGAAGGCCTATGCCCTGCGCCAGATCGAAGCCTGCGTGCTGAGCGGCGAAGGGCCGACGCGCCAGACCGGCCTGTACGTCAATGGCGGCGCCCTCGACAAAGGCACGATCAATGCCACAGAGGTCGAACTGCTGCGCCGGATCATCTTCGCCCAGGCCGGTGACGGTGGCTATGTCGTCAGCCGCGCCGAGGCCGAAATGCTGTTCCGAGTTAAGGATGCCACGCTGAATGCCGGTTACGCGACGTCGTGGCCAGACCTGTTCGTCAAGGGCGTCGGCAATCACCTGATGGCCCATGCCGACTACACGCCGCTGAGCCGCGAAGACCAGGCCGGGCTCGACGCCTATATGGCCGATACCAGCGTCAGCCTGGGCCGTTTTGCCGGCCGGGTGTTCGGCCGCCGTACCGATCCGCGCCTGTCGTCGAAGGTATTCGAAGCGCAGGATGAAGCCGCGGCGCGTGTCGATGCGCAGATCACCCCGGGCGAAAAGTCATGGCTGTATGCCTATATAGACGCCGACGGTGCCCGCGACGCCCTGGAAACGGCGCTGATCAACTTTATCCGTCGTGAACGCTCAGAACAGGCTTAGCCCATCCGCATACTGGTAAGCCATCTCTAAGGCTTGCCCACAGATTAGCACAGATTTTCAGCTTTATGGCTTGAACCTCAGGCTCTGCCAGCAATTGAATGACGCGCGAAGCACTTCGCCCAATCAACCTTCCTAATCTGTGTAAATCTGTGCCAATCTGTGGGGAAATCTAATAAAAGCATCGGCTTGGGCAAAATGTCAGGACGTTAGACCCAAGGCTTGTCGATATTTCTCTATGGCGTCGAGTTTGGCTAAAAGCTGCGTCCAGTCGTCGCCGCTGGCTATATCGGCCCAGATGGCTTCGATCTCATCAATCAGCAGGGTTTCAGGACCAGGTCCGGTAAAACGCGGATGGTCAAGCTTGGTCGCATCGTCGGTTTCGTAATCGGTCAGCACCGTTCGGAAAGCCGCAAACGCTTCGCCGCTATAGTGAGAGGTACGCGGGCCGTTCAAGGCGCGCGATTGGCTGGCTGCGCCTCCGAACCAGTCGTAGAACAAGCCCTCAAAGCCGCCGTCGAAGTTTAGATCGCGCATCAACGCAAACAGGGCGTCTATGAGGGCCTGATTGTCGGCCAGTGGTGTCAGGTTTAGCCGCACACACAAAGCCAGGCCCAGTTCGCGGTCATAATGTTCGGCATAGGCGTTGAAACTGGCCACCAATGGCTCGCTATCGGTGATCAGGGTCAGTGAGCGGCCCAGCTGGCCCAGGTTCCACAGCACAGCATCGGGCTGGCGGCCATAGGCGTAAAGGCCGGAATGGTCGAAATAGGCCGCGGTGAAGTTCGGATCGTAAAACGGCAGGAAGCGGTAGGGGCCGTAGTCGAAGCTTTCGCCCGTGATGTTCATATTGTCAGTATTGAGCACGCCATGCACAAAGCCGGCGGCCATCCACTTCGCAGCCAACCGCGCCGAACTGCGCACCGCAGCGTCGAACAGGCCTGCGGCGTCGCCGGCATCGGGATAATAGTTGGCGATGACGAAGGTCACGAGGTCACGCATGGTCTCGGCGTCGCCGTGATAGGCCGGGCGCTCGAACGTGCCAAAGCGGATATGGCTATGGCTGAGGCGGACCAGGACCGAGGAACGCGTCGGTGACGGCTCGTCGCCGCGCATCAGCGCTTCGCCGGTTTCAATCAGTGAGAACGAGCGCGAGGTCGGCACACCCAGGGCTTCCAGCATGGCGGTGGCCAGGACCTCGCGCACGCCACCCTTCAGGGTCAGACGGCCGTCACCGCCGCGCGACCATGGCGTCTGGCCCGAGCCCTTGGTGCCGAGATCGAGCAAACGGTCCTTGTCGTCGAGCAACTGGGCAAAGAGGAAGCCACGGCCGTCACCGAGATCGGGATTGTAATGGCGAAACTGATGGCCATGATAGCGCAGGGCCAGAGGGACCGGCTGATTGTCGGTCAAGGGCTCGAAACGGCCGAAATGGCGCAGCCAGTCGGCATCGGACAGGCCGTCGAGTCCGACCTCTACGGCGGCGCGATCGTTACGATAGCGCAGGACGGTTTGCGGGAAATCGGCGGCCGTGACCGCGTCATGGAGGACCAGGCCGGACGCGAGCAGGCGCGGAGCGGGGCGGTAAAGGCTCACTCGCAGGTCTCAACCTCGTTCCACGACGTCAGTTCCAGGGTCTGGTCGGGATGTTGCCAGACGACGGCCTTGACCAGGCGCTGGCGAATCCAGCTCGACTCGTGGCCGGGCGTGCGGACGCGCAGGCACAGTTCGTAATTCATGCCGGCGACGACCTGGCCCTTCATGGACTTGACCGACTTCAGCAGGTAGCCGTTGGGTGCGGCGCTCATGGCAAAGTCGGTGACATGGCTGATTGTCGCCTTGTCGGTCACCGGTGAAAAGCCGCCGGTGATGACAGGCTCCGGAGTCGGGTCGGCATGGAACCAGCCGCGTTTTACCTTTTCGGGACGGGACGGCTTTTGTCGGGGGGCAGGGGTTGCGGCCATCCGGGGCGCTTCCGGAGCAGGCTGTGGCGCCGCCTTGACGGCCGCAGGCGCTACCGGCACCGACGCAGGCGCGGCAGGCGCCGGCTGTGCCACAGGCTTGGGCGCCGGTTTGGCGGCGAGAGGCGCTGGTGGTGGCGCTGGCGGAGCCTCGGCCAGAACTGGCGCAGGCGGCGGGACATTCTCTTGGTCTTTGTCGTGTCCCTTGCCGGCGAAGTCGGGCAGGCGGCCCTCGACCATGAAATCCGGAATGTTCGGATTGGCGCAGCCCGTCAAAAGGACAAGGGAAGCAAGTGTGACGACAGCGGCAGGCATGTGGCGGGGCATGAAGGCTCTCCGGACGAATTCGCCCCTACACCTGCCGCTTTCGCTTGGCCGGTGCAAGGGCCTTGTACAAATCGCCCATGAAAGTCTTGCGGCGTTTTACGCGACTTCCTCAGGCCGTGGCCGGATTCTGGCGCCTCGGCAGGCGCAGTCCGCCATCATCGCCGCAGGGGGTGTGTCTTTTATGCGGCATAGGCTTCACAATGAGCCTGATTTCAGGCGGTTCTACGTCCTGATCAAGCGAATTTGTGGATCAAAACGTTATGAAAACGCGTGTTGTCCTTGGGGCAATGCGATAGACTTGCGCAGGCGCAGCAATTTTGCGCTATACGCAACCTTCCGCTGCGGCAGGCCGAGAATAAGTCAGGTTTTTCAATGCCAAGTGAATTTGATCGCGGACGGGCCGATCGCCGGCTTCCCGTGAAGCCAGCCGGCAACAGGTTATTGGTTGTGCGACGCAGTATAGACTTATTGATTATTTGTTTCCGTGCACGTCATGTGCTACAGGAAAAAGTAATCATAGCACCGCTTTTTATGGCGCGTGCCTGATCCTGAAGACATAACAAAAAACTTCAAGCAGAGACGAAATTTACCTAAGGGAAAGAAATGCAAAACGCCACACAATTACTCAAGATTCGCCGTCTTGCTCTCCTCATGGCCGGTGCCGCGGGAGTCGCCCTGAGTGCCGGAGCGCTGAGCGCAGGGGCCGCCCAGGCCCAGGACGCGGCCAAGCCGGCCGAAGACACCGTCACTGTCATTGTTACGGCACAAAAGCGCGCCCAGCGTCTGCAGGACGTGCCGATCGCCGTCACCACCCTGTCGGCCAAGCAGTTGCAGGACGCCGGCGTGCACGACATCAAGGACATGCAGATCCTGACGCCGGGCCTGACCGTCACCTCGACACAGAACGAGACCCTGACGACCGCCCGCATCCGCGGCGTCGGCACGGTCGGTGACAATCCCGGTCTGGAATCGTCGGTCGGTATCGTGATCGATGGCGTGTACCGTCCGCGCAACGGCGTCGGCTTCGAAGACCTTGGTGAAATGGAGCGCATTGAAGTCCTGAAAGGACCCCAGGGCACGCTGTTCGGCAAGAATACCTCGGCCGGCGTCATCAATATCATCACCAAGAAGCCGCAATTCACCTTTGGCGCCGACGGCGAAGCGACTTTCGGCAATTACGGCGCCAAGGGCTATGCCGCTTCGGTCACCGGCCCGATCACCGACGAGGTCGCCGGCCGCCTGTATATCGCGTCGCGCGAACGTGACGGCTATACCGATGTCGATACCGGCGTCGGCCCGCGCACCCTGAAGGCCGACCAGGACCAGAATTTTCAGACGGTCCGTGGCCAGCTGCTGTTCGTGCCGAACGACAATATCGATATCCGCGTCATCGGCGACTATTCCCACCGTGATGAATATTGCTGCGTCGCCGTGCAGACCCGTACCGGCCCGACCGCAGCGGCGGTCAACGCCCTGGCGGGCGGCCATGGTGTAGCCGCAACGGCCGATCCGGAAGCGCGTCTTGCCTATGCCAACCGCGACACCCATCAGGTGGTGCGCGACGGTGGCGTCAGCGTCGAAGCCAATGTCAAGCTGCCGGGCTTCTTCGACTCGACCCTGACCTTGATTACGGGCGGCCGTGACTGGAAGGCGACCAACGGCCAGGACATCGACTATACCGGCGCCGATATCCTGTACCGCAAGGACAATGGCGACTTTAACGCGCGCTTCAAGACCTTTACCCAGGAAGTTCGCCTGGCCGGCGCGACTGACAGGCTGAACTGGCTGGTCGGTGGCTTCTTCGTCAAGGAAGATCTGAGCCGCAACGACTCCTACGTCTATGGCTCGGCCTATGAACCCTATCTGGGCCTGCTGCTGTCGTCGCAGGTTCTGGGCACGCAGGATCCTACCTTTGTCGCCAAGCTGACCAGCACCAATGGCAGCGGCGTCACGGGCGCCCAGCACTACACGCCTGGCGCCCAGGCGCGCGACCACTATACGCAGAGCGACGAGAGCTACGCCTTCTTCACCAACGATTCGTGGAAGGTCACGGATCAACTGGAACTGACGGTCGGCCTGCGCTACACGCACGAAACCAAGAAGATGACCGCGCTTTACACCAATTCGGACGGTGGTGCGGCCTGTCTCGCGGCCGTGACGCGCTATCAGACAGCCGGCGCCCTGCTGACCGCCAATGGCGGCAGCGGTCCGGCCGCCGTCGGCGCCGGTGCCAACCCGTACTGGGTTGGTGCTATCCTGGCAGGCAAGGCCCCGACCCTGGTCGGCGCCATGTGTCCGTTCTGGGCCAACTTCCAGTTCTCGAGCACCGCGGTCGGTGGCAATCGCCGTGTCGCCTTCGACAACAGCGACAGCAATCTCTCGGGTACCGCGAAGCTGTCGTATCACCTGTCGGAAAACGTCATGGTCTACGGTTCGTATGCCAAGGGCTACAAGGCCGGCGGTTTCAACCTGGACCGCGCCCAGACCGGCATCACGCCGGATTCGAGCCTGTGGTTCGCGCCGGAAACGGTCGACTCCTACGAACTGGGTATCAAGAGCACGCTGTTCGGCGACAAGCTGATGGCCAACCTGACCCTGTTCGATCAGCGTTATGAGAACTTCCAGCTCAACACCTTCCTGGGGACGGCCTTTGTGGTCGAGTCGATCCCGGAAGTGAGCTCGAAGGGCTTCGACGCCGACTTTATGTGGCGCACGCCGATCACCGGTCTGACGATTCAGGGTGGGGTGTCCTATGCCGACACCAAGTACGGCCAGTTCGCGGCGGCCGATCTCGACAACCCGGCGCACTTCCCGGGCCTGTCGCTGCTGCCGGGTTCGCAGATGTCGTTCGCACCCAAGTGGACGTCGTCAACCTCGGTCAGCTGGAACCACGATTTCGGCGACCTGCGCGCCAGCGCCAGCGTCACGGCCAAGTATTCTTCAGAATACAATACCGGTTCCGACCTGATCCCGTTCAAGCTGCAGGAGGCCTATACCCTGGTCAACGGCCGCTTTGGCATCGGCGCTGCCGACCGCAAGTGGACTGTGGAAGTGTGGGGCCAGAACATGACCGACGTCAACTATCGTCAGGTCGTGCTCAATGCGCCGCTGCAAGGGACGGGCTTCCAGTCGACGGTCCAGTCGGGTGGTTCCAACCCCGGCACCTATTATGACGTCGCCAAGGACAGCAACACCTATGATGCCTTCCTCGGTACGCCGAAGACCTATGGCGTCACCCTGCGCGTTCGCTACTGATAGCTCTACTGTGAGCGGCTGCAACGGGCCGTCTTGCTGCGATACGATGCTCACGTACTTGAGTACGCTCCGCTTCGTGTCTCGCAAGCCAGCCTGTTTCGCCGGCTCACAGCGAGCTATCGGCTCCGCGCCACGAGAAATACCAAAGGAGCTGGGGCCTACGGTCTCAGCTCTTTTCTATTGGGCCTTGGGGAGCGGCGGAAACCTATTGTATTTTATCTGCCTATTCGACAGTAGTTGGCCGACTGGTAACGTCCTCGGAGACACTCATGGCGCAGCGTTTTTCACCTGTATTGGCGGTCGTGGGCTGTTTGTCCGTCCTCGGGCTTTTCGCCTGCGATGCCTCCAAACCGGCAGCGACATCGCCCGGTGATCAATCCAGCGAGTCATTGGCCACAGACCAGGTCCCGACGCCGGTTGCCTCCGCCGAGTCGACGGTGAGCGCCGTTGCCTTCACGCCGACATCCTGCGCTGATGAGCTTGGCGCAACGGCAGCGGAAGCGCGCGCCAAGATATGTCGCAATGTCTCGCCGGCGACCCATCCGCCGTGCAATGTCGCCAACAGTTGTGCGATGATCGACGATGAGATCGCCCGCAGTTGCGCCCTGTTCGATGGCCAGGGATCGCCGATGCCTGGCTGTACACCGGCACCGAAAAGCTCGGAAGCGGCCGCGGCCGTTATCCTTCGCTACTATTCCGCACTGAACGCGCATGATTACGAGACGGCCTGGCAGCAATGGGGGGAGGGCGGCGCCCCTAACCAGACACTGGCGACCTTCACGGCGGGATTTGCCCATACCAAGTCGACGCATGTGACGATCGGAAAGCTTGAACCGGCGGAAGGCGCAGCGGGCTCGATCTATCAGACCGTGCCTGTTGTGGTCGATGCGACCCTCGATAACGGGACACGCCAGCAGTTTAAGGGCGACTACACGGTTCGCCGCGTTAACGGCGTCGACGGCGCGTCGGCAGCGCAGTTGCGCTGGCACATCGGGTCGGCCCAGTTGACGGTGGCCAGACCCGGTTAGGCGGTGTTTCGGTTGCAAACGGCTGTGGATAAGGGCATGTTGTGAACTCTGGACCGGAGAGCGCGCCGGCAAGGGCAGGGGGTAATACTGATGGATCGCAGGCATTTCTCGATCGGGCTGCTGCTCGCTGGCGCCGGATGCAGCGCAAAGACCGAGGCCGAGCCTCAGTCGAAAGCTCAGTCCGGGGCCAGGGCTACCCTGGCCGGGGAAAAGGCGAAGTACAAGACGGTCGTGCATTTTCCGTCGTCCTACGGAAAGCCGATCGACACACCACCAAAAAAGATCTTCGACCTCGTGTCATATCCGTCGGCGGTCGGAGATCTTGGCGCCTATCTGACCCCCGACCCGGGGGATGGACGCAAGCATCCAGCGATCGTGTGGATAACCGGCGGCGAGAGCAATTCCATTGACGATATGTGGACACCCCGGAGCCGCGAGAACGATCAGTCGGCGGCGGCCTATCGTAAAGCCGGCATTATCATGATGTTCCCGTCCCTGCGCGGTGGCAATCATAATCCCGGCAAGGTCGAGGGCCTGTACGGCGAAGTCGACGACGTCCTGGCAGCGGCGGATTACCTGGCGAAACTGCCCTGGGTCGATCCGGCGCGGATCTATCTGGGCGGGCACAGCACCGGCGGGACCCTGGCAGTGCTGACAGCGGAGACGCGCGGATCGCGGTTCCGCGCCGTTCTGGCCTCAGGGCCGGTCGATGACGGCACACTCTATGGGAAATGGTTTATTCCCTACGATTTCACGACCCTGCCGGAGGCTGAGCACAGGTTGCGGTCGCCGGTCGAGTGGCTGCCCGATGTTGAGGGGCGGTTGTTCATTGTCGAAGGCTATGGCGATGAGGGAGCGTCGAACATCGAACCGCTCCGCGTCATGAAGGCGGCCAACGCCAATACCAATATCACCTTCGCGGAAGTACCGAACTGCAACCATTTTTCAGTGCTGGCACCGTTGAACGAAGTTATGGCGCGAAAGATTCTGGCCGATACGGGCCAGGGACCGGTTTTCGACCTGACGGCGGAGGAGATCACCCGCCAGATGTCGGCCGGTTGATGCCGGCCATCGGACAGGATGATTTAGGGCGGCTGCCCGTCGGCTTTTGGGGGAGACGATATGCGTAACGTATCTATCATGGTTTTGGGGTTGCTGGTGGTCGGACTTTTGCCAGCTGTGCCGGCGTGGACGCAGGACGGCACACCGGCGGTGGTAGCGCCGGTTTCCGATGCTGCCAGCGACGAGCAGCAATATACGGCGGCTGAGACAGCCTACAATGCCGGTGATTTCAAGGAGTCGGCGCGCCTTCTGACACCCTTGGCCGAGAAAGGGGCCGATGGCGCCCAATTCAATCTGGGCCGTCAATACGAGCTGGGGCAGGGCGTCGTTCAGGATGATGCCGCGGCCGCCGCGTGGTATCGGAAGGCTGCCGACCAGGGGCGGGCGGAAGCACAATTCCGGCTGAGCATGTTGTACGAGCATGGCCTTGGCCTGCCCGGGGACACGGCCATGGCAGCCGGTCTAGCGCGCCAGGCGGCGGACCAGGGCTACGGTCCGGCTCAGTATAATCTGGGGTCAATGTATGCGGACGGCGACGGCGTGCCGCAGGACTATGCAATGGCTGTTCAATGGTACCGGAAGGCCGCCGACCAGGGTGTGGTCGAGGCCCGGACCAATCTGGGCTATATGTACAGGCACGGCCTGGGGATCGCCCAGGATTCAGCCGCGGCTGCCGAACTGTACAGGGCAGCCGCTGAGCAGGGCGACGCGGAGGCGCAATTCAATATTGCCGGTATGTATTTTGTGGGTGAGGGGGTTCCCGAGGATTTCGTCCTGACCGTCAGTTGGGACAGGAAGGCCGCCGAACAAGGGCTGGTGCAGGCCCAGTATGCAATGGGTATGCTGTACAGCAACGGAAAAGGGGTTGCCAAGGATGAATCAGCCGCCGCGGCCTGGTATCGCAAGGCTGCCGATCAGGGAATGAGCGAAGCGCAACTGAGCCTTGGTGCCGCCTACGCTCTTGGCAAAGGCGTGCCCGGAGATTATGTCGCGGCCTACAAATGGTTTTTACTAGGGCTGGAGAGCGCTACCGACCAGGAGAGCCGGGACAGGGCGACCGAAGCGCTGGACAAGATCGGGATGTCGATGCCGGACCCCGATATCGCCAAGGCCAAAAAACTGGCCAAGGCGTGGAAGCCGATAACGAAGGCGCCGTAGGGGGAGCGCGGTTATCGCCAGGGCTTCCCATGTTACGGTTGGCCGTCCAAAATGCGCCGTGTTCAAACCCTTGTGACGTCATTTGCCCGTCCCGTTGCGCCGTGCCATTTCCCAGACCATGATTGGCATCGCGGCGCCAATTTTATCAGGGCTTCGGGGCACAGATCGTGCACCCAGCGGACTAAGTTGTGTGTTTTCGATATTTATTGACACGGCCTGACCTGAAATCCGGTGACTTTACGCTTGATCTTATGAAGCGGAGGAAATGATAATGGCTACGTTCACAGCGACCGGCGAGATGTTCGTCAACACGACAAATGCCGGTAATCAATACGGTTCCTATAGGGCTGGCAATATCGCGGCCCTGGACGATGGCGGCTATGTTGTCGTCTGGACCAGCCAGTCCAGTCCGACCAGCGCCGTCATCAACATGCAACGCTACAACAGCCACGGCGAAAAGGTCGGGATCGAGACCAAGGTCAACACCTTTGCCGGGTTCGACATACTTCCAACGGTGGCTGTTCTGAACAACGGCACCTATGTCGTCACCTGGACCAGCCAGAACGGACAGGATGGCGATGGCAACGGCATCTACATGCAGCGCTTCGCCGCCAACGGCACGCTTCTGGGCGTCGAGACGCGTGTCAATGCGACCACGGCGGCCAATCAGGACGCGTCCCTGGTCACGGCGCTCAGCGACGGCGGTTTCATAGTCGTCTGGGATTCGCAACAGGACGGTTCGGAATACGGCGTTTACGCCCAGCGCTACGATGCCGGTGGCGTCACCGTCGGGCCAGAGTTTCGCGTCAATACCACAACGACGAACTTCCAGGACAATGGTTCGACCCTGGTGCTGAGCGACGGCAGCCTGGTGATTATGTGGGAAAGCGTAGCCCAGGATTTCGGTACGGGTTACGGCGTTTACATGCAGCGCTATTCGTCAACCGGCGTCGCCCAGGGCGGCGAGACCCTGGTCAATACAACGACGGCCAACCATCAATTTACCCCCAAGGGCACTGTCCTGGCCAATGGCGACTTTATCATTGCCTGGGCCAGCAACCTGCAGGACGGCAGCAGCTATGGCATCTATACGCAGCGCTACAATTCCGCCGGTGTCGCCCAGGGTGGCGAGGTTCGCGTCAATACGACAACGGCCAATGCGCAGGGTTTTCCGGTCATGGCCGCGCTGCATGACGGCGGTTATGTCGTGGTATGGATAAGCCATGGTCAGGACGGCTCCAACCCGGCCAGTTTCGGCATCTATATGCAGCAATATGACAGCACGGGCACCAAGGTTGGCCTCGAGACGCGCGTCAGCCAGACCGCGGCCGGCGACCAGACCAACCCCGCCGTTACTGTGCTTGACAATGATGCCATCGTCATTACCTGGCAGAGCCAGGGTAATATCTGGGAGCGCATCTTCTTCAGCGATGAGGTCGTCAACGACATCGCGGGCGCCCATGCGATCACGGGGTCGGGGGAGCATGCCCAGACGATCAATGGCCTGGACGGCAACGACACGCTGAGCGGCGGGACGGGCTTCTCGCCGGATACCTTGAATGGCGGGGAAGGTGACGACCTGATCAAGGTATCGGGCGGCGATTCCGGAGTAGGCGGCAACGGCAATGACACCTTCCAACTCGTCCTGCTGAATGGCCAGAATATCTTCCTGGATGGCGGCGCCGGCTACGATATCCTCGATGCAACGGCATCCGCCTTTGCTTCTGGCTGGATCTTCACCAATACCCAACAGATCGAAGAGTTCCGCGCCACCGCTTTCGGCGACTATCTGGATGCATCTTCCGAAACCAATACTGCCATGGTGATGAAGGGCGGGCTGGGCAATGACACGTTCAAGGGCGGAAGCCTGGCCGATACGCTGCAGGGGGCAGATGGCAATGACAGTCTGAATGGTGGCACCGGCAATGACACTGTGCAAGGCGGTAGCGGCAATGACGTTGTCGACGGCGGTATCGGGGCGGACAACCTGGCTGGCGGTGCGGGCGACGACAGCTACTACGTCGACAATGCCGGTGACGCGGTCGCAGAACTGAGCGGCGAAGGTAATGATACGGTCTTTACCGGTATTACCTATACCCTGGCCGCTGAGGTCGAAAACCTGATTATGACGGGCACCGGCAACCTGACCGGAACCGGCAACGGGTTGGCCAACAGCTTGACCGGCAATAACGGACACAATGTGCTGGATGGCGGAACGGGCGTCGATACGATGGCAGGTGGGCTGGGTAATGATTTTTATGTTGTCGAAAATGTGGGTGATGTAACGACGGAGAATGCCGCTGCCGGTACGGACACGGTCCTGTCGTCGGTGAACTGGACGCTGGCTGACAATATCGAGAACCTGATCCTGTCGGGGCCTTCCAATACCAGCGGCGTCGGCAATGCGCTCAACAATGTGCTGACCGGCAGCACCAGCCGGCACTCGCTGACCGGGCTGGGCGGTGACGACACCTATATGGTCGACAGAGCTGACGACGCGGTCATCGAGGCCACTGGCGGCGGTACGGACGCGGTGTGGAGTTCGGTGAGCTATGTGCTGGCCGGCAACCAGTATATCGAAAATCTTTTGCTGACCGGCACGGGCAATAATAATGGCACGGGAAACGGACTGGCGAATAGCCTGACCGGCAATTCCGGCACCAATCTACTGGATGGCCTGGCTGGGGCGGATACCCTGGCGGGCGCATTAGGCAACGACACCTACATAGTCGATAATATCGGCGACGTGGTTACCGAGGCGATTTCGGCGGGCACGGATATCGTCCAGTCGTCCGTCCGTTTCACGTTGGGTGATAATATCGAACGCCTGTTGCTGACCGGCACGGCGAATATCAACGGCACCGGCAATGGCCTGGTCAATATCATCACCGGCAATGACGGTAACAATATCCTGGACGGCGGGTTGGGTGGCGATAGCCTGACCGGCGGTTTGGGCGACGACACCTTTATTATCGACGACATCGCCGACACGGTCCGCGAGGTGTCCGGACAGGGCACAGATACGGTCAAGGCCTCGATCTCCTTCGCGCTGGGGGCGCAATATATCGAAGCTCTGTTGCTGACAGGGGCGAGCGATATTAATGGCACGGGCAACAGCTTGGCCAACAGCCTGACCGGAAACACCGGCAATAACCTGTTGGACGGCGGTGCGGGTGCGGACACCCTGACGGGCGGTCTGGGTAACGATACTTTTGTCATCGACAATGTTGGAGATGTGGTAACCGAAAGTAACGGGCAGGGGACGGATACGGTTCAATCGTCGATCGCCTTTGTGCTGACCAATGCCATGTCGATCGAGACCCTGACCCTGATGGGCGCGTCGCACATCAATGCGACCGGCAATGCCATTGCCAATGCGCTGAACGGCAACAGCGGCAACAATACACTGAATGGTGGTTCGGGAGCCGATACCATGGCGGGTGGCGCCGGATCGGATATTTATGTCGTCGAGAATATCGGCGATGTGGTGATCGAAGCGCTGAATTCCGGCACGGACTCGGTCCAGTCGGCCGTGTCCTTCGTCTTGAGCGCCAATGTCGAAAACCTGACCCTGGCGGGTTCGGGCAATATCAACGCTACCGGCAACGGTTTGGCCAATACGATCTACGGCAATGCCGGTAACAATATGCTGGATGGCGGCGGCGGAATCGACAGGCTGTATGGCCGTGCGGGCAATGATACCTATGTGATCGATACGATTGGCACGGGTGCGTCCGAGGTGCTGAGCGGTGTCGACGCCGGCGGCCATGATGTTGTGCAGGCTTCGGTCAGCTTTAATCTGGGTCTGTATATCGAGGACCTGACCCTGACCGGTACTGGGGTAATCAATGGTGTCGGTAACGATCTGGCCAATACGATTATCGGTAATGGCAGCAACAATATCCTGAAAGGGCGGCTGGGTAACGATACGCTGACCGGTGGGCTGGGCGCGGATCAGTTCGTCTTCGAAGCGACGGCCGGACAGGACAGGGTCACGGATTTCTCAGCGGCGCAGAACGATGCCATCAATGTGCATGCCCTGGCCAACGGCGTGGTTGGCGGCGGCGGGATCACTCTTAGCCAGGTCGGTGGCGATACTCTGATCGACCTGGGCGGGGGGAATACCGTGACGGTGGTGGGCGTGTTGGTGGCGGATGTGCAGAGCCATATGGTGTGGTAGCTGGCTCCGACATGTAATGGGGTCTGGCGCCTGAGGCCCCAGCTCTTTTCCCCTTAAATGGAAATAGCCTCGCCTTGCGGCGGGGCTATTTCCATTTAAGGGGAAGGGAAGATGTAGGGTCCGAGGACCCCACGCCCCGTTACATGACAGCGCCCGACTACAAACGCAATTGCCCCGCCTTGATCTCCGCCAGCATCGCCGTCGTCATCGGCAGATACTCATCATTGGCCACCAGCACATACAACGGATCGGTCACAACCGCCGGATCGAAGCCGTCCTTGATCAGATCCATCTTCTTGTACTTGAACGTGCCGGTCGTCTCGACCTCCTGCAACAGCCGGATAAACCGCGGCCGCGCATAGACCGGCAGGTGGCTGTCGATATGCGCCTTGAACGCCTTCAGGTCGAAACCTTCGCGCGTGATCAGGGCCGCCATGCCCGCCTTGCCGTCGTGATTGGCCACCGGCACGCCATAGATGATCGCTTCTTCGACGCCCGGCGCCGCCGCACAATGCTCGGCCACTTCCGACGTCGAGACATTCTCGCCCTTCCAGCGGAAGGTGTCACCGATACGGTCGACGAAATAGAGATAGCCGTTCTTGTCCTGGCGCATCAGGTCGCCCGTGCGGAACCAGGAATCGCCCTTCTTGAAGACGTCGGTCAGGATCTTCTTTTGCGACGCCACCTTGTCGGCATAGCCCGAATAGGCGTGGCGCGCATCATGGGCAATCTGGCCGATCGCCTCGCCGACCTCACCCGGCTTGCAGTCATAGCACAGGCCGTCAGGCCGGCGCTCGGGCATCTCGGATTCGAGATCGAACTTGACCAGGCGGACATTGAAGCGGTTGCGGATGATCTTCGGCACGCGACCGATAGCGCCTGGCTGGCCGTCGAGATTGAACAACGACACATTGCCCTCGGTCGAGCCATAGAACTCGACGATGTTGGCAATCTTGAAGCGCTTCTGGAAATGCTCCCAAACTTCCGGACGCATGCCGTTGCCGAAGGCCATCTTGACCTTGTGGCGCGTCTCGTCGTCCGGGTTGGGCGAGGGCGGTGAATTGACCAGATAGCGACACAGCTCGCCGATATAGACGATGTGTGTCACCGCATTGTTGCGCACGTCGCTCCAGAACTGGCTGGCCGAAAACTTCCGCTTCAGCACCAGGGTGGCGCCATTCATCATGGCCGCTCCGACCGCGCACAGCCCCGCCGTCGCATGATACAGCGGCAGCACGCAATACAGCCGGTCTTCAGGCTTCATGTGCGTCAGGCCGGCAAAGGCCTTCATGTACATCTGGGCCCGGGCATTGGAAATCTTCGCCGCCTTAGGCAGGCCCGTCGTACCTGAGGTGTAGATATAGAGGGCGACCGAATTGGCCGTCATGCCCTGGCGCGGCGTCGCCTCAGGCCGGACGCTCGACACACCCTTCAGGGCCAGGTCGAGACTGCGGCAGTTCTCGGTCTCTTCCGAGCGGTCGAGGTCCAGTACCCAGACGGCCTGATGGCGCTCGATCTGCTTTTCGACATCGCGAAAAGCCGGCAGGGTCGAACGGTCGACGAGGGTCAGGGAGGCCATGGAGATGTTGATGCAATGCGCCAGTCCCGGTCCGGTCAGCGAATTGTTGATCAGGGCCGTGATGGCGCCGATTTTGTTCATGCCCAGCCAGGCTGCGATATATTCGAGCCGGTTGGGCATGAACAGCGCCACGGTGTCGCCGGGTTTCAGGCCGCGCGCCCGGCCCCAATGGGCATAACGGTTGGCCAGGGTGTCGAGTTGCTGATAGGTGAGGGTCTTGCCCTCGAACAGGATGGCGAGATTATTCTGGTACTTGTCGCACGCCTTCTCGAAGTCGTCGCACACCAGGTTGGGCGAGTCGGGGCTGACGCTGCTGATCGAACGCAGGATTCGGGCCAAACGCTTGACGAAGGTCATGTCCCGTTTGATCGAAGTGAAGAAACCCATGCGTACGTAGCTCCTGACGGGCCCGGCGAGTGTGGTGAGAGCCCCGATCCCTAGTTAAGACCGAATCATTACAGTTAAAGCGTGAAATCTGCGTGAATCGGTGTTTTTTTAAGGCTCTGGCTGACGCAACCGCAAGGGAAGCAGGCTCTAATGAAGCCCATCCTTTTTGCCGACTTGAACCGCGCGGCGGAAACCTGCTAAACGCCGCGGATACAATAATAAGGAGCAGCACCTTGACCACCGTCGCCGAAGCCCTCGAAGGCATCTACGAGTCGCTTGCCAACGACAATGCCGAGCTGGACGCGCACATCAAGGTGCTGAAGACCGCCCTGGCCGAAGAAGGCCTGAAGGAGGCGGTCGTCGAGCCCATGCGCCTGGCCCAGAATAACCGCCAGGGCCGCAAGCTGATGCAGTCCTATTTCAAGAAAAAAGGCGTCACGGTTGTTTTTGCGTAAGATTGGGGTTTTCGCCGCCTAAAGGCAAATCGCGGCCATCCAAACACCCGTCTTCTGCGTAAGATGATCATGGCCGGCTGAACCCGGTGGCAGGTGTGCGCCCTGAATATGTCGGGTCTTGTAACGATCAGGACAAACTGCGCCTTCATCCTGCCGTCGCCTGCGGCTAAACCTTGAAAAACCGGCGGCGTTAAGCAACAGTCCGCAGTTAATAAGCGGGGTGATTCCCGCGTGCGCAAAAGGCGAGGACTTCATGAAGACGATCTTTTCCAGAACCTGGCTCGGCCTCGGTTCCCTGTTGGCGGCCGTAACCGCGACGTCAGCTTCCGCACAAAGCGATCCGGTCGGCTCGTCGCCCATCTCTGGTGCGCTCGACTGGATCCAGGGTACGCTGATGGGCCGTGTCGCGACGTCGGTTGCCGTCATTGCCGTCGCCATGGTCGGTTTCATGATGCTGACCGGCCGGATGAACTGGCGCTACGGCGCGACCGTCATTATCGGCGTCTTCATCCTGTTCGGCGCGGCCACCATCGTCGCCGGCATCCAGCAGATGGCGCATTAGACCACCCATGAGTGAATTGATCAAATCGACGGTGTTCAAGGCGCTGACCCAGCCGCAGATGTTCGCCGGCGTGACCTATTCCTATTTCATCATCAACGCCGTCGTGACAACCGAAGCCTTCCTGATTACCCGGTCCTTCTGGGCGTTTGCTGTGGCGGCGGTCCTGCACGTCATCGGCTATCTCGCCTGCCTGCGCGAGCCGCGCGTTTTCGACCTGTGGCTGATCAAGGTGTCGAAATGCCCCCGTATTCGTAACCACCGCCACTGGCGTTGCAATTCGTACCATCCGTAAGGCGTAAAACAGACCTATGGCCGACGCGCCCAAGCCTCTCACTGGATTTGCCGGCTGGTTCAAGAAGGAGCAGCGCGTCGGAGAACGCCTGCCCTATGACCGCCTGCTGGACGACCGCACCATCGCGCTGCGCGACGGCAGCCTGATGCAGTCGATCTATCTCGAAGGCTTCGCATTCGAAACCGCCGATACCGACGAGGTCAATCACCGCCAGATCGTCCGGGCGGCGGCCTTGCGCGCGGTGGGCTCGTCGCGCTTTGTGCTGTATCACCACATCATCCGCCGCCGCGTCACGGTCTCCATGCCGGCGACCTATGACGACCCGGTGTGCAACCTGATCCAGCAGCAATGGCAGGACAAGCTGAAGTCGCGCCAGCTGTTCGTCAACGACCTGTTCATCACCATTGTTCGGCGTAATCCCAAGGGCAAGGTCGGTTTTGCCGAGCGCCTGGCCGATATGCTGGGCCAGGGTGTTGGCGGCAACGCCCAGGCTGCCGCCATGGCGCGCGACCACAAGGAACTGCAGGCGGGGTCCGAAGCCATGATGGCGGCGCTGCAGGCCTATGGACCGCGTTTGCTGGGCGGTTACGAAACCGCCAATGGTCGCTGTTCGGAGCCGCTGGAGCTGTTGTCGGCCCTGTTTAATGGCGAGATGCGGCCGGTGCTGGAGCCGTCGAGTGATCTCGGCGACTATCTGCCCTATCGCAGGGTGTCGTTCGGCCTCGATGTACTGGAACAGTCCACGGCTGGCGACGGCAAGGACTTTTCGGCCATCATGTCGCTGAAGGACTACCCCCCGCACGCCACGCCTGGCATGTGCGACGCTATTTTACGCCTGCCGTTCGAAATGACCCTGACCGAAAGCTTCGGTTTCGTCGATCGCCAGATCGGCCTCGAACGCATCAACCTGGCCCTGCGTCGTATGCGCGCCGCCGACGAAGAGGCCATGTCGCTGCGCCAGGGTCTGATGACGGCCAAGGACGACCTGGCGACCGGCAACTTTGCCCTGGGCGAACACCATCTCAGCCTGCTGGTCCGCGCCAAGTCGATCGAGGCGTTGGACCCCGCCGCCGCCCAATGCCAGGCCGCCCTGGCCGATCTCGGCGCCGTGGCGGTGCGCGAGGACGTCAATCTGGAACCGGCCTTCTGGGCGCAGTTTCCGGGCAATGAATCCTACATCGCCCGTCGCGCCCTGATCTCGACCGGCGCCTATGCGTCGTTCGCATCGTTGCACGGTTTCCCGATCGGCCAGCCCGAAGGCAATCACTGGGGGCAAGCGGTCAGCGTTTTCGAGACCTCGTCCGGCACGCCCTACTATTTCAACTTCCATAAGGCCGATCTCGGCAATTTCACCGTCATCGGGCCGTCGGGCTCGGGCAAGACAGTGGTGCTCAACTTCCTCGCCGCCCAGGCGCAGAAATATAAGCCGCGCACCGTGCTGTTCGACAAGGACCGTGGCGCCGAAATCTTCATCCGCGGCGTCGGCGGCCATTACGCTACCCTGCGTCCCGGTGAGCCGACGGGCTTTAATCCGCTGCAACTGGCCGACAATCCGGGCAATCGGGCGTTTTTGCGGGCCTTGATCGCGCAACTGGTGACGCGGCCGGACCTTCCGCTCAATTCCGAGGAAGAGGCGATCATCACCGAGGCGGTCGACGCCAATTTCGACCAGGATCCGCAGTATCGCCGCCTGCGCTATCTGCGCGAATTGCTGGGCGGCTCACGGCGCCCGACGCACGGCGACCTGGCGGCCCGGTTGAACCCGTGGGTCGGCGACGGCGAGGCGGCCTGGCTGTTCGACAACGAGGTCGACCGGCTCGACATGGACGCCCGTACCTTGGGCTTCGACATGACGCTGCTGCTCAACGAGCCCGTCCTGCGCACGCCGTGCATGATGTACCTGTTCCAGCGCGTCGAGGAACGGCTGGACGGCCAGCCGACCATCATCATCATCGACGAGGGCTGGAAGGCGCTCGACGATGAAATCTTCGCCGCCGCCATCCGCAACTGGATGAAGACCCTGCGCAAGCGCAACGCCATACTAGGCTTCGGTACCCAGTCGGCGCGCGACGCGCTCGACTCGCGCATCGCCTCGGCCATCATCGAGCAGTCGGCGACGCAGATATTCATGCCCAATCCGCGTGCCCAGGTCGAAGACTATGTCGATGGCTTCGGCCTGACCCTGCATGAGCTGGACCTGATCCGCGCCCTGCCGCCGCATGCCCGGGCCTTCCTGGTCAAGCACGGCAATCACAGCGTCGTGGCGCGGCTGGACCTGTCGTCCATGCCCGATATCCTGACCGTGTTGTCGGGACGCGAAAGCACGGTCCGCCAGCTCGACGATCTGCGCGCCATCCATGGCGACGATCCGCGCGACTGGTGGCAGCCCTTGATCGGCACCGAATATCCGGAAGCCGCCGCGCGCAAGCGGGGGAGGGCATGATGCAGGCCGGTGTTTGTCAGCCTATCACGCTTGTCGGTGAAACCTCGGTTTCCGGGTCACTCATGGCCATGGACTGCCACATCAATGCCGCGGTCGAGATCGGCTATAACCGTCTGTTCGGTCCGGGGGGCGCTTTCGGTTATGCCCTGACCAGCATGCTGATCATCTATGTGGCGCTGATTGCCTTTGGTTTTTTAACCGGGCGCACGCAACTGACCCTGACCATGATGTCGCCGCGCATCATGACCATGGTGCTGGTCCTGACCTTCGTCAGTGTTTGGCCAGCCTATCACGCTATCTTCTATGGCCTGTTCATGGACGGGCCGGACGAGGTTACCGGCGCATTGCTGGGTAATCATGGCAAGGCGATGATGAACTTCGCCCAGGGGCTGGACGGCCTGTTCGTCAAGTTCGCCGAGATCGCCCGGCATCTCGATGGCCAGTCGACGGTTTCGACCACCACTGTGGCCCAGCCCCAGGTCGTCGAGACCCTGATCCAGTCGAAATCCATGCCGGTGACTTTGTTCTGGCTGAGCGGGCTGTTCCTGCTGTGCTCGACCCTGGGCCTCCTGATCCTGACGCGGATGGTGCTGTACCTGCTGCTGATTCTGGGGCCGATCTTCATCGTCCTGGCGCTGTTTCCGCAGACGCGCGGACTGTTCAATGGCTGGATCCGCACGACGCTGATCTTTGCCCTGGCACCGATGCTGACCGTGCTGGGCGGGACGGCGGCGCTGATCCTGTTCGTGCCGCTGATCAACCATATCGCCGAAGACCCGGCCGGCGCCGTCAAGGCGGTCCAGCCGATGGTCATCCTTTTCATGGGTTCGCTGATCTACTGCGCCTTTTTATTCACCCTGATGTGGGTGGCGGCCTCGCTGGTTCGCGACTGGCAGGCGGCCTTGCGCACCACGCCCGACGCGCCCACCGGCAACGGCCAGGCCTTTAACACGCCGCCGTCCCAGACCATTCCCCTGCTGACCAACACAACGGGGCGCAGCGTCAATGACGCCTATGCCCGAACCGAACCCCTGGTCATGGCCGTCACGCGCGACGTTCAAGGTGGTGCGTCGGGGCAGGCGTCGGCGGCGACCACGCGCGCCGAAGGGCTCGGGCTATACGATCCGCAGGCGCGTTCGACCTCTGGCGACCGTTTCAGTCGCGTCCAGGGTCTGGGCCAGCGTTTTCGCGGCCGGACCTCGGCGCTGGGCGTACCGACGATTGCCAGTCAGGCCGGCCCCAATCCAGCCGGCACAGTTCCCCCTGCGAGGCAGGACAGTTGAGATGATGAAACCGTTACCGCTTATTGCAATGCTGGCCGTGATGGCTGGGGGGGCGCAGGCCCAGGACCCGGACGAGGATCAGCGCCTGAAAACCATTCCCTACGATCCGGAAGAGATCATCAAGCTGGAGGGCTGCCTCAACTTCCAGACCATGATCAGCTTCGAGCCGGGTGAATTGATTGAAAATGTGGGCTTGGGCGACGCCGCCCAGTGGCAGGTGACGCCGAACAAGAAGGCGACCCTTCTGTTCGTCAAGCCGATCATTTTGCACGCCTTTTCCAACATGTCGGTCGTGACAACCAAGCGAAGCTATAATTTCGAGCTGCGCAGCGCCCCGGATTCCGTCTGCGCGCGCGGCAATATTGTCTACGACCTGCGCTTTCTTTATCCACCGGTCGCGCCGCCTCCGGCCAAGACTCCGGCCGGCCCGGTCGATCCCAACGCCTTCCTGCCATTGCCGGAAAAACGCAACAGCGCCTATACCTATTCCGGTTCGACGTCCCTGGTGCCGATCCGCGTCTTCGACGACGGCGTCTCGACCTATCTGCGCTGGCCGGCCGGCGCCGAAACCCCGGCCGTCTATGCGCTCAATGCCGACAATAGCGAGAGCATCGTCAACTATGCGACGCGCGGCGACTATATGGTGGTCGAGCAGGTGGCGCGCGGGTTCGTCCTGCGCCAGGCCGATCAGAAGACCGTCATCTATAACGACTCATTCCGTATCGAAGGCCTGGACGCCCTGTCGCCCAAGCCGCGCGGCAAGTCGAATGCTTCGGGAGGAGGCACATAATGGCCCGCAAACCTCTCCCTGCCGGCAATGACCCGCGTCTGAAACTCGATCCGGATGATCTCGAAGCCGCCTCCCAGCGCGCCATGCCCCAGGTGGCGAAAAAGGGTGGCCTGGGCGACCAGGCTGGCCTGGCCGCCGGCATCATCGGCGCCGTCGCCCTGGGCGGCGTCGTCATGTTCACCCTGCCGAACCCGGCACCCAAGCCTGCGCCGCCTCCGCCCGCGGTCGCCACCCAGCCGCCGCCGTCGACCCTGCCGCCCATCGACCCAAGCCTCAATCCACCTATCGACTCGACCCCACCGCAGTCCTTCGTCCAGCCCATGCCGCAGCCCAATCCGGCGCCGCCGCCAACTGCTGTGCCCGACAATGGTGTGCGTGCGCCGGCCATGATCATCGACAACTCGACCGCGCCAGGCGTTCAGGCCGCGGCACCGGCTTCGGGCGCCGCAGCGGCCTCCCGGCCGATTCTCAATCCCAACGACCAGTTCGCTGCAACGATCAATGGCGATGTCACCCAAAAGGCGTGGAAGATCGGCGATCCGTCAAAGGTCGTGCCACAAGGCGCCTTCATTCCGGCCGTGTTGGAAACCGCCATCAATTCCGACCTGCCGGGCTACACGCGCGCCGTAGTGTCGCGCGATATCCGCAGCTTCGACGGCACGGCCATCCTGATCCCCAAGGGGTCGCGTCTGGTCGGCCAATACAAGAGCGGCCTGACCAGTGGTGAAACCCGTGCCTTTATCATCTGGAACCGGCTGATCCGTCCCGACGGCCTGTCGATCCAACTGGCGTCGCCGGCAACCGATGACCTGGGCCAGGCGGGCATGACCGGCCGGGTCAACAGCCACTTCGCCAAGCGTTTCGGTTCGGCCATGTTGCTGTCGGTGGTCAATGGCCTGACTGCCGCCGCCGGGGGCAGCAGCAAGTCGACCATCGTCATCGGTACCTCGTCCGAAGCGCAAGGCGTGATCAGCGAGGCCCTGTCGGCCGACGCCAAGATCCCGCCGACCATCAAGGTGCCGCAGGGCGCACCGATCCAGGTCTTCGCCGCCCGCGATCTCGACTTCAGCCTGGGTCAGTAGCCATGGCTGTTGCGGAACCTCAGGTGATCCCGCTCGACGGCGTCTATCTGCGCACCTATCTCAAGCCGTTCCTCGATTTTCTGGAGCGCGACGAGATTACCGAAATCCTGGTCAACCGGCCGGGCGAGGTGTGGATCGAGGTGTCGGGTCAACCGACGATGCAGCGCCTAGAGATGCCTGAGGTCGATGATGTGCTGCTGGCGCGGCTGGCGGCGCAGATTGCCCGTGTCGCCCACCAGGGGATCAATCGCGAAAATCCGCTGCTGGCCGCGTCTTTGCCGTCGGGCGAACGTGTGCAACTGGTCGGACCGCCGGCGGCGAAACACTGGGCCCTGGCTATCCGCCGGCATCGCATGGTCGATCTCAGTCTCGATGCCTATGATCGCGGGCCGATTCCCGATCTCGCGGGTAGGGGCAAGCGCGACGACCTGGCCTATGCGCGCAAGAACCCGATCGCCTTCCTGAAGGAGGCTGTGACGGCGCGCAAGACCATCCTGATTTCCGGCGGCACCAGTTCGGGCAAGACGACTTTTCTGAACGCGCTCCTGAAGACGATTCCGCTCCACGAACGCATTATCCTGGTCGAGGATACGCCCGAAATCGCCTGCGCCCACGCCAATTCGCTGCGCCTGGTGGCGGTCAAGGGTGAGATGGGCGAGGCACGGGTGACGATCAACGACCTGCTGCAGGCCAGCCTGCGCCTGCGGCCCGACCGGATCATCGTCGGTGAAATCCGCGGCGAGGAGGCGACGACCTTCCTGCGCGCCATCAATACCGGCCACCCCGGGTCTTTCACGACCGTCCACGCCAATACGCCCAAGGGCGCGCTGGAACAGATCGCCTTGATGGTCATGCAATCCGGGACGCAACTGACGCGGCTGGAGACCCTGGCCTATGCCAATTCCCTGATCGATGTCGTGGTGCAGCTGTCGCGCGTCGGCGGTGAGCGCATGGTCAGCGATATCGACCTGCCAACCAAGCTTTGAGCCGGATTGCGTGCTTTCGGCCGAATTTATTGCGAGCTGAACCAGCTGTGAAGTTTTTTTCCACAGATTACACAGATTACACAGATTTTCTATCGCCTATTTGGGATATATTTTGATGCTTAGTCTAATTCCCGATCGCGAAGCGATTTTTTTATAGGTTTTATCCAGACGTCAGAATTTATCTGATTATCATCTACGCTCTTAATCTGTGTAATCGGTGTAATCTGTGGATATATTCTTATATGGACCGCCACAGTATTTCGAAGTTGAAACATTTTTGACGTTGTTGAAATAAAGCGATCGGAAGATTTGCCGCAATCAGCCCGTACCGATGGATGTGTAACCATCGCATCCGGGGATTTCCATGCCAGATAACTATCACAAGGACCACCACCACAAGGACAACTATCACAAGGACGAGAGCAGCCTCGAAGACCTCATTCAGTCCGTCATGCCGCGTCGGCGGGCGCTGGGCCTGATCGGCATGACCGCCCTGTCGACCTCGGCCCTGGCGGCGTGCGGCGGTGGTGGCAGTTCATCCGGCACCACGGTCAGCGTGTCGTCGTCATCATCGTCATCATCGAGTTCCAGCAGTTCCTCGTCCAGCTCATCCAGTTCCAGTAGTTCGTCTTCGTCGTCCTCGGCCGGTACCTGTACGACCCTGCCGGAAGAGACCAACGGCCCCTATCCCGGTGACGGCTCCAACTCCGTGTCGGGCAGCGTGATCAATGTCCTGACCACATCGGGGATCGTGCGCAGCGATATCCGCACCAGCGTCGGCGCCTATTCCGGAACGGCGAGTGGTGTGCAACTGACCCTGACGATCCGCCTGGTCAATACCAATCTCGGCTGCACGCCGCTGGCCGGCTACGCCATCTATATCTGGCACTGCACGCTGGACGGCAAATATTCGCTCTATTCGTCGGGCGTCACCACCCAGAACTATCTGCGCGGCGTCCAGGTTAGCGACACGAACGGCGAGGTGACCTTCACGACGGTCATACCGGGCTGTTATTCCGGTCGCATGCCGCACATCCATGTCGAGGTCTATCCGAGCCTGAGCACCGCAACCTCCTACACCAACCGGCTCAAGACGACGCAGTTTGCCTTCGACCGGCCGTTCTCGGTCGCGTTTTATGCTGCAGCCAGCGGATATAGCGCCAGCATCGCCAATCTCAACGCCATTGCCTTCGCAACGGACAATGTCTTCAGCGACGATACGACGGCGCAACTGGCGGCATCGACCATCACCCCGTCGGGCAGTATTGCGGCCGGCTATACAGGCAGTATAGATCTCGGGATCGCGATTTAGAGATCGTGACATCGGGAGCGTCTGGCGCTAGAACCGGCCCATGACCTCCCGCATTGCACAATTAACCTACGCCATCGGCGATATCCACGGCTATGACGCGCTGTTCGAGCGTCTGCTCGACCGTATTCAAGTCGATGCCGGGCTGATCGGCGAGCGGCCGCGCGTCATCCTGCTGGGCGACTATATCGACCGCGGCCCGTCGTCGCGCCAGGTCCTTGAGCGCATCATGCGCTTCGAAAACGCGCGCTGGTGCGATCCGGTTGTCCTGATGGGCAATCACGAACATATCCTGCTGCGTTTTCTCGACGACCCGACGATCGGTGAGACCTGGCGCATCTGGGGCGGGGCGGCGACCATGGCCTCCTATGGCGTGGACATGCCTTATCTCGCCAACGATGTCGCCATATGGAGCCAGACGCGCGACAGGTTCCGGGCAGCCATGGATCGCGACCATGTCGATATGCTGCGCCGCCTGCCGGCCTCCTATTCGGACGGCGACTATCTGTTCGTCCATGCGGGGGTCGATCCCGACCGGCCGTTGAGCGAGCAGGGGCCTGAAATCTTCATGTATATGCGCGGCCGCTTCCTGAAGGCGGACAAGGCGTGCGACCAAGTCGTGGTGCACGGCCACACGCCGCAGGAGCCTGAGATCGACACACCGTGGCGCATCGGCATCGATTCCGGCGTCTACATGACCGGCGTGCTGAGCGCCGTCCGCCTGCGCGGCACGGAACGCAGCCTGCTTCAGGTGCGGTAACAATCGGCCTGTTTCAAGGGCCTTGTCCGATTGCGGTTCCGTAATCCGGATGATACGACCTGTTCAGTTCCGTATGAGCCGGTGCGGAAATTGGAGACGACGGGCGCAATGTCCTTTGACCGCTTGAAACAATTTCTGAAGCCGGGACGTCCGGCGACGGCCGAACCGGCCGCAGCAGCGGAAACGGTGATTGCGCGGGTTCACACCGCGGTCGACATTAATGATTCCGCCGAAATTTCACAGCGACTGGAGGACTTCCGACGGGCGGCAGCGAACCAGGACCTGATGGCGGTCGACATGGCGCGCGCCCTGGCGGCAAAGGGGCGCGGCGATCTGGCGGAGAGCCTGCTCAGCGACTGGCTGAACGACAATTCCGGCCTGTGGGCGGGTTGCGAACTGGCGCAGATGTTGCGGGCGCGTGGTGATATCGAGTCGGCGCTGGTGCGCTATCGCGCGATCTGTGACGCCTTTCCGGATGACGCCACACCTTTTGCCGCCGTTATCGAAATTCTGTCCGGCCAGGGACGGCTCGACGAGGCAGAGGCGATCGTTGCGGCGCAATTGCCGCGATTTCCAGCCCATATCTGGCTGTGGGACGCCGCCGCGCAACTGGCCGCGCAGAGGGGCGATAGCCGGACGGCCTTCGCGCGCTGGCGCACCTTGCGGCATTTCGCGCCGGAACACGTGCGGGCCTGGCTGGGCATGGCCGATATCCTGACCTCGCACAGAAAGCGTGACGTCACGCGGCGGCTGATGCACGGTGAGGACATAGAGCTGGATGTCCTGCCGGTCGATGATCTGGACTATCGTACGCCGGGCGACCTGCAGACGCGGCCGACCGTCTTCCGCCGCGGCCTGGTTATCGGCTCCTGCCTGGCCTCCGGACTGCCGAAGATTTTTGGCAGCGAGACGCCGGCGTGCGAGACCGATTTTGTCCTCGTCAACAATGCCGCCGGCTTGCCGGAAGCTCCGCCACAGCCAGTCGATGCCTACGATTTCCAGTTCGTTCAGATACCTCTGCGGGCGATCCTGCCGGATGGCGCGCATTTCGGCCTGGCCTATGACGATCCGGCCGCCTTCGAGCAACTGTTCGAAATGTCTTGCAGTCGCATATCGCAGATGCTGGATGCCCTGCTGGCGTGGAACCGTCAGCACGGCTTGTTGAGTTTCGTCACCAACTTTCTGGTACCGCAACAAAACGCCATGGGACGACTGATGCCGCGCTATGATCTGCGCAACTTCGTCCATTTCATCGAGCGCCTCAATGTTCACCTGGCGGCAGAGCTGGACCGCTTTCGCAACGTGCATCTGGTCGATATCGACCAGATTGCCGCGACCCTGGGCAAACGGTTTATCCAGGACGACATGGTCTGGGTGACCGGACACGCTTCGGTGCTGTCCGATGCCGATTTTTCCGGTGACCAGGCGCGGCTCGAGCCGCTGCAGCCGGTGAAAGCCTACTATCCGACCCGCGTCGAAGCCTTCGCGTCCCTGATCTGGCGGGACGTTGTGGCGCAATATCGTACCTTGCATCAGACGGACAGCATCAAGATGGTGTTGATCGATCTCGACGACACCCTGTGGCGCGGTGTCCTGGCGGAGACCGGTCACACCGACACAGAGGGCTGGCCGGTGGGCTTTGCCGAGGCCCTGGTGTTTCTGAAGCGGCGCGGCATCATTCTGGGCATAGTCTCGAAGAACAGCGAGGACCGGATACGCGGCATGTGGCCCTTCGAGCGCCTGCTGCCGCTGGAAAGCTTCGCCATTCACCGCATCAATTGGCAGCCCAAGGCCGAGAATATCGCGGAGATATTGGCCGAGGTAAACCTGCTGCCGCACAGCGTCCTGTTCATCGACGACAATCCGACCGAACGCGCCGCGGTCCAGGGCGCATTTCCGGATATGCGCGTGCTGGGGGCCAATCCGTACCTGTGGCGGCGCATCCTGCTGTGGTCGGCGGAAACCCAAGTCGCCACGGTTACGGCGGAATCAGCGCGGCGGACCGAGATGATTCAGGCCCAGGGCGAACGCGAACTCAGCCGCAGAACCTTGTCGCGCGAGGCATTCCTGGCGTCGTTGAATATCGAAATTGCCGTGACGCCGGTGACGGCGGTTGACGATCCGGCGTTTACCCGTGCTTTCGAACTGCTCAACAAGACCAACCAGTTCAACACGAACGGCCGACGCTGGACGCACGCCGAGGCCGAAGCCTTTCTGGCGCGCGGCGGTATTTTCTACACGCTGCGAGTCGCGGACATCCACACCAGCTACGGACTGGTGGGCGTGCTGTGTGTCGCGGGCGCCGAGGTTCTGCAGTTCGTCATGAGTTGTCGCGTACTCGGCCTGGACGTCGAGATAGCTTTGGTGGCAGAGGTCATGGCCCGGATGCCGACTGGTGAAATGCGAGCGAGCATTGTCGAGACCGAGGCCAATGCCCCGTCGCGCGACATCTGGACGCGCTGCGGCTTCGCGCATCGTGACGAAGGCTATGTTTATGTCGGCGACGGACTCGACATTCCGCCGCATATCACCGTGGTTGCCGGCCTATAGCTGGCTTGCCGGCGGCGCGGGCAAGGCCTTCTTGGTCGGCCGGCACACCACGGTTGTGACCGGCACATTGTGCATCTCGCATTGCCCGCGCGTCATCAGCTGGTGATAGGTCAAGGGCGCGAACCACAGATAGCTGGCGGCGATGAGGACACTGAGGCAGCACAGGACAGCAAAGCGGTAGCGGTCCAGTATGGCGAACTTGCGCGCTGTGATCTTGAACACCAGCGGCACCAGCATGAAGCTGAGGGCGAGGCCAATAAAATAGTGGTAGATATACATGACGCGCTGGGTGCCCAACCAGATGTGGAAGACCCAGAAGACGACGTACATGGTGAGCAGGGCTTCGAGCCGGTCGTAGTCGGTATTGCCGCGCTCGCTTTCAAGGCGACGGGCGCGGCGGCTGAAGACCAGGACGGCGGCGCCGACAATGCCGATGGCGCCTAGGCCCCAGTCGACCGGATTGCCGACCATCTGGGTATAGGCCGTCCGTTTGCCGTCGAAATCCCAGCGGTAGTTGATGATCTTGTTCATGAACGGCCACAGGATCGGCTGCGAGCCATTGGATTCGGTTTTGATCTCACCGGTGAAGTCGTGCTTCATGTAGTCGTAATAACCCGCCGTGGCGTCCCAGACGACGGCCGGCGACAGGGGCCGCTTCTTATGCAGGTAGTCCTGATAGACCTGGCCCATATAACGCAGGTCCTTTTCGCCGGACTTCGTCTTTGGATCGGGTGCGTTCGGATTGAGGACGACGTGCAGGGTGAAGACCAGCACGACCATCGATGCGAAGGCCACGGCGCTCGCCGTCCCCCGCGCTATACTTTGCAGTACGACCAGGCGTGAGCGGTCGACCCATATAGCGCGCAGCAGGCTGAGGCCGGCCAGGAACAGCATGACCAGGGAATTGACCTTGGTCATGAAGCTGAGACCGCACAGCAGGCCGAACAAGGCATAGGTGAGAAGGGGCCGTTTCGGCTCGCGCCCGAAGGTATTCAGCCAGACCAGGATCGAGGCCAGGGTGAAGGTCATCTGGTAGGAATCGAGATGGGCGGCTCGAAAATGGACGATATAGGCGTTTTCGAAGACGAACAGCAGGGAGAAGACGAAAGCCTCGAACGCCTCGTTGGTCAGGCGCAGGACGATCAGGTAGAAGAGCAGCGCACCTATAACGGCGAACAGGGCCGATGGCATGCGAATGCCGGTGAAGTCGTAGCCCTTGGGAACGACGCGCGTGTCGAGTTTCTTGACCTCCGCCATGAAATGGGTGTCGAGATGTTTGTTGGCGCCGTTGATCGTCGTGCCCAGATCCATGAACATGAAGGCAAGCGGCGGGTGCGACGCATATTGTGCCGTGTGGTCGGAATAGCGCTCGGCGGCCGTCAGATAGTAGGATTCATCCCAGAAGGCGTGCGGAGGGTTGTTGATGTCGCGCACGAAATTGAAACAGGCCAGGACGACGATCAAAAGCCCGAGAACCCAGCGCAGGGTCTGGTCGTCGGCGTTCCACAGCTTATCGAGAAAGGTTTTGGTGCGGGAAAAAACCGGCGTCAGGAAAGGGGGCATGTCTTGCTCTTGGCTGATGGGCTGGCCGGTTATGCCCGAATCCCGCCCGCCTGCCTAGAGCACAATCCGACAAAGTGGACACGGCTTATGAGGAGAGAAGATCGCGGGCAGGGCACCATCCCCTCCGTCGCGGCCCCGCGCGAAGAGCGCGGGCGTCGCGCCACCTCCCCACGAGTGGGGAGGACTACGCTGACTTTTGCAATGGATAGGCGCCCTCGATCATGACACTCGACAATAGGCCGTAAGCCTCGGTCCAGGCCTGGCGGGTGTCAGCATCGAACATGTCACCCAGGGCCTGCCCCAGGGTCGTGATCAGGGCCGTTCCCACTGTTTCATAATGTTCGGGTGTCACGCCGTAGGCGACATGACGCACCCCCAGGGCCTGGACGACCGGGATCAGGCGTTGCGGGTCGCTGAGATTGGCGACGACAAAGGCGATGGCTTGCAGCAGCATCTTGCCCTGAGCGGTCATGTCGCCGCGGAACATCGGACGCAGGGCCGGGTCGAGCTCGAACAGGTTGCCATAGAATATGTCGGCGGCGGCGAGGCCGTGGACGACGACCAGGTTATGGCTGGACTGGACGAGATGGATTTGCTGCGGTGTCATGACGAAGGCTCCGGTGTGGATTAGCCCTTATCCTGGCAGCCTTGTGTTGCAGTCTGATGCCGCGCGTCCGCTGCAAATGTTTCAATTGTGTCCGGCGAAGCCCAACGCACACAGATTGGCCATGCAGTACCAACGCCGTATTGACTAATTTGATTGTGCGGAGAGGGTAGACGGGCGCCTTGGGGGGCAAGGCGCCCGTCAAGTTGCTGCGTTCGAGGGGGGAAGTGACCGCAGCAACATGATCAACATAGCTGTGATTATTTGAAGATTCAAGCTCAACAATCGCCTGCAGTGCAACATAATTGCCCAAATCTGGGGACTAAGGTATTGAGTTAAAGGGTAAATTGCCCGTTTACCATGCAAAGATTGGGCCCACGCAACTATAGGGCCGCTTCCCACGGATTGAGCGCGCTATAGGGGCGTTCAAGCGCGAAACAGAAATGCGCGCCGCCCAGGTCCGACAGCGGCCGCAGGGTCAGAACGCTGCCGTGGCCCTGCAGGATCTGCCGTGCCAGGCTCAGGCCGACGCCGGTACCGGTCGGCTTGGTGGTGTAGAAGGGCAGGAAAATGGTTTCGGCCAGGCTCGCTTCCACGCCCTTTCCAGTGTCTTCGACAGATATCTCAATGGCGCTTTCGATCACGTCGAAGGTCAGGCGCACCTTGGGCCCGACCTGAGATTTGGACGGGTCCTGGGATTGGGAGTCGCGTTGAAACTCGGAATTGGCCAGCGCGGCCTCGGCGGCGTTGTTCAGAAGGTTGGTGAGGCACAGCCGTATCTGGTCGGCATCCATCATGGCGCTGACGGCGTGGGCGGGCGGGGTCAGGTCAAGGGCTACGCCCCGTTGCGTCCACTGGGCGCGAAAGCCTTCGGCCAGTTCTTCCGCGAACGGTACAACGGCGACATGCCGGATTTCGGGTGGCGGAAGACGGGTCAGGATGCGGTAGGAATCGACAAAGCCCACCAGGCCTTCGGTTCGCGCTACGACGCGCTCCAGCGCACAACGCGCATCATCGAGACTTTCGGGCGTATTGTCGGAAATCAGGTCCAGGGCGCTGCGGCTCATCGACGCCACCGGGGTCAGGGCGTTCATCAGTTCGTGGTTCAGCACCTTCAACAGGTCGCGCAGGGCCGAGGCCTCGGCTGCGCGCACTTCGGAGGTGATGTCGATCAGAATGGCCAGGAGGGTGTAGTCGATCCTGGCCTTGTGGATTGCATAGCGGCCGCCGGCCCAGTCGATCTGGCCGTGCAGAGTGTCCAGTCGATCGCCTGGGCCCAACAGGGCGCGCCGTGTCGCCACCGGCAGGACCGATGAGGCATCGAACATCTGGCGGGCTGCGCGATTGACAGCGATCAGGCGGCCGTCCTCTTCCTGCAGCAGAAGCGGTGAGGGGGCTTCGTCGACCAGGGCGCGCAGGCGGCGGGCGCTCTGTTCGGAGGTATAGGTGGCGTCGGGACCGCGATTGGCCGCCGGCACGGCACGGCGCCGGCCGCGCAACAACAGGCTGACCAGAACCAGGGTCACGATGGCGCAAACCGTGGCCGTCGCCACGTGGCCGTGCGTCGCTGCACGCCAGAACAGGGCGCCGCAGATGAAGACACCGAAATGGGCCGCTATCGCCGCAATCAGCCCCTTAGAGTCCATGTTTTTCCATACGCCGGTAGAGTGCCGCGCGCGTCAGGCCCAGTTCCTTGGCGGCATGGGAAATATTATACTCATGGCGGCTCAGCGCCTCGCGGATCAGTTCGCGTTCGGAGCGTTCCAGATTGAGGTCTTGCGGCGGCGGGGGCGGCGCCTGGACACGCGGCTGTTCGATGGCGGCATTGACGGTCGCCAGCAGGCGTTCATTGTGCCAGGGCTTGACGACGAAATCATCGGCCCCCAGGCGCATGGCGCGTACGGCGATGCTGAGGCCGCTATGGCCGGTCACGACGACCACGGGCGTCGTCAGGCCGGCTTTCATCTGCTCCTCGAGAAAACTGAGGCCGGCCTCACCGGAGGTGTCGCCGCGGCGGAAATTGAGATCGAGCAGGATAATGTCGAACTTGCGGGCGGCCAGTTGCACCCGGGCGTCCTCGGGCGTCTGGACGCAAATCATGTCATAGCCGTGGCGACGCAGGGCCAGTTCGGCGGCGGCGAGGATATCGGCGTCGTCATCGAGAAACAGGGCGGCGCGGCGAGTCTGGGACATGTTCGGAATCGGACACTTATAAGGTGGAAGGTGACCGGAAAATGGCCGCAATATTGCAAAAAGTCAAATAATATCTGCTGTTTATGTCTTTGATGAAATTGTGGTAATGTAACCGTGGATCTGGACGATCCGGCCTGCAAAGCTTTGCAAGTCATTGTCCGGATGCCTAGCGGGGGGCGCCGGGAGGGGACTGATCGCGGCGGAGGTACGGCCTTATCGGCCATGCCACCGCCGTGACATGTCATCTGCACGCACCCTCAAGCCGCGCCGCCCAATCGACGGTAATGAAACGGGCGGACACCCAGCGCAGGCCGTGATATTTCCGTAGCACCGTCCGGGATTCGGCCCGTCGGAAAATGCGGATTTTGGGGTAGGGCCTGGCATGATCGATCTGCAGAATATATCGCGACTGTACCATTCGGCCGACGTGGCGACGGCGGCCCTGCGCAATGTCGATCTGAGCATCGGGCGCGGCGAGTTCCTGGCGGTCATGGGGCCGTCGGGCTGCGGAAAATCAACTTTATTGAACATTCTCGGGGCTATTGATCAGCCGACCTCCGGTCATTACTTCTTCGATGGCGAGGACCTGACGCGGCTGAACGAAGCCAGGCTGGCGGAATTTCGCGCCCGGCACTTGGGCTTCGTCTTTCAGAGCTTCAATCTGGTCGACGACCTGAATGTCTTTGAAAATATCGAGCTGGGTGTGCTGTATCGCCGTCTGGCGGGCCGTGAACGGCGCGCCAAGGTCGAGGCGGCCATGGACCGGGTGGGTATGTCACATCGCGCACGGCATTTTCCGCATCAGCTGTCCGGTGGTCAGCAGCAACGCGTGGCCATAGCGCGGGCTGTGGTGGGTTCACCCGAGCTGATCCTGGCGGATGAGCCGACCGGAAATCTCGACAGCGAGAACGGTGCCCAGGTCATGGCTATACTGAAAGGGCTGAATCACGACGGCGCGACGGTGGTCATGGTGACCCATTCCCATGCCCAGGCCGATCAGGCGGGACGGCAGGTCGATATGCTCGATGGCCGGCTGTTATTGTCGGTCACGCGCGAGGTTTAGGGCGTGCTTCGGGGGGCGGGGGACTTGATCTGGTCGGCTGCCAAAGCGCTTTACCGGTCAATGTTGCGCCATCCGCTGTTCGCGGCGCTGGATCTTGTGGGCCTCAGCTTCGGCATCGCCGTATTCGTCACGATCAGCCTGTTTGTCCGTTTCGAGACCAGTTACGACCAATGGATCACTGGTTCCCACGACATCTACGAAGTGACGACACGGCGCATCGTTCCTGTACCCGACGCGCAGCCGCGTTTCTCGACCTTCGCTGAACTGTACGGCATTCTCCGGGCGGAGACGCCGCAGACCGCGATGGTCCGCGTGGTGCCCGACTATTTCAATCTCCGGAGGTCAAACAGATTTGGGAGCGATCTGATCGAGGAAGAAGGGGTGCTGGTCGACGGCGATTTCTTTCGCGTCTTTGACCTGCCGTTCATCGCCGGCGATCCCGGGCGGGCCCTGCAGCCGGATACGATCATCCTGTCCGAATCCATGGCGCGCAAATATTTCGGCCGGGCCGATGTCGTCGGACAACGCCTGACCATCATGGACGACACTGTGTCCCTCAGCACCAAACACAATATAGGCCCGCCCAGCGCCACCTATACTGTCAGCACTGTTATTCGTGACACGCCGGCCAATGCCACCCTGCATTTCGGTTTCATTCGGTTGCTTGATACCGCGCCGATGAAAGGCGACGCCGGGTGGCGCGGCTGGCAACAGGGCTTTGTCCGTCTTTTCCTGCGCCTGGATAAGCCGGGGCAGGCGGCACAACTGGACCAGCGATTGGATCGGCTGCTTGACGCCAATGCCAAGAGCGCCTTTTGGGAAGCCTATTATCCGGACCGCGTCCCGCACGAATTGGTCAGGTTGCGGCTGCAACGCCTGGAGTCCGAGCATCTGGCCGGGAAGGGCACCATGCCCCCTCTGGTCGCGCTGGGCGCTGTCGGAGCGCTGGCCCTGCTGATTGCCTTGATCAACCACGTCAACCTGGCGACCGCGCGTGCGGGAACGCGCGCCCGCGACGTGGTTGTCCGAAAGGTGCACGGCGCAGATGCCGCGCAATTGCGGTTGCAGTTCGTTATTGAAGGCGTAATGACCGCTGTCATGGCCTGTATCGTCGGGCTTAGTGTGGTTGAACTAAGCCTGCCGCTCATCAATCGCCTGGGTGGTTTGGCCTTGAAGCTCGACTATGGTCATGACGCCGGCTGGCTCGCATTGGTGGTTACCAGTGTCTTGGCTGCCGGCGGACTGGCCGGACTTTATCCGGCCATCCTGCTGACCGGTTTTCAACCCGTCGCCGTTCTGGCGTCCGTCGGTGCCGCCCGACCCACGCGCCTGGGCGGCGGTGTTCGGCAGGGTTTGGTTTTCGTGCAATTTGCCGTGGTGGTGGCTTTTTTTATCGTCATGCAGGGCTTCATGGCCCAGGTCCGCCATATGGCAACCTCCGATCTCGGCTTCTCGCGCCATAACTGGTTGGCCACGACGTCGACCATTGCCCTGCGACTGACGTCCGATCGGGTTGCAGCCATATTGGAAAAATGGCGCGGCGTGCCCGGCGTCGTTTCGGTTTCAACAGGCTCCGTTCCTGGGCCGTACCTTATCTTTAACCTCTTGCCGGCCAAGGAGCCGCAGCCACGGCACAGTCTGGTACCATTCAAGGCCGTGTACAGTGATCTTGATTACTTTAAAACCTTTTCGACACCGATTCTGGCCGGGAGACCTTTGAACTCAAGCGATTATGCCGATGAAATCTGGCTCGCGACTATGCCCACCGGCGGTTCCATCCGGGTCGTGATCAACGAGACGGCCGTTTCGGACCTGGGCTTTGCGTCGCCGGAGGCCGCTCTTGGCCAGTCGATAAGCTTCAACACCGTCCGCTTCGACATTGTCGGCGTCGCTGCTGACCAACGTCTGGCGGCGCCCACCGAAAAAATCGGCCCCGCCCTCTATATTGCTTGCGACATATTCAAGGGAACGCAAACGACGATTATCCGTTACGCTGGGGTGACGGACGCCGTCATAAAGGCACGGCTGACGGCGACTTGGCGCGACAGCCTGCCCGACCTTCCCCTGTCTTTCAGTACGGCCGAAGAGTATCTCGACGTCTATTACCGCGCGGATCGTCGCACCGCCCTGCTGTTCATGGCTGGTGCCGTTGCGGCCGGTATTATCGGCGCCGTCGGTCTGTTCGGCCTGGCTGCATTTGGCACCTCTGCGCGCTTTGTCGAAATTGCCCTGCGTAAGACCATGGGCGCGACAAGCGGGCAGGTGGCCCGGCTGCTCGTCTTGCAATTTATCCGGCCGGTGCTGCTGGCCAATCTGATCGCCTGGCCCGTGGCCTGGCTGGTGTTGTCGCGCTGGCTCAGTCAGTTCGACGATCGCATCGCCCTGACTCCGTGGTATTTTCTCGCCGGGTCGGGCGTTTCCCTGCTGATAGCCGTAATGACGGTCGGCGGACTGGCCCTGGCTGCCGCCGGTGTCTCGCCTGGCAAGGCCTTGCGCCATGAGTGACAAAGGCAATATTTTTTGGGCGGGGGATTTGATCTGGTCGGCCGGCGTCGCCTTTTACCGGTCGATGTTGCGCCATCCTTTGTATGCGGCTCTAAACCTGCTCGGGTTAGCCTTCGGGATCGCAGTGTTTATCACTGTCAGCCTCTTTGTCCGCTTCGAGACCAGCTATGAGCGCTGGCTGCCTCAGGCCGACAGAATTTACGAAGTGGGGCGCAGCCTGCGCCTGAGCCCCACGGAGATGCTGGATATAACATATGCCACGCCGGGCTCAACGATGGACATTATTCATAAGGACTATCCTGACCTGGTCGGGACGCGGGTGGCGAACGCCTACAGCTATGTCGGCACCGGGGACAAGGTCGCGGAAGAGGAAGGACAACTGGTTGACCGCGATTTCTTCAAGGTGTTCAAAATCGAGCTGGTGGACGGAAGGGTTGAGACGGCACTGGATGCAGATTCAATCTTCCTGTCGGAAAGCATGGCAGGCAAATATTTCGGCAGGACGGATATTGTGGGTCAGACCTTGATCCTGCGCGAAAACGGCAATTCGGGAGCAGCTGTGCGGCCACTGCGCCATACCTACACGATCCGCGGCGTGATGAAGGACATGCCCGCCAATTCATCGCTGAAGTTCACCCTGGTTCGACTATGGTCGCCAGAGTTGGTAGCGAGGAATCTCTTCTGGGACTCGTGGATGCAGGAGTCGGGCCGCACGTTTGTGGTCTTCGATACGCCCGCCCAGGCCGCGGGTTTCAACCGCCAGATCGATCACATTGTTGATCAATCACCACCCAACCTGACAAATACGGCATACTTTGGCGGGCGGCCGCCGCACGAGACTGTGCGTGCACGAGCGGTTCCTCTGGTGTCCGAACACCTAAGCCAGGGCTCGGCGCGTCATGGCGTTCTGGCGGCAGCCATTTGTGGCACGCTGGCCCTGATCACGGCCCTGGTCAACTATGTCAATCTGGCGACGGCCCGAGCCAGACTGCGCGCGCGTGAAATCGCCGTGCGCAAGGCCCTTGGGGCAGCTGTAACAGTTGTACGCGTCCAGTTCCTGATCGAGGCGGTTCTGGTCACCGCAGCGGCTGGCCTGCTGGGGTTAAGTCTCACCGAAGGGGGGCTGCCTCTGATCAATCACATTTGCGACCTCCGTCTGCATCTCGACTATGAAGGTGACGTGACTTTCCTGGCCAGTCTTGGGCTTGGTATTGTTCTTACCGGATTTCTGGCAGGGCTTTATCCTGCCTATGTCATGTCGGAAATTCAGCCGGTGCGGGTCCTGGCCGGGGCGGGCTCCGTTGGGGCTGGACGGTGGGGAAGGCGGATTCGCGAACTGCTTGTGGTCGTGCAGTTCGGTGTCGCTGGGGCTTTGTTGATCATCCTGACCGGTTTTGCCGTGCAGGTGCGCCATATGGAAGCCTCCGATCTGGGTTTCCACAGGAACGGCCTGCTGATGACCGAATCGCTGATTTCGTCCGAACTTTCCGTACAGCAGATATCAGCGATCCACGACGCTTGGCGTACGCTGCCCAATGTCGTCGCCGTGTCCACCGGCACGGTACCGGGACTCTATTTCGTCCCGGCACGCCCGATTGTGACGGCCGAGCCGCCTGACAAAACCGAATTCCCGGCCATGGGGGCCATCATAACACGGGATTATTTCAAGGTGTTCGATGCCGACATTCTGGCCGGCCGGGTGGTGTCCGACGGAGATTATGTGCCGTTCGACCATATGCCGGAGGTGGTGAATGTCGATATTAATGAAGCAGCAGCGCGGGCGCTGGGCTGCCGGACACCACAGATGGCCTTGGGGCGCTTTCTGCAACGGCAAGGCCAAAGGTTGAAAGTTGTCGGAGTCGTATCAGACCAGCGTTTCGGTCCGCCGACGCAGAGTCGTGGACCTCAGATATATTTGCCGTCGCTCGGGGCGCTGACCAAGGCAACGACCGTTGTGCGTTACGATCACCTGGGCGAATCGGTGATGCGCGCCCGGCTGGCCGCGGCGTGGCACAGGCTGGCGCCCGAACTGCCGCTGGCTCTGCGATCCGGAGCCGAGGCGATGGAACCCTATTATCATCAGGATCGACACAATACGAACCTTTTTGCTGTTACTGCACTGGCGTCGGCCTTGATCGGCATGATCGGTCTCTACGGCGTGGCGGCTTTCAGTACCTCGTCGCGCTTTGTCGAAATTGCCCTGCGTAAGACGATGGGCGCAACAAGCTGGCAAGTGGCACGGCTGCTCGTCTGGCAGTTCGTCAGGCCGGTCCTGCTGGCCAATCTCGTCGCCTGGCCCATCGCCTGGCTGGTCCTTTCGCGTTGGCTCAGTCAGTTTGACGATCGCATCGCTCTGACGCCATTGTATTTTCTCGCCGGGTCGGGCGTTTCTCTGCTGATTGCTGTGGCGACCGTCGGCGGGCTGGCCCTGGCCAGCGCCAGTGTTTCGCCGGGCAAGGCCTTGCGCCATGAGTGACAAGGCACCGAATTTCAGCCTAGATTGGTATGTCCAATCACCTCGCGAATCCTGATGCTTCAGTCCGCCATCATTGCCTTTTACCGGTCGGCGGCCAGGCACCCCTTGTATGCCGCGCTGAACGTGCTGGGGCTGACGGTCGGCATTGCCGTCTTCATCGTCATCAGCCTGTTTGTGCGCTTCGAGACGACCTACGACCAATGGGTGCCGAACGCGAGGCGCATCTATGAAATAACGTCGAAGCGGCTCTACCACGGCATCGATATCCGGCCGCGTCCGACGACCGGGGTAGGTATGTTCGAGAGCCTGCACGCCAGCCTTCCCAACCTGACCGGCACGCGTATCATTTCCAGCTATGCCACAGTAAGGTCAGGTTTCGAGTTCAAGGAAGAGGTGGTGAAGCTGGTCGACAGCCAGTTCTTTAGCGTCTTCGACCTGCCCTTGCTGGCGGGTGATCGGGCAACCGCGCTGCGGCCGGACACGATTATTCTGTCGAGGGCGATGGCACTAAAGTATTTTGGCCGCACCGACATCGTGGGGCGCCGGATACTGCTGCGCAATGAAGGCATTGACGGCTCGATGCCGACCTATGCGGGGCGTGCGACGGCCTATATGGTCGGGGCCGTTATCGCTGAGGAACCGAAAAACTCTTCCCTGCAGCTCGACTTTGTCAGATTGATCGATCCGGCTGACAAGGCGTCCGCCGACAGATGGTCCAGCTGGGCGCATCTCTGGGGGCGGACATTTGTGATCTTCCGATCTCAGGCGGAGGTGAAGGCGTTCAATGACAACCTCGACGCCTATACGGACGCCAATGCGAAGTACGAAGGGCCGGTATTTGAAAAATCGGGACCGTATCACAGCCTGATCCAGTACAGGGCCAACGCCTTGACGGCCGAGCACCTGTGGGATCCAAAGGCCTTGAACGCCATGGTCGCCTTTGGGTTTACAGGCATATTGGCGTTTGCGGTCTCACTGATCAACTATATCAACCTCGCGACGGCGCGCAGCGGATTGCGTGCCCGTGAGGTCGCCGTCAGGAAGGCCATGGGGGCGACGGCGGCCGGGTTGCGGCTGCAAATCCTGCTGGAGTCCGCCATCGTCTCGTTGGTTGCGGCGCTGCTCGGCTTCAGTTTGGTCGAGCTGGTCCTGCCGGTCTTGAACCAGGCCACCGGGCTGGCGCTGCAACTCGACTACCGCCGGGATGCCGGGCTGTTGCTCGCGGTGCTGGGCGCCGTCATGCTGGGCAGCCTGGCGGCGGGGTTGTATCCAGCCTGGGTCGTATCCGCCTTTGAGCCGGCTTTTGTCCTGTCTTCGTCGATGTCTCCGGCGGGGGGGCGGCTCGACAGCCTGGTCCGCAAGGCGCTTTCGCTGTTTCAATTCGTGTTTGCCACCACGCTGTTCATCCTGGTCTTCGGCTTTGTCGCGCAGGTGACGCATATGCGGGAGTCCGATCTCGGCTTTGACCGGAAGGGCCTGCTTTTGACCAATTCGATGATCACGCCCTTGCTTACCGCCGAACAGGCGGCCACCATTGAAGGGCGCTGGCGGTCATTGCCAAACGTCGTCTCCATCAGCCAGGGCAGCGCACCCGGACGCTTTCTGATGCTGGCTCGGGGCAGTGCGGTGACGAAAGCAACCACGTTCGTTCCCGTGAGATTCAGGATCGGCGCTGTGAGCCAGGACTATTTCATGGTCATGAATACGAGACTGCTGGCTGGCCGTTTCCTGGCCAGCGCGGATCGTAACGAAAGCCTGTATATTGACAGGTTGGATCCGCACCATGTGATCAGGGCCGATATCAATGCCAACGCCGTCCAGGCCTTTGGCTTCGGCACGGCCGAAAATGCCATCGGACAGATCGTGAAATCCGATGACAATGAATTCGAGATCGTCGGAGTCGTGGAGAATCAGAGGCTTGATGCGCCGACCGCGACATTGCCCCCTGTCATCTATGTCTATACCGCAGGTTTGCGGCAAAGGACAACGACCCTGCTTCGGTTCCGCGACGCATCCGAAGACGAGGTCAAGGCCAACTTGTCGGCGATCTGGCGGACAATAGCGCCGGATGTGCCCCTGGAGATTCTCTCGCTTGCCGAGGAACTCGACTACTACTACGCCGCCGATCAGCGCAATACACGCCTGTTTCTGGTGGGGGCGATGGCCTGTGGGATTATCGGCAGTATCGGGCTTTACGGCATGGCGGCCTTCAGTACTTCATGCCGCTCGGTCGAGATCGCGCTGCGCAAGACTTCGGGCGCCTCAAAGTGGCAGGTCGCTCGGCTGCTGGTGTTCCAGTTCCTGAAACCCGTCCTGCTCGCCAATCTGATCGCCTGGCCCGTTTCCTGGCTGATCCTGTCGCGCTGGTTGGCGCAGTTCGACGACCGTGTCGTCATGAGCCCGGCGTTTTTCATGGCGGGGTCCGGCGTTTCGCTGTTGATCGCCATAATTACAGTCGGAGGACTGGCCGTGGCGAGCGCCAGCGCTTCGCCGGGCAAGGCCTTGCGTCATGAGTGACAAGTTGTGCCATTTGCGACTAGATTGGTGCTCCCAGTCGCCCCGCGAATCCTGATGCTTCAATCCGCCGTCATAGCCTATTACCGTTCGTCGGCCCGTCATCCGCTGTACGCGGCGCTGAACCTGCTGGGGTTGAGTATCGGTATTGCCGTCTTCATCGTGCTCAGCCTGTTCGTGCGTTTCGAAACCAGTTACGAGCAATGGGTGCCGCACGCTGACGCCATCTATGAGGTCGCGACCTTACGCCGCGCGACGCCGAACGGCCCGAGCCGGCGTTTTTCCAGTGCCGGTTTTACGCTGGACGCCATACGGGCCGAGTTTCCAGGTCAACTGGGTACGCGGGTCGCTACGGCCTATATGATCGTCCACAAGGGCAACGAGAGCTTTGACGAGGAAGGGCAACTGGTCGATCCGGAGGTCTTCCAGGTGTTCAACATTGGCTGGGTTGCGGGTGATCCGGCAACCGCCCTGCGGCCGGATGCTATTCTGCTGTCGGAAGCCATGGCACGTAAATATTTCGGCAGCACCGACATCATTGGCAAAACCATCAATTTGCGTGATGATCTGGGACCACTGACCAGGGAGGGCTATGTCGCGCCACCACCGCGCGACTATGTCGTGACGGGTGTCCTGAAAAATCCGCCCGCCAATTCCAGGTTGCGCTTCGACTTCGTCCGACTGATTACACCGCAGCGCGTGAGCGACGAACTCTATTGGCACGATTGGGGAGTCTCGCCCCATCACACCTACCTATACGTGCCCTCCGCCGAGACCGTGCACCGTATCAATGCACGCACGGACCTGATCATCGACAAGTACGGCAGTTCCGTCCAATACGACATGGTGTACAAGGGGGAGCCCCGCCACAAGCATATAGGCCTTCAACTTGTCCCGCTAACGGCTGAGCATCTCGCCGACCGCAAGACCGCGGCCGGCGTGTGGAGTCTGGCCGTTGTCGGTGTGCTGGCCCTGTCGGTGGCGCTGATCAACTATATCAATCTGGCGACCGCGCGGGCAGGACTGCGGGCGCGTGAGGTGGCGGTCAGAAAGTGCGTCGGCGCCACGTCAGGCTCGATCCGGCTGCAATTCCTGACCGAGGCCTTGCTGGTCAGCCTGGCCGCGGGCCTGCTTGGGTTCAGCCTTGTCGAATTGCTGTTGCCGATCGTCAATCGCTTTGGCGGCCTGTCATTGCGCCTCGATTATCTGCGTGAGGCATCTTTGCTGTCAGGTCTGATGGGATGCGTTCTGTCGAGCGGACTCCTGGCCGGCCTTTATCCCGCCTTTGTCCTGTCGGCCTTCGAACCGGCGCAGGTTCTGGCTTCGACCCGGTCGCCATCGGGTGGTCGTCTTAGCCACGTCGTTCGCGAAGCCCTGGTCGTCCTGCAATTCACCGTCGTCAGCGCCTTTTTTATCATCGTGATCGGCTTTTTCGTTCAGTTGCGCCATATGGAGACGTCCGACCTGGGGTTCCGTCGCGAAGGCCTGCTGATCACCACGTCGACCATCAGCGACTTTGTGAAACCCGATCAGGTCGAGGCGATTCAGGCGCAATGGCGCGCACTTCCCAACGTCGTAGCCCTGACCTCGGGCAGCGTGCCCGGGCATTACCTCCTGTACGGCTCGCTATCCGTAACGACGGCCGACCCAAGGATCGCGCCGATCCTGGTCAAGAGTCTGACCGGTGAACGCGACTTCTTTCGCACCTACGGTACCGAACTTCTTGCCGGACGAAGTATGGACCAAGCCGACAGAATACCGATGAAGTACGGTCCGGTCGGCATGTTCGACGACACCGTCAATGTCGTTGTCAACAAGGCGATGGTCCAGGCCATGGGCCTGGCCAAACCCCAGTCCGCGATCGGCCAGATCCTGGTCTGTCAATTGACCCGCCTGCGTATTGTCGGTGTGGTTCAGGACCAGAGATTCATCTCGCCGACCGAAAAGATGGGCCCTGCGATCTATTTTATCAGCGAAGGGACCGAGGGCGAGAGGGCCACGGTGCTGCGTTTCGAAGGCGTGTCGGAAGAGGTCATGGTGGCGCGCATGAAGGCGGTTTGGCACAAGCGGTTTCCGGGCCTGCCCCTGGTCACCGAATCCAGCGGCGACACCCTGGCAGAATATTATGAAACCGACCGGCGCAACACCAGCCTGTTCGCGGTCGGGGCGGGTGTGGCTGGCTTGATCGGCGCCATTGGGTTGTACGGCATGGCGGCGTTCAACACCTCCAGCCGGGCGCGCGAGATCGGTTTGCGCAAGGTCATGGGGGCGTCGCGGGGTCAGGTGACCCGCCTTCTGGTCCTGCAATTCATGATGCCGGTGGTGATTGCCAACCTGATCGCCTGGCCGATTGCCTGGTTCACCTTGTCACGATGGTTGTCGCAGTTCGATGACCGCGTGGCGATGAGCGTATGGTTTTTTGCGGCCGGATCGGGCGCCTCGCTTCTGGTGGCCATCGTCACCGTCGCCGGATTGGCGCTGTCGAGCGCCGGCGCGTCGCCCGGGAAAACCCTGCGCCATTCGTAGGAAGTTACAGGTGACGGAAATCGCTTGTATATGATCGGCAGACAGGTAAGACAGCCGTCATTCGCCAGCTCCACGACTGGCCAGACATTGAGATTGAGCCCATGAAGATCACTGCCGCACGCGTCATCGTCACCTGCCCGGGGCGCAATTTCGTCACCCTGAAGATCGAAACCGATCAGGGTGTCTATGGCATAGGCGACGCGACCTTGAACGGGCGCGAGCTTTCGGTGGTCGCCTATCTGGAAGAGCACGTTATCCCGGCCTTGCTGGGCAAGGACCCGCGGCGCATCGAAGACATCTGGCAGTATTTCTATCGTGGGGCCTACTGGCGGCGCGGTCCCGTGACCATGCGCGCCATTGCGGCTGTCGATGTGGCGCTGTGGGACATCAAGGGCAAGATGGCCGGCATGTCGATCACCGATCTGCTGGGCGGGCGCAGCCGCGACAGCGTGCTGGTCTATGGCCACGCCAATGGCGGCGACATCGCGCAGACCGTCGATGCCGTCGGGCAATATATCGATATGGGCTATACGGCGATCCGGGCGCAGTCGGGCATTCCGGGCGTCAAGATGGCCTATGGAGTCGGGCGCGGCGTGCTGCATTACGAACCGGCGGACGCGGCACTGCCGACCGAAACCCTGTGGAATACCTCCAAGTATCTCAACTATTGTCCCAAACTGTTTGAAACCCTGCGTTTGACCTATGGCCCCGAGCCGGAACTGCTGCATGACGGGCATCATCGGCTGACGCCGATGGAAGCGGCACGGCTGGGCAAGGACCTGGAGCCGTATCGTCTGTTCTGGCTGGAGGATATTACGCCGGCCGAGAACCAGGAAGCGTTCAGGCTGATCCGCCAACATACGACGACTCCGCTGGCCGTCGGCGAGATATTCAATACGATCTGGGACGCCAAGGATCTGATCCAGAACCAGCTGATCGACTATATCCGGATGACGATCGTCGGTTCCGGCGGGGTGACTCATCTACGCCGGGTGGCCGATTTCGCCGCGCTGTGGCAGGTGCGCACCGGCAGCCATGGCGCCACCGACCTGTCGCCGGTGACCATGGGCACGGCCTTGCAGTTCGACATGTGGGTGCCCAATTTCGGCATCCAGGAATATATGCGCCACACCGAAGAGACCGACGCCGTCTTCCCGCACAGCTATGTGTTTGAAAAGGGGAGGCTGTTCCCAGGCGATGTCGTCGGCCACGGGGTCGATATCGACGAAGGTCTGGCTTTGAAATATCCATACAAGCCGGCCCAGTTGCCCGTCGCCAGGCTGGAAGACGGATCCATGTGGAACTGGTAGTGGAAATTAATTTTCACAGACAAATCATATGGTTGTGATTTATTAGCGAAAATAGAAATAATTTTCAGAAAAATTGACGCGGCGCAGCATTATCTCTTATCCTGAACGGACAAGGAGATCGCCATGGCCTATGTTTCGATCGGTGCGTATCGCGTCGCACAGTGCCTGTTTCGCTTTATCGAAGATGAAGCGCTGCGCGACAGCGGGCTGGACGCGGCAAAGGTCTGGCGTGGGCTGGACGCGGTTCTGTCCGAGTTCAGCGCGGAAAATGCGCGCCTCCTGAAGGTCCGGGACAGGTTTCAGGCCGAGTTGGATGCCTGGCATGGCGGGCAGGGCGGACAAACACAGACCTATCGGGCGTGGCTGGAGAACATCGGCTATCTCGTCGAGGCGCCGGCGCCGTTTCAGGTGACCACAGATGGCATCGACGACGAGATCGCCGTGCTGGCCGGGCCGCAACTGGTCGTGCCGGTGTCCAATGCGCGTTACGCGCTGAACGCCGGCAATGCGCGCTGGGGCAGCCTTTATGACGCGCTGTACGGCACCGACGCGCTGGGAACCTTGCCGGCGGGGGGCGGCTACGACGCGACGCGCGGCGCCCGGGTGACATCCCAGGCCAAGGCGTGGCTGGACGCGTTTGTGCCGCTGGACGGGGCGTCGCATGCCGATGTGACGGAATATCGCGTCGAGAACGGCCGGTTGCTGGCCCAGACCGATGATGGCGTTGTCGGGCTTGCGACGCCGGCGCAATTCACCGGTCATAACCATGGCGCTATCCTGCTGAAGCACAACGGGTCGCACCTGGAACTGGTGATCGATCGCACCGGCCCGATCGGCGCGGCCGATGCGGCGGGGGTTGCTGACATCATCATCGAGGCGGCTTTGTCGGCGATCATGGACATGGAGGACAGTGTCGCCGCGGTCGATGCCGAGGACAAGGTCGGGCTGTATCGCAACTGGCTCGGCCTGATGCGCGGTGACCTGAGCGAAACCTTCATCAAGGGCGGGCGCACCGTCGAGCGGCGATTGAACGCCGATCGCGTCTATGCTGCGCCGGATGGATCGTCCCTGACCTTGCACGGCCGCAGCCTGATGCTGGCGCGCAATGTCGGCCTGCATATGTACACCGACATGGTGGTGGACGCAGACGGCCGGCCGGTGCCGGAAGGCCTGGTCGACCTGTGCGTCACGGCCCTGATTGCGCATCACGACCTGGGCAGTCGACACAACAGCCGCACGGGTTCTGCCTACATCGTCAAGCCGAAGATGCACGGGCCGGACGAGGTCGCCTTTGTGGTCGCGACGTTTGCAAAGGTCGAGACGCTGCTGGACCTGCCGGCGCGGACGCTGAAGATCGGCATTATGGACGAGGAACGGCGGACCAGCGTCAATCTGGCGGCCTGTATCGAGCGCGCCAGGGATCGGGTGTTTTTCATCAATACGGGCTTCCTTGACCGTACCGGTGACGAGATCCATTCGGTGATGGAAGCAGGTCCCGTTCTGCGCAAGGGCGACATGAAACAGGCCACCTGGACGGGCGCCTATGAGGCATCCAACGTCGATATCGGCCTGGCCTGCGGCTTGCCTGGACACGCCCAGATCGGCAAGGGCATGTGGGCGGCACCCGACACCATGCAGGCCATGATGGCGCAGAAGATCGGCCATCCGAAGGCCGGCGCCTCGACGGCCTGGGTGCCGTCGCCGACCGCGGCTGTGCTGCATGCCTTGCATTATCATATGATCGACGTGGCGGATGTGCAGGCCGGCTTACGTGGTCGGCCGGCAGCCTCGGTGGACGATATCCTGACGCCGCCGATGCTGGATGGCGTGCTGACCGCTGAAGAAATTCAGGCCGAACTGGACAACAATCTGCAGGGCATATTGGGCTATGTCGTGCGCTGGATCGATTTCGGCATCGGCTGTTCCAAGGTGCCGGATATCCACGATATCGGGTTGATGGAGGACCGGGCGACCCTGCGCATTTCCAGCCAACACGTCGCCAACTGGCTGCGTCACGGCCTGATCGATGAGGCCCTGGTCGAGGCGCGGCTGCGCTTTATGGCGCAGGTGGTCGACCGGCAGAACGCCGGCGATCCAGCCTACCGGCCGATGGCGCCGGGGTTTGATGGCCCGGCCTTCCGGGCGGCGCGCGAACTGGTGCTGAGCGGGCGCGACCAGCCCAATGGCTATACCGAATTCGTGTTGCATCGTTATCGGCGCGAAGCCAAGGCATCGGCTACGGTCGAGTCCGTGCCGGCGTAGGCGGACATTTGGGCGAAATCGTCTGGTTTTTCCGAGATGCGTTTCGGGTTAGGGTCTGTTGATCCGCAACCCGATGAGGCCGTCCCATGCCCGAAATTTTGTCGCAACGCCCATTTTTGCCGAGCAAGGACTATGCCCGCTCGCTCGATTTTTACACCCGCATGGGCTGGCAGGTGGGCTATCGGGCGCATGATATGGCCTTCCTGTCGCTGGGGGCATCGCAGATGTTCGTACAGGCGGCCTGGGTGCAGGACTGGGCGCACAATATGATGCTGCATATCGTGGTCGATGACGCGGCGGCGTGGTTCGAAACGGCCAGCCGGGTCAAGCGGGAAGGCGGTTTCGACGAGGTCAAGGTCAAGCCGCCGCAGCGCGAAGCCTATGGCGCCCTGGCGACGCATGTCATCGACCCGGCGGGTGTGCTGCTGTTTTTTGCACAGATGGATGAGGGACGGTGAAGAAGTGGCCTGGATCGAGAGGGGCGGCGGTACTTAGGCAATTGATACGTCACCTAAATAGACTGAAATAGTCACTGGCGGGGTCGCGTGGAACGCCTCCCGAAACAATTCAATTTGATTTGTGCAACCTGAAATTTACCATAAAATTGATGCGAAATGATGGGTTGATCATCCGGGGGAAGCGTCATGACGTTCGTAACAAGGCTGAATAACACCGATATTATTGAGCTTGATGCGTATGACGATTATAATTTTTACAGTGTGAATCCCGACAACGGAAGCAAGCATTTTTTGTTTGGCCACAGAAGTTTAGGCAGCAGTAGTTTCTATCAAGCATTTGATATAGTTGGAAATAGGGCTATCATTTATATTTATGATAGCGGGCACCGACTTCTATATGGAACAGATACAAATTCGGGTGAAATTTTGCTGGACTTTCACCCAAGCTCATTATCAAATTCCTTTATAAGCCTGCTTTCAGATTTAAATACAATTGATATCGTAACTCTGTACGGGAATTCAAAATATCAAATCTGGGCGACGGATGGAACTTCCGGTGGCTCTAGAACTGTGCTGGATCTTACAAATGATGAAAGACCGTATCGAATTAATAATATTAATAATTACGCTATAGTTGAGACGTATGGTTCTTCTTCTTATAAGATATATGGCATAAATGGTTTATCATCCGTCACCGCTCCACTGATTCAATTCGATATTGGAGGACCATATAACGCATACGTCTCACTTTCTGGTATAGTAAGAAAGTACGACATAATTGAATTTTATCATGGCGCAAACAATTATCATGAATATTGGGCTACCGATGGCACAGTAGGTGGTACGAAATTAATGTTCAAATATACCGGTTATAACGGTATTGATCACAGTATAGACTATTTCGGCAAGGTCAGCGAACATTTAATGTTCGTGGCCCATGACAATGATATATATACTTTTATTTCAACCGATGGGCGTGGATCGGAGGAAATATTCCAATATGATGCTAGTTCATCTCCATATGCTTACATTATTATTGAGCAGCAAAAATACGGCTATGATCTCGTCAATATTGCTATGCCCAACCGTAACGTCTATTTTGCTACCGACGGCACTAAGGCTCACACACACCTGCTAAGCGGGCCTGTCTTGGATGTTTATGGACAGACGTTTGTCGGGGATGATGATCCAAATATTTACTACGACACGGATGGCCAAGACACCCTTCTTGGGTTTGGCGGCGCCGACCAGCTTTATGCTTCAGTAGGAAATGATTCATTGGACGGCGGCTCCGGCTCGGATGTAATGGTTGGCGGCATTGGAGACGATAGATACCAAGTTGACGATAACTCGGACGTTATCACCGAAAATAGCTCGTCAGGAACAGATGCTGTCTGGGCGTCCGTGACTTACGGACTTTCGCCTAACCTGGAGTCTCTCATATTAACGGGCATGGCTGATATCGGGGGTACGGGTAATCTATCGCCCAATCCGATAACCGGCAACGATGGAAATAATACGCTTGATGGCGGAGCGGGTGGCGACACGCTGACAGGCGGCTTGGGGAATGATTTATATTTGGTCGATGATGTTTCCGATGTCGTCGTCGAGCTTGCCGATCAAGGCGAGGACAGCATTTACGCCAGCGTAAGCTACATTTTGTCTGACGTCCTTGAAAGACTTATCCTGACGGGGACGGCAGACATCAGCGGAACGGGTAATGCATTTCCTAACATCATAGTCGGAAACAGCGGACGCAATGCCCTTGTCGGAGGCGCCGGCGATGATACGATGAATGGTGGTTTGGGTGACGACACCTATCTTCTGGATAGTGCCGGAGACGTGGCGAGCGAAATCGCCGGTGAGGGCACAGATACCGTCATCGCGAGCTTTACTTATGTGCTGGCTGCCGATTTCGAAAACCTGGCACTTTCGGGTACAGCGGCGATTAATGGGACTGGCAATGGCAGCAACAATATGCTGTCTGGCAATGACGCGGCCAATACGTTGACGGGCCTGGCTGGTAACGATGTCCTGGATGGTGGTCTCGGTGTCGATACAATGCTGGGGGGGGCGGGCAATGATACCTATCTCGTCGACAGTGCCGGTGACGTCATCACCGAGATAGGTGGCCAGGGGACGGATGTGATCAATGCCTCGGTCACCTACACGCTGGGAGCCAGCATCGAAGTGCTGATCCTGACGGGTTCGGGCAATATCGATGCGACGGGCAACTCCAACAACAACGCCCTGACCGGCAATGACGGTAACAACAGCCTCAATGGCGGCCTGGGATCGGATCTGATGACCGGCGGGCTGGGCGACGACACCTGTTATGTCAACGACGCCGGAGACAAGGTCGTGGAACTTGATGGCGGCGGCACCGACACGGTGTTTGCCGGCATGTCCTATTCGGGCGCAGGACAGTATATCGAGAACATCACCCTGCTGGGTTCGGGCGATTTCTTCCTGCTCGGCAATGGTTTGGGCAATACCCTGCGCGGCAATAGCGGCAATAATGATCTGAATGG
>NZ_JBFUDU010000021.1:0-58284 GCF_056404555.1 Asticcacaulis sp. P2_C5
TTGCCCGCACCAGCATTGATGGCGTTAGCACCGGTTCCGTTGACAATGATCGAATTGGCGACGCTTGAACCCACTACGGACGCGGATCCGCCGATCACCAGGTTTTCGATACTGATCAACTGATCGCGATTGCCCCCGAATGTCGCAAATCCAGCGGCAAGGTCGAAGGTGACGCTGGAAACCCAATTCAGGTCATGCACCAAGGTGTCAATGCCGGCGCCACCGTCATAGACATCGTCATCAGACGCACCCATGCCTTGGGTGTCGATAATCGTATCATTACCACCTTCGCCATTGACCACATCGTTGCCACCCAGGCTGTCGATCGTGTCGTTGCCGGCGCCGCCATTGATCGTGTTGTTGCCGCTGGTCCCGGTCAGGCTGTCATTACCGGCGCCAGACGTCAGGTTTTCGAAATTGACAAAGGATTCCGGCGAGAAGTTGGTCACGCCCGTCGTCAGGTTGACGACATAGTTGCCGCTGTAGGTCGTCGTATTCAGCCAGTCGAGACCTGCACCACCATCCAGGGTTTCGGTCGCGCCAATCCCGGCAAAGATGGTGTCATTGCCCAGTCCACCGGTATAGACGCCACGGCCCGACGAATGCAGTTCGTCATTGCCATCGCCGCCGTCGACCGTATCGCCGGGATTGCTGCTGAAGCCACCCGCATCGACCGTATCATTGCCGTCGCCGGTATTGATAATATTGTTGCCCGCCGTGCCGGTGATCGAGTCGTTTCCGGCCCCCGTCGTCACATTTTCGAAATTGACGTAGGATTCGCCGCTGTAGTTGGTGACGCCGGTGTTCAGGTCGATCGTATAGTTGCCGCTCCACGATGTCGTGTCGAGCGTATCGGTACCCGTGCCACCGTCCATAACCTCGGGCGTGCCGGGCGCCGCGTACATGAGGTCATTGCCGTTTTCGCCGTAATAGGAGCCGAAGCCCGACGAATAGACCGTGTCGCTGCCCGAACCGGCATAGACCGTGTCGGTACCGCCGCTGCGCATGTCGATGACATTGTTACTGGTGCTGCCATAGACAAGATTGTTGAGGCTGTTGCCGGTCCCGTTGATCGCGCCGCTCAGCAGGTACAGATTTTCGAAATTGGCCAGCAGCGTATAGGTGATCGACGAGTAGACCCAGTCAGTGCCAGCGCTTGCCGCCTCGGTAACCGAATCCAACGTGCTGTCGACATAGTACAGGTCATCACCGGCGCCACCGGTCATGGTGTCGTTACCGGTACCGCCGTTAAGTGTGTCATTACCATCATTGCCGGTGACACTGTCATTCCCAGTGCCGCCGTCGAGATAGTCGTTGCCGAAGCCGCCATAGATGGCGTCATCGCCGGCTTCACCATACTGGTAGTCATTGCCGCCGTCGGAACCCAGGGATTCGTCGAGCGTATCGTTGCCGGCGCCACCCCAGTTGGTGTCGTTGCCGGCGATGCCGTACAGATAGTCGTTGCCGCCGCCGCCGGTCAGAGTATTGTTGGCCGCGTTGCCGTACATCTGATCGGCGCCCGAGCCGCCGATGGCGTTTTCGATCAGCGACCGCGCATCGCCGTTATACTGCAGGGCGTTGGCAATATTGCCCGGCGCCAGGTTGGTGCCGCCCGAATAGGCGCGGTTATTGGCCAACTGCGCCGTATTGAAGGTCGTCCAGTTGCCTGGACGCAGGTCGATGCTCTGGTTGCCGCTGAAATTGCTGAGATCATAGGTATCGATCCCGTTGCCGTCCCAGATGGTGCGGAAGATCTTGTTGCCGTCCGGGTCACCCTGGCTCACGCCGTTGATGAACATTTCGCCGGTCGTGGCACTAAAGGTGTAGACGCTGTTGCCGCTGTTGGAGTTGAAATTGGCGCCGTACAGATACTGCAGGGCGGCAATGTCCTCCATCATATAGGTCTGCGGCTGGTTGAACTGGTCGCCTTCGAACTGGATCGAGTTGCCCGGATCGGAGCGATAGGTCATCAGCGACCAGGCCTGGCCGTCATGCGACGCCGTCAGGGCGCGCGAACCATAACGCGGGCCCGGGCCGTCAATATAGCCGCCGACCGTCAGGTCGACATTGGTGTAGTCCGAATGACCATGCTTCAGTCCGAGCGCGTGGCCGGTCTCGTGCATGATCGTCGCCTGGCCCCAGTTGCCGATATTGGGCGTCAGGTAGAAGGGCTGCCCGGTCATACCGAACCAGATATCACCATCCCACGTATCGCTACCCGGGAAATTACCTTCGGCGGACGGCAGCGACGAGTCCGTCGTCTGCGAATAGCGCAGATTGCCGTGATTGGCGTTGGTTTCGGTGATTTCGGTAAAGGTCAGGTTGGTGTAGCCGGCAACCAAACCCAGTGCGTAACGCACCGCCGTCTGTTGCGCCGCGTTGAAATCGACGTGGTTGGTCAGGTAGCCCGAGTCGTAATAGGGCGTCTGATAGAAGCTGCCGCTGGTCGGAAAGCTGAACGTCATGTTGGTGATCGTCCATTTGGAACCGATCAGGACGGCATCGGTGTCCTGGACACCGCTGAAGTCATAGTGGCCGGAGACAAGCGTCTGCGAGATCCGCGCCGTCAGGCCCGGGCCCGACGAGTCGTTGATCCCGTCACCCCCGCCGCTATGCGCCATGGTGCGGGCGCCGCCGCCCGAGATCGACCCTGGGTCGCCCAGGGTGCCGATCGAGCTGAGTATGCCGCCGGAATAGGCCGGGGCCGACGGTGCATTGAACGTCGCGGCACCCGACACGCTGCCTGGCGTGTGTGACAGAGCATTGGAAACCGGCACCGGGCGTGGAGCGGCCGCACTTGCGGCAAGCTCACCGGCCATGACCAGTCCATTGATGGGGTTGATGGGGGCGGACAAAGCAGACGGGGCTGTCTTACCTGCCAAGCTGAGACCAGAGACACTGCCGGTCTCGTCGATATCGAAACCAAAACGCACGCGCATGGGAGTCACCCTGTGTGAAAATGTGGGATTAAAAAACTTACACTACGGTATTATTACACTATGCCCCAGACCTCGCCCCAGGTCTCGCCGTCCGCACTTTACACCGCGTCGCTGGACTTGTGGAAGCCAATTTTGTCAATCTTTTTAGAAAACGGCCATATTTCCGCCTTGCGCCTTGAAATCCTGAAACAATTATTTTTCGGTACGGGTCTTGCATCTTGCCCTTAGGGTAAATTTCGCTTTACCCTATTGATAATATTCGCCTTTCGGGAGATTTTCAGTATCCGGAGGACGTACAGTTTAACCGCATAGACCGTTCCGTGCGTCAAAAAACAAAACGCCGCCTGCAATGCAGACGGCGTTCCGTGAAAACGGGCAATCGAATCTAGTATAATTTTACCACGTTATGTGGCTGAGGAAAGCCGGATCGCTGGCCGTGGTTGCCAGCACGGTAACGACATTGCCGCCGCCTAAATCGATCACGGTATCGGCGCCGTTCTGCGAAATGACAACGCCGCCGCCATTGACGACTCCATGGGTATAGGCATTGATGTCGATCCGGTCGTTCTGGCTGGCCTTGAAGTCGTTGATCGTATCGAGGCCGCTGGCCGTACTGAAGACGAAGGTGTCCGCCCCGGCGCCGCCGATCAGGATGTCATTGCCCTTGCCGCCATTCAGCAGGTCGTTGCCGGAACTGCCGTTCAGCGTATTGGCCGCCGTATTACCGTAGATCTGGTTGTCGAGGCCCTGGCCCGTGCCATCGATCAACGCCGTACCGGTCAGGATGATGGTTTCGATATACTGGCCGGCAGCATTGTAAGTGACCGATGAGCGCACCGTGTCAGCGCCGCCTGTGCTGACTTCGTAGACTCGGTCGCCGGCATTATCGATATAGTAGGTGTCGTCGCCCAGCCCGCCGGTCATGGTGTCGGCGCCGCCCTTGCCGTCCAGGATATTGGCGCCATCATTGCCATTGATGATAGTGGCGATGCCGTTGCCGATGCCGTTGATATTGGCCACCCCCGTCAGGTTCAGGATTTCGATATAGACCGAGGCGGCGATCGTATAGCTGACCGAGGCATTGACCGCATCCTTGCCGCCGGTGCTGTTCTCCACGATGACATCGGCCGCGTTGTCGACGACATAGGTATCATTGCCCGCGCCACCCGCCATAGTGTCGGCGCCAGCCCCGCCATCCAGCACATTGGTGCCGATCGTGCCGTTGATCGTGTTATCGAACCCGTTGCCCGTGCCATTGATATTGCCGGTCCCGGTCAGGGTCAGGATTTCGACGAAGGACGCAGCCCCCAGCGCATAGCTGACCGAGGCCAGGACGGTATCTGTCCCCTCGCCGCTTGCCTCCACTACGCTGTCCGCCGTACGGTCGACCAGGAAGGTGTCGTCGCCCAGCCCACCGGTCAGGGTATCGCTGCCTGCACCGCCGTCCAGCCGGTCATTGCCGTCGAGGCCCGACAACTTGTTGTTGCCGGCATTGCCGGTGATCATATTGCCCAGGGCGTTGCCCGTGCCGTTGATGCTGCCTGTACCCATGAGGATAAGGTTTTCGACATCGGCGGTCATGACATGGCTGACATAGGCCTGGACAAGGTCCGTACCCGCCCCGACACCTTCACTCACCAGGTCACCGGCATTGTCGACCGTGTAGGTGTCATTACCCGCACCGCCGGCCATGGTATCGGCACCACTCTTGCCGTCCAGCGTATTGTTGCCGCTGTTGCCATTCAAGGTTTCCGCACGACCGGTGCTGGAGCCCGTAGCCGTGGTATCTGCGGTCCCGGTCAGGCTGACGACTTCGATATATTGCGTGCCGATATCGAAACTGACCGAAGCATTGACGACGTCGGTACCCTGGCCGTTCAGTTCACTGACCGTATCGCCGGCGCCGACATAAAAGGTATCATTGCCCGCGCCACCAGCGAGGACGTTAACTCCGCTGTTGCCGGTCAGAACGTTGTTGAGGGCATTGCCGGTGCCGTTGACATCGGCGGTCCCTGTCAAGGTCAGGTTCTCGACATTGGCGCCCAGAGTATAGGTCAGGGCGGTAAAGACCGTATCATTGCCCGCATTCGCCGCCTCGACCACCAGATCGGCGAGGACGTCGATATAGTAACTGTCGTCGCCCAGGCCGCCGCTCAGCGTGTCGTTGCCAACCGCCCCATCCAGGCTATTGGCATTATTGTCGCCGCTAAGGCTGTCATTATAGGCCGAACCCAGCAGGCCTTCGAAATTGCTCAGTGTGTCGGAGCCGGCATTGATGGTGTTCTGACCGGCGCCCTGGAGCGCCAGGCTGACCGTCACGGCCGCACCTGCCGAGGCGTAGGAGGCAATATCGAAGCCGGCCGCCCCGTTCAGCGTATCGTTGCCGGCACCGCCATCAATGACGTCGTTACCGCTGCCGCCGGTAAAGCTGTCATTGCCCGCCGTCATCAGCACCGCACTGCCGGCATTGCTCAGGGTGAGATTGAGCGTCTCGAACGAGGTAAACCGGCTGGCGCCGACCAGCAGCACGCCGCCGGCCAGGAAGGTCAGGCTCTGGAACCCGGCTCCGCTCAGATTGAGGTTCAGTGTATCGCTGCCGGCTCCGCCATTGAGTTGCAGCTTGCCTGTGGTGCCCAGCGAAGTCCCGTCGACATTTACCGTGTCATTGCCTGTGCCGGCGGCGTAGTTGATCACTTCGATATGGTCGAGATCCGTCCTGTTGGAATCGTTATACAGGTTGCCATAGAAATACCCGCCACTGCTGTACAGATTGCTGGCGACACCGACGGTCAAAGCCGCATTGTTGAGGGTCAGCCTGTCCAGGCCGTTGCCGCCGTCCACCGTCTGATACCCCGTGGCGCCGACGATCGTCACCAGGTCATTGCCATTGGCCATACGCAGCTGGTCATTGGCGGCTCCCGTCACGGTCACGGTGTCATTGCCACTACCGAAGGTCACATTGAAGGTTTCGAAATGGGCCAGACTCAGCCGCGTCGTCGCAAGCGCCGTGGCATCCAGCGTAATATTGCTGGTGACGACGGCCAGGTTGGCCGTCAGCGTATCGTTACCGCCCGCGGCGTCAACCGACAGCAGGGTGTTCGACGAGGCCAGCGAAGTACCGTCGACGCCGACGGAATCGGCGCCATCGCCCATCATGACGGTCAGCCGCTCGATATGGTCGAAATCGGTGCGGCTGGTGGTATTGTAAATATTGCCGTAGAAATAGCCGCCGGACGAATAGATATTGTTGCCGACGCCATTGAGCTGGCCGCCATTATTGACCGTAAGTGTATCCCGGCCATTGCCGCCGTCGACCGTTTGGTAGCCAAGGGCGTCGGTGATGCTGACCGTGTCGTCGCCGTCGGCCATGCGAAACTGATCGTCCGTCGCATGACTCACCGTGACGCTGTCATGGCCGCTGCCGAAGGTGACATTATAGACCTCGAAGCCGGTCAATGCCACGCGGTCAGTCGTCAAGGACGCGCCGTTAAGCGTGATATTGGTGGTGATGACGGCCAGGCTGGTGTTCAGCGTGTCATGCCCGGCGCCGACATCCGCGGAAACTGAATTGGCAGCCACCGCCAGGGAATTGCCATCCAGATACAGGCTGTCGTCGCCGCTGCCGCCCTTATAGGTCAGTGATTCGAATTGATCGAAGTCGGTGCGGCTGCTGTCATTATAGAAATTGCCGTAAAAATAGCCGCCGGAGCTGTAGATATTGTTGCCCACACCAGCGACTTGGGCCGAATTGTCGAGGCTCAGAACGTCAAAGCCTGTGGAACCGTAGACAGTTTGATAACCGGCGGCCTCGTCTATCGTAACCGTGTCATTGCCGGCGCCCAGCCGCAGGACGTCATTCGTAGCCCCCGTCCGGCTGACACTGTCATTGCCGCTACCGAAATCGAGATTGTAGACATCGAATCCGGTCAGCGAAACGCGGCTGGTCACCAGCGAATGGTCGCTCAGAACGATATCGGTCGTCAGCACATGCAGATCGGCAGTTAGCCCGTCGAAACCGGCGCCCGCTTCGATCGTGACTGTATTGGCAGGCGCCACCAGGCCATTGCCGTTCAGGTATAGATTGTCATTGCCAGATCCCATGGTGTAGGTCAGCTGGTGCATAAGGTCGAAGTCGGTGCGGCTGGTGTCGTTGTAGAAATTGCCATAGAAATAAGCACCGGCGCCGCTGCCAGACGTATAAATATTGCTGCCCACCCCGACGGACTGCACACCGTTATTGACACTTAAGGTATTGAACCCGCTACCGCCGTTGAAGACCTGGTAGCCGACAGCATTTGTGACCGACACGTTGTCATTGCCGCCGCCCAGGGCTATGCTGTCACCTGTCGCGCCCGTCAGGGTGACGGTATCGTTGCCGCTACCCAGTGTGAGGCTGTAGACCTCGAAATTAACAGCCGAGACATTACCGGTCGTCAGGCTGTTATCGGTCAGGGTGAAGCCGGTCGTCATGGCGCCGAAATCAGCTGTCAGCGTATCGGAACCGCCGCCGCCGTTGACATACAGGCTATTGCCGGCCTCGGCCGCTGCCAAACCGCCGATATACAGGTTGTCATTGCCCAACCCCATATAGTAGGTGATGGTGTTGATATGATCGAAGGGCACATAGCTGCCGTCATCATTATAGGCATTGCCGTAGAAATAGTGGCTGCTGTCGGGATTCGTGCCGGTATAGATGGCGCCGCTGGCGTCACCGGTCTGGGTCGAATTGTCGCGGAAAAAAGATGTCATGACGTTCAAGTCCCTGTTCTGTTCGAAAACTGGCTAGTCGCGCACATCCGCGGCTCTGACAGGTAAGGCGAATTCAGGACGGAAAAGGGGTCACCTGGTGCGTAATTTTCTGCACCCGGTAAAAAACATCAGCAATATCATGAAGATGAACTGTCGGGCACGCCTCTTTCCCGCCGTCAGTCGACAAGCCTTGCCGCCGATTCGCGCACGACCACGCGATGCGGTACCGGCTCGAACCTGGCCCGCGCCGGACTCACGCCCTGTCGCATGGCTTTAAGATCGGCGACAATGCGTTCGACGGCGCGACATCCCATTACCTTCAGCGGCTGATGCACGGTCGTCAGCGGCGGCCAGATGATTTCCGACAGCGGCGTGTCGTCGAACCCGGCCAGGGACAGATCGCCCGGTACGCTCAGGCCCAGCCGGTTGGCCGTGAACAGGGCCCCGACCGCCATGTCGTCATTGGCGCAGATCAGCGCGCTCGGCCATTCACCCCGTGGCCTCGCAAGTATGGTCACCGCCTGCTCGACACCCGACCGAAAGGTGAAATTTCCGCGTTCGCAAACGACGCCGGCGAGATCGATATCGGCCTCCACCAAGGCGCGTGTGAAGCCGCAATAGCGTTCCTCAGCCGACAGGTGGCCGGCAATACCCTTGATAAAGCCGAAACGGCGGTGGCCCAGGTCCAGCAGATACCGTGTCAGGTCGAAACCGGCCTGGGCCTCGTCCATCCCGACTCCGGAGGCGATGTGGCGCGCCGCCGGGCCAGGCGCGATACAGACAACGGGCAGGTTACGCTCCATAAGCCGGTGGACCAGTTCGACATCGTCGGAAAAGGGCGGGGTAAGAATCAGCCCGACACAGGCCTGGGCATCCAGCCGCGTCAGGATATCAGCCGCCGGATCACCGCTGTTCTGCCGCACGGCGTGCAGCATCAGTTGCATCCCGGCCTCGGCGCAGGCGCGCAGGGCGCCCAGCTCCAGACCGGAATGGTAAAAGGAATTGGGCTCGGCTTCGGGATCGGACGCATAGACCAGCCCCAGCAATTGCGCCTTGCCGCCGGCCAGCGCCCGTGCCTGCATATTGACGTGGTAGTCGAGGTCCTCGATGGCCGCCATGACGCGGCTACGGACCTCGGGGCTGACATTGACCCCGCCGTTCAGCACGCGCGAAACCGTAGCGCGCGCCACACCCGACCGAGCGGCCACATCGTCGATGGTCGGTTTACCTGCTGCCACGTGACGTCCCCGGATGAGTCGCACAACTATGCAACCGGTTGCGGACGGTGACAAGCCTCGCCCGGCGTCAACCTTGCTTCAGAAGTGCCTTGGCCGCTTCGGCCGCTTTCTTGACATCCTGGGCACGCGCCAGCGGTGCCACCAGGATACCGCTGGGCGTCGAAATCACCATGATGTCCGACAGGCCGATGACCGCCACCACGGGGCCGGCATCATTGCGGATCAGGCAGTTCTCCGCCTCGATCAGGATGGCGTCGCCCTTGATATGGTTGGAGCGATCATCCTTGTCACCCAGCCGCCATAGTTCGGCAAAGCCGCCGACGTCCGCCCAGCCGATGTCGCACGGCACGACCGCCGAACGTTTGGTCTGTTCCATCACCGCATAGTCGACGCTGATCGACGGCACTTCGCCGAAGCTGACGGCCTCCAGCCTGACCGCCACGCCGTCGCGTTCCGCTGCGTCATAGGCCTTGCGGCACGCCGCCAGGACCTCGGGCGCATGGATTTCCAGTTCTTCCAGCATCACCTGCGGCGAGAACAGGAAGATGCCGGCGTTCCACACATGCCGCCCGCCTTCGACATACTGCGTCGCCGTCGCCAGGTCCGGCTTTTCGAGGAACTTTTCGATCTCGTAGATCCCGTCCGACAGTTCCGCCCCACGCGCGATATAGCCAAAGCCTGTCTCAGGGTGGCCGGGCGTAATGCCGAAGGTAACGATCCGCGACTGCGCCGTTTCGGACGCCGCCACGATGGTGGCGTGAAAATCGGCAGGCTTGCTGATGACATGATCGGCCGGCACCATCAGGATCAGGGCCTCGGGCGCCAGTTCCAGCCCGCTCAGCGCCGCCATGGCCGCCACAGCCGCCGTATTGCGCCCGAACGGTTCCAGAATCACCGCCTGGGGTGCCTTGCCGATCTGTTCCAATTGCGCCGTCACAAGGTCGAAATGGCCCTGGCCGCAGATCGCCACCGGATTGAGATAGTTGTCGCCGATCAGCCGCAGCGCCGTTTCCTGGATCATCGTATTGGCCGTCGCGATGGCGTGAAACTGCTTGGGCGCGGTCGGCGTCGACAAGGGCCACAGGCGCGTGCCGGAACCGCCCGACATGATGACCGGCAAGATATTGATGGGCATGAAAAAATTCCTGAAAATCTATCCTGAACGATGCCTTGCTAAAGCCGAAACCGGCAATTTATCCATGGCGCGTACGTTGCAATCTTATAAAGACACAGTAGGGTGCACTGCAACATGCCTTTACGCCCAACTGCAAATTTATAGTGCGCCTGCTACGAACGCGTTCCTCCCAGATTATCGCCAGCCCAGAAGAGCCTCATGTCCGATATCGCCGACCGCCTGACCCAGTCCCAATCCACCCTGCGCCAGTGGTTGTTCGACCACGCCCTGCCCCTGTGGTGGGATATCGGCGGGGACCTGGCAAAGGGCGGCTTCTTTGAAAAGATCAATCTCGACGGCACGCCGTATGACATCGACCGCCGCACCCGCGTCGCGGCGCGTCAGGTCTTTTCCTACGCCCTGGCCGGGACCATGGGCTACACGGGGGAAACCGACGCCCCGATCGATCACGGCCTGGCCTGGCTGTCCGGCCCGGCGAAAAACCCCGACACCGACATGCTGTACGCCGTGCTGGCGCCGGATGGTTCCGTCGTTCGCGGCGAATTCGATTTCTACGACCACGCCTTTGCCATGCTGGCCTACGCCTCGGCCTATACGGTGCGCAAGGACCCGGTCCTGGAAGCCGCGGCTGTGGCCATCCGCGACACCATCGTCCGCGACTATTCGCACCCGGTTCGCGGCTTCGAAGAAGCCAATCCGCGCACCCTGCCGCTGAAGACCAATCCGCACATGCACATGTTCGAAGCCTGCCTGGCCTGGATCGAGGCCGGCGGGGACTCCAAATGGCGCGATATTGCCGCCATGGTTGCCGACCTGTGCGTCGAAAAATTCCTCCACCCGGTGACCGGTTCCTTGAGAGAATATTTCGACGGCGACTGGAACCCCATGGAGGGCGAGATGGGCCGCATCGTCGAGCCCGGCCACCAGTTCGAATGGGCCTGGCTGTTCCTGCGCTGGGCGAAGCTGACCGGCAAGGCGACCTATGTCACCGCCGCCAAACGCCTGATCGAGATTGCCGAGAATGACGGCACCGATCCTGTGCGTGGCGTTACCTTCAATGAACTGTGGGACGACTTCACGCCCAAGGACGCCAAGGCCCGCCTGTGGCCGCAGACCGAGCGCATGAAAGCCTATGTCAAGCTGACCGACGCTGCTGAAACGGCCACCGATCGCGAAGCCGCCATCGACCGCGCCATCGCTGCCGCTGCCGGCCTTAAACTCTACCTCAGCACGGAAATCGAAGGCTTGTATCGCGACCGCATGAAAACCGACGGCACCTTCGAAATCGAGCCCGCACCGGCCAGCACGCTGTACCACATCATCTGTGCCATCGACGAGTTTTCAAGTTTGAAAATCTGACCGGTTTTTCGTAGCGCCGGCACCAAAACTATTCTAAACTCCCGTTGAAAGCGCTTCCAAAAGCGCCAAAAAAGCGGGAGAATCATGTCAAAAGCGCTCAGACTAGCGGCCCTGATGGCCTTCGTGTCCACGCCTGCCCTGGCCCAAGGCGCCAGCCAGCCGTGGATGGACAGCAGCAAGACGCCGGAACAGCGCGCCCAGGCCGCCGTCGCCGCCATGACGCTCGATGAAAAGCTCCTGATGGTCATGGGCTATACCGACCCTGACCAGTTGATGAAGGAACCGGACGATATCGTGCCGCCGGCCATCAAGGCCGACGTCAAGGCCAACCATATTGCCGGTTCCGCCGGCTACATCCCGGGCATTCCCCGTCTGGGCATCCCCGGTCAATGGCAGACCGACGCCTCGATCGGCGTTCGCGTCGCCAATATGGAGCGCACCGCCCTGCCCTCGTCCCTGGCCACGGCTGCCTCATTCGATCCAAAGATCACCTTTGACGGCGGGGTCATGATCGCCAATGAGGCCCGCGCCTCGGGCTTCAATACCTTCCTGGCCGGCGGCGGCAACCTGGCTCGCGAACCGCGTAACGGCCGCAATTTCGAATATACCGGCGAAGACCCGGTCCTGACCGGCGCCATGACCGGCGGCCTGATCAACGGCATCCAGTCTCGCCATATGGTCTCGACCATGAAGCATTGGGCGGTCAATGATCAGGAAAGCCAGCGCACCACGGTCGACGTCACCATCACCAAGGCCGCCATGCGCCAGTCTGACCTGCTGGCCTTCGAGCTGATCTACGACACCGCCAATCCGGGCTCGGTCATGTGTTCCTATAACCTGGTCAATCACGATTGGGCCTGCGAGAACGACTATCTCAACAATCAGGTCTTGAAAGGCGACTGGGGATTCAAGGGCTATGTCATGTCCGACTGGGGGGCCGTCCATTCTGCCGCCAAGTCAGCCAATAACGGCCTCGACCAGTTTACCGGTTATCCGTGCTGCGGCCATCACGGCGCCTTCTTCGCCGCCAAGAACCTCAAGCCCGAAATTGAAAACGGCAATATCGCCATGTCGCGCATCGACGACATGGCTGAGCGTATCCTGTGGCCGCTGTTCGCCAAGGGCGTGGTCGATGACCCTGCCAAGGTTGGCCCGATCGACTTCACAGCCGATGCCGCGGTGTCGCAAAACGCCGCCGAACATTCCCTGGTCCTGTTGAAGAACCAGGGCAATCTCCTGCCGCTGACCGGCGTCAAGTCGGTTGCCATGATCGGCGGCCACGCCGACAAGGGTGTCATGGCCGGCGGCGGATCGTCGGGCGTCACCCCCATCGGCGGCAGTGCTGTCACCGGCATCGCGCCGACGACCTGGCCGGGCCCGGTCGTCTATATGTCGTCCTCGCCGCTCAAGGCGATGCAGGCTGCCCTGCCCCAGGCCAAGGTTTCCTACGCCTCTGGTGAAAAGATCGCGCAAGCCGTCGCCCTGGCCAAAAAGAGCGACGTTGCCATCGTTTTCGTCACACAATGGCTGGGCGAAGGCTTCGACGGCCATCTGGAACTGCAGGGCAATCAGGACGCCCTGGCCGCCGCGGTCGCCAAGGCCAACCCGAAGACCATTGTCGTCGTCGAATCGGGCGGCGCCATACTGATGCCATGGCTGGACAAGGTTCCTGCCGTGCTCGAGGCCTTCTATCCCGGCATCCGCGGCGGTGAAGCCATCACCAATATCCTGACGGGCAAGGTCAATCCGTCGGGCCACCTGCCGATCAGCTTCCCGGCCTCAAACGCCCAGCTGGCCCATGCCGAGATCCCGGGCTTCGGCAGACCTGACGGCATTCCCGTCGCCATCACCTATGACGAGGGCGCTGCCATCGGCTACAAGTGGTACGACGTCAAGGGCTTCAAGCCTCTGTTCGCCTTTGGCCACGGCCTCAGCTACACCTCCTTCGCTGTTTCCGACGTCCGCCCGCGCCTCGACGGTTCGAGCCTGAAGGTCAGCGCAACCGTGACCAATACCGGCAAGCGCGACGGGGCCACTGCCACCCAAATCTATATCGGCGCCGACGTCACCGCCGGCTGGGAAGCCCCCAAGCGTCTGGGCGCCTTCGCCAAGGTCGACCTGAAACCCGGCGAAAGTCGCATTGTCGACCTGACGGTCGATCCGCGCCTCCTGGCACGCTACGACGAAGCTTCCGACAGCTGGGTGATCGCGCCCGGTACCTATCACGTCATGGCGGGCGAAGCCTCCGACAACCTGCCGGTCACAGCCGACATCACCCTGCCCGGCTATATGTGGAGCGCCGTTCACAAGTAACTATTGAAACTAACTTGACCTGACGGCGGGTGCATGACAGCTATAGGCCTATTTAGAAAAGTGGCCGCCACTTTTTCGTCAATACTGCGACCATAAAAGCATCTCATGAAACCCGCCCTCAGCGTCACTGACCTGTTCACCATCGGCGTTGGCCCGTCCAGCTCGCACACGGTTGGGCCGATGCGCGCCGCCCATCACTTTGCTGAAAAGCTGGCTGACCGCCCAGCGCCTGTCCGCGTGGTCTGCCGCCTCTATGGTTCCCTGGCCCTGACGGGCAAGGGCCATGCCACTGACACCGCCATACTGGTCGGCCTCAGTGGTTGGCTGCCCGACCGCATCGAACCTGAAGCCATCTCGCCCCTGGTCGCCGATATCCACGCCCGCAAACGCCTCCGTTTTGCCGGTCTGCACGATATCTCGTTCGATCCCGGTGCCGATCTGGCGTTCCGCATGGGTGAGTTCCTGCCCGAGCATTCCAACGGCCTGCAGTTCGAAGCCTTCTTCGCCGACGGCGCCATCGAAGCCGCGACCTATTTCTCGATCGGCGGCGGCGCCATCGAGGGCGACGGCGTTACGCCTAAGTCGGGTAATATCGCCCTGCCCTACGCCTATGCCTCCGGCGTCGAATTGCTCGCCATCTGCGCCCGCGAAGACCTGACGATTGCGGAGGTCATCTTCCGTAACGAAGACGCCTTTCGCCCGCGCGCCGAGACCTGCGAATTCCTCGACGCCGTCCGGTCTGCCATGATGGCCAGTATCGAGCGCGGCATGCGCCAGGACGGCATCCTGCCCGGCGGGCTGAATGTCCGGCGCCGCGCCAAGGCCATGGTCGACAAACTCCAGGGCAGAGGCCCCCGCATAGACCCATCGCAGATCTTCGAATGGGTCAGCCTGTATGCCCTGGCCGTCAATGAGGAAAACGCCGCCGGCGGTCGCGTCGTTACAGCGCCGACCAACGGCGCCGCCGGCGTTTTGCCAGCCGTCATCAAATATTATGAAACCTTCGTCCCCAATGCGACGAAAGAGGGCACGCGCACCCTGCTGATGACCGCCACGGCTATAGGCTTTCTTTACAAGACCAATGCCTCGATCTCGGCCGCCGAAATGGGCTGCCAGGGCGAGGTCGGCGTCGCCTGTTCCATGGCGGCGGCGGGCCTGTGCGCCGCGCTGGGCGGTACGCCTGGCCAGATCGAGAATGCCGCTGAAATCGGCATGGAGCACAATCTCGGCCTGACCTGCGATCCGATAGGTGGCCTGGTCCAGGTGCCGTGCATCGAACGCAACACAATGGGCGCCATCAAGGCGATCAACGCCACCTACCTGGCGCTGAACGGCGACGGCCATCACATAGTCAGCCTCGATGCAGTCATCGAGACCATGCGCCAGACCGGCGAGGACATGCGGGTGAAGTACAAGGAAACCAGCCTGGGCGGCCTGGCGGTCAATGTCGTCGAATGCTGAGGCTGCAGCGTTATCTTGACCTTGACGTTACCCTTATAAACGCCCGGCGCAAATGCCCTGCAATACTCACAACTTCGCCCAGTTTATGCCGAAGTGCGGCCTGAAACTGTCATTATCGGCGAAAAGGCCGGTTGTTCAGGAGTTGCCGTCATGGCCCGTACCCTCGATATGCACGACGAAGTTGCCCGCCGCGACTATTTCCGGCTGTTGTTCAAGGCGCTGGACGCCGGCAGCGTAACGCCCTTCGTCTTGCGGCAAAAACTCGATGGTGTGGTCAAGGCGTCGACCCACATGGAATTCGACGATCATGCCCAGACTGAACTGACTGAGTTTCTGACTCGCGTCATCGACATGTACAAGTTCGGAGAGATCGATCTGTTATCGGCGACAGACGATATCGACCTGTTGGTCATGGCCGCCGAGGCTGACAGCCAGGACCTGATGCAATTTGTCTATGTCGGACCGGAAACCTTCGGCTGCATGACAATGTAGGCATCTCACTGAAAAGTCCTTCGGCGGCGCTACGCTTGCCTCAGTGTACTTTTCAGTGGGTTCAGTACGGAAAATTCAGGACTTGGGACGGCCCGGCGTCCTGACTTTGCTTTTTGCCTTAGAATTTCATTTTCGTGCTGCTTCAAACGCATAGCCGGCCTTGAGCAATCCCGCCTCGCCCCATTTCGGACCGATAAAGCTCAGGCCCACCGGCAGCCCCTGGACGTCACCCATCGGCACGGTCAGGTGAGGATAGCCCGAAGTCGCCGGCAGGCTGGTCGCCGAGGGTCCGTTATATTGATCGCCGTAGATCAGATCCGACAGCCAGGCCGGACCGTAGGTAGGCGCCACCAGGACCGCCACATTGTTGGTTTTCATCAGTCCGTCCAGCATAAGTGCCGACGAGGTCTTGGCCTTGACCGAATTGAGCACATAGGCGGGATCGCCCAGGCCCTTGGTCGCCTCGGCCTGTTCGAACAGTTCCTGCTGGAAATAGGGCATTTCCTCGGCGGCATGCGCCTTGTTGAAAGCGATGACATCGGCCAGGGTCCGCGTCTGGACGGTGGCCGGCGTCGAGGCCAGATAGAGATTAAGATCCGTCTTCAATTCGGCCAGCAATACCGGCAGTTCGGCGTCACCCAGTCCCTTGACCTCCGACGACTTGATATCGACCAGCACAGCTCCGGCATCGGTCAGGGTCTTCAACGCGGCCTCGAATACAGCCGCCGTTTTTGGATCGTTACCGATCTGGTCGCGCAACACGCCGACTCGCACCCCTTTCAGGTAGTCCTTGCTCAGGCCCGTCGTATAATCGACCTTGCGCGCATCGGCCTCACCGGTCGCCCCATCCAGCGGATCACTGCCCGCCATGACATTGAGCATAGCGGCGACGTCGGCGACGCTGTGCCCCATCGGCCCCGGCGTATCCTGGCTGTGCGAGATGGGTATGACATAGGTCCGCGACACCAGCCCGACGGTCGGCTTCAAGCCGACCAGACCGTTCATCGACGACGGACAGGTGACCGAACCATCGGTTTCCGTGCCGACCGCCAGGGGGGCATAATTGGCCGCGACCGCAGCACCCGACCCACTCGACGACCCGCAGGCGGTGCGCGCCTTGTCGTGAGCATTGGCGACCAGCCCGCCGACGCCGCTCCACCCGCTGACCGAATGGGTCGACCGGATATTGGCCCATTCCGACAGGTTGGTCTTGCCCAGGATAATCGCCCCGCCGGCGCGCAACCGCGCCACGACGGGTGCGTCACGATGGGTGATATTGTCTTTCAGAGCCAGCGATCCGGCCGTCGTCGCCATATTGTCCAGGGTCTCGACATTGTCCTTGATCAGTACGGGAATGCCCATCAGCGGGCCGAGATTTTTGCCCTGCTTGCGCGCTTCGTCGATCGCCTTGGCCTGGGCCAGGGCATCCGGATTGACGACGATCATGGCATGCAGCGTACCGTCTTGGGCCTTGATACGGTCGAGTGCAGCTTGAGTCAGTTGTTCGGCGGTGAAATCACCACGTGCCAGGGCGGCTTCAATATCCGCCACAGGTGTTGCATTGGCCAGGACGCCGGCCGCTGACAGATGTGTGGTATCGACCTTGGCCGTCGAACCGCTGCTTTCGGGGCGGCTACAGGCAGCCAGAAGGGCAAGGGCGAAAATAGGTAACAGGTGTCTAACCATCATCACGATCTCCTCAGAGCGTTTGGCATTGCGAACACAGCCTAGTCTTCGTCAGCCAGACTTTCCACATCAGGATATGAAACCAGCCTTGCTTTCATTGAATTCAGTCGATCCCGCCATAGCTCCGGCATGTCCTCGACCACTTCGTACGGCGTACTCAAATTGAAAACTTCAAACCAATAATAGCGGGATGTTCTTTGCCGATCCTCTCGGTCCGGCCAGGCATCAGCTACCGACTCCGCCGCGTGACGCTGGGTGATCGCGCAAAGCTCTGTCACAGTTGGCCGATCATCCATTAATGTCCGTCCGAACACAATGTGTTGGGTGTGCAGTAGCAACATGACGACCAGTCCGTCAGTCTCATCTGGAGAGGTGCCGAGCAGAAATGACGCCAGCACCCGATGTATTTCCAGCGAATTCATTTCGTCACAATAGATACAGATTTCCCTACTTTACAAGCCGCTTGGCGCGCGCCTATGAGACGGCATGAATTTGCTCCCGATCATGTTAGACGCCGGCGCGGAAATCCTGCGCATCTACGCCACCGATTTCGCGGTTGCTGCCAAGGGCGACGCCTCGCCGGTCACCGAAGCCGACCAGGCCGCCGAGGCCATTATCCTCAAAGGCCTGGTCGAGCTGGCGCCCAATATCCCGATCGTGGCCGAGGAAGAAGCCGCAGCCGGCCGCGTGCCCGCAGCCACCCGAACCTTTTTCCTGGTCGATCCGTTGGACGGCACCAAGGAATTCATTTCCAGAAACGGCGAATTCACCGTCAACATCGCCCTGATCGAGGACGGCGCACCGACCGCGGGCGCCGTCTATGCCCCGGCGCTGGGTCGCATCTACTGGGGTTCGCAGGGCGAAGGCTCATATATGGCCGACGTTACCGATGGAGAGCTCGGACCGGCACAGCCTATCGAGGTTCGCACCGCGCCCGCCGCCATCACAGCCATCGGTTCGCGCTCGCATGGCGGAGCCGAGACCGACGCCTATCTGAAAGCCTTCACCGTCGCGGAATTCAAACCGGCCGGTTCGTCGCTGAAATTCTGCCTGCTGGCCTGCGGTGAGGCCGACATCTATCCGCGCATGGGCCGCACCATGGAATGGGACACGGCGGCGGGCGACGCGGTCCTGCGCGCAGCCGGCGGCCGGGTCGAAACCCTCGGCGGCCAACCTCTTGTATACGGCAAGCGCGACCAGGCCAGCGACGCCGACTTCGCCAATCCGTATTTTGTGGCATTCGGCGACCCCGGCCTGAAGAAGGTTTAACCACGAACTGCACGAACGACACGAACCTCGGGAAATAGGCGAGAGGCTATTCGTGTTCATTGGCGTTTATTCGCGGTTCCAAATATCGGCACTTGGCATTAAGCCTGCCATATCAGAAGTTTCTCGAAGTTCGTGTCGGTTCGTGGTTCAAATTCTTAAACCACCCAACCTCACCTGTAGATTCAGATTTTGTCGTTTGCCGTTTTTCGGCCGGATGCCTACATACCCACAAGACCGCCCCGCCTAGGGCTCTATCAAGGTTATACCGTGTCGACCGAACAACTTACCCACCTGCGGCGTCTCGAAGCCGAGTCCATCTTCATCATGCGCGAGGTCGCGGCCGAGTTCAAAAACCCGGTGATGATGTATTCGATCGGCAAGGACTCATCGGTCATGCTGCACCTGGCGATGAAGGCTTTTTACCCGTCCAAGCCGCCCTTCCCGCTGCTCCACGTCGACACGACGTGGAAGTTTCGCGAGATGATCCAGTTCCGCGACGACACGGTAAAGCGCCTTGGCCTCACCCTGCTCAAGCACACCAATCCCGATGGCCTGCGCGACAATGTCAATCCGTTCGACCATGGCTCGAACGTCTATACCAACATCATGAAGACCGATGCCCTGAAACAGGCCCTGACCGAGCACGGCTTCGACGCCGCTTTCGGCGGCGCGCGCCGCGACGAGGAAAAGTCGCGCGCCAAGGAACGCATCTTCTCATTTCGAACGCAGAACCACGGCTGGGATCCGAAGAACCAGCGTCCGGAGCTGTGGAACCTCTACAACGCTCGCATCAAGCCCGGGGAATCGATCCGTGTCTTCCCGCTGTCCAACTGGACCGAGCTCGACATCTGGCAATATATCCTGATGGAGAACATCCCCATCGTTCCGCTCTACTTTGCCAAGAAACGCCCGGTCGTGAAGCGCGGCGGCCAGCTGATCATGGTCGACGACGACCGACTGCCGCTGTTACCCGGCGAAAAGCCCGAGATGAAATCGGTCCGCTTCCGCACACTCGGCTGCTATCCACTGACCGCCGCCGTCGAATCCGAAGCCGACACGCTGGAAGACATCGTTGCCGAAATGCTGACCACCCGCACCTCGGAGCGCTCGGGCCGCCTGATCGATCACGATGAACAGGGCTCGATGGAGAAGAAAAAGCGCGAGGGCTATTTCTGATGAACGCAATCGTTGATACCCGCATGGATACCAAGGCCCTGGTCGAGTACCTGGCCAGCCATGAAAAGAAGTCCCTCCTGCGCTTCCTGACCTGCGGATCGGTGGACGATGGCAAGTCGAGCCTGATCGGCCGCCTGCTCTACGACACCAAGCTGATTTTCGAAGACCAATTGGCTGGCATTGAAAAGGATTCCAAGAAGTTCGGCACGGTCGGTGAGGACATCGACCTCGCCCTTCTGGTCGATGGCCTCCAGGCCGAGCGCGAACAGGGCATCACGATCGACGTCGCCTATCGCTTCTTCACGACCGACAAGCGCAAGTTTATTGTCGCCGACACGCCTGGCCACGAACAATATACCCGCAACATGGCGACCGGCGCCTCCAATTCTGACCTCGCCGTCATCCTGATCGACGCCCGCAAAGGCATATTGACCCAGACGCGCCGCCACAGCTTCATCGTCTCGCTGCTCGGCATCAAGCACGTCGTCCTGGCAGTCAACAAGATCGATCTGGTCGGCCATAGCCAGGCTGTTTTCGACAGGATCGTCGCCGATTATCGCGAATTCTCCGGCCGTTTCGGTTTCCAGACGCTTCAGGCCATTCCCCTGTCGGCGCGCTACGGCGACAATGTCCTCGAACGCAGCGACAACATGCCGTGGTACGACGGCCCGACCCTGGTCGAGCATCTCGAAACGGTCGAGATCGACCAGGATCTGCAGCAACAGCCCTTCCGTCTCCAGGTCCAGTGGGTCAACCGTCCGGATCTCAACTTCCGCGGCTTCGCCGGTACGCTCGCCTCGGGCACGGTCCGCCCGGGTGACGACATTGTCGTCGCCCGCTCGGGCAAGGCGTCAAAGGTGGCGCGCATCGTTACCCATGACGGCGATCTCGACCAGGCCATTGCCGGCCAGGCCGTGACCCTGACACTGGATGACGAAATCGATATCTCGCGCGGCGATGTTCTGGTCCCGGCCGAACAGCGCCCCGAAGTCTCCGACCAGTTCCAGGCCCATCTGATCTGGATGAGTGAAGTGCCTCTGCTGCCCGGCCGCCCCTATATCCTGAAGGTCGGCGCCCGTACGATCTCTGCCACCGTCACCGGCATCAAGCACAAGATCGACGTCAACACCTTCAATGAACTGGCGGCCAAGGCCCTGCCGCTCAACGAAGTCGCCGTGGTTAATATCCAGACCCAGGAACCGATCGCCTTCGACGCCTATGGCGACAACCACGACATGGGCGCGTTCATCGTCATCGACCGGGTGTCCAACCTGACGCTCGGCGCCGGCATGATCGATTTTGGCCTGCGCCGCGCGACCAATGTCCATTGGCAGGCGCTCGACGTTTCCAAGGACTCGCGCGCCGGCATCAAGAACCAACGCGCGGTCGTGTTATGGTTTACCGGCCTGTCGGGCGCCGGAAAATCAACCATTGCCAACCTGGTCGAAAAGAAGCTGCTCAGCCTCAACCACCACACCTATCTGCTTGACGGTGATAATGTCCGTCACGGCCTGAACAACGACCTGGGCTTCGCCCCGGCGGACCGTGTCGAGAACATCCGCCGCGTCGCCGAGGTGTCGCGCCTGATGGTCGATGCCGGCCTGATCACCCTTGTATCGTTCATCTCGCCTTACCGCGCCGAACGCCAGCTGGCGCGCGACCTGCTGCAACCGGGTGAGTTTATCGAGATCCACGTCGCCACACCGCTCGACGTCGCCGAAGCGCGTGACGCCAAGGGTCTGTATAAGAAGGCGCGGGCTGGCGAGATCACCAACTTCACCGGCATCGACAGTCCTTATGAAGTGCCTGAAAACCCGGAACTTGTCCTGGATACGACGGATACCAGCCCCGATATCCTGGCCGAACGGATCGTCACCTATCTCGGTGAACGCGGTTTCCTGGGCGACGTTTTCGACTACAGCATCTAACAACAGGTGAGGCGCCAGACAGCAGGCATTCCGGCTCGGCTATGCCTTTAACCCTATCAGGGTCGACTTGTACCCGGCCTTGATGACCGGGCGCAGGACGAACACTGCCTGCAACACTTCGGACATGTCGAAGGGCTCGAAGTGGCACCGTACCTTCCGGTCGTCCGTATGGCACAGCACAGGCTCGAGATTATGTCCGGACTGTTCGTCCGGCGTATCGAGCAACAGATAAAGGTGCCCACTGGCCGTTTCGACCTCATCGGTAAAGGTCAGGTCGAACTGGCTCACGCCCTGCCGCAACAGCGAGGTGACATTGATAAGCGTGATAGAATCCGAAACGACCAGCCTCGGATGGGCGGCAAAATCGAGCAGATCGGCCAGGCTCCGGGCATGGTCAGTCGCCGACGCCGCGATCTGCACTGTTACCTTGTCGCCAAAAACGCTGGGCGCAACACGGAAGGCGTTCATATGGGCAAAGCCTGAGACAATCTCATGGCCTTCCAACCACGAGCCGTATTCCTGTGGCGTCAGGAAATCAAAAATCTGGAGGATCTTGTCCTCATTTCGCTCGACCGGCGACGAATAGTAGCCCCAACCCAGTTGCCCCGTCGTCCGCACATATTGCAATGTGTAAAAGCGGGCACGATTGACAGCGGTGCGCGGCGTGCGAAATGCCGTCAGGTGCGCTGTGCGGATCACCGGCTGCACATGAAGCCGGCTCCAGTCGGCCACGCCGCAGCGCTCACGCTCTTCGTCGGTCAGGACAAGCCACAGATAGGCGCAGTGCTCCAGAGGATCATCGAAGTGAATCGCCTTGAAGACGCAACACTGCTTAGGCGTATCGGTCAGGTCGCTGGCCAGGCGCTGTGAACCTGCACTGAGCAGATAGGGAAATTCCATTTCCACAACAGCCTTGTCCGAGGCCAGGAATGTGGCATAGGCCGCATCATCCCACTCGAAAATCTCGTCAGCGTCGATGCGAACGATAATGTCGCCGTCGCACTGGCTGTAACCAAACGACCGCTTGTGTAATTCGTCGTCCCAGATGCCGCTGAAATAGCGCACCTTGTCACCGAATAAGGCCAGGATATCGTGCGTCTTTTGCCACGATCTCGCGGGATCCAACCCTGCCTTCTCGAAGAAGGGCGCCACCCAGGCATAGGCGCCATCGACAAAGACAAGTTCATCGACTCGATCAATGACGGATTCGATGGCCGCCTGCAGGAAGTCGTCATCGCAGTGGGCGATCATATAGGCGCTGGTTTTCATGCGGCGGACTTTGTTACTTGAACCGTATTATTTGGGCAGTTTGAAAGGCTTGAAGGGCCTGCCGTAACCGGCGCAAAGATGCAAGAACAAATATCCAGCCAGGGCTTCGTAAACCGGATCCTGGAAGTGCGGCCAGTCGTCGGTGCCCTTGCCCCAGGCCTCGCCCATCTGCAGCGGCGGCAGGATAATCAGGTCTTCGAACATGGCCAGCTGGCTGATCTTCTGAAAGAAGTCCTGGGCGTCGCGCGTGCGGCGCAAATTATCGGTGCTGGAAAACCAGTGGTAGCACATATAGACGATCTTCGCGTCGGGTTGCAGCTTGCGCAGCCATTTGTAGATGCGCAGATTGTTCTTGGCAGACTGAACGCCCGACAGGTAATCGTAGGTGTAATCGAATTCTTCCAGAAGCGCCTTTTCGTTTTCGAACGAGCCGAAGTTGAAGAAGACCGGCGAGTCGCCATAGACTGGATGGTTCTTCCACACAGCCAGTTTCGACGCCAGGTCCATGAAGTTGTCCATCAGGATGACATCGAACTTCGTCGTTTGCAGTTCTTCGATAAAGTTGCGTCCGGAAGCTTCCTTCAAGGGCAGCAGGTCGTGATAACCCAGGCCCTCGATATACTGGTTGAGGATATATTTGCGCGCCTCGGCTTCGTGCTCGGGCTTGAACACGAACTTGGCCATCAGTTCATCGAACGGAATCTGCGGCGCCGACTTGTCGACGAAATATTTGAGAAAGGCATCGCTGCGATTGTGGTGAACGCTCAGCAACTGCTCAAACCCAAACCGCTGCATCCGCGCGATAGTGATGTTCGACAGGCACGAGCCGAAGGCGGCAATCTTCATAAACAATTCCGAGGGTACGGTGCGCGGTCCCCATGGCTCAGGTCCATGTCCGGCCACCGCGTCCGGAAATATGTCGGCTGCATAAGACGTCAGCCGGCCTTTGCAAGTCAAGAGTCTTTACAACAGGCTTTTTTTGAAAAAGGGCTGACTCTTCGGATTTGGCGTTTTAAAGTGGTTGCGCTGCAGCGACGCGACGGGAAAGCGGCGGTATTCCCGCCGGCGTCTAAGCGGTACGCCCATCTTGTCGGGAGCCATCATGTCCAATCCCTATAGTTCGCTGGAAGGCAGGGCCTTCTGGCGTTCGGCCATCGCCGATCGTAACGCGCTCGAAATCGAGGAACTGTACAGGTCGAAACTGACGCTGCATCCGGAGGACAAGGTCCTGACTGCCGGTTCATGTTTTGCCCAGCACATCGGAAAGGCGTTGAAAAAGAATGGCTACAACTGGTTCGATGCCGAGCCGGGGCCCGACATCCTGGCGGCTACACCCGAGCTGAAAAAAAAATACGGTTACGGCGTCTTCTCCTTTCGCACCGGCAATATCTACACGACCGCCCTGCTGGCACAATGGATCGATTGGGCATTCGGCCACGCCTCGCCCTCCGATGAATACTGGGAACAGAAGGGCCGAATCTACGACCCGTTTCGCCCTGCGATCGAACCCAACGGCTTTGCCAGCGTCGAGGAGATGCGCGCCGCCCGTGAGGTTACGCTGAAGACCATCCGCACTGCCCTCAGCGATGCCAAGCTATTCGTCTTCACGCTGGGCCTGACCGAAGGCTGGGTGAACACGCGAACCGGCCACGTTTATCCCATGTGCCCGGGCACCCTGGCCGGTGAGTTCGATGCGTCGCAGCACAGTTTCAGAAACTTCCGCTATCCGGAGATTCATGCCGCCCTGAAACGGGTCATAGAATTCACTCGCAGCCTCAATCCAGACCTGCAATTCCTGCTCACCGTGTCGCCCGTGCCGCTGACCGCCACGGCCAGCGGCAATCACGTCCTGCCGGCGACGACCTATTCCAAATCGACCCTGCGCGCCGTCGCCGGCGACCTGGCCGACGAATTCACCTTTGTCGATTATTTCCCGTCCTACGAAATCATCACCGCCCCAACCTTCCGCGGCATGTTCTACCTGCCCAATCAGCGCGAAGTGTCGATCAAGGGCGTGGACTTCGTCATGACGCATGTCTTCGCCGGGCTCAATGCGACGCCGTCCGCCAGGCCGGCCCAACCGGCTCCCAAACCCGCGACACCTGCGCCCGAATCGCCTGAAAATGAAACAGACGTGACGTGCGAAGAAGCCATGCTGGAAGCCTTCGGAAGATAAGAACGAAATCAATGAAAGTTTGTATTGTCGGCAATTCGCATTGCACGGCGCTGTACGGCGCGCTGAACCGGGGTTGGAAGGACGATACGATCGCCTTCGACTATTACGTCATTCCGGGGCGCACGGCACCGCACCTGGTCTATGATGGCGAAACCTTTGGCGCCCGGCCGTTCAGCCGCCTCCAACCCGACGGCACGCCCTTCCCCAGCCCCGTCCGCAGTTCCATCGGCGAGCGCCTCGACCTGACAGCGTTCGACGCCCTGATCATCAGCGCCATCAACTTCTCGGCGCCCAGCAATGAAAACCTGGCCTCGGGCGATCACGTCCTGGGTTCGGTCGGCTGCTTCGACTGGCTGACCGACGCGACTGAGTCCACCCTTACGGCCATTTCGCGCGCCTTCCTGCTCGATATCCTGCTGAAACGGCAACAGGAGCACGGGGCAATCAGGTTCTGTTCCGACATCGCCGGCCGCTTTAAAGGTAAGGTCTTACTTCAGGTGGCCCCGCCACCGTCGGCCCGGGTCAATGACGATGAATCCTGGCAGTTGAAGACGCTTTACGGTGACCGTGTCAATGCCGTCTATTCCGATTTCTACAAACTTTGCGAAGACGCGTCCGATCTGTTCATCAGGGATCTCGACCTCGACATCGAGCTGGTCCGCGCCCCGGACAGCGTGCTTGATGACGGCTTTCTGAAGCCTGAACTCGGTTCGAACAACGACGTCTGGCATGCCAATATGCGGTATGGTGAGCGCGTCCTGGAACAGATGGCGACCCGGCTGAAGACGGTCTCGCAGAGCGACGCCCGAACGGGAACATGATAATTCTTTTGCACCTGCGAACCATTGATCTGAACTTCCAGATGGTTTAACAGTGAGCCCCCCGCAGGTAAATTTGTGTGTGCTTGCAACAGTTTGGCCATTTCGGCCGACAGACTAGGCGGTATATGTACAAGAAAGCTTTCAGTGATCTGACCCGTGGTCTGGCGCTTTACCGGGTGTGGATCTATCAGGCCTGGCACGAAATGTCGGCCAAATACAAGCGCACCCTGCTCGGGCCTTTCTGGATGGCGGCATCGACCCTGGTCACCGCCATGTGTCTGACACTGGTCTGGGGAATTTTGGCCAACCGCCTCGATCACCTGGGTGAGCTTCTCCCCTACGTCCTGGGCGGCATGATTTGCTACAATCTGGCCGGCTTCATGCTGAGTGACGGTCCTGGCCTTTTTGTCGGTTTCGCCGGCATGATCCGCAACCACGCCAATCCATACAGCTATTATGTGCTCGAGTCGGTGTGCAAGGCGATCCTCACCTTCGCGCACAATGTCGTCGTCTATTATGTCGTTTGCGCCTGCCTGGGCGCCCTGACCATCCCACACTGGTCCTTCGTCCTGGCCCTGCCGATCGTTATCGTCAGCATGTACACCTGGGGCACGGTCATTTCGCTGATTTCCGCGCGCTTCCGCGACTTGCAGCTTCTTCTGCCCTATATCGGTCAGCTCCTGTTCTTCCTGTCACCGGTCATGTGGCGCGTGGTCGACATGGCGAAAGGCCGCGCCCTTTGGGCACAGTTCAACCCGCTTTACGGCCTGCTTGAGGTCGTTCGCTCACCATTGCTGGGCCAGATGGCGCCGGCCCACGCGTGGGGCCTGGCCATCGGTACGTCCGTCGCCGGGATTATTGCCTGGCTTGCCGTCTATCCGCCCTTGCGCAAGCGCATTCCGTTCTGGGTGTAGGAGTTTAAGCCATGTCCGACGTCATCTCACTCAGCGGAGTCGAGCTTTCCTACCCGGTCTACTCGATCCGCGCCCACTCCCTGCGTAACACCATTGCCAATATGGCGATCGGCGGCAAGCTGCTGAAGGACGGCCAGGACATCGTGCATGTCAAGGCGCTTGACGGTGTCAGCTTCTCCCTGCAGGAAGGCGACCGGATGGGCATTATCGGCCACAATGGTGCCGGCAAGACCACCTTGCTCAAGGTTCTGGCTGGGATTTACGAGCCTGATCGCGGATTGGTCGAGGTGACGGGCCGTATCTCATCGATGATCGACATCGGCCTCGGCCTCGATGCCGCGCTCACCGGTCGCGAAAACGTGCTCAGCATGGGCCGGATGCGCGGTTTTGGTACCAAGGTCGTCGTCGGCAAGATGCCGGAAATCATCGATTTTTCCGAACTCGGCGCCTATATCGACCTGCCCGTCAAGACCTACAGCGCCGGCATGATGGCCCGCCTGGTCTTCGCGGTGGCGACCACGCTCGACCCCGATGTTCTGCTCCTCGATGAGTGGATCGGCGCAGGCGATGCCGGTTTCCATCAAAAGGCCAAGGAGCGCATGGACGAAATTCTCGAAAAATCTCGCGTTATGGTTTTAGCGACGCACAATTTAGGTCTGATTAAATCCGTTTGTAACAAGGTTCTGGTATTGGACGGCGGCCGCCAGACCTATTTCGGCGATTGTGACGGGTGGGATTTGCACAACAATGCGCCCGCTGCCCTGAGCGCCTGAACGCCACCACGTTCAGATAACGCTACTGCTTTCCACCGGTAATCCGGGGCCGGTGGAAAGCAAAAAACAATGACAAATTTGTGGCTTTTGCACGTGACATGTCGAGCAAAATTCTGTTTGTATAGGCGTGCAATTACGTTGCCATGCAGCATGGCGCACGGTTAGGACCTGATGACTCTTGGATTTACCCTGTCCGGTACGGCGCTGACAGTCACCGGACTGAAAAACGACCCTCAGGTCCGGCTGACTCTTGACGGCCTTCCCATAGATCCCGAAAGCTTGTCCTGGAAGGGCAACAGCGTCAGCTTGATCCTGCCTTTCGGCGTCTTTGATGCCCGCTCCCATCGCGTCACAGTCACCTATGCGACCGGGCCGGCTTCCAAGAAAGTCATCAAGACCGAATCCTTTACCCATACCTCCGTCTATGAAGGCGAACTGCTGCGCGCCGACGATCACGTCGCCGGGTGGATCTCCGATGTCACGCGGCCGGGCTTCGCTGTCGAAGTTGATATCGACTTCGACGGCGAGATCATACGGACGCTTCGGGCCGACGCCGCCCATGATTTTGGCAGCACGGGCGCTTTCAGCTTCGCCAACCCGGCAAACGGCAATGAGACACGATTGCTGGGCGTGCGCATCCGCGGCACCGACTATTATCCTATTGGCAAGCAATTGATTCGCCTGTCGGCGGTAGGACTGATCGCCGCCCTCGACGGCGCCATGCCCGGCGGCGAAAAGGCCCGTGCACTCGACGCCTTCAAGCGCCAGTTCCTGATCAATATGGCGCGCCATCGCGAGCCCGTCGCCTTTCCGCACGTCTGGACGGCCAGCCTGCCGTGCCATGGTCATACCATCAACCAGGGCGTCGACGTCATCATTCCGGTCTATCGCGGGCTGGAAGAAACCATGGACTGCATCGACTCGGTGCTGCGTGCCGAAGTCAAAACCCCTTACAATCTCATCGTCATCAACGATGCCAGCCCCGATCCCGCCCTCGTCAAGGCCTTGAAGGCCCACGCCGCAAAGCACGACTACCGCCTGCTCGACAATGCCGAGAACCTGGGCTTCGTCGCCACGGTCAACCGCGGTATGTCGCTAAACGACGACAACGACGTGGTCCTGCTCAATTCCGATACAGTTGTCGGCGACCACTGGCTGGACCGGCTGGTCCGTGCAGCCTACTCGGCGCCCAATATCGCCAGCGCCACGCCGCTGTCGAACAACGCCACAATCCTGACCCTGCCCGAACTGGGTGAATATGCCGAACTGCCGTACGGCCTCGACATGGCCGGCATCAACGCGTTGTGCGCCCGCGAAAACGACGGCGTCACGGTCGACCTGCCGACGGCGCACGGCTTTTGCATGTTTATCCGCCGCGCCGCCCTGCGTGAGGTCGGCCTGTTCGACGCCCAGACGTTCGGCAAGGGCTATGGCGAGGAGAACGATTTCTCCCTGCGCGCCGCCACCCGCGGCTGGCGCAATATTGCCGCCTGTGACGCGTTCGTCGAACACAAGGGCGGTGTTTCCTTCGACAACAAGCTGGAAAAGGTCGCGGTCGCCATCCGCGTGCTGAACGAGCGCTACCCGGACTATCACGGCCAGATCCACAACTTCCTCGATACGGATCCAATGGCGCCGGTCCGTAACCGCCTGCAGATCTCGCTATGGCGCGACCGCCCGATTGCGGTCTTCATCTCGCTGGCATCCGGCGGCGGCGTCGACACCAATATCGAATTCCTGGCTGAAAAGCTGAAGGGCGAAGGCTATCATGTCCTGATCGCCCGCAATGCCAGTAACGGTTCGCGCTTTGGTTATGCCCTGACAGAATGGGGTAGTACCAACCGTACCCTGTATCCCAAGGCCGGCGGTCTCGACGCCCTGTGCGCCGATCTGCTGATCCTGACACCGCGCTTCATCCACCTGCATCACCTGATCGACGTGGAAGACGGCATGGACCGCTTCCTGAAAGGTGCGGGCATTCCTTATTTCGTTACCCTGCACGACTTTTTCTATGCCTGCCCGCGTGTTACGCTGCTCGATGACGGCGGCGAATATTGCGACCTGCCTGATTTTTCCGCCTGCAATACCTGCCTGAAGCGTGGCGGAGCGCATTCGCACTTGCATGGCGACTACCGCGCCGTCTGGCAGGACATTGTCCGCTGGCGCGACAAGTGGCACGACCTGCTGAAACAGGCCGACGGACTGTTCGCGCCATCCCAGGCCACGGCCGATCTTTATCACCGGGTCTTCGCCGGGCTGACCATCGATGTTCGATCGCATCTCGGCGGCGCCACGCCCACCGTGGAATCGCAGCCGATCACCGCGCCGGCAAAGATCAAGATTGCCCTGCTGGGCGCACTTGGCCCGCATAAGGGATCGGCTGAAATCGTCGCCCTGTTGCGTTGGGCAGAAAAGCGGGAACCGGACCTGGCATTCGCCCTGATCGGCTATTCCGATCGCAACGACCAGATGCTGTCCTTTCCCAATCTGCGCGATTTCGGACCCTATACGCCGGAAACCCTTGAGGAAAAGGTCCGCGAATCCGGCGCCCAGGTGGCGCTCTTTCTCAGCCCGTGGCCTGAAACCTACGCCTATACCCTGTCCGAAGCCCTCACCATCGGCCTGACCCCGGTCGCCTACGACCTGGGCGCGCCCGGTGGACGGCTCACGGCCCTGGGCGTCGGCCAACTGGTCCCGCCCGATGCTTCGCATGCCCAGATCATCAAGGCCATCCGCGCCGCCGCCGCGACGAAAATTACACCCAAGACCTACAGCGAAGGCGAGTACGCCTCGCTGATCGACGACTATTATCAACTCGACCGCGTCCACGACGACCGCCGCGTTCCGTGCCTTCTCCTGCCGCAGACCGAAGGTCTGCACGACGACGCCTGGGCCACACGCAACATTGTTCTGCGCTTCGGTGTCCGCAACGAGGTCAACCGCCTGAAGCTCGACCTCTATGTGCCCGAAAGCTTTGGGCCGCAGCAGGCGCGCGTGCTGATCAATGGCGAAGACTACGGCATGGCCGATTTGACGCCCGGCCGGTCGGCCCAGCGCCTCGACCTCGCCACCCGGCCGATGAAGGGCCTGATCAAGGTCGAGGTCGCCTTCAGCTTCGAGCACCACCTGCCGCAGCCCGACGAACGCATGGGCGCGGCGAAACTGGGCGCCGCCAGTTTCGAATTCAGCACCGAGCCGGTCGCCATACCGGTTCCCTCGCCGATCAGCGTCCGTGTGCGGCCCTCGCCCGACATGCGTATCGAAGACCTCACGGCGATGGACGAGACCGGCAAGCTGGAAAGCCTGTATCGCGACGTCACCAGCTACGCTCTGTTCAGCAAGAAGCCCGGCCTGCTCGAAGGCCCGGTCAGCCTGGCGCGCGACCTGTTATGGTCGGCGCGCATCGCCCGCCGTCAGGGTGCAAAGACCGCGGTCAAGTCGTTCCTGGCCATGCGCGGCCTGCGCAAATCGTCCTTCGATGACACCTTCTACCGCATGCAACTGGCCGGCAAGCCGCGCGAGGGCATGGATCCCGTCAACCACTATGTCGTGTTCGGCGCCAAGGAAGGTTTCGATCCGGCCCCCGGCTTCTCGTCGAGCTTCTATCTCAAGGCGCATGAAGACCTGGCGCGGACCGGCGTCAATCCCTTCTTCCATTACCTGCGCCACGGTACGCGCGAAGCCCGTCGCATCGAGCCGTCAGGCCGTATCGGCCTCTTCCTGCACAGCCGTATGGGACAAGGCGATAGTAACGGTGTTGACAGTTCCCTGGGGCTGTCCCACACGCTACTTCTCGGCAATGCCGGCACAGGTTCCGTTGGAGCGGGCGCCGATACCGGCTGGCCCAAGCGTGACCGCCCGGGCGATGCCGACCGGCTGACGATTCACGAACGCCGCGCCAATGACGACATTCTCGACGTCGCCTATATGGGGCAGACCTTCCTCGAACAGTACGGCCTGCTGGGCAAGGCGCCGAAATGGGAAGCTGCCGTCCAGGCCATCAACGCCCTGCCGCGCCCCTCCATGTCGGTAGCTCCGGCCGTCTCGGTCATTATCCCTGTCTATGGTCAGTTGGCCTACACACTGAACTGCCTGCACAGCCTGGTACGGCAAAATGCCAGCCATAGATTCGAGATCGTAATCGGCGACGACGCCTCACCCGATGACAGTGAACGCTGGTTGAGCCAGGTCCGCGACGTCCGCTATTTCCGTTACCCCGCCAATGAAGGCTTTATCGCCACCTGCAACAAAACGGCCGCCGAAGCAAACGGCAAATATCTCGTTTTCCTGAACAACGACACCCGCGTCGCCGATTCCTGGCTCGACAGCCTGGTCGACACCTTCAATCACTTCCCGAAAGTAGGAATGGTTGGCTCCAAGTTGTTCTACCCGGACGGCAGCCTCCAGGAGGCTGGCGGCATTGTCTGGCGCGATGGTTCGGCGTGGAACTATGGCCGTCATGACGACCCCAACCGCCCGGCCTATTCCTACGCCCGTGCGGTCGACTACGTTTCGGGTGCGTCCTTCATGATTCGCCACGACCTGTGGACGAAGCTGGAAGGCTTCGACGACCACTACAAACCAGCCTATTACGAAGACACCGACCTGGCCTTCCGCATACGCAGTCTGGGTCACAGCGTCATCATGCAGCCCCTGTCCAAGGTCGTGCATTACGAGGGCAAGACGTCGGGCACCGATACGGCGGAAGGCGCCAAGGCCTATCAGGTGCTCAACAAGGAGAAGTTCTTCGAGCGCTGGCGCGAGACACTCAGCAGCCACCGCGAAAACGGCGACAAGCCCTCGCTGGAACGTGATCGCGCCGTGACCAAACGCGTCCTGATCGTCGACGCCTGCAACCCGACCCCATCCCAGGACGCCGGTTCCAAGGCGACCGTCGACCTGATCCGCTACTATCAGACGCTGGGCTATCACGTCTCCTTCGTGCCGGAGGACAATTTCCTGTATCAGTGCACCGAGGTCGGCGCGCTCCAGGCCATGGGCGTCGAATGTTTCTACGCCCCGTTCGAACGCTCCATGACCGAACTGCTGCGCGGCAACGGCGCACTGTATGACGTGGTCCAGGTGATCCGCGCCAATGTCGGCTTCAAGAATCTCGAACTGATCCGCAAATACGCCCCCCAGGCCAAGGTCATTTATCTCAACGCTGACCTGCACTTCCTGCGCATGCAGCGCCAGGCCGGGATCGAGAACAATGACGGCCTGCGCGAAGAGGCTGAAGCCATGAAGGTCAAGGAGCTGAAGCTGGCGGCCGATTGCGACATCACCCTCGTCCATTCCGACGTCGAACGCGACATTCTCAACGACGAGGTGCCCGATGCCAAGGTCGCCGTCCTGCCGCTGATCGAGGAGATTGTCGACGCCGACGTCTCCCACGCTTCGCGCAAGGATGTGATGTTCCTCGGCGGCTACAACCATCCACCCAATGTCGATGCGGCCAACTTCCTGCTCGATCAGGTCTGGCCGCGCCTGTCGGCCGAACTGCCCGAGGCAAGGCTGCTGCTGGTCGGCGCCAATCCGCCGCCGGAGTTGCTGGCCCGCGCGTCGGATCGCGTCCTGGTGACCGGCCAGGTCAAAGACCTGGCGCCGTGGTTCGGGCGCTCGCGTCTGTTCCTGGCCTCATTGCGCTATGGTGCTGGACTGAAAGGCAAGGTTCTGTCGGCCATGGCGCACGGCGTACCGGTCATTGCCACCGATATTGCCGCGGAGGGCCTGGAGGTCGAGAACGGCACGTCGATCTTTATCGCCAATACGGCGGACGAGATCGTGGCCAAAACCACAGAACTCTATGGTCAAAGCGGTCGCGAATGGAACCGCCATTCCATGCACGCCCAGGACTATATCCAGGCCCACCACGGCTTCCAAACGGCGTTCGAAGTCTTGAAGCGCGTGTTGGAAGACTAGAGCGCAATCCGATAAAGTGGCTGCCACTTTTCGGTTAAATTGCGCGACAAAACAAAAAGTTAGAGCGAAATGACAATTCTATCTAAAGTCATTTCGCTCTAACGCAAAAAAGGACGGTGACGAAACCGCCACCGTCCCTGTTTTCTCACACGCGCAATATCAGCTGGCGTTGACCACGATATTTTCGAGATATTCCTGGCGGCCCGACTTGCCGACCGGCGCCAGATTCTCCGCCACCGCATAGTCGGCCATGTCGGCCAGTGACGCCTGACCGGCCAGCATTTTCTGGCCCATGCCCGCCTTCCAGCCGGCATAACGCGTATCGACAAAGCCCTGCAGCTCGCCGTCTTCTATCAGCTTCGCCGCATTGATCAGTCCGCGTGCCAGGACGTCGATCCCGCCGACGTGGGCGTAGAACAGATCCGCCGCATCGATCGACTGGCGCCGTACCTTGGAGTCGAAGTTGAACCCGCCGGTTGTGAACCCGCCGCCACGCAGCAGCTCATAGATGGCCATGGTGATTTCCATGACATTGTTGGGGAACTGGTCGGTGTCCCAGCCGTTCTGGTGGTCGCCGCGATTGATATCGATCGAACCCATAATGCCCAAAGCCACTGCGGTCGCGATCTCGTGCTCGAAGCTGTTGCCAGCCAGGGTGGCGTGGTTGGCCTCGATATTGACCTTGACCTCGTTTTCCAGGCCGTAATTCTTCAGGAAGCCGAACACCGTCGCCGTATCGCGGTCATACTGATGCTTGGTCGGCTCGTGCGGCTTGGGCTCGATCAGGATGGTGCCATTGAAACCGATCTTGTGCTTGTGCTCGACCACCATGTTGAGGAACCGCCCCAGTTGGTCCAGCTCCTGCTTCAGATTGGTGTTGAGGATGGTGTCATAGCCTTCGCGGCCGCCCCACAGCACATAGTTGGAACCGCCAAGCTTATGCGTTGCCTCCAGCATTTCGCGCACCTGCAATGACGCCCACGCCACCACGTCCGGATCGGGATTGGTCGCGCCGCCGGCCATGTAACGCTTGTTGGAGAACAGATTGGCCGTCCCCCACAACAGCTTCACGCCCGTGCGTTCCTGATGTCCGGCCAGCACATCGACGATCTTGGCCAGATTGGCCTTGTGCTCGGCCGGGGTCGCGGCGTCGGCCATGGCGTCGACATCGTGGAAGCAGTAGAACGGGGTATCCAGCTTGGTGAAGAAGTCAAAGGCGTTTTGAGCCTTCAGTTCGGCCAGGGCCTGGGTTACCGGCGTGCCGGGTTTCCACGGCCGGTCGAAGGTCCCGGCGCCGAAGATGTCGTTACCCGGCCAGGCAAAGGTGTGCCAGTAACAGACAGCGATGCGCAGATGTTCGGCCAGGGTCTTTCCCATGACCACGCGTGACTTGTCGTAATGCTTGTAGGCCAGCGGGTTGCGCGACTGCGGTCCTTCATAGGTGATGGTCGGCAAGGCATCGAAATAAGAGGTCGTCATCAGTTAGTCCTTAAACAGGGGCTTCAGGGTCTGGTACAGGCGTTGGAAAGGGGCGCGCTTGGCATCAAGGCTGTCGCAGAGCTGGCGGTCCGGTTCGATTACGTGGCGGATCGGCGGCGCCGTACACACCTCGGCGACCGTGTCGGCCCCAAGACTCAATCGCGCCAGCCTTGCCGCACCATAGGATGGGCCAAAATCCGCGCCCTCGCGGTAGATCAGCGGCTTGCCCAGGGCCGAGGCCAGGGTGCGTCCCCAGAAGGCCGAACGCGCGCCGCCACCGATGACCGTAATACTGTCGAAATGCGTCCCGGCATCGCTTAGCACGTCCAGACCGTCGGCCAGGGCCAGGGCCACGCCCTGCAAGGTTGCCAGGCCGAGGGCGAGCGGGTCGGTGCCGGGGTTCAACCCGAAATAGACGCCTTTTGCATAGGGATCGTTGTGCGGGGTCCGCTCGCCGGTCAGGTACGGCAGGAACAATTCGGACGTATCGGTCTTTCCCGAAGCCTCGATGGCCTGCAGCATCTCCTCGACGCCGTCCGCCCGGGTCAGTTGCGCCACCCAGTCGAGGCAGGACGCCGCGTTCAGCATCACCGACATCTGGTGCCAACGTTCGGGCACGGCATGGCAAAAGGCGTGGACCGTTCCGGCGACATTGGGCCGGAACTGTTCAGTGGCGGCAAACAGCACACCTGAGGTTCCGAGTGACAGCAGGGCATCGCCATCATGAATGACGCCGACGCCAACCGCCCCGGCCGCATTATCGCCGCCACCGGCACAGACCGACACGCGTTGCATGCCCCAGGCCTCGGCCAGTTCATCGCGCAGGATACCCGTCGGCTCCAGCCCTTCGCACAAACGCGGCATATGGCTTTGCGTCAGCTCGCACGCCGTCAGCATGGCATCCGACCATTGCCGTTTGGCGACATCGACCCACAGTGTCCCCGAAGCATCCGACAGATCGGTCGCCGCCTCACCCGTCATCCGCAACCGGATATAGTCCTTCGGCAGCAAAACCAGGTCCAGCGCATCCCAGATCTCGGGTTCGTGCGCCCGCACCCACAGCAGCTTGGGCGCTGTAAAGCCCGGCATGATCAGGTTGCCGGTTATTTCATGCGTCGCCGGCTCGCGCCGCAACAGTTCGTCGCATTCTGCCTCGCAGCGCCCGTCATTCCATAGAATCGCCGGGCGGATGACCTTGCGCGCCCTATTCAACAGGACCGCGCCGTGCATCTGGCCTGACAGCCCGATCGCCCTAACCTGCGCCCGTGCGGCAGACTCCAGCTGGCTGACCGCGCTGTTGGTTGCCGCCCACCAATCCGATGGATCCTGTTCCGACCACAGTGGATGCGGCCGTGACAGCCCGAGCGGCGCCCGCGCCTCGCTTACGACGCTACCGGCGTCATTGACGATGACCGCCTTGATGCCCGACGTGCCGACGTCAATGCCCAGATACATCTGTTTTCCCTCCGGCGGCACACGGGATCTCTGCCCCAATGCGACCGCGCACCTGTCGTTTTCGCCGTGTATGGCGATAATACTGTGAAGACGACCTTAGTCGTGAACGCGCAAAACCCTTACCACCAGCACCCGTTCAGGCGCCAGTCCTGGCTGCATGTTCGATTTCCGATTGGCATTTTTATGTTATCGCTACCATGGATTCATCACACTTTTTAAAAATTCCGTCAACCTGATTTTTCCGATTCAAATATCGCGAATATTTCTTATTTTGATTTGCCTTATCCGCACCCCCTTGCCAGGCGCGACTTATCGCCCGTCGCCGCCTCGAACAAAGGTTCAAACCCCGCATGTGATTTTCCATTCACGTACCACCCGACTTTTATCCATCGGGACATGACGACCCGGCGAAGCGGCCTGATCGCCTGGGACGGCGCCCCGCTGGTGGTCAGCCACAACGAAGCCTTCGGCTTCACTTGGCGCTTCGCGCGCCTTATGGCGGTCCGAAGCGACGTTTTACCTACTTGCCGTCGAAATCACCGTCATACAGATATTGAGCCGTCTCGATGGTGACATAGTGCAGCAGGTGCCTGGCTGAATCCGTCTTGAACGAGAATTCGATGAAGTCTGCATTGCCGGCGGCATCCATATACAAATTGGTGACCTTGAACTTGCTGGTGTCGGCATTGTTCACGCCGTAGGTCCCGGTCAGAGCGACGACCCCGGTCATGGCCGAATCCGCCTGGCCGGAAATGGCGCAGGTCGCGCCGTCGACGGTTATCGTCCATGTCCCGTCAAAATAGTCCGGCCGGCCGCTGTCGCGCACATCTTCGCGCTTGTCGACCTTGAAACGGCCATGATGTTCTCCGGCCACCTTTTCGCACGATGCGAAGGCCATGACGGGTGAAACAAGGCAGGCAGCGGCGAGACCTGCACAAAAGATTCGGGCTGAAAATACCGTGGACACGTGTTGAACTCCCTGGAGGCGGTTTTTCACAACGATGTCACAGTTATGGGGCGTTCGGCAGGGCCAACGGCCAAATGAAAACGTATTCATTTATCTCGGGCGGCTGCCTAAGCCATCTATGCGAAATCCGCATTAACTGCGAACAAGCTCCGGGGAAAATTTTAGGCCGGCCGATTGACGTTTGTCGTGCGCGCGAATGCAAATCCCGCACGCCCATTTGACAGCGGTCAATGTGCCAAATCAGGGCTGTGCTAACTTCAATCTCGTCGAAACATTGTCCTGTCCCGATCCCTCACCCCAAGACAGGGCAGAAATCGATCCCGATTGCGCGTAATGGAATCAGGATTGGAACGGCGGCGCAGAGTATGTGCGCCGCCGGTCCATTTTTTCATCTCAACATCACATTATTCGAAAAAGATTTTGCCATCGCGCCCATTCGGCGGCCACATCTCCCGCTCCGCCTTGCCGCTCAGGTGATCCAGCGGCGGCAGGTGATTGTCGATAAAAGGCGACGGCTTGGCCATGCGCCGCAGCGCGACCATCATGGTCAATTCAACCTCATTACCATGCACCACGACGCCATAATCACCAAGCGTCGCAAAAGCGCGCGAGAGATTTTCCGGAGTCATCCCCAGAAGCGACGCCAATATACGCTTTTCGTGTGGCAGTTGCAGCTTCAGACTGCCGTTCTGTTGCACCTGGAGCGTCAGCAGGTAGTTAGCCAACCGTTCGGACGCGTTGCGCAGCTTCATATTCTTGAGCTGGCGGACCATGGCGCGGTTCCACCCTGCCAATTCCTCGGCGACACAGACCGCGAATAAGCCGTCCTCGCGCATGGCGCGGCGAAAGCTGTCGGCGGACAGCATTAGAATTTCCGACCGTTCCAACGTCCGGGCCGACATCAGTGCCGGTGCATTCAACACGACGGACGACAGTATCAACATCGATAAAGGGCGCACGACCGCCACCGTCGTTTCCTTGTCGTTCCACGATCCTTGGATCTCGATGATGCCGTCCATCAGGATATAGAGAAAATCGACCGTATCGCCTTCGTTTAGCAGTGTGGTTCCGGCAGGAAATTTCTGCATGAAGGCGCCGGACGTCAGTCGATCGAAATGGGCAGGCTCGATGTGCTCGAACAACCGCAAGCCGCGTATTCGGTCGACATCGCTGTCTCTCATGGCCGGCCCTCGCCCATACTGGTTGCAGCGACCGTGAACTGCCTCAAGTATGAAGTCAAGGTTGTGGCAAGCCCATCGGCACAACGCTACATGGAGACGCGATGCATAGCTGCAGACGATTGTAATTGACGCATATCAAGCGGCGTACGCACAATTGGTAACCCTTAAGCGGATGATTTTTATACGAAAACATATATGCTTTCATTGAGAGAAACCTCTGACAGCAACTCTTTCCGCAAGCTCAATTCACGATGCATTTTGAAATACCTGACATTGTAAATATTATCCAAGCTATTCGCTGGAGCGCGAAATGACCGGCCCGACCTCGCCGGGCCCGGAAACCTTGCTGCAACAGATTCAGGATTCCCCTCTCGACTGGTTCGCCAACGAGCTTGTACGCTTGCGCGCCTGTGCCACCAACCTGACGTTTGTCGCCGATGCGCCGGCCTACAAGGTCGACGCCATGGCGCAGGTTATTCAGGAACTGCGTATCGACCTGCCACGCCTCCTTGCCTGCGAAGGCACAGCCGTGCTGCCGATCCTGCGCCTTGCCGCACACCGCGATGACGATATCGAAACGGCGGACCGCATACTGACGACCAATCATCGAATTCTATCCGGCAATATCCGCCAGATTCTGGTCCGTCTTGAAGCCTTCAGGATCGCCGAAGCGCCGCTCAATTCCGATCGGCGTCTGGTCGAAAGCCTGTACGACCTGGCAGCACGCCTGCGCAGCCACCTTGCCCTCACTGCGGCCGTTATCCTGCCGATCGCTCGGCTGCGTTTCAAGCCGGCAGATCTTGAGCTGCTGGCCTCTGAACTGGGCAATCAACCGGGTGTCGTTTGAAACGCCAATAGATACAAGCCGCGGCGCTATATCCCGGCGCCCGTGTCGGTATCGCGCCTTAGACTCGGCGGGTAAAACACCGAATGCCGCGTCAAGTCGCCATAGCGCTCGTAGAACGCTGCCAGTTCGGCCTCACGCCGCGCCACCTCGCCCTGACTGTCGTCGCGCTTGCGCGTCCGGCCCTCCTTATGAATCAATGTTGCCTGCGGCACATAGATGATCTTCAGCCCCCGCGCCCGGACCTTCAGGCATAGGTCGACATCGTTCAGCGTCACGGCAAACGCCTCTTCGTCGAACCCACCCAGACTGTCGAACAGGGACTTGGCGATCATCAGGCAGGCACCCGTCACAGCGTCGACCTCACTCGCCGTGCCGATCCGCGGACAGTTGCTCCACGTCTCGCGCGCCAGCCCGCGCCACGGATGGCCCGGCCCCGGCACCAGATTGACCGCCACGCCGGCGTGCTGCAGATCGCCTGACGGATAGATCAGCCGCGCGCCCACCACACCGACGTCCGGCCGGGCGGCAAAGTCCAGCATGGCGCCCAGCCACTGTCCGTCCATCGCCTCGATATCGTCATTGAGGAACAGCAGGGTCGGATAGCGTGCCCGCCTTGCCCCGAGATTGCACAGCTCGGAAAAGTTGAACGGCGCGTCGTGGCGCAGAATTCGCACGTCCGGCCGGAAAGACAGCTGCGCCAGATAGGCGATCATCGCCGGATCGGTCGCGCCGTTATCGACGACAATCAATTCCCTGGTCACCGGCGCCATGTCCAGCGACGACACGCAGGCAGACAGCAAATGCAACTGAACCTTCGTCGGAATGATGATTGACACGCCAGCATGTAGGTCCGCCGCACCGGGCAGTTCGGCCGCCTTGTCGTCATGATGCGATACATGCGAGGTCGGCGATGCCACTGCCTCACCCACCCGCGCGCCGACAATGCCTTGCGGCGCCGGGCGCAACAGCCGTCCCGCCACGGCCAGCCATTCGCCTGGCGGCCGCCGCAACATCGACACTGCCTTGGTCAGCAGGAAGCCAGCCCGTGCCACAACCCCCATCCGGATCAGCTCGACCTGGGCCGCATAAGCTCCCGGCGCTGACAGAAAGCGCAGATAAAAATCGTAGCGTCCGGGCCTGATGAACAGAATGATCTCTTCGCCATCGCGTACATAGACGAGACTGCGCCGTTTGGTTGCTGTCTCGACCATCTCGATCTCGACACCAATGCCCTGGGCGCGCAGGCGATATTGGCCGCTCAACGCCACCGCGGCATGGTGCGCTTCGGCATAGGGCTCGGTCAGGCGAACGCCCTCGGCCATCGGCTCGGCGCCGGCAAGACCGCGCAGTTCGCTTAACAGATTCATGCCCGGCCTCCCGCTTCCATCTTGGTGCAATGGCCCTATAGTAGGCAAGATGAAATCCCTGATCGCCGCCCTGCACCAGCACGTTTTCCGCTTGAAATACGCCTTGCGCGCACGAAACTGGCGCGGGAACCACCCCATGGCCGCGCCAACGCCACCCCGTTTCCTTGTTTCCGGCTTTATCAACGAGGCTTTCGGCATCGGTCGCGCCGCCCGCCTGACCATCGATGCCCTGCGCGCCCGTGGCCACGCGGTAATGTCGCACGACCTGCGCCCGGCACAGCGTGGCCTGCTCACCCGCGCACCCGCGCCCATACCGGTCGGCGACAGCAATATCTGGCTAATCCACGCCAATCCGCCCGAGGCTCGGATTGCGCTGTTTGCCCATGACGAAGCACAATGGCGCGATCTGTACCGCATCGGCTACTGGGCCTGGGAAAGCGACCTCGCCCCCACTGGCTGGCTCGATGTCGCTCAACATTTTCACGAAATCTGGGTGCCCAGCGCCTTTGTCCGCGCCGCATTTGCCCGCGCCTTCGCTGAAAACAACCTGTCCTTACAGACCGCAAAACTGAAGATCGTCCCCCACCCGGTTGCCGTTCCAGCCATTGTTGAGACCCGTTTCGAGCGCGGCCGGGTCCGCGTACTGACCATGTATGATCCAAAGAGCGGTCTCGATCGCAAGAATCCTGCCGGCGCCATTTCGGCCTGGATCGAGGCCTTTCCCAATCCTTCCGAAAATGCGGAATTGATCGTCAAGTCCTTGTTGGACAACGCCTCGCTAAATACACTGGCGGGGAATCGGCCGGATATCGTCTTCGTGTCCCAGACCCTCAGTGACGCCGATCAGCAGATTCTGCTCCAGAGCTGCGATATCCTGTTGTCGCTGCATCGTGCCGAAGGGTTTGGCCTGCCCCTGGCAGAGGCCATGGCCGCCGGACTGGCCGTTATCGCCACCGAAGGCACAGGCAATGGCGACTTCATGACTGTGGATAACTCAATCTTGATTCCGGGCCACCCGGTGCCGGCGTCAATCATGTACAACGGTCCGCACGCCCAATGGATGGAACCCGATATCGCCCTGGCTGCCCAGGCTTTGCGCCTTCTGGTCCACGACGCGGTCCGGCGTCATGCCCTGGGCGATCGCGCCCACGCGGACATGCGCCAGGCTTATAAACAGTGGCGCTTCGACTGAGACTTGCACTCACGGATAGGGTTTTCTATAGGTTTTGTATCGCACCTGCACAGAACTGGATATTTCGACATGTCGAGCCCCTCCGCCACTGAAATGCTGACCCCGGTTTCGATCGGCGAGATTGCCGACAAGATCACAATCCTGCGTATCAAGTCCGAACGGATCAAGGACCCGGCCAAGCTGGTCAATATTCACGCCGAACTGAACGCCCTGAACGCTGTGTTCACGCAGCATTTCCCTGTGCTGGCAGCGGAAGTCACAGACGCCATCGCCCAGCTTCAGGCAGTCAACGAGAAGTTATGGGTGATCGAGGACGATATTCGTGACTGCGAACGGGCCAAGGACTTCGGCGATACCTTTGTCCAGCTGGCGCGGGCCGTCTATTTTACCAATGATGAGCGCGCACATCTTAAAAAGGTGATCAACCTGGCCCTGGGCTCCGCCTATGTCGAGGAAAAGTCCTACGCCGACTACACGGCGTAATTCACTGACGCGCGCTCAAGGATCAATGATGTCGGAACGATATGCGCCAAATACCGATACGGGGCGTGGAATCTGCCTCTTCGACGGCGACGACATCAGGCTGATTGTTCAGGACAACAAGTCGGATGTTGTCTTTGTCACGTTTACACCGCGGCCGGCGCTCGAGAAGAACGGCAGCTTCAGCAGGCTGGGTTTTGCCCAGCGCCTGGTCGAGCGCCGCAAATATTCCGGTGTCTATTTCATTTCCAAGTGGCCCCATTGGTGGCAGTCGCCGGAATTGCCAGTCGTCGAGGCGATTGTCCGCGACCTGCCGTTCCTGAAAAATGCCAAGCGCCGCCTGTGTTACGGCGGTTCAATGGGCGGATTCGGCGTATTGCTGAGCGCGTCGCGTATCGGCTGCGAACGCGGTCTGGTCGTGGCACCACAGGTGTCGATGGACCCGGCCCTGGTGCCGTTCGAGAACCGGTGGAACGAAGATCTGGAAGCCATCCAGTTTATCGAGCCCGATTCGCGCACCGGCATCGGCGCCAACTGTCAGTATTACGTGCTGTACGATGAGTTTCACAAGCTGGACAGGCAGCATGTCGACATGCTGGAAGGCTATCCCCAAGTCGAGTTTCTGAGCGTGCCTTATGGCGGGCACAATATCCTCGAATTCATGTTGAAAATCGGTGTCCTGAAAGACTTTGTCCGCGACGTCACCATGGACAACCTTCATTTCGACCAGGTGCTGCGGAGCATTCGCGGCGTCCGCCGAAATTACACGCAATATTATGAGAAGATGTACCTGTACGCCTTCGAGAAGGACAAGAAGGCGAGTTGCGGCCTGATTGCCAAACACTGGTTCCAATTCGATCCGGCATCACTGCACGCCTTCAAGCGCTATACCAAGTTTCTCGCCGAAGGCCGTGAAAAGGACAGCGAGGACGACGAAAAAATCCGCTTCGAAGCCCTGGTCGAGACGTCAAAAATCTATGTCCGGACGGGTGCCGACAGGGTTTTCGGTCTGCAGCAGCAGCGTCTTGGACTCTACAGCCTGGGCCGTTATGCCGAAGCCCTGGAAGTCGCGCTGGAAGTCTGCACCCTGCAGGACAGCATCTTCAACAATTGGCGCTGGGCCTATGCCTGCATGAACCGTCTTCGCCAGTATCAGGATATTATCGACAGTTGCCGGACGCATTTTGACAGTTTCCGCACCGAAATCCGCTTCCTTCGCGCCTATTTTGAAGCCCTGGTCGCGGCAAAATCGGTCGACGAAGCGACACGAATCGGCAAACTTGTGCTGGCCCACCCGCAGGTCAGTTTCGAGGACAAGGAGCGGGTGGAAACTGCCCGCGAGTTGATGTAGGTTCGGCCGCGTCATGACTGTTAAACCCGCCGGCATCGGCAAGGTAATATTCGAAGGGGAAGATCTGCGCCTGGTCATTAATGACCTGGGCAGTGACGCCGTCCTGCTCACCTATACGGCGCGTCCCGAAAAAGGCCGGCCGCAGGGCAGTTTTGCCAAGCCCTTCGCCGACAAGCGCGGTATTTCCGGAATCTACATAGTGTCGAAATGGGCGCATTGGTGGCAAACGCCCGAAATGCCGATCGTTGAAGCGCTGATACGCGACAGCGGCCTGATCGATAACGCGCCGCACAGCCTGGCCTATGGTGGCAGCATGGGCGGCTTCGGCGTCCTGCTAAGCGCGGGAAGGCTGGGTTGCAAATATGGACTGGTTTCGGGACCCCAGATCACCTTCGCACCGGAGATCGTCGACTATCCCAACCGCTATGCCCCCGATACCGACCCGTTGACCTTTGTCGAACCCGACGCCCGGGCAGGTATTTCGCCGCATTGCCGCTATGTTGTCCTGTACGATCCGCTGGACAGTTTCGACCGGCGCCAGGTCTCGCTGCTGGAAAGCTTTCCCAGCGTCGACTACCTGCCGGTCCCCTTGTCCAGCCACAGCCCGCTGAAACTGCTTAACGAGGCCGGGGTGCTGGAAGACCTCGTTGTCGATTCGCTGCGCGGAACCGCCGACATCAAATCCCTGCGCCGCCATCTGCGAACGGCCAAGCGCGACTGTCCCTTGTATCTGGCAACTCTGGGGACGATTGCGCGCCGGCGCAACCATCCACCCGTGGAGCTTTGGGCGGCGCGGCGGGCACACGAGATCGAACCCCTGTCAGTACCGGTATTTCAAAGGCTGGCCCGTATTTTACGCGAAACACGCAATTTCGCCGAGCTGGAAACGGCAGCGCGCGCCTTTATGGCAACGGAGCCCGAAGATGGAGCGGGGACGGAAAACCTGTTGATCGCGCTCTACAGCCAGATGAAGCTGGAAGAGGCCGCTCAGTTCGGACGGCCGTTGTGCGAACGCAATCCCGAGCGTTACGAGCTGTGGAAATGGCTCTTCGCAGCCCTGACCCGCCTGCACCGGTTCAGCGAAATCGCCGACGACTGCCGGCGTCACTTCGACAGCTTCAACGGTGACATGGGCTTTCTGCGCAACTGTGCCGAGGCCCTGATCGCGACCGGCCGGCGCGACGAATCCGAACAACTGATCGCCAGGATGAGCGACCATCGCGACTTCAACGGCGAGGATCGTGAGCTCATCGAAAAGCTTCGGGCCGTAGCCTGAGCGAAATAGCACGTTCCATATTGCCGCTCCGCACATAATCTCTATAACCATGAAACTATAGATATTTTTTGCGAGCCTGCATGTTTACGCGCATTGTGACGCTGGCGAACCGTCAGCGGGTGTTTCAGGAGGAAACCGAGGGCTATTTCCTCGATTTTGTGCCGCGCGGACCCAGGCTGGTTGTCGTTTTCGAAGCCGCCGGCGCCGTGCTCGATCGTCCGGATGGCGACCGGCTGGGCTGGGGCCATGACTGGATCATCAACCAGGGCCACTCGATGATCTCGGTCAAGCCGAAAAAGGTCGAATGGTATCGCGGCGCCGATCTGCACCGGCTGTTCCGTGACCCGGAATTCATCGCCTTCTGCACAAAATATGAGCGTGTCCTGTTCTATGGCGGATCAATGGGCGGCTATGCCGCCCTCGCCCTGGCCCAGGCCATCCCGGGCGCCTATGTCCTGGCGCACGGTCCGCAATCGACCCTGGCCGCCGATCTGGTGCCGTGGGAGAGGCGCTTCCTGGAAGGCCGGTTGGCTGACTGGAGCGGCGATTTCCGTGATGGCGCCGATACGCCGAAAACAGCCGGCAAGATCTACATCACCTACGACCCCTTCCACAAATACGACACCTGGCATGCCAAACGCATCCAGGGGCCCAATGTCTTCCACCTGCGCTCGCCCTTCGCCGGTCACGTGCCGCAGGTTTTCCTGACCAAGCTCGGCGTTTTCAAGGACGTCTTCATCCATGCCATGGCGGGCGATGAGCGCTTTTATGCCGGCCTGATCCGCGACCGCCGGCGGCTGGGCGACTATCTCGCGACCATGGGTGGCCGGGCGCGTAACCCCGAGCTGAAGCAGAACCTCTATACGCGCGCCCTCGAACTCGATCCCGGCAACATTCCGGCCCTGCACGACCTGATCCTGGCCAGGTCGAAGGCCGGCGATCACGAGATCGTTGCCGACTACTATGCGCGCGTCGCCCACCTCAAGGGCATCAACCAGAGCTACCTGCTGCCGATAAAGGTCTATTCCGGCCTCAGCCTGCTGGCCCTGGGCCGCGACGACGAAGCTCGGCAGGTCGTCGACGACGTCTGGCAGACCAAAAGCGAGAGTCCCGACCTGTTCCGGCAATTGCTTAAGCTGTGCCGCGGCCTGGCGGACAAGGGCATGGACATGGGTGAAATCACGACCCACACCGAGGCGCGCATCACCTACCTCGCATCGATCCGGGGCGGTGTGGTCGCTGAGAAAATGCTGGGTTAAACACGGATGACAGCCGGTACCGAACAGATCGCCTTCGATGGTGAGGATATCCGTCTGGTCCTGAGCGACCAGGGCGGCGATATCTGCCTGCTGACCTATACGCCCCGGCCGGTCAATGCCCGACTCCAGCAGGGTTTTGCCAAAAAGTTCGCTGACAGCCGGGGCGTGTCCGGCGCCTATCTCATTTCCCGGCGCGCCCACTGGTGGCAGTCACCGGAACTGGCCGTGGTCGAGGATCTGGTCCGCGACTGGCCGGTGTTTCGCCAGGCACGGCACCGCCTCGCCTATGGCGGCAGCATGGGCGGCTTCGGTGTCCTGCTGAGCGCGGGACGCATCGGGTGCGAACGGGCGCTGGTCTCGTCGCCCCAGACGACCTTCGACCCGGCCTATGTCACCTACCCCAACCGCTATGCCCGTGACACCGACGGCCTGGCCTTCAGCGAGCCGCACGCCTGGACGGGGGTGCGTGACACCTGTCACTATACGGTGCTCTATGACCCCCTCGACAGTTTCGACCGGCGTCAGGTGGCCCTGCTGGAACCGTTCGCCATGATTGATTATCTGCCGGTCACCTTTTCCAGCCACAGTCCGCTGAAGCTGCTGCAACAGGCGGGCGTGCTCGAAGACATAATCTTCGCCATGGCGCGCGGCCGATTCGATCTTGCCGAAGCACGCCGCAGCCTGCACGATAAAAAGCGGCATTGCTCGCTCTACTACGCCACCCTGGCCGCCAAAGCGATGGAGACACGACGCATGAACCTGGCCCTGTGGTCCGCTGAACAGGCCTTTATCCTCGAGCCCGAATCCCTGCTCGTCTTCCGCACCCTGGCCAAGCTGCTGCGCGACAGCCAGGACCATGCCGGACTGATCCGCGCAGCCCACACCTTTATCGAGGCCGGCGGCGACGTCAGGGCGGGCAAAGGCCAATGGCTGGCCGGGCTTTACGGTGCCCAGGATTACGAGGCCGCCCTGGATCTGGCGCGGGAAATGGCCACGGCACCGGACGGTGACGCGGAAGATCACCGCTGGATCGTGCTCATCCTGCAAAAGCTGGATCGCCCCGACGAAGCCGCGGCGGCAGCGCAGGCGGGGCTGCAGGCATTTCCCGGCAATGGGCGGCTGGCTACCCTACTGTTCGATACGCTGTTCGCCCAGCGTGACTACGCAGCCGCCATGGATATCGCGGTGGAGATCGGCACACTAACCGATATTGCCGCTGCCGAACGGGCGCGCATTGCCGAGCTGGTTGCCAATCCACGCCTCTCGGCGATCATGAAGCGGCGTCAGGAGGCTTTGCGCGCTGAATGGTTCGAGGCCGGCAACCTTATAAAGGCTCTGGCCGTGGCCGAGGCGCTGGCCGCCCGCCCGGATGCCGATGAAGAAGACATTGCCTGGGTGTCGGCGATACTGCATCAGCTGGGCCGCTCGGAAGAAGGTCTGGCGCGAGCCCAGGCAGGACTGGCGGAGGCACCGAACGAAATCCGCCTCCTGGTTGCGCAGTTCGATAACCTTTACGCCATGGGGCGTTACACCGAGGCCCGGGAGATCGGCGAACGGGTGGTGGGTCATCCCGAAGCTACCGCCAGCGAACGCTGGCGTACCGAAAAGCTGATGAGCCCGGAGGGGGTCAGGTCGACGATAGACCGCCAGCGGGCGGCCCTGTTCACCGCCCTGCAGTTCGATGAGGCCCTGGCCCTGTCACAGCGTGTTGCCAATGAACCCGACGCAACGGCCGACGACAAGATGTGGGTCGGCCGTCTTCTGCATCGCTTGAAACGCTATGACGAAGCCGTGACAGCCATGCGGGCAGCGCTGTTGGCCCACCCGGGTCATTTGCAACTGATGCGGACCCTGTTCGACAACCTGTTTGCCCGGCTCGATTTTGCCGCCGCCAAGGGACTGCTGATCGACATGCTGGCGCATCCCGATCTGGCGGAAGCCGACCACAGCCGGCTGGTCGGTTTGTTGGAAACACCCCGCCTGGCCAATGTCGTTCCGGCGAGCTGGGCTTGATTGGCAAGGAAGTCCGTTGCGGTTGACGCCGTTTAGAGGTTGAGCACCTTTAAGACCTCGTCGACCGAGATGCCACCAATGCAGTCACAGAGAGCGTTGGTGAACTTCGAATCCTTGCTGGTATCGAGTTCGCACGGTGAGCAGTCGCGAGCGATGGCGATCGACTGGCTGTTGGGCCCCAGCGGTCCCCGCGTCTTGACATTGGTCGGCGCAAATAGCGAAACCAGCGGAATACCCAGGGCATTGGCGACGTTCATCACCCCGCTGTCATTGGCGACGAAATGGCTGCACGACAGCATGGCACGCGTCATCTCCTCGATCGTGCCACCGGTGCGGTTTTCCGTACCGTCGACATATTCATCCGGCGTGCCGAACGAGGCGACCCTGATGCCACGCGCCATCAGGCGGTGCGCCATGGCGCCATAGCCCGGCCAACGCTTGGCGCCCCAGATACCCCCCTTGGAGCCGGCATGGATACCGACCAGGAGGTCGTTCGGCTTTTCCCAGACATAGTCGCCCAAAAAGTACTGGTTGATGTCCTCGGGACCATAGTCGACGCCCAGAACGGCCTTGGCCGCGGCCAGGTTGAATTCAGTCTCGTGCAGTTCGCTGCCAGGATGAAAGGTTTTCCACGACCGCGACTGGAGCAGGCGGTTGGTGGCGAAATGCGGAATAGCCGTGCCGAAACAGTGGGTAATGAAAACGGCCTCGTAGCGACGATTGAGGACGTCTTCGTTGAGGACGAAGGCATGGTTGACATAGTCGCGCTTGCCCAGGACGAACAACATGTCCTTGTGATCGCCGGCCATGACGACATCGACCGGCCGGCCGGTACGCAGGGCCAGGTTACGGATCATCGGCGCGGTATGGATGATATTGCCGAGGCCGGAGCCAACGCCGATCAGCAGGGGTTTGTCAACGGCGGCGACGAGGTGACCCAGACGCCGCGCCTGCATGTTGAAACTGTAGCGTTCAGAGTTTTCCAGAGCCAGCTGCGACTGGCGCAGCCAGTGGTCGTCATCGTCGAACAGACGGTCGATCTCACGCGCCCACAAATCCGGGTCCTCGGCTAAGCTGACGCCGGACTCGATCAGCAGATACGGGACGTTGCCTGTGTCCGAACCGATCACCGGCACGCCGAAGCGTTGGGCTTCGATGACAACACGTGAAAAGGTTTCGACAAAACGGTAGCTGGGCACAGCGACAACACGCGCCTGGCGATACAAAGTCGTCATGTCGGCGACATGGTCGAGAAGCTCGACATTGCTGACGCCTTCACGCGCCAGCTGGGCCTGGGCAACGTCACGCGACGACTGGCTGGCTATGGCGCAGAAGCGGATATGCGGCACGCGTTTCGCCGTCTGGATAAAGAGATCGAACCCCTTGTCGCCGCGGGCATTGGCCAGCAAGACGAAATCGCGACCATCGGGTACGACCTCTCCCGTATCCTCCGGCTCGACATTGTCGGGCAGTGAAAAGAGGATCGGCGGCCGCATACCGTACATGGTCTCTACCATGTGGCGGGTATAGTGCGAATTGGCGTAGACGACCTCGGAATCGCGAATGACACCGTTGAATTCCGGCCGCCCCTCGACATCGCCAAAATCGACGTCGGGATAATAGCCAGAGGACGGGGTCGGCGGGGCCAGCATGTCGCGCCAGAAGTGGATGCCGTGGATCAGGCTTATGTTGAAGAAGCGGAACGCCGCCGTAACTTCGAAAGCCAGGCCCGAGATCATATGGGCCAGGACCGGCTTTTCCTCGAAGATCAGGCGGACGAATTCCTGCGGCGACTTGTCGATAAAGCGGTAGCGCAGGCCGTTGACCTCCCCCTCCTCGCCGACCAGTTCGGCCTGGGTGCCAATCACCAGGACGTTGTAGCCCATGTCGCGATAGATATGGGCCATCTGCTGCAGGAAGTGTTCGCCGCCGCCGAACTTGCGCACGCCGTATTGCGAGAACAGAAGGACGGTGCGGCCCCCGGCCGGCGTCGGCGTCAGGTCGGGCAGGCCAGAGACGTCGCTGTCGGAAATGCGGGCATAGAGAGAGGCCACACGCTCGATCTGGTCGAGGTCGCTGTGCGTATCGATAATACCGGCCTGAAGCAGGGACAGCAGGTAGTCACGACGCCAGACGATCCGGCGTAGTTCGCCCTGGTCGCGGACGCCGGCCGCCCAGTCATAGCCAATGGCCGCCAGCCGTGAAGCGGTCTGCGCCACGTCTCGCGACGGGTCGAAGCCGAACATCACCCAGCGCCCAGTCGCCATGAGGACGGCTTCGCCCCAGCCATTGCGCCCTTCGATGGGGATGATCTCGGCGAGGTTGCCGGGGTCGGCGAGGTCGCGGGCACTGCCGTCGACGAGGATGGCAATGCCGTTTTCAGCCCGCGGCCGGAAGGTTTCGACCAGGCGCGAAATGATGCGATGATTGAACTTGCAGGTGTCATTGTTCGGCGCAACGCCGAGCGCCTTCTGGCTGGTTTCCAGCGCTTCATCGATCAGGTTGAGACGGACATAGACACGTGTCAGCTCAATGAGTGATGCGAGGTCGCCCTTGCCGCGTTTGACCGCCTCCAACGACATGGCCAGGGCTTCGTCATAGCGCAGCAGGTGCAGATACAGCATGGCCAGTTCGCGCAGGGCGCCAACATTACCCGGGTCGATAGCCACGGCCTTCTCGATCATTTCGACGGCGCGCGGCATGGCGGTGCGGTCCTCGCCAAAGACGCCGTAGCTGCCGAAACCGACACGGATCAGGGCGCGGCCCAGTTCGAGATAATATTTGGTTTCTTTCTCGGGTTCGAGCTTTACGCAAGCTTCGAAGACGCGCACGGCGTCGGCCCAGCGCGAAAGGCGGGCATAGGTGACGCCGAGATAGAAGAGCGCCGCATGCTTGCGCGGATCGAGGTCGTAGATCCGTTCAAAGATATGCGCTGCCTGATCGAGATCCCCAAGATAGAGAGCGGCGCGGCCCTGCCAGGTCAGGATACGCGCCGAAATACCAAAATCGTCTGGCAGGCCGTCACAGACGAGCGAGAGAAGCTGCCAGTTCTGCGCCTTCGCCTGCTCTTCAATGAGGGCGTAGACGTCTTTTTCCTTCCATCCCTCACGCCCCAGCATGGCGTTGATCAGGGTACCGACGCTTTCTCGGGTCAAGTTGGGTTGTTTGCCAGGCTCGGGTTTGCCGCGATAGCGGATCTCGGCAAAACGGGGAAACTTGCCTTTCGGCTTGTCCAGCAGGGTCGGCGGCACGGGATCGGAGGCTTCGGCGGCCGGTTCGGACGAAGGGGGCGCCATGGGTTCGGCCAGCCGTTCGGCGGCGCCCGGTGGCGGCGTATAGCTGTAGATCAGCGGCACATCGACGAGCGAACCTTCGGGCATGAGGCGAACCTCGATACGGTTATCGCCGGCTCTCAGCCGTTCATCGGGCAGGTCGATCGAGAAACCATGGGCGCCGTCACCGATCCCCGCGTCCAGAAGATCACCGCGCATGTCGTCGGCACGGTGGACGCCGATCTCTTCGCCGTTCATGTAAAGTCCGAAACGAACCCTTTCCGCTGGATTGCCCTGGTTGAACAGCCAGCCGCTGATCACACCATCCTGGACCCGTTCCAGCCTGCCGCGGACGGCGCGGGCGCCGGCGAGCGAAGCCGGCTGCCGGCGGGCTGCTGGTTGGGCAGCGGGTGATACGGGCGCCGGCGGCGGCACGACTGGCGTCACTGGGGCAGCCGTTGGGATAGCCGGATTGTAGTGATAGACAAAGGGGTCGCCGATCCGCAGATTTTCCGGCTGGCCGTAGAGTTCGATCGTGTTGTCGCCCGGCCGGAAGGCGTGATCGGCCACGAAGACCTCGAAACCATGATGGCCGGTGCCGACCATGGCCTGGCGCAAATCATCGCGAAAAAGCTTGGCGACATAGGGTCCGGAATCGACATTATTGATCCGCAGTCGAAACTGAACGTGCGGGTCGCCGCCTTCATCGCACTGCGCCCATCCGACGACGACAGACTCCGTGACCCGTTCCAACCTGCCGCGAAATTGACGCATAAAATCTGATCTCTGCAATAAATTAGTAGCCGGTAGTTCTGCTATATGCGGTGCAAAAAGAAAAGCCCCGCCGGGTTGATTTTACGCCGGCCGGCGGCATGGGGACGGCGTCAATTTTCCGCCGGACTTAGCAGATCTCGGTAGAGCGCTTCATAGGCCGCGCCCATATACTGGATATCGTGTGTCTCGCCGTAACCCGTCTGCCAGGTCAGAACCTCCGCCGTGCGGTGTTCCCACTCGCTGCCATCGCGCAGGCTGAGCAGACGGTCAAGGGCCGCGCGAGGCGTGATCGACAGTGGCAACAGCCAGCCGCCGCCCGTCTGCTTGATTCGTTCACCTACGGCGCCGCAGTCGATGCCGACGACCGGCAGACCGCAGGACCACATTTCGGTCAGGGTATGACACCAGGTTTCCGGCCAGATCGACAATACTGCGCCGACATGCGGCGCGATGGCGGCCACCTTGCTGGTAAAATCATCGCGCTGATAGCGGAAATGAACAACAACATTGGGGGCGCGCGTCACCTTGCCGGGATCGCCCAGCAGATGCCATTCGATGCTTTGGTCTATGTCCAGTTCGATCATCGCGTTGATCAGGTCTGCGCCCTTGGCCGGCGAAATATTGCCGGGCACCAGAACCCTGAGCCGCCCGCCTGGCACAGGCCGGGTCGCCGACTGGGTCACCTGGGCAAAGTGACGGCCGTGCGGAATGATCGGAAAGGGTCTGGCCCTGATATCCGGATAAACGCTGAGGAACACATCGCGCGCGCTCGGCGACGTGGTGACAAAGGCGTCGCAGGCGGCCAGGGCGTCCGCGAATATCTCACGCCAACGGTGCACGAAAGCATTCTTCAGTGGTGGGAATTCGCTCTGCGGCCATAGCTCGACCGCGCAATCGCCCGCCGTCGCCGTACAGGTGCCGGCGCAATAGACCTTGTCCTGGTCGAGCAACTTGATCGTCGGGCAAACCGTGTAAAAGTCGTGCAGCGAGAAGACGACGGGAATGCCCAGGCGTTTGCAGACGACCGGCAGGTCGGCGCCGTGCCAGCCGAGGTGACGGATATGGACCAGTTCGAAGGCATATTGCAGCAACAGGCGTGCCACGGCATCATCATAGTCGGGCGAACGATGCAGGGTGGGTTGAATGGGCGTGGCCAGCGGAACGCGGACAACCATTACTTCACGCCCCTCCACAAAACGCGAAAGCTCGATCTGCCGCGAATCACAGGCCAGGACCCACGGTTCGTAGGTAGCTTCCACCGCCTGCATCAGGTCGCGATTGGTCTGCGGGGTACCGCCGGTGCGCGTCGAGATAACGTACAAGATGCGCGGCTTCGCTCGCTGTCCCAGGGCCAGCGCCCGGCGTAGTCGCCAGCGTACACCAAGGACGCCTTCGCTCTGGCTGAAGACCTGCATCAGCCCGGCAGCCTCGGGATAGACTGTATCGAGATCGACGGCCGGTTCTGGCGGCATGTCCGGCCGATAGACATAGGTGCGATCGTCGAGGACGTGAATGCGGCCGGACCGGATAGCGCGCAGGCAGAAGGCCTGAATGTCGCCGTCGAATCCGACCAGGTCCAGAGCGTCGCGCCGGATAAAGAGGCAAAAATCACCACCAACCGGACAGCGCGGATAGGCAATGCCAGACGCCTGGCGAACCAGCCGGGCCATGTCCTGCGCCGTCAGGTCCGGCGGCAGGAAATTATCAATGTCCGGTTCGGGAACGGAAAAGACGCCGGCATTATTGCATAGCGGGGTGGCTGTGGCGGCGCGCGGATCGCTGTAGGCCGCCGCTCGCAGGCCGGACAGCCAACCTGGAGAGGTCTCTATGCCCGACTCCACCAGGACGATATCGGCGCGACCGGCGTCCGCGATCGCCTGGGTCAGGTCTTGCTGCGGCAGGCGGATGACAGCGATCTCATGGCCCGTTGCCTGTAACAGATGCGGATAGGCGTTGGATACAGGCGTCGGGGCGCCTTGCTCGAATTCGACCGTGTCCCGTTCGGTAGCGATGAAGTCCTGCGTCCCTTTCGGGGCGAACTGAATGCGGACCAGGCGCGATCCGCCGGGATTGAACGGCGTAAACTGGAAACCGCCACCATGCTCGACCAGACCCGCGATAATGAGATCTTCGCGATACCTGTCGGCGGCAAGGGTCGTAAAACGAATGCCGTCAACATAGACATCGGCCTCGGCGACCTGATCCTTGCGCTCGGTATTGACCATCCATCCGCTGACGCCGTCAGGCGCCATGTGCTCGACCTTGAGGTGGATCGGTGCGATCGGCTCGTCGGAAGGCGGCAAGGGCGGTGCGATGATCACGAAAAGCGGTGGGAATACCACCAGGTCCGGATCATAGGCCAGGCGGATGTCGACGCGATGGAGCCGATTGTCCCAGTACTCGACGGGGATATCGAAATGAAAGCCGCAATGGCCGCCCGACTGGACGTCCGGGCGGAACAATGTCGCCAGGGCGGTCGTCACGTGATGCCCATCTATGTGTATGGTCAGTTCGACAGCGCCGAGGCGATTGCGGTCGGCAATCCAGCCATAGATATAGGTCTGCGTCAGGCCGTCCATGAAACCGCTGATGTGGGCAGGCATGTGCCCGTCGTCAGGCGCAACGGAGTCCTCGGTCTTGCCGTCTGGTTCGGCGGACGGTTCCACGGCCTCGGTCACTGCCTCCGGCGGGGTGCCAATGTCGGCAGCACCAATATCGGCAGCGCCTGTGTCAGGAACGTCTGCGTTGGGAACGTCTGGCTCCGGGTCGTCCTCCCGCTGGGACGCGGAAACGGCAGGCGCGATAATCACGAAGACGGGCGGGAAGACGACCAGATCCGGTTCGGAGACAAGGCGGACGTCGAGGCGATGTGGCCGCCCATCCCAGTAGTCGACGGGAATGTCGAAGTGAAAGCCGCTGTAACCGTCGCTGACGCCACCCGCCAGAACGTCCTCCCGGAACCGCGCGGCCAGGGCAGTTGTGACAAGCAGGCCATCGATATGCAGCGCCAGGGCGACGGGGCCGGGCGCGTCATGATCCGTGATCCAGCCGTAGATATAGGTTTCCTTGAGGCCGTCCAGCGTGCCGTCTATGCGCGGTGCCAGGGGTGCAGGCGCCTCGTTGGGTAAAGGCGCAACCGGCACCGGCACCGGCTCAGGCTCTGCGACCGGTTCAGGTTCGACCACAGGTTCAGGCGGAGGCGCAATGACCGCTGTAAGCGGCGGGAACAGGAAACGATCCGGATCGGAGGCCAGGCAGACCTCGACGAGATGCGGCTGGTTGTCCCAATACCCGACGGGAATGTCGAACTGAAAACCACTGTAGCCATCGCTGACGCCACCCGACCGGACATCTTCGCGAAACACCGAAGCCGGCAGGGTCATGACAAGATTGCCGTCAATGCGCAGGGCCAGCTCGACGGGGCCCGGGCGATCACGATCGGCAATCCAGCCATAAACGTAGCTGTCTCCAAGACCGTCGAGCGAACCGCTCATTTGGGCCGGCATCCTGGGCGGCTCAGGCAGGGCATGGGTGGCCGCGGGGGGAGCTTCGGCCTCAACAACGGCTTGCTCTACAGGGGCTTCAGGTGTGACCGGTTCAGGCTCCGCAACCTGTTCAGGTTCAGGCGGCGGCGCGATGATCGCTGTAAGCGGCGCAAACACGGCCCGCTCCGGATCGGACGCCAGGCAGACCTCGACATGGTGGGGCTGGTTGTCCCAATAGGCGACGGGAATATCGAGCTGAAAGCCGCTATTGCCATCGCTGACGCCTCCCGACAGCACATCTTCGCGAAATACCGAGGCTGGCAGGGTTGTGACGACACTACCGTCAATGCGCAGGGCCAACTCGACAGGGCCCGGGCGATCACGATCGATGATCCAGCCATAGACATAGCCGGCTCCCAGACCGTCCAGCGAACCGCTCATATGGGCCGGCATTCTGGGTTGGTCCGTCAAGGCTGCCGATACATTTTCGGCCACGGGCTCCGGATCTGGTTCGACGACCGGTTCAGGTTCAGGCTGAGGTTCGGGTTCAGGTTCCGGGGGCGGCGCAATGACCGCCGTAAGCGGCGGAAACATGGCCCGCTCCGGATCGGTCGCCAGGCAGACCTCGACATGGTGGGGCTGGCTGTCCCAATACACGACAGGAATATCGAACTGGAAGCCGCTGTAGCCGTCACTGACACCACCCGCCCGGACGTCCTCGCGAAAGAGCGAGGCCGACAGGACCGTGACAAGACGGCCGTCAATGCGCAGCGCCAATTCGACGGGACCGGGCCGATCGCGATCGGTGATCCAGCCATAAACATAGCTGTCCCCCAAGCCATCCAGCGAACCGGACATATGGGCTGGCATGTGCAGCGAAACAGGCTCGGCCAAGGTGGGCTCAGGGGCAGGCGGCGCCTGAGCGGCAGGCACATTTTCAACCGCGGGCTCAGGCCCGGATACCTTTGGTGCGATGGCCGCGAGCACAGGCGGGAACAGCGCCTGGGCTGGATCGGCGGCCAGACGAACCTCCACGCGATGAAGCTGATCGTCCCGGTAGTCGACGGGAATATCGACCTGAAAGCCGCTGTAACCGTCGCTGACCCCGCTCGACTGAACATCCTCGCGGAAGATCGAAGCCAGGGTGGTCGTAACGGCGCGGCCATCGATATAGAGCGCCAATTCCACGGGACCGGGCTGGTTACGATCAGTAATCCAGCCGTGGACCTGCCAGCCATGGGCCTGATCGTCTTTCACCCCGTCCATGAAACCGCTCATATGGACGGGCATATGAACCGGAACGCCACGACCGGGACGGCGTAACGGGACAGACGGTGCAAGATCGGACGATTCGGCAGCCGCCGGTTCATCGATCGGAACCGGCTCGACAGTCATCTTTTCGATATTGGCGGACGGCGCGTTCGAAGCGACAGGTTCAGGCGTTACTTCGGACGGATCGGGAACGCCGTCCGAATCGATGACCACGACGAGCGGAATGGCGTTGAGAAACCCTGGCGCGTCCTTGACGCTGACCATGATCTTGTGGATGCCGCCATCGCGCAGCTCGGCCGGGATTGCGATGCGGAAGGTTCCACGGCCGCCGCTTTCGGGCGACTGGGCCAGGGCTGTGGCAACGACCTTGTCGTCGATATGCAGGACCAGTTCAGGCGACGGGCTGGAACCAGCGACCCAACCCTCGACATGGTTGTTGCGGACGCGCTCGACCTTACCTTTGTAAATCGCCACCGACGTCAATCCCAACCGCTTAGTATGTATATCGGACTCTGTTCAGACGAAATGCTGAGACCTGGCCTACCCCCCTGATGCCAATGCCCCAGCAACAATACGCCTGACATAGCGCATTGACGTCATAGAACCTTTACGACATCCAAAGTCAACATCGTGGCAAAGGCATCGGCATAACAAAATCAACGGCCTGGACGGATCAGAGGACAGTCGCCGTCAGCCCGTGATCTGTTCGGCGGGCCTTCCGACGCAGTAGTAGGCGAAGCCGTGACGGGCGACCTCTTCCTTGCGATAGATGTTGCGCAGGTCGACCAGCACAGGGGCCTTGACCGCCGCCTTGATCCGCTTCAGGTCAAGCGCACGGAACTCGTTCCATTCGGTGACGATGACGACCGCGTCGGCGCCTTCGGCCGCGGCGTAAGGACCATCGCAATAGGTAATCGGCGGCAGGACCTGTTTCGCATTCTCCATGCCCTCCGGATCGTAACCACGCACCGTGGCGCCGGCCCTGACCAGTTCC
>NZ_JBFUDU010000022.1:0-46801 GCF_056404555.1 Asticcacaulis sp. P2_C5
CTTCCTTCGCAATGTCTCGGGCGGTCCCCCGCCCCGCTCACGGGGCGGTATAAGTATTTGTTTTTCTTATACTCCCCCGTTGGCGGGGGAGGTGGCGCGGCGCTCGCGCTTCTTCGGCGCGTAAGCCGTGACGGTGGGGGGCCTTAGCTACAGCTTAAACAGGCACCAAATTTCAGCGTCGCAAACTCTGACATCTCACGCGAAAATCTTATTGAGTTTATTTGCCTTTTTGAGATGTGTGAATCGCCTAGCCGCTTGCGGGGGAGGACTGGCTGTTGAGAGGTGTTCATAGCCACTTGGACCTTGGCGAAGCACCGGGCGGCCTTGGACAATGCGGCAAGTCAGTGCCATTGTTAGAGCACTTTAGCCGATCCGTGCTTAATCTCCGTTAACCGTTTTGCGGCATGTTGGGCGCATGAGAATCGCTCCAATCGCCCTACCACTCCTGCTGTTGCTGGCTGCCTGTTCGCCCAAGAAGGCCGAGCATGGCAGCGAAGGCGACAGCCATGCCGGTCCGCCGGTCACCAAATGGACCTATGACGGCGACAACGGTCCCGATCACTGGGCGCAACTGGGCGGCGCTGCGGCGGTCTGCGGCAGCGGACAACGTCAGTCGCCCGTCGATATTTCGGGCCAGACGCCGCAACGCTATTCAAAGATCAAGTTCAATTACAATTCCGTCACGGCGACGATCCAGAATACCGGCAAGACGGTGCGGATCGCGACGGAAAACGGCGGAACCCTGGATCTGGACGGCACGTCCTATACCTTGAAATATATAGAATTCCACTCGCCGTCCGAACACAGCATCAATGGTCACCATTCGACCATGGAAAGCCAGTTCGTCCACGAGAACGCCAAGGGCGACAAGGTCATTGTCGCCGTGCTGTATGATGTCGGCGTTGCCGATCCGATGCTGGGTTCGCTATGGACCTACCTGCCGTCGGATCCAGGCCAGCCCCTGCCCTTGTCGGACCTGCTGATCAATGCCCAGGATCTCCAGCCGGGCACGAATGATTTCTATGTCTATTCCGGCTCCCTGACCACGCCGCCGTGCACCGAAGGCGTGACCTGGATGATCTATTCGTCACCGCTCAGTGTCTCGGCAGAACAGGCCGACGCCTTCGAGCGCTTGATCGGCCCCAATGCGCGCCCCAGCCAGGACCGCCACGACCGCGACTACCTGCATGTCTCGGGCGGTTGAAAAAAGCTAGACAACGTCGCCACTGGCATAGGCACGTCCCGCCTTCAGTCTGAGATAGGCAGCCGCCGGCGCTCCGTAAAGAATAGCCAGGAGCAGCGGCTCGACAATACCGCCGCCCGCGATCATGGAAATGATATTGGGCGCCGTCAGGAACGCATGAAGGCTGGTCGTGTCGGGTACACCGACGGCTGGAAAGGCCAGCCGGAGGCCTGCATCGACAACCTTGAAACACAGGAAATAGACGACCAGGGCCAGGACTAAGGCCACGGCGTAGCCGGCGGCCAAGGACGAAAAATTGTCTTTGGTCGCAGCGAAACTGCCAAATATATCGATCCTGCCGCTATCGAAAGTTCGCGCGCAATTGAGGGACAGGCGGACGCGCAGCCACACAATGAAGCCCAGGCTTACAATCATCCCCATCATTTGACCGGCGGCACCTGCAAGCGTGCCCAGCGTGCCCCCAACGACGAAGATGACCAGCGACATCAGCGTCATCGCGATATTGACGACCAGCATGCGCACCTCGTCGAGGCCGAACTTGAGGAAGCCCAGGCTGTCGTCGCCGCGCTCCAGCACGGCGCGACACACCGCTGTCGTGATCACCGCGGAGGTTAGCATGCTGATGGCCAAATACATGGCTACGCCCGGCAGGGCCTGCTCCGCTACCTTGTCGAGAGCCGACATATCGGTCGCGGTCTTGCCGGCTGCGATATCTGCCTGGATCGCGTAGGTCGCAGTCAATAACGGCCCGGCAAAGGCAACCAGCAACAGCATACCGACCACGCTTCCCAGGAGCGTTACGCTGCCCCACAAAGCGATCAGCTTTGGACGTTCGCGAATAAGGCGAAAACCTTCCAGGGCAAAATCGAGCGACAGGGGCATGCTGTATCCTTGGGCGAAGGCGCCACGATAGGCCTGCTTGTGGCTAGCGCAAGCCCAAAACGCAAAGCAGCCGTCCTGACGCTATCAGAACGGCTGCTCTACAAACATACGGGACGGGTTTAGAAAAGGTTCTCGATCTTAGCCTTGCCCACGCCCGCCAGTTGCTTATAGGCAGCCGCCGCAGGGCTCAGCATGACCGTCAGCATCAGCGGAAGTATGACCAACCCGATACCCAGGATGTAGACGATCATCGCTGGCGCCATGGCCGCTACCATCTTCATGACGTCAGCCGGATTGCCGGACCCCGCGTTCTTCACTGCGCTCGCACCGAGGAATGCGAGAATGCCAACCACGATCGCAAGTATGATGAAACCGACGATTTCGATGACGATCGCCAGGATCGCGGCGATCAGATAGCCTCCCAACAGAGTCCAGGTCTTGCCCGCGGTCAAGGACCAGGAACCAAAGAGATCGAACCGCTTCTTCTCGAAGCTCTGAACCGAGTGCAATGACAGGCGGACCATGATCCAGAACATGCTGCATATGCCAGCCAAAACGCCGACGAACACACCCAAGCCAGCCAGATTTTTGTTGATCAGGGTTAAAAGGGTGACCAAAACCCAGGTGACGGCACCGCAAGCGAGGAAAACGCCCAGGTAGATCCCCATGAACACTATTGCAAACACAAGGTTGACGAGAATGTTACGGCCTTCGTCGCCACCGAGTTTCAGGTAGCCGAAAGTGGTCTGGGGCTCTTCGAGCGCGGCCCGAAAAATGGCGCACTGCACGACACTCTGGCTCAGAATCATCGCGATGAACAAAATGAGATACGGCCCGATCAACATGGGCATGATGGTCATCATTGCCGTCGGGTCCGGCGTGCTTCCCATTTGCGTCAGGCGTTGGAAGGCGGGATAGCCGAGCCCGAACAATCCGCCTAGTCCCACAACAAGCCCGAGCAGAAACACCAGCCCCCAAATCGGAATGAGCAGCGGCTTGCGTTTAAGTATCCGAAAACCTTCAAAAGCAAAATCGATGTCGAGCGCCATTAGCTCCTCCTGGATGAGTTTTCCGCGTGGTTGTCGGTCTGTTGCCGGATACTTGTACTAAAAAATGTTCTCGACCTGGCTGCGTCCAACCCCGACCTTAATCTTATAGGCAGCAGCGGGCGCGCCGGTGATCAACGCCACCATCAGCGGCGAAACCACCAGGCTGATAAAGCCGACATAGATGGCCACGACATAGCTGAACTGCGGCAGCAAGGCAAAGATCTGCTGCGGCGTCATGTGATCGGTGAAAACGGAGGTCGATACACCGCCGGCGGAAAGGGCTATCGCCATGACGACGAAAAAAACGATGAGGCACAGCAGGACGACAACAAACATCAGAATGCCCAAGACAATATAACCCAGGAGGAGCGTCAGGACACTGCCGTCGGTCAGTTTCCATGAGCCGAAGAAATTCAGCGATTTCTCCTTAAAGGTCTGCGCCTTGGCCAAAGATAGCTTGATTTGGATGTAATAGACGGCACCATAGTAGAGCAACATCTGCACGACAACGCCCAGACCTGCGGCCGAGGTCTTGCTCAGGGCAAGGGTAAGAACCATGCCGATCATTGAACTGGCCAGGGAGCAAACAAAACTGAATGCGAAGATCAGCAGCCCCATCACAATACCGAAACCGATAATGCGCATTTCGTCGCTTCCGAAGCGCATATAGCCGAAGCTTTTCTGCGGACTTTCCAGCACCAGGCGCAGGACGGCGCAATCGACAATAGACCGCACGATGACGGTCACGATGATCAGAATCAGGCATGGCAGAAACAGTCCGCCGATCAGGCTGAACATAGCCATGGGTTCGGTGGGAAAAGCGGCGCCACTGAACAATACTTTCAGGGTCGGCCAGGCCAAAGGCAGAGCCGCCGCGAGGCCAATCCCATTGCCAATCAACAGGACCAACCCCCAGGCCACGATCAGACCCGGCTTTTCGCGAATAATACGAAACCCTTCAAATGCGAAATCTATGCTTAGCTTATTCATGGCCGTCCCCCAGTAGCGCCCGATTTTGGCCTTATTTACCCCTAAGCGCGATGATTTGCCTATAGGCCGAGGCAAAAAAACCAATCAGCACCGGCGCCAGAACGGCGATACCCAGCAACATCATACCGCCATGCAGCAGGATATGCATGCGCTGGCCCATCCACGGATAGGGCATGGCGTGGGCCAGCCGGATCTGCGGGGCAAAGTGATGCATGACCCCAACCGCCACTATGACAAAGGGCAGAACGACAATCAGAAGACCGGCGAAAAGCTTGCCAACCTGGCCGGAGCTCAGTCCCAGGGCATTGAGGGTAACAAGACGGCGCTGGGCGATATTGGCTGCGTGCAGCAGGGTGAATTTGAGCGCGACAAAGATCAACAGGGCCGCGGACGCCAGTACGTAGCCGATCAGCACCCAGTCGCCCACGCTACGATGACGGCAAAACGCCAGGCGCACGGCGCCCAGTGAATTACCGTCGCCGGCAATGCCAGACATGCTCAACCCCATGGCAAAGACGATGAAGACGGCAGCAAAGACAACCAGGATAAACAGGCTGGCGACTATGTTGGCAACCACCAGCCGAAGCTCCGGCATTGCCAGTTGCAAGCCACCGAACCCGAGCCCTTCGGCTTTCGCGGTCTTGCCGAAGAGCGCGATTCGGTAGAGCGCCCCGATCATCATGACCTTCAGGACACCGCTAACGAGGCCGACAGCCCCAGCAACGAGAGGTGCATGATGGTGATGGAAGGCCGCCAGAGGACCAAACGTGCCCACGGCCCACAGCAGCAGCAGCGCAGCCCAGGCGCCACTCCACGCCGCCGGCAGCCCGCCAACCGCTTCCGACAAGGCCTTTGTCAGCGAAAAAGACGACCTGCTACTCATAAACTGCCCACCTTAGCGTCCTGCTCAACACTTCATTTCAGCCCGCCGTGATTTGAGACTCAAATCCATTCCCTTTAAAAGCTTATTTCGCAGGGCAGCACAAAATTCCCGGCCGCCCTTGTTACCAGGCCACACCCTGATATAGACCCGCCTCATGACAGTTTCATCAAAACCCATTCCAGACGCTGTGCACGTTATCGGCGGCGGCCTGGCCGGCTCGGAAGCCTGCTGGCAGATCGTTTCGCGCGGCGTTCCGGTCGTCCTGCATGAGATGCGCGGCGTCAAGCCGACCAACGCCCACCACACGGACGGCCTGGCCGAACTGGTCTGTTCCAACTCGTTCCGATCCGATGACTGGCAGTTCAATGCCGTCGGCCTGCTGCACGCCGAGATGCGCAAGGCTTCGAGCCTCATCATGCAATGCGCCGACGCCCATCAGGTCCCGGCCGGCGGCGCCCTGGCGGTCGATCGCGACGGCTTCAGCCAGGCGGTCACGGCGGCGCTGTCGAACCATCCGCTCGTCACCGTCGTTCGTGAAGAGGTCGAGACCCTGGCCGACAAGCCGTGGGACAATGTCGTCGTCGCCACGGGACCGCTGACCAGCGAAGCCCTGTCGCAGTTTGTGCTCGATGTTTCGGGCGAAGGCCAGCTCAGCTTCTTCGACGCCATCGCCCCGATCATCCACTATGACTCGATCGACATGTCGAAGGCGTGGAAACAGTCGCGCTACGACAAGGAAGGTCCGGGCGGCGACGCTGCGGCCTACATCAACTGCCCGATGGACCGTGAGCAGTACGAGGCCTTTATCGACGCCCTGTTGAACGGCCCCAAGGCCGAATTCAAAGACTGGGAGCACGTCCCCTATTTCGACGGTTGCCTGCCGATCGAGGTCATGGCCGAGCGCGGCCGTGAAACCTTGCGCTACGGTCCGATGAAGCCGGTAGGCCTGACCAACCCGCATAACCCGACCGTCAAGGCGCATGCCATCATCCAGTTGCGCCAGGATAATGCCCTGGGCACGCTCTATAATATGGTCGGCTTCCAGACCAAGCTGAAGCACGGCGCCCAGGCCGACGTTTTCCGCATGATTCCGGGGCTGGAAAACGCCCAGTTTGCGCGGCTGGGCGGGCTTCACCGCAACACCTTCATTCAGTCGCCCAAGCTGCTGGACCGCCAGCTGCGCCTGAAGGCGCTGATACCGGACAAGACAGTTCGCTTCGCCGGCCAGTTGACAGGGGTTGAAGGCTATATCGAAAGCGCCGCCATCGGCCTGCTGGCTGGGCGCTACGCGACGGCCCAGGCCCTGGGCGAAACCCTGGCCGAGCCGCCCGAAACGACGGCGCTTGGCGCCCTGCTCAACCATATCACCATCGGCCATCTCGAAGGTGGTTCGTTCCAACCGATGAATATCAATTACGGTCTTCTGCCGCCGCTTGACGCGCCCAAGGTCGACGAAAACGGCGTCAAGATTCCCCTCAAGGAACGCGGCCGGGCCAAGAAACGCCTGATGAGCTTGCGCGCCTTGAATGATGTTCAAAACTGGCTAAATATCGCCTGAATTTGTCGCTATACGCCCGAATGTTTGCCGAAACGGGGGAATATAAGTTGCGTCGCCTGCCCTGCTCTGTGTTGTCCTGCCTTACCGTGTCCGCCGCGCTGATGGTGGCCGGCTGCGCCGAAACGGTCAAGGAAACGACCGTCTATGTCCCGGTCCAGCCCATTGTTACGCCCAGTTCGCTGACACCGCAGCCGGTTATCCTGTTCAACAAGACCAAGCAGGGCCGCAAGCTCTTCACCCTGAACGAGGAATTTCCCTACTGCGATGCGGCCACCGGCAAGGTGATCGTCGTACCGAAATGGTATGTCACCGACTTCGCCTCCGTGCCGTGGTACGGCCAGGGCGTGATCGACCCGCAGGGGCCTACGGCGCGCGCCGCCATCATCCACGATTATCTGTACGCCATAGGTGAAAAGGACAAACGCGAGGAGGCCGACGGCATCTTCTACCGCGCCATGATCGCCTTTGGAGTCAATGATTTCAACGCCCGCATCGCCTATAATGCCGTTCGCACGGGCGGTGAGCACGGCTATGGGCTGAAGGATGACTGGGCGTTCATCGACCCGACACGGCCCGACACGCAACAGCCGGCCCCCTTCTCCCGCCCAACCATAGGCGCCGTCAAGGTCATGCCGAAATGCGCCGGCTTCAAGGAACTGGTCCTGACCGGCTGGAAGGCCTATCCGACCAAGCCGACCATCATCGTCCCGCCTTCCGTCACAACGACTGAGAAAAAGGGGCCTGTGCCGTGGGCGACGGGGCACCTGTTCGGCAAGAAGAAAGACAAGAAGTAGTTGCCGTACCGTTGCAGAATTTCACCACCCGAAAAGGCCAGTCCTCCACCGTAGCCCGCGGGGCGTTACGGGGGAGGTGCCGCCGAAGGCGGCGGAGGGGGCGTAATACTAATCTTTACGCCAGACATTGAGAAGAAATTTGCCTAGCTGTTTTACGTTCTAGCGGGCTTACAATTTCGAATAGTTTAGAAATTCTAAGTTGGATAATTGCCCCCTCCGTCGCCGACGAGCGGCGACACCTCCCCCGTACGCTTCGTTACACTTCGCTACGGTGGAGGACTGGCTACTTTCTGTTGGGGGTACCACAGGCCAGATCTAAGCCGCACCACGCTCTGGCGTTACATGCGACCTGTTAAGAACGCCCAGAACAGCTGAAAACGTTTCGACAGTGGGCCGGTTGCCCGGCCGTGCCAGATATCGCCGGCCAGGACGGCCGGAAGGGCCAGAGGCATCAGTTCCACCGCCAGCCCCTTCACCGCAGATCGCGCGTCGCGCGTCAGATGATTCAATTCGGTGTCCCCGGCGTCAATGAGCCCTCGACCGGCCTTGATGCACGCCATACCGTAAAGCCGCGCAACGGCGTTAAGGTCACCCGCCTTGCCCAGGATGCGCGCCGCCAGATCGGCAACCATGCCCTCGCCCTTGTCGACAACGCCCAGGGCATCCTTGAGCGACAACGGCCCCTTGTCGAGCAATGGCATCTGGCCTTCGACCATATCCAGAAAGCTTTGAACCGGCAAGGTGTGCAGCGGGATCATCCGTTGAAACAGTTCAGTCAACGGATGATAGTGCGGTGTGCGGCCCTGGCCGATGGCTTCGAAGGCCTCGTACCACCAGCGCAGGCGTATCTCACCCATCAGCGGCTCGGTGACCCGTTCCGGTATCTCGCGCAGGGTTTCCAGCAGGGCAAACAAGGCCAAAACCCCGGCGCGCTTGTCCGCGTCGGGGATAAAGGCGCAGGCCAGGCGGACGTCCTCGGACTTCGGTAACAGCTCAGAGGACGTCATAAAAACCTTAGCCGAACAGGGTCTGGTACATGGTCATGGTGACCAGCATGGGCAGTGACAGGAGCGTATTGATGCGCGAGAACATCATCGCCTTCTTGGCAGCGGCGGCCTTTTGCTCGGGCGTGCCGTCCTTGATGCCCAGCGCAATCTTCTGGGCCGGCCAGATAAAGCCCCAGACATTGAACATCATGATCAGGCCCAGCCACATACCCGTGCCGATGAAGGCATATCGCGCATCGCCGGTTTGATTGGCTCCCGCGTAGCCAAAGCTCAAGGCCTCTACGAGATAACGGTTATGAAAGGCCAGAAACAGACCCATGATCACTGTCAGCAGAGCCGCCCAACGGAACCAGAACAAGGCTTCTGGTGCGATATATTTGGTTATGCCAGGCTTCAGTTCGGCAGGTACATTCGGCATGACACGGATCTGGACGAAGTTGAAATAATAGAGCAGCCCGATCCACAGTATGCCGCACACCACATGCGCCCAGCGCAGAACAGCTATGGCGAAGGATCCGTCGAACCCATGCGGCGAATCGTAGCCGAAGCCTATGATGAACACGAGCGCCAGCAACAGGCTGACGATAATCACATTGCGGAAATTGGAGAGAAAACCAGCCACGACGCACCCCTGCACTTGGTTGAAGATGAGTCGCACCTTAGGCCAAGTTTACTTCAGACGCAAAACCCGCCTAATTCTGCTGGCTCTGGACCGCTCGGTCGGGCCGGTGAGTCGAAAACCGTTAGCTTCCGAGCACCCGCAGCGAAGTGTACTTTGGTACATGAGCAAGGGCGCCCGAGCATTGTGAAGACAATGCGAAGACGCATTGATGGAAGATGACGTGTTTGCAGACCTCCGGCACGGCCGAGCCTAGGGGAGGTCCTTTTTGGGTTTTTTCGAGCCTTTGAACCCGCCCATGTCGACGATTTCGGCGTCGGGGTCGTTACGGTTTACGCCCCAGATCAGAATGATCGGCAGGGCGACATAGATCGAGCTGTAGGTACCGATGATAATGCCGAAGACCATGGCGAAGACCAGCGGGAACAGCGCCGGGCCACCGAGGAACAGCATCCCGGCCAGGGCCATGACGGCCGTCGAGCCGGTAATAATGGTCCGCGACAGCCGTTCGTTTTCCGACAGGTTGATGATGTCGGCCAGAGGCGTCTTCTTGAATTTTCGCAGGTTTTCACGCAACCGGTCGAAGGTAATGACCTTTTCATTCATCGAATAGCCGATAACGGTCAGCAGCGCGGCGATCGAGGTCATGGTGAACTCGATCTGTAGGGCGCCCATGATGCCTATGGTGAGAAAGACGTCGTGCAGAACGGCGATAACGGCGCCAGCGCCGAATTGCAGGCCGGACGGGAAGCGAAACCAGATGAACAGCAGCATCAGCAGCAGGGCCGAACCCAGCGCCATCAGGCCCGATTGCATCAGTTCGCCGGACACCTTCGGCCCGACGACTTCGGTCCGCTTGTAAACCACACCGGGATAGGCCTGGGTCAGCTTCGTCTTGACGGCTTCTACGCCGCTTTGGCCCTGGTCGTGTTCATCGAGCTTGAACTTGACGAGAACATCGCGCGGGCCACCGAATTCCTGCACCGACGGGTCGTGCGCGCCGAATTCCTTCATGCGCGCCCGAAGTTCACCCAGCGGCGCTGCGCCCGGCATCTGCAGTTCCAGCACGTTGCCGCCGGCGAAATCGGTGCCGAGGTTAAGTCCCTGCAGAAGCAGAACGGCGATCGTCCCCGCTATGGCAAGGCCTGATAAGACCGCGGCGACGGGCGCATATTTCGTGAACCGGAAGTGGAAATCGGTCGGAAGATTCTTGATCAGAGGCCAATGCATGGCGCGGTTACCTTGAGAAGCATATTGGCAAAAAGTGTCGCCACTTTTTCGAGTAAGGGTGCGGCAGGTCTAGATAGGCAGGGTCTTGGGACGGGCGGCGCGATACCACCAGCCCAGCAGGACCTGGCTGACCAGAATGGCCGTGAAGACGGAGGTGAAAACGCCAATCAGCAGGGTCCAGGCAAAGCCCTTGACCGGCCCCGCCCCCATGCCCAGCATGATCAGGGCGGCAATCAGTGAGGTGATGTTGGCGTCCATGATCGACACCAGGGCGCGTGAGAAGCCGACGTCCATGGCAGCGATGGGTTTGTGGCCCGTGCGCGCCTCGTCACGGATCCGTTCGAAAATCAGCACGTTGGCGTCGACGGCGACAGCCAGGCTGAGGATCAGGCCGGCGATACCCGGCAGGGTCAAGGTTGCGTGACACAGCGTCATGGCGGCCAGGATCAGCAACAGGTTGACCAGCAAGGCGGCAATCGACACGCCGCCGAAGACGAAGCCGTAGGCCAGGAACATGAAGATAACGATGACCACGAACCCGATGACGGTCGAAATGATCCCCTTGTCGATGGCGTCCTTGCCCAGTTCGGCGCCGACGGTCCGCTGGCTCTCGAAGTTCAGCTTGGCCGGCAGGGCGCCGCCGTTGAGGATGGAGACCAGTTCTGACGCTTCCTGCGGCGTAAAGCTGCCGGTGATCTGACCGTGGCCGCCGGTGATAGCGCCCTGGATGGTCGGGGCGGAGACGATACGTCCGTCGAGGATGATGGCGAAGCGCTTGCCGATGTTCTCGCGCGTCGCCTTGCCGAACTTCTGGGCGCCTTCGTTGTTGAAGGTAAAGTCGATGGCGGGACGGTTATAGCTGTCCGTGCCGACGGTGGCTTTCTGCAGGTTCATCCCCGAAACTACGATCGCCTTATAGACAACGGTCGGATAGCCGCCGCGGCTTTCATCGTACAGCATTTCAGAGCCCGGCGGGATGCGGTTGGCGGCGATCTCCGACGGCGTCACATCTTCATTGACCATCTGGAAGGTCAGGCGTGCCGTCTGGCCGATCAGGCGTTTCAACTGCTCCGGATCACTTTCACCCGGGGCTTCGATAACGATACGGTTGGTGCCCTGCTTCAGGATCGACGGCTCCTTGACGCCCTGGGGGTCGATCCGCTTGCGGATAATTTCGATGGAGTTGGCGACGGCCTGGACCGAGCTGGAGCGGATACCGTCTTCGGTCAGTGTCATGCGGACCGATTGATCGGTCGTCGTGATATTGAGGTCGGTCGCATTGGGATTGTTCGGCAGGGGCGAGGCCAGCTTGGCCAGCGCCTTTTGTGCGTCCTTGACCTTTGTGGGATCGGTGACCCGCATTTCCACCGACGACGCGTCGGTCGTCTGACCTGCGACCTCGATGCCTTCATCGGCCAGTCGTTCCTCCGCCCCTTGCAGGATATTGGCCAGCTTGGTCTTCTTCAGGTCGTTGATATCGACCTCCATCAGGAGGTACGAGCCGCCTTGCAGGTCGAGACCCAGATTAAGTGTCCGGTTGGGCGCCCAGCCCTTCATCTGATCCCGCACATCGGCCGGCAGAAAATTGGGCAGGGAAAAGAATACGCCCAGCAGGATGGCCGCAATGACCACCCCGATCTTCCAGCGCGACAAGTTAATCATGTTCGTGGTGCTCGGATGTCTTTAAGGTAAGTCAGCTTACGCGACTTTGGAATCGTTGGCCGGGGCGGGTTCGCCCTTGACGCGGACTTCGGTGATCATGCTTTTGACGACGCGCGCATTCACGCCCGTCGCGATCTCGATCATAACTTCGGCGTCTTCGACGCGCGTCACCTTGCCGATCAGGCCCGACGACAGGACGACCGTGTCGTTACGCTTGATCGCGGCGATCATGGCCTTGTGTTGCTTGGCACGCAGCTGCTGAGGACGGATCATGAAGAAATACATGATGGCGACAAAGCCGCCCATCATGAGCAGCATACTGATGTCTGGCGAACCAGCGGCATTTCCGAACACGAACGTCTCCCGGGGTGTCAAATCACGACCGCACAGGCGGCCAAAAAAGGTCCGCCATACATAGGCAGATCGCTCAAAAGGTCAATGGCATAAATGTCACGCGCCGGGAGTGGTTTCAGCCTGGTTTTCTGACCGTGACGGCCGGTCAGGACTATGGCAGGACCAGATTGGGGTCGATGGGACGCGCAATGTCGGTCGACGGCGTATAGCGGACCTCGAAATGCAGTTGCGGCTGGTCGATCGTGCCCGTATCGCCGACGGTACCGATAACCTGGCCCTTCTTGACCGCTTCATTATTGCTGACGTTCATCGACAACAGGTGCGAATAGCCGGTGTACCAGCCATTGGGATGCTTGACATAGATGGTGTTGCCCAGTTCCTTGACCTGGTCGCCTTCATAGACCACGACCCCGTCCGCCGCCGCGCGCACCTCGGTGCCGCTGGTCGCGGATATATTGATACCGTCATTGCGGACATTCGGCGCCAGTTGACCGAACGGCACAATGACCTTGCCCTTGACCGGCCAGGCGAACAGGCCCCGGCTCATCTGCGAAATCTGAGTGTTGCTCGGGAATCCGGCGACCGCGGTCGAAGGAGAGGTAACGGGTTTGGTGGCGGGCTTGACGGGCGTCGTGGCAGGGACCGTAACCGGCGATTTGGGCGCCGGGGCGACGGAAACGGTCGTTGTGGTCGTCGTTGTCGTCTTTGGAGTCGTTACGGTTGTCGTTGTCGTCTTCGGCGCCGCGGTGACGGGAGGTGTGGTCACGGGGGGCTTGGCCGGTACCGAGGCGACCGCCACGGGCTTGGCGACGAGAGGCGTCGCTGCGGGCTTGGGCGCCGGCGACGGGGCGCCGGACGCCAGAGCGGTGCTCAGCCTGACCATGCCGGATCCATTGGCGTGTTCCTCTACGCCCTTGTCGGTGGCGCCTTCCGGCAACAGGATGCGCTCGCCGATCTTCAGGGTGGCGGTGGGTTCGAAGCCATTGATATCATAGAGCGTCTTGACCGGCACACCGAAGCGGCGTGAAACGCCGTACAGCGTATCGTGCGACGCCAGGATATAGACATAGGCGGCGCGGCTGTCCTTTACGGGAGCTGTCGGTGCCGCCGCGACCAGAGCCGGCGTCGTCGCGACAGGCGTAACCGAGGGGCTGACTTCAGCCGGCGGAGGTGGTGGCGGAGGCGGCGCCAGTTCCGTTGTCGTAATCTTGCCGCTCGAGGCAGGCAGGGTGATCACCGGCGGCGCGTTAGTCGGTGCCGGTGTATCGTTAGCGCTCGCCGGGGCTGTGGCCTCAGCGGGTTTGTCCTGCATATAGACCGGATATTTTGGTGACGGCATGTCGGTCGTGGCGCAAGCCTGCAGGCCCAGCAACATCACGCCGCTCATGGCCATGACCAGGACGGAGCCACGCCAGCCCTTGCTGGAGCCGGAGTCCTTGCTGGATATTATGTTATGCGAGGTCATGGTCGGCTCCCGGAGCGTCAGATCGTGAACATGCTGGCGCAGCCCAGGCGCTGACCCGGGCATAGCTAAGCCTTAGCTTATGCTAATCTATGGATAACGAAGTCTTACCATGAGGGCGCCGCGTTGTAAAAATCCGGTAAAAATCCTTCGCCGCAAATTTTTTTCAATGCGCCACATCCAATCGATCATCCGGCGGACATTCAGTCATGAAAACGGCCCGGGATGGCCGGGGGCGCGCCCCGGCAAACTTAACCTCTTCAAGGAGAGACCTCAATGACTATCGACTTTTTCCACTACTGGTGGCTTATCTTCCCGATCATGTTCATGGTGTCGGGCATCGTCCGCATGTTCCTGCGCAACAGCTACGAGCAAAAGAAGCTTGACCTGATGAAGGCCTATCTCGACAAGGGACAGTCTGTCCCCGACAGCCTGCGCCGCAATCTCGACTGCTAAAGGACTATATTCATGACCGCTCTAGACTTTTTCTCCGCCTACTGGTGGCTGATCTTTCCGGTCGGCGGCATGCTGATGGGGGTGTTCGGTATGTTCAGTCACCACCATCACCGCAGCGAAACCCTGCGGTTGCTCAAATCCTATGCCGACCAGGGCAAGGAACCGCCGGCCTTCCTGCTCGACGCGTTGAAATCCGATGAAGACCGCGCTTTCGATCATGGCTATGGCCGCCGCTACTATCGCCGGCGCTATCGCTACGGCTACGGTTGGAGCAAGATCGTTGTTTTTGCCGCCCTCGCCGCCGGCTTCGGCTACGCCGGATATTATGGCGAGCACGGTCCGCACACCATCTTCCTGGCCCTGGCGCTCGCCTTTGGCGTCGCCGCCACGGTCTGGTTCGTCATTGCTGTCGGCAACGCCATCTTCGGCCCGAAGCCGCGCGATTACCCAGGTGATCTCGATGATAAACGCGACCGGCGGGACGACTGATTACAGGCCCGCACCAGAGCTGACATCATGGATCCGGCAAATGAGACCGCTCTGGTGCGCCGGGCCCGTCAGGGCTCGGACGACGCCTTTTCGCGGCTGGTCGCCCAACACCAGCAAGCTGTGCGTGCCTTCCTGCGTCGCCTGGCCGGTGACGAGGCCGACGACCTGGCGCAGGACGCCTTCGTCACAGCCTGGTCGCGACTCGACCGACTGCGCGACGGCGTTTCCTTCCGCACCTTTGTCTGCGGCATCGCCTACCGCAAGGCGCTCAACGACCGCCGCCGCTTCGGGCGTCAGGCGCGGCGCGACAGCGAATGGCACGACCTGATGCCGCAACAGACGACTTCGACCGCCGACACCCGGCTGAGCCTTCAAACCGCACTGGGCCAGCTTCCCATAGACCAGCGCGCCGCCATCAGCCTGTGTGTCGCTGCCGATTACAGCCACAGCGAAGCCGCCGAAATTCTGGGGCTTCCCCTCGGCACAGTAAAGTCGCATATTCAGAAGGGGCGCGAACGACTAAGTGCCCTGCTGGGAGTAGCCTCATGAGTGAAGACGCCCTGAAAGCCCTGTTCGCCGCCGAGGACGCCCAAATTACGCCGCCGAGCCAACCGGCGCGCGATGTCGGCTTCGTCATTACGGTCATGGAAAAGATCGAGCGCCGCCGTCTGATCGAAAATCTCGGATGGTGGCTGACCGGCGGCGTTGTCGCCATTGCCGTCCTCTTCGTCATCATGCCCTATGTTACGCCGGTTTTGGTCCAGTTCGGTCAGGACGTTGTGCCGGCCGTCATCACCCTCGCCGTTCTCGGCATGATCGCCGTCGGCTGGCAATATCTGGCCCCGGCCCTGCGCGATTTCGGCATACCGGTTTAGCCGGGCCGATTAGAGACTGTATTGAAAATTCGTCAGGCTGAGGCGAAAAGGGCTGGTTTCGAGAACCGGAGCGGAGCGTACTCAAGTACGTGAGCACCGGAAGCGCAGAAAACGGCCCTTTGCAGACCAGCCTGACGAATTTGCAAACAGTCTCTTAGACGTCTTTTGCGACGCCCGATATCAGTGGCACGAAACGCACCTCGCCCAGATCCTCGGTATCGTAACCGTCAGGTGTGCGCGTATAGCGCAGCAGGCGCTGGGTCGAGCCCTTGCCTTGCGGTCCTACCATGATCCCCTTGGGCTTTAACTGGCTCAGCAGTTCGACCGGTGCTTCCGGCAAGGCGGCCGTGACCAGGATACGATCGAACGGCGCCTGTTCCGGCCAGCCGTCCCAGCCGTCGCCGAAACGGTAGATGATATTTTCCAGCATCAGTCGCTTGTGCCGAATCTCGGCCTCGACCATCAGCGACCGGTAGCGCTCGATCGTATAGACATAGCGCGCCAGCCGCGCCAGGATCGCCGTCTGATAACCGCTGCCGGTGCCGATCTCCAGCACGCGGTGCCGCCCCTCGATCTTCAGCGACTGAGTCATCAGGGCGACGATATAGGGCTGCGATATGGTCTGGCCGCAATTGATCGGTATCGCCGAGTCTTCCCAGCTGCGATCGAGAAACAGTTCCGGCACGAACAGGTCGCGCGGCGTGATCTCCAGCGCATGCAAGGTCTTCTTGTCGTCAATGCCCTGATGTTTCAGGCCGTTGATCAGGCGCTGCAACCGGGTCTCTTCGACGACATTTTTCGGCGCTTCGCTCATTTCAGCACCTCTTTTTCAACGACCTGTTCAACATTAATTTGTTTCGGCACGGTTCCGCCCAGCGTCTTGCGCATCCGGTGCAGCGTCTCGTAATGCGTCAGGTCGAGATGCAGGGGCGTGACCGATATCCGCCGCTCGGCGACCGCCTTCAGGTCGGTACCGTCGACCAGGGTCTGCTCATAATCGTGAAAATCGATCCAGTAATAGTCGCGACCGCGCGGGTCGCAGCGCTTGACGGCGTGCATTTCATGGGCGTCACGCAGGCCCTGTTTGGTGACCTCGATGCCGGTGACGGCCTCGGCCGGACAGTCCGGGAAGTTGATATTGACGACCACATCGGCGGGCCAGCCCTTTTCGAGCACGGCACTGAGCACGGCCGCGCCATGGACCTGGGTGGCGTTCCACTGGGTTTCCAGGTCGACATCGAAATCGAGACATTGCGACAGGGCGATTGACGGAATGCCGAGGGTCATGCCCTGCAGCGCACCGGCCACCGTTCCCGACAGGGTCACGTCCTGGGCCAGGTTGAAGCCGCGGTTGACACCCGACAGCAACAGGTCGGGCGGGAAATCCATCAGGTCGTTGACGGCGATCTGGACGCAGTCGGTCGGCGTGCCGGAGACGGCGAAACGCTTGTTGCCCAAGCGCTTGACGCGCAGCGGGTCGTGGAGTGTCACCCCCCTGCCCTTGCCCGATTGCTCGACCACGGGGGCGCAGATCCACACATCGTCGCTGAGCTGGCGGGCGATCTGGTACAGCACTTCGAGGCCATAGGCTTCGATGCCATCGTCATTAGTCAACAGGATACGCATGGCTTAATGTTTAGGGCGATTTCGCGCGCCAAGGCAACCGGGGAGCGGAACAAAAAGTGGCCAGGATGAGAAATTTCTCGTGTAGTGAAAAGAGTCTGCCCACAGATTGGCACAGATTTTCACAGATTAAGAAAACGGCGCTTTGCGCCAGAAAACAGCGCCCCTCATTCGCAATGCGGCGAATTAACCCACTGAAAAATCTGTGCTAATCTGTGAAAATCTGTGGAAAAATCCTTCTTACCGTCAGCCAATCTGTGTCAAACCGCCCATATAGGGTTGCAGGACGGCCGGAATGGCGATCTTCCCGTTCTCATCCTGGTAGTTTTCCATAATAGCGACCAGGGTCCGGCCGACCGCCAGGCCAGAGCCGTTCAACGTATGGACAAAGCGCGTGCCCTTTTCGCCGGCCTTGCGGCTGCGGGCGTCCATGCGGCGCGCCTGGAAATCGCCGCAGTTCGAACAGGACGAAATCTCGCGATAGGTATTTTGCGATGGCAGCCATACTTCCAGATCGTAGGTCTTGCGCGCACCGAAGCCCATATCGCCGGTACACAGCAGCATGGTGCGGAACGGAAGTTCCAGCTTTTTCAGGATGGTCTCGGCGCAGTCCGTCATGCGCTCATGCTCGGCCGCCGATTGCTCGGGCGTCGTAATCGAGACCAATTCGACCTTCTGGAACTGGTGCTGGCGGATCATCCCCTTGGTGTCGCGCCCCGCCGATCCGGCCTCGGCGCGGAAACAGTTGGTCAGGGCTGTCAAACGCAAGGGCAGCTCTTCTTCGGCCGTGATAGCTTCACGAACAAGGTTGGTCAGCGACACCTCAGCGGTGGGAATGAGAAAGCGCTCGTCGCTAAAAATACCAGATTCCAATGCCTCTTTTACATTCTCATGATCGAACACAAATTTAGGAGCCTCTGCCATTCTGTCGGCAAGACGGCCTCTAAATTTTTCGCGGGAGAACTTTTTGTTTTTCTCCTCTGCTTCCTCTTCAGCAAATGAAGTGCTCAAATCTAAATACATTTCAAACACTTCATCTATTTTACTTTTAACTGAGTCCCAGTTCGTTGACCGCGCAACAAATAAATCCTCCTTAAATTTCGGCAACTGGCCCGTGCCGAACATGGCATGGTCTTTGACCAGGACTGGCGGATTGACTTCGGTATATCCGTGCTCGCTCGTCTGAACATCCAACATGAATTGGCCGATCGCACGTTCCAGTCGCGCCAGTTGGCCCTTCAACACGACAAACCGCGCGCCGGATATCTTGGCCGCCGCTTCGAAATCCATAAGCGAACCAAGCGGACCTTTTAGGGCCTCACCCAGATCGGCGTGATCTTTCGGCGTAAAGGTTAGCCCAACGGGCGTACCCCAGCGGCGCTGTTCGATATTGCCGTGTTCATCGGGGCCCTGCGGCACATCCTCGAACGGAATATTCGGCAACGACGCCAGTTCGATGCGCAGCTTCTCGCCCAGTTCGCGCTGGCGGCCCTCTTCGGTTTCCAGCGTCGCCTTCAACCCCTCGACTTCGGTCATCAGGGCCTGAGCCTTCGCCTCGTCCTTCTGCGCCTTGGCCTGGCCGATCTGCTTCGACGCTTCGTTACGCCGGCTCTGGGCCGTCTGGAACGCCGTCTGGGCCGCCCGCAAGTCTGCATCCAGGGCGATCAAGCCGTCGACATCGCTTTGCGCCGACTCACGGCCACGCGACGTCCAGCCCTGGACATACTGGGTCGGGTTTTCGCGCAGTGCCTTGATGTCGTGCATGGTAGCCTCGGGGGAATATAGCCGTTCAGGTCCCAGTGCGTTTAGGCACCGGAACGTCTTTGGTCAACGATTAGATGGTGAGTCAGGCGCCGTTGGGCGCTATCACGATTCCGCTTCGACGGTCGGAGCGTCCTGGCCCTTGCGGTTCCATTCGATGATGCGCACGCACAGGATGGCCACTTCGTACAGCAACACGATCGGAATGGTCAGCATCAATTGCGAGATCATGTCGGGCGGGGTGATGATCGCCGCCACCACCACGATCGCCAGGATGGCATAGCGGCGCAGCGAAGCCAGCATCTTGGAATTGACGATCCCGGCCAGGCCCAGCAGGGTGATAATCACCGGCAACTGGAAGCACAGGCCAAACGCGATCATCAGGGTTTCAACCAGTTGCAGGAACTCCGACACCTTGGGCAGGAACTGCACCATGACGCCATGCGCACCGTCACCCTGCTGGCTCAGCGAGAACCACAGCACCATCGGCAGGATGATGTAGTAAACAAGCGCCATACCCATGACGAACAGTACCGGCGCGGCGATCAGGAACGGCAGGAAGGCCATGCGCTCCCGCTTATAGAGACCCGGTGCGACAAACCGATACAGGTGATAGGCCATGAACGGGAAGCTGACGATGACACCGCCGAACATGGCCAGGCGCAGATAGGTAAAGAAAATTTCCATCGGCGCCGTGGCGATCAGCGGAATGTCCTTGACCACATCAATATGCTTATAGCCGGTCAGCACCAGGATCAGGTCGAAAGGTCCGGGGTGGGCGACCGCCTTTTGCTCATTGTAAAGCGCCGTCGCCACCTGATAGGGACGGATCAGTATCTTCAAAATGTGCATGTGCACGGTATAACAGGCGATGACCGACAGGGCGAAACCGACCACCATGGCGATGATCCGCTGACGCAGTTCGATCAGGTGATCCATCAGCGGCGCGCGCGACTGTTCGATCTCCGCGTCATCATCATGAATGATGGGCGCCCCTTGGGTCACCAGCTTGCGCTTGTGCTTGTCCTCGATTGCCGCAGGCAGGTTGGTCGTTTCGCTCACGAGACAGTCTTCCTGGGTTTACGCCTGGGCGCCACGGCTGGTTCCGCTACAATTTCAGTTGCAAGTAATGGCTCAGGCGCAGGTTCGGGCTTCGGCTTGCGGACGCGCGGCTTCCTGGCCATGACGTCGGACGCGGCTTCGGTCATAACCGAGTCCGTGAGGACAGAGTCCGTGAGGACGGAGGGCGGCGCATTATCGGGTGCTACCGTGGCATCCCACTTCGGTGGCAGACCGTCCAGTTGCGGATCGGAAATGGCAATCGGCGCGTCGAGGCGATTGACGCTGTCCTTGATGTCGCTATCGATGGCGCGCATCTGGTTATTGACGTCGCTCAACACGCTGGACGCCGGATTGGTCGAGCGCAGGGCCTCGACCTCCTTGCGCAGTTCGTCGAGTTCGCTCTGACGCGCCATGTCGTCGAAGGAGGCCCGAAAATCGTCGGCCATCGAGCGCATCTTACCGACGAAGCGCCCCAGTTGGCGCAACAGCTTCGGCAAATCCTTGGGCCCGACGACGACGAGGGCGACAATCGCAATGATGATTAGCTCACTGCCGCCGATACCGGGCAACATGATTGCAGCTTTCTCTTAAGAATCTGAGGTCGCGGCTTACGCCTTGGGCTCTTCGCTATCGGCCTTCTTGGCGTCTTTTTTCTCGTCGGCTTCGTCTTTCAGACCGTCCTTGAAGGCCTTGATGCCCTTGGCGGCATCACCCATCAGGTTCGTAATCTGACCACGGCCGCCGAACAGGAGCAAGGCAACCACCGCAACAATGGCCCAGTGAATCCAGCTCATACCACCCATAATACTCGTCTCCTTTGCGCCTCTCGCTCCAGGCATGACTCGTCATATGGGGCGGGCGCGATGTAAATTTCAGCCCTTATAGGCTTTTTATGTCTTAATTTGGAAGAACTTTTGCGCGGTTTGCGCAGGTCTTTGCAAAAATTTTCTGCGGACAAGGTTAATCCTTGCGTCTGCGCTTCTTTTCACTGCGCACGACCGCCACGACAACGACGACCGCAACAATCGGAGTGGCCAGAACGATCAGCAGGATCAAGCCGTGTATAATACTGAAACTACCCATAGTCTGTCCCCTGTTTTATCAGCTTTTCGCGTCTTCGAAGAAATCCTGCGCGAATTCGACCTCTTCCAGATCTTCCAGACTGGCGGCGTCTTCCAGCACCTGACCCGATGAGGGATCGGGCACCATGAAGTCGGCCGGCACATTGATATCCAGCAGACCGGCTGCGCGCATTTCGGCGGCGCCCGGCAGGTCGGCCAGGCTGGGCAGGGAAAACTGCTCCAGGAAGGTCTCGGTCGTGCCGTAGGTCACCGGGCGCCCCGGTGTGCGCCGGCGTCCGCGCAGCTTGATCAGGTTCATTTCGTGCAGCACATCCAGCGTCCCGCGCGACAATCCGACGCCCCGCACCGATTCGATCTCGGCCCGCGTCACCGGCTGGTGGTAGGCGATGATGGCCAGGGTTTCCAGGGCGGCCTTGGACAGGCGGCGCGGCTCCTCGCGCTCCTCGACCATCAGATAGCCGAGATCGGCGGCGGTGCGGAACTGCCAGCGGTCGTTGATCACCTCCAGCGCCACGCCGCGACCGGCATAGCGCGCCTTCAGCCCCGCCAGCGCCTTGCCGACGTCGCAGCCTTCCGGCAGGCGATAGGCCAGTTCGGCGGCCGACAGGGGGCCGTCGGCGGCAAACAATAGCGCTTCGACGGCGCGTTCCAGGGTTTCCGGGGTCATGGCTCGCTCCCGATGATCGGCTGGCGTTTGCGCATGTACAGGGTTTCAAAGGTCGCCAGTTGTTGGACCTGCAACTGTCCTTCCTTGGCCAGCTCAAGCGATGCCGACAGGGTTGAAGCCAGATAGGACACCCGACGCGGCCCTGCGGCGCTGCGCGGATGCGGCGCCACATCGTCAAGCGCCGTCCAAGTGCTCAAAGACGGAAGGCGCGCGCGCAGATGGTCGCGGGCATCTTCCAGGGAATAGGCCTCGATGCGGCGGGTCGGGTCATAGTGGCGTTCGGTTTCACGACGGCGTTGGGTGACATAGGCGCTCATCAGGTCGAAGACATTGGCCTCGATGCGCGATGACGGGATGATCATCCGCGCCTCAGGATCGCCGCGGGCAAAGACGTCGCGCTTCAATTGCGGCCGCTCGGTCAGGGCCTCGACGGCCTTGCGCATGGCTTCCAGCTTCTTCAGCCGGAACGCCAGGGCGGCGGCCATGTCTTCCGGCGCCGGCTCGTTGCCCGCCTTGCGTTCATTGCGCGGCAGCAGCAGGCGTGATTTCAGATAGGCCAGCCACGACGCCATGACGAGATAGTCGGCGGCCAGCGAGAACCGCCGTTTGCGCGCTTCGTGGATGAAGGCCAGATATTGTTCGGCCAGTTTGGTGATCGAAATCTTCAGCAGGTCGACCTTTTGCGACCGTGCCAGGGCCAGGAGGACGTGCAGCGGGCCTTCATAGCCGTCGAGATCGAGCACCAGGGCTTCTTCGGGTGCGATTTCCTCGGGCGTCTCGGGCGCCTGGACGTTGAAGTCCAGCCGGCTCTGGCGGACGTCGTGGTCGAGCATGGGAGGCTGGGTCGGCTCACGCGACATATACAGGCTCCCTGAAGGCAGAGGTTACCCCTCCGGCGCTGCGCGCCACCTCCCCTTTCCTTCGGAATAGGGAGGAGGGAGATAGATTCGCCAAGCTGGTTTTCGGCACCTCCCTCCTCCCTGTTGCGAAGCGCTTGCGAAGCAATGGGGAGGTGGCGGCGAAGCCGACGGAGGGGTGAGCGCGCTTAACGCTTGTCTGCGCAACCTGGGGATAAACCTTCTTCATACCGGCGCGCCCGCCAGAACCTCCGTCGGATCGATCGCCACGTCCGACTCATGCCCTCGGCTCAGCACCACATCGAAGCGCGCCCGCGCCTCTGACACATCCAACGGTTCCGGCGCCTTCAGAATGCGCCGAAACGCCGCCTCAGCCCGCCGCAGGGCCTCACGGCGCAGCTTCGGTGTCTCGGTCATAACAGCCTTCATCTGGTCCATCTGGCCGTTACAGTGCAACAGGACATCGCAACCGGCGCGCAAACTGTCCTTCGCCCGGCGATGCAGGTCACCCGACAGGGCATTCATCGACAGATCGTCACAGATCAACAGACCGTCGAACCCGATCACCTCACGGATCACCTTGATACACTTGCGCGACGTTGTCGCCGTATTGCGCCGGTCGATCGCCTTGTACAAAACGTGGGCGGTCATGGCGATCGGCATGTCGGCATTGACCTGGAAGGGATAGAAGTCGACCTTCAGCAACTCTTCGAGCTTTGTATCGACCCTCGGCAGATCGGTATGGGAATCGGCCCCTGCCCGGCCATGTCCCGGAATGTGCTTGATCACCGGCAAGACTCCACCGGCCAGCAGGCCTTCGCACGCGGCCCGCCCCATGACGGCGACGTCCTGCGGCGTCAGGCCATAGGCGCGATCACCGATAATGTCGTGAGCGCCAGGTTGCGGCACGTCCAGCACCGGCACGCAGTCGACATTGATACCCAGGGCATGCAGGTCGTGCGCCATCAGGCGTGCCCCAAGCCGGACATATTCACGCTGTTCGAAGGCATCGTTGCAGACTTCGGCGAAACGCGAAGCCGCCGGATAGTCGGGCCAGTGCGGCGGACGCAAGCGACGGACACGGCCGCCTTCCTGGTCGATCAGGACCAGCGGGTCGTGCGGCACGCAGGCCTTCAGCGCGTCAACCAGCGCCTTGACCTGGTCCGGGGTTTCGACATTGCGCCGGAACAGGATAAAGCCCAGGGGCGGATGGTCATGAAAAAAGCGGCGTTCCTCGGCCGTCAGTTCGGTACCGGAAAGGCCCAGGATACAGGCCCGGATATCGGCTTTGGCCAAGGCGTAATTTCCTTATCGCAGGATGCAGGCGCGGCCGGCCGACTTCAGCGCCGCGCAGAAGGACTTGGCCTTGTCCGCGCTCAGTCCGGTGAAGGCCGTACGATAAAAGGTGCCCTTGTCGGTCACGACCTTTTCGATCTTCTTGCCGGCGCCACCGACGAACAGACCATAGGACGACGCCACCTTGGCATATTCGGCATTGGCCTGTTCGGGAGAATTATAGGCGCCGATCTGCACAGCTGACGTACCCGTCGGCGCGACGGGGGCGCTAACGGCCGCCGGCGCCGCGACCGAAGCGGCAGGCTTGGGTGTGGCAGGTTTGGGCGCTACGGCGACGGGCGTGCCCGGCACCGGCGTGTCGTCTACCGAGTCCGTCTTGCCCGCCTGCGACGGCAGCGGTCCTTCGATCGGCGTGGCGACCGGCGGCGCGGCATTGGTTTCCGACGCCGTGTCGCGCAGGGCCGGCGTTTCGCTGCCTGGGGCAAACTTGGCCTGGCTGTCGTCGGTCTCGGCGCCATTGAGGTCGGCGTCGCTCAACACCTTGGCGTCCGTGACCTTGTCGTCCTTGAAATCGCCGACCGTTTCGCCGACCTCGGTCGGTACGTGATTGCGACTGCTGTACTTGGAATTATAGAACAGGACAGCCGCCAGGAGCACGACGACCAGCACGATGCCGCTGATAATCAGGGTCAGGGGCGCCTGGTCGCGCGACGCCGTGCGGCGCGTTTCGTAGCTCAGATTGTCTTCGGTCGGGGGCGAATAGGTGCCGCGATCCTTGTCCAGCATGGAATGAAGTCCCTGGCCCGTGGGTAATTTATGGGCCTGAAAATGTACTGATGGCCTGATTCCCACTCAGGCAGGCCAAGAGAATAGAGATTACCTGACGATTTTGACACCCCTGTGGCCAAAAATGTTCAGGTCGCCAAATAATGCTGCTAATCCTTAACGCCGCGAAGGACTCTCTTAATTCCGAGAAGGACTCCGGGCCAAAAGCCTGCTAAGAACCGACAGAACGCAGTTATTGAAGGGGGCTTTCGTGACCGGCAGCCAACTGGCCTATACCGTTACCGCCGCGCTGGGCGCCGTCCTGACCGCGACCGGCGTACTTTTCGCCGTCACCGCCCAGACCCAGGACGCCGGTCCCCGCGCCATGCCCCCGGCCCGCATCGACTGGAAGGCGGTATCGCGCGACTTCAACTATAATATTGAGGCCAACGCGCAATATTCGCGCCCCTTGCGCCCCGGCCAACCCGAGGTCGACAACACCAATATTCCGATCCTGCTGCCCGATGCGGCCAGCGGCGTTTCGACCAACGGCCTGATCTTTTATAGCCTGGGCGATGTCTATGACATCAATATTCCGCAACCGACTCCGGGCCTGACCGTGCTGCTCAGCGGCAACCGCGTCTTCGTTCCCGTCGAGGCCGGCACCCTGTCGCGAACCAAATACGATACGGTCAATATCGGCGGCGCCGACGTTCCGGTACTGATTGAAAAGACGGAAGACGGCTGGCTCGCCAGCTTCTCCAAATACGGCATGTCCTATACGGCCGAAGTCACCTGCGGCAGCCCCCAGGCCATGGCGACCTGCGAAAAGCCTGACTATGTCATCAAGCTGACGCAAAGCCTGACCACCGTCGTGCTGGGCGCCAAGTCGCTGCGCGTCTTCCTCAGCGCGACCGAAGCCTACAACGACCGCGATCCCTTCGGCCCCTTCACCGCAAATCGTGAGGTGATGTCATGAGCCGCAACAGTGGATCGGGCGGCAGTGGCCCCATCATCTTCATCCTTTTGCTGATCCTGCTGGCCGTGCTGTATCAGTGCAATGGCGCCAAGTATGGCCTGCCGGTCCTGCCCATCGGCGGTGCGGCAACATCTTCCGTGTCATCGTCCAGCGCTGACGGTGCATCCGTTGCGCCCGGCGAAACGAGCGCTACGACCAGCGAAGCTGCATCTGAGTCCGCTTCGGAGAGCGCCAGTGTCGACGCGCCGGGCGGCTTCAGCTTCCTGCCGCCAACCGACCTGATCCCGGGTTCATGGACGTCGAACGGTTCGATCCCCGCCTTTGCGGCCTACAGCAATGTTGCCAACTGGTCGCCGACCATGTGTTTCCCGGCGGAAGACCTGGCCTATGCCAATTCGCAGGTCTTCAATCCCGGCGGCAGCAACTATCCGACGCGTGGCGCCACGGTAAACGGCAGCGCCTGCGCCGACAGCAACTACGAATATCCGTGGCGCGACAATTTCTGCGAATATCGCGGCGTTTCCGACGGTACGAAAAACATCCTGTGCCACAGCGGCTACGGTCACCAGGGCCAGGATATACGCCCGGCCACCTGCGCGGCCAGCGTCCACTGGGCCGTGGCGCCGGAAAACGCCCGCATCAAGGACATCGGCTCGTTCACCCTGACCCTGCGTGCCACCACCCCGCCCTACCGCGTCTATCGCTATCTACACATGAACCCGGATTTCAAGACGCACTGGCATGTCGGCGACAGCGTCTCGGGTGGCCAGAAGCTGGGGCGGATCGCCAATTACGGCCTCGTCAATGGTGTGGTCAAACCCTACACCACCGTCCACCTGCATTTCGAAATGCGCCTCGACGTGGCGGAAACCATCGACGGCCAGGTCCGGCCCAAAAATACCTTCGTCCCGCCGTACCAGGCCCTGGTCGCGTCGTATCAGCGCAAGATGGCCGGCGCCGGCTGCACCACGAGTAACTGGTAGATATTGTTTGCTTATTCTGTCGTGACTATCTCTCTTGCCTGCGCATCAAGGAGACAGCCATGTCCAATGTGATCGACAATTCCGCCCGTGACCGGTTTGAGCTTACGGAAGACGGCGCAATGGCCGTCGCCGACTACCGCCTGAACGGCCAGACGATGTATATCGAATATGTCGAATCCCCGCCCGCACTGCGTGGCAAGGGCACGGCCGGTCGGTTGATGGAGGGCGTCATGGATTCGGCGCGGAAACGGAACCTGAAGGTCATCCCGATCTGCGGCTATGCGGCCGCCTGGATCCGCCGGCATCCCGAGTATGCCGATATGGCGGGATAGGCGCGGAACCTATTATCTGACGATCACGCAGCCATATTCTTCGTTAGCCCGCTCCCGACTGCGGCCAGGATTCGATCAGAATATTCCGCGTCATCGACCGCCCGCGCGAGGACCATGGCGCCGACTAGTGACGCCATGACGCTCATCGCCTCGGCCTCATTCCCGCCCAACAGGCTTTGCAGCCCGCCCACATAGTCTTTCAAGCCTTCGGTAAAGATGGCCCGCACCGCTTCGGGCTGGCGCGGCATTTCGCCGGCCAGGGACGGAAACAGGCACGCCTGATCCGGATTGTCGCGGTTCTTCTGAGACAGGTAGCGATCATACAGGGCCAGCACTTCCGTCCGCGCGTCCCCCGTCTCTGCCGCCCGCCGCACGCGTTCGGACTGGCGCTGCACGGTTGCCGCACAGGCCTGGGCGACCAGGTCTTCCTTTGAGGCGAAATAGGTCGAGAAGCCACCATGGGTCAGGCCGACCTCGCGCATCAGGTCGGCGACCTTGACGCCATCAATGCCGTGTTTACGCACCTGCTCGGACGCGGTGGCCAACAGCCGTTCGCGATTATGTTCGACCGTAGCACGCGATGTTTTCGCCATTTGGCAGTTCTCTTACGAATTCTGGCATTGACTATACATGATCACCATCATAAATGCAATCATGATCACCATCATGATTAAGTGAGACTGCCATGATCTCGACCGCCCTCGCCACGACGCTTAGGCAACGCAATATCCACTATGGCTGGGTCATGGCGGGTGTGACCTTCTTCGTCATGCTGACCACCGCCTGCGCCCTGGGTGCGCCGGGCGTGCTGATGCCGCCGCTGGAGCGCGAATTCCACTGGACGACCGCGGAGATCTCCGGCGCCCTGGCCGTTCGCCTGGTGCTGCTGGGCGCCATAGCCCCGTTCGCCGCCTGGCTGATGGCGCGCTTCGGCCTGAAACGCGTGGTCTCCTGCGCCCTGGCGCTGATCCTGGCGGGGCTTGGCCTGTCGCTGGTGATGAACCAGATCTGGCAGCTTCTGTTGTTCTGGGGGATCTTCGTCGGCGTCGGCACCGGCATGACCGCTATCGTGCTGGGCGCTACGGTCGCCAGCCGTTGGTTCGTCAAGCGCCGCGGCCTGGTCATCGGACTGCTGACCGCCAGTTCGGCAACCGGACAGTTGGCTTTCCTGCCAGTCATCGCCCGCCTGGCGCAGGATCACGGTTGGCGTGCCGCCCTCGTCCTCGTTTGCGCCCTGCTGGCCACGGCCTTTGTCCTGGTCATTCTGCTGTTGCGTGACCGGCCGCGTGACCTCGACCTCCCGGCCTATGGCGAAGACGCGGTCGAGGCCGCCGTCGCGCCGCAGAACCTGCAACCGTTCAAGGTCTTCCTCGAAGCCGCCAGAACCCGCACCTTCTGGGTTCTGTTTGCCAGCTTCTTCATCTGCGGCGCCTCGACCAACGGCCTGATCCAGACCCATTTCGTCAGCCTGTGCGGTGATTACGGCATGGCGGCAGTGACAGCAGCCGGTGTCCTGGCCATGATGGGTGTGTTCGACTTCTTCGGCACGGTCGGCTCGGGCTGGCTGTCGGATCGCGTCGATTCGCGCTGGCTTCTGTTCTGGTATTACGGCCTGCGCGGTCTGTCCCTGCTGTATCTGCCGCATGCCGAGTTCACCTTCATGGGCCTGTCGCCGTTTGCCGTCTTCTATGGTCTCGACTGGATCGCCACCGTGCCGCCGACGGTCAAGCTGACAGCGGAAAAGTTCGGCAAGGAGAAGGCCGGCATCGTCTTCGGCTGGGTGTTCTGCGGCCATCAACTGGGTGCTGCGTCTATTGCCTTCACGGCCGGTTATATCCGTACGACCTATAACACCTATCTGCCGGCCTTTATCATCGCCGGCAGCCTGTGCCTGCTGGCGGCACTGATGGTGCTGACGGTCGTCCGGGCAAAAACAGCCGGCGTTGCGGCCAAAGCTTGAAACCCGTTGAATCCCGTGATAGCACCGCCACTCTTTCCGGTAGGGGCGAGTAGCTCAATGGTTAGAGCCGACCGCTCATAACGGTCTGGTTGGGGGTTCGAGTCCCTCCTCGCCTACCAAACCGTCAGGCATGGGTCCTGACCCGAAACATCATCGGACAGAATTCCTGGATTTCGCATTGGCCCTTCGGCAATCCGTAAAGGAACTGCCGCAGCGTTTTCAGCTTGTGCTGGATTTGCTTGACGCCGGCGCTGTCACGCAGAGCCTCCGGAAAGGCCGCCTCCGGGGCGCCGAAATAGTGCGCATACCCCTTGCCAAGCACGATCATCGGCAGGCTGGCCGTGGAATCAAATCCGACGACATGAAGCCTGGCGTCCGGCAGGATCTGATCGAAATGATACAGGAAGGCATCGAACGGCAGGCGATCGTGCCAGCCGGGCGCCGCAAGCTGAAAATCGACCTGAGGGCGCAAGGCTTCCATGACCCGGTTCGAATAGATGTAGTCACGGTTGTCGGGCCTGACGATAACGGTAACGTCGCGGCCGATATCGTGCCGGATCGCAGCAACCGTCTTCGCCACGACGTCGGCATAGACCGCCGCCCCACCGTCAAACTTCAGCAACCGGTTGTCCGGATTGCCCCACGACCGCAGCATCAGCAGCACCACGTCGGGATGCGCGATGGCCAGGCTTTCCAGCGCCTCGGTCGCCTGTTGCCGGACGGGTGCAGCATTGATGTAGCCGTCAATATGGCCCGAATCGATTGTCTCGATACCGCTGACACCGGGAATTAGGCCGGGTTTCTTCGGCGCCATATCCATCTGGTACAGGGTGCCGCTATTTTCATCACCACCGGCGAACAGCGCCTCGACGACCGGACGCTTGTAGATCCGGTTCGTATAGCCATCGGGATAGAAGCTGACCGTCACCTGGTCCTGACCGGTCGCCGGCCGAACGCACTGTACATACTCCGCCACGCCCTTGTGGTTATACTGGATATGGACGGTCACCGCCCCAGTGGCCACAACGAAGTCGCGGGCATTTTCGCGCAGCAGGATTTCATCCGCTGACGCCAGTCCGAAGCGCCGCATATCCGACAGAACCTTGAGCGTGCCGACGAACAGCACCTTGGCGCCGCCATGGCGCAGCACATCCGCGATCTGGCAGACGATGGCAAACCACAGCGGGTAACGCACATAGATAAGGTGTATATGATGGCCCACCTTGAAACTACAGGCGGAAATGCGGCACGCGTCAAGGGGCCACCACATTTCCGTCTTATTCGGTTCAGCCGCCGTTCAGACGCATTGCGCTCTTATGTGGATAACGGCAGGACCTTCCTTCCGAAACGTGAGAGAAAAACACATGACCCGCTTCCCGATCAAAAACCTCGCCAAAGGATTGGCCTTAACGACCATGGCCGCGACATTCGCGCTGGTGCCGTTCGCCGCTTCCGCTCAATCCGTGCAAGCCCAACCCGTGCCCGGAATGATGCATATGATGTCCATGCCGACCACGCTCAGCCTGTCAGCCAATGGCGAAGTCTCGGCCACGCCCGACATGGCGACCGTCAGCTTCGGTGTCGTCACCCAGTCGGGCAACGCGTCCGGCGCCATGAAGGCCAACAATGTCAAGATGAACCAGGTCATGGCGGCGCTGAAGGCGGCCGGCATCGACGCCAAGGACATCCAGACCTCGAGCCTTAACCTCAGCCCGCAATATAATTACGACACCAATGGCGCCCCGCCCAAGCTCACCGGCTACCAGGCGCTGAACCAGGTCACTGTGCGAGTGAATAAGCTCGACCAGACCGGTCCTGTCATTGACGCGGTCATTGCCGCCGGCGTCAACCAGATCGACAATATCGGCTTCGGCCTGAAGGACGACGATGCCGCCCTTGACCAGGCGCGTCAGACGGCCGTCAAGACCCTTGTGCAACGCGCCAACCTCTACGCCTCGGCCATGGGCATGAAGGTCAAGCGCATTCAGAACCTCTCGGAAGGCGGGCCGGTCTATCAGCCGCCAATGCCGATGATGGCAATGCGTGCCGAAGCCTTCGCCAAGGACAGTTCCACGCCGGTGTCGTCCGGTGAAATGAAGCTGTCGGTCAGCGTCTCGGCCGTCTTCGAACTCGAATAGGCCGCAGCTTCTGCCGTGACATATGCCGCCCCGCAGCCTGCTGCGGGGCGGTTTTGTTATCGCGGCTCCGCCGCACACTGGTGACAAAGGATTAACCTTCTGATAGCTTCGACAAGCTGTTCACAAGGCTGATCAGGGACGCCCAAAAGGACGGACCCGGCTGGGGAGTGCTGACAAAATGTCTAAGCCAGATAATCGTAAGGGCACCCTCGCGCGGGTCGCCGTCATTGCCGGCGTGGTCGCCGGGCTGAGCGGCGGTGGCGCCCTCATCCTTTCGGCCCAGGCGCAGGAAAAGGCCGCAGAAACAACACCGACTGATCCGGTCGCCTATTCGGCCCTGAAGGCCGAGACTGCGCAGGGGACGGATGCCGCAACTGTGGCGCCGGCCCGGACTACGACCGCCGCCCCAACCGCGGTCGTTAGAAAACCCTTTTTCGGCGATCGCGTCGCCGGTCAGCCCATCCTATTGCGCAAGCCCATGGCTCCCGCCAAGGTCGATTGGCAGGCCGCGACGAACCGCGCCGGCATCATGTCCAAACAGGCCCGCGTCAGCGGCGGCCTGAAGGCCCGCCTGCCCCGCGCCGAACTCGACAAGACCCGCCTGCCGGTCGTCCTGCCGCGCGAGGGCGGCGTCGTCGACTCGACCCGGGCCAAGATGATCAGCTTTGGCGACGCCTACGCGCTCAACATGCCGCAACCAAACCGCGTCGGTACCCAGGTGACCGTCTACGGCAACCGGACCTTCGTGCCGACCGATACGGGCGCCATCTCGAAGCGCGCCATTGCCCGCCTGGCTGGCGTGGCGGAAGACATTCGCATCAGCCAGATGGAAGACGGCTGGACAGCAACCTTCTCGCGCTACGGCGTCGTCTATTCGATCGATGTGTCGTGCGACAGCATGAACAGCGAGGACTGCAAGACCGACAGCTATATCCGCAACGTCATCGCCCAGATGGACGACGTCACCATGGGCAGCGAAGCCCAGTCTGAAGCCGACCGGACGATCAAGGCCGACGACAACATCCTGACCCAGGTCTCCAAGACCATCAGCAATATCGTCAAGGGAGGCTGAGCATGAAATCCTTCCTCCCCCTCCTCGCCGCCGCGTCCATGCTGGCCCTTACTGCCTGCGAACCGACCGGCTCCGGCACATCCTCTTCATCCTCATCCAGCGCCACGGCCTCCGATGAAGCCTCGGCGTCGGAAGAGTCGATGTCGTCGGAATCGTCCTCCGAATCCTCGTCTTCCGTCGCCATGGTCGATTTTCCGCACAAACCGGCCGGAGAGCTGATCTCGGGCTCGGGTTCCGGCTATACCGACCGTTCGAACTGGGCGCCCGGCATCTGCTTCCCGCTCGCCGACAAGGCCTATGCCAACAGCCAGGTCTACCGCCCGGGCGGGACCAGTGGTGGCTCCGGCGGCCAGTGCGATTCGTCCAACTATGCCTATCCATGGCAAGACAACTTCTGCGAAACCCGCTCGTGGAACAATGTCGTCTGCGCCTCGGGCCAGGGCCACCAGGGCCAGGACATCCGCCCCGAAACCTGCAAGGCCAACAAGCACTGGGCGCTGGCCACCGAAGACGGCGTCATCACCCAGGTCGGCTCCTATACCGTCGCCCTGACCGGCAATGGCAGCCCGCACCGTATCTATCGCTACCTGCACATGCAAACGGCCAGCCTGAAGGTCGCCGTCGGCGACCACGTCGTACGCGGCCAGAAGCTGGGCCTGGTGTCGAACAATATGGGCGATACGGCAACGACCATTCACCTGCATTTCGAGATTCGCGTGGCCCAGGCCGAAACCCTGGGCGACGGCACGCTCCTGACCGCTAACAGCTTCGTCCCGCCCTATACCGCCCTGGTCGATGCCTATCAGCGCAAGCTGGCCGGCCCCGACTGCCCCATCGTCGAATAACAAGGGTCCAAGTAAGGGGGCAAGCCCCCTTAACCCGGACTCGCGATTGCGTTGCCATGGGCTTGCTGGCAAAAGCAGTGACCGATCTAAAGCCTGAATAGACAAGGGGGAACCATGGCTACCAGGCCGCGATTCAAATTCTGGAGCTTCTTCTTTTCTCTGCGCGGCCGTGTGTCGCGCGGCGCCTATAGCTGGTTCGAGATACCCGCCTTGGCCCTCCTTCTCCTGATTGGACAGGTCGCCATTCCCGCCATCATGATGGCCATGGCCACCAGCGCCAACACCGATCCGGGGCGGATCAGCCTGGTAACAAGCTTGGCTGCCATGGCGAACTTTTTCCTGCTGTGGCCGCGTTTCGCCATTCTGGTCAAACGCCTGCACGATGTTAACCTGAAGTGGTACTTGGCAACGCCGCTCTTGTTGCCCGTCGCTACGTCACCGCTAGCCTATATCGACGGCATACGGGTCGCGCAAAACGGTTTCCAACCAACTGCGGTCACCTATGCTCTGGGAGGGATGAACATCGCCCTCTTCTGGATAAGCCTGGCGCTTGTCCTAGCCTTCTGCTTCATCTCGGCCCGTCCAGCGGGCAATCGATACGGTCCCGACCCGCGCCGCAGCGAAATCGCTCCAGACGTTTTCTGATGGACTGGCTACCCAAGGTCATAGCCTTTTTGCTGTTCCCTGCCGGCCGTTTACGCCGCGTCGGTTTCGCGCTCGGCGTGGTCGGCTCTATTGCTACGATCTTCGGACTCGCCGTCCTGTGGAACCACGTCCCACCGATCTACCACTTGAAAGAAATCGTCGAAGTCGGTCCCTTTATCGTATTGTGGACCAAGGCCGTCCTGACCTCGCGCCGCCTGCATGACATAGGGCTGACCGGTTGGCTGTCCTTCCCCGGGCTGTTCGCATTTGCCTTCGCTGCCTTTGCCCGCTACACACCTGAACTGTACGAAGCCCTTTACAAACTAGTTCCCGGTCCAGCGACGGACATCAGCGCCTGGGGCTCGACTATCTTTGCCATCAGCATTTGCCTGGCGCTCGTCGGTGATCTGGTTTTGGGATTTATCCCCGGCCGCAAGGGCGCCAACGCCTTCGGTCCGTCGCCAGGCAAGACGACGTCAATCGTCCCTGACATTTTCTGATCTTGTCTCGCGCCCCCATAGAGCCTAGGTACCGCCCTATGACCCAGAAAGCCAAACCCGCCACTGTCACGCCCCTGTTCGTCACAGAGGTCTACCGCGCCGATGGCCTGTTTGACGCCGAAACGCTGGAAGAGCTCGACGACACCTGCCGGGCGATTGCCGATGACGATGAGGCCGGCCAGGACTGGTCGCAGCAGAAGGCCTATCTCGGCTATACATCCTACAGTTCCCTGACCAGCCTGCCCACTCACGCGCCCGTCTTCGCCCAGCTCAAGACCCTGCTCGACAAGCATGTCGCGGCCTTTGCCGACCAGCTCGACTACGACCTGGCTGGCAAGAAACTGAAGCTCGACTCGATGTGGATCAACGTTCTCGAACACCTGGGCACCCATTCGGGCCATATCCATCCGCATAGCGTCATTTCCGGCACCTTCTACGTCCATATCCCCGAAGGCGCCTCTGCCCTGCGCTTCGAAGACCCGCGCCTGCCGATGATGATGCACGCCCCCCTGCGCAAGCCTGGCCGCACCGACCACCAGAGCTTTGTCTCCATCACGCCCCAGGCCGGAACGGTCCTGTTGTGGGAAAGCTGGCTGCGTCACGAAGTGCCGATCAATCTCAGCGAAGACGTACGCATCTCGATCAGCTTCAACTACGGCTATTGATCTTGCCAGCCCGCAAAGCTTGCAGGTAAGACAGCAGGATGAACGACTCTCCGCTCCCACCGTCCCTCACCCGGCTGTTTGTCACCGAGATCTATCGCGCCGATTTGAACCTGCTGCCCGGCTTCCCGGCGACGCTGCAGGCCCTGGACCAGGCCTGCCGCGCCCTGGCCATCGAAGACTCGGTTGGCGTGGAGTGGTGCAAGAACCACGGCTACCTCGGCTATACCTCCTATGCCTCGATCCCCGACCTGACCCAGCAGGCGGCCTGTTTCGCGGACCTGAAACAACGCCTCGACTATCAGGCCGCCCTGTATGCGGCACAGATCCAGCTCGATCTGGAAAACCAGCCGCTGCGCCTGGTCTCGATGTGGGTCAATGTCGTGGAGCCCCTGGGCACACATACCGGCCATATCCATCCGCGCTGCGTCATATCGGGCACGATCTATATCTCCACGCCGCCCCGCTCCAGCCCCTTGCGTTTCGAAGATCCGCGCCTGGGCCTGATGATGGCGGCGCCGTCGCGCCACGCCGCGGCCCGTCCCGAGCGTCGCAACTTCCACTCCGTGCAGCCCACCGCCGGTCATGTCCTCCTGTGGGAAAGCTGGCTGCGTCACGAAGTGCCGATCAATCTCAGCGAGGACGTACGCATCTCGATCAGTTTCAACTATGCTTAGGGTCCTGCTGATCGGTTACGGCATGGGCGCCCGGATCATCCACGCCCCATTGATCGCCGCCTGCGATGACCTCGAACTGGCGGGCATCGTCTCCAGCCGCAGCGCCGAGGTCACCGCCGCCTGGCCCGATGCCGCCGTCTTTCCCGACCTGACGACCGCCCTCGCTTACGGAAGTTTCGACCTGGCCGTCATCTGCACGCCCAATGCCGTCCACGCCACCCAGGCCCACGCCGTGCTCGATGCCGGCCTGCATCTGGTCGTCGACAAACCCTTTGCCATCGACCTTATCGAAGCTAGTTCGATAGCCGACCACGCCCGCCAGGCCGGCCGCCTGGTGGCCGCCTTCCAGAACCGGCGCTGGGACGGCCATATCCTGACCGCCAAACGGCTGCTCGAGGCCGGCGCCTTCGGCCGCATCAGCGACGTGCGCCTGGGCTATGATCGCCTGCGCCTGGTCAATCCGGCGCGCTGGGGGGATCAGCCCGGCCCCGGTGCCGGTATCCGGCTCAATCTCGGCTCGCACCTGGTTGATCAGGCCGTCCATCTCTTCGGCGTTCCGCAAACCGTCATGGCCGATATCTTAACCCAGCGCCCCGACGCCCTGGTCGACGACTACATCCACATCGTCCTGGGCTATGCCGGTTTCCGCGTCGTCCTGCATGCCTGTATGACCAGTCCGGCGCCCGGCCCGGTTATCGCCATCCAGGGCACGCATGCCGCCTTTGTCAAATACGGTGAAGACACCCAGGAAGCCATGCTGAAGCTGGAGCGCACGCCCGGCGATGAGGACTGGGGCGTCGATCCGGTCATGGCCACCTTCACCCCAGCCGACGGCGAAACCGTCCTGGCCGCCCAGGCCATGTCGTGCGAAGCCGGCAACTATCCCGCCTTCTACGCCGGCATTGCGGCTGCTATTCAAAAAGACGCCCCGTCGCCGGTCCCGATCGACGAGACGCTGCTGGTCACCCATATCCTCGATCTGGCTCGACAGAGCGCCGAAGAGAGCCGCCGTCTCGAAGTCGCGTGGCCGGCATGATCGGAACCGCACTCATCGGCTACGGCTATGCCGGCAAGACCATCCATGCGCCCTTTATCCGCGCCGCGCGCGGCCTGGCCCTGACCGCCGTCGTCTCGTCCCGCCCGACGGATGTCACAGCCGACTTGCCGGGCCAGCGCGTCTGTTCATTTGATGATATATTGAGTGATCCGGCCATCCAACTGGTCGTCATCGCTACGCCCAATGATCTGCATGCGCCCCAGGCTCATGCGGCGCTGGAGGCCGGCAAACACGTGGTGATCGACAAACCCTTCTGCCTGTCGGTGACGGAAGGCGAAGACCTGATCGCCCACGCCGCGCGCGTCGATCGCCGGCTGTCGGTCTTTCATTGCCGTCGTTGGGACAGCAATTTTTTGACATTTCAGCAAATTCGGAATCGTCTTGGCGACGTCTATCAGATGGTTCTGCGCTATGACCGCTGGCGGCCCGTGGTGCGCGACCGCTGGCGTGAGCGCGCCGGTCCGGGCTCGGGCGTCTGGTACGACCTCGGCGCTCATCTGGTCGATCAGGCGCTGAGCCTGTTCGGCTGGCCGGATGCCATTACGGCCGATATTGCGCCCCAACGCCCTGGCGCGCAGACGGACGACTTCTTCCACGTCACGCTTTTTTACGGCGCATTGCGCGTCATCCTGCATTCCAGCATGCTGACCCTGGTGTCCGGGCCCGCGCTGGAAGTCCAGGGCAGCGCGGGCGCCTTCGTCAAATACGGCATGGACACCCAGGAGGAGATGCTGAAATCCGGCCGCACGCCGGGTGATGCCGGGTGGGGCGTCGACGACCATTTCGGCACCCTCACAGATATTTCCGGTAATTCAGAATCAATTATCAGCGTGCCCGGCAACTACCTGGCCTATTACGAAGCCGTTGCTGCCGGCATCGCCGACGGCACGCCCAATCCCGTTCCTGCCGAAGACGCGCTTAAGGTGATGAAGATTCTCGAAGCCGGCTTTCTCAGCGCCCATGAAGGTCGCACCGTATCACTTGGCGCCTGACCGCCATCAGGAGGCCCGGTTCCGGCGAACTACAGTGGCAGGATACGCCGCTTCTTGGAGAAGCTCATATAACCGATATTGGCCCCCAGCCGGAAGCCGACCCCGGCGCGGATGGGTGTCAGAATGATCCCTTCGGCGCGTTGATAGGTCACGCCCAGGCCGCCGATAAAATAGGCCGAACCTTCGACGCCGGGAAAGCGGCGGTACATGTAGATGGGCTCGCGCAGATTATAGACCAGCGAAAAGACGCGCGACGCATTGGCGCCGGTATCGAAACCGATCGATGGCCCCTGCCAGAACAGGTGAGTCGGCTCGGCCTCGTCCTTCATGAACAGATTGCCCTTGCCGTATCGAACACCCACGCCGATGGAGCCCGAAGCTTCTTCGCCGGCAATGTAGGCTGTCGGATGGTCGCCATAGTCGGCAAAGATTTTTTCCATTGCCCCGCCCAGGGCTTCGACCGTGACGCCCAGAAAATCGGAGCCGGCGGCAAGAATTTCTTCCCGGCTGTAGGATTTAAGCTCGCGCTTGCCGTCGTCCGTCGTTGTTTCTTCATCGGCGGCAAAGGCCAGGCCGGGAATCATTGGCGATGCGGCAGCGGCGACACCGGCGGCCAGGCTCGTAGTCAAAAATCGGCGGCGTTCCATGGCGAAATCTCCTGAACTCTATTCGGAGGGTTATGGACGCTGTAAGCTTAACAGAAGATTTACCAAGAAATCCTTACACGCCCGACCCGTTATTGTGACAGTGCACGTCGCCTATGGCGCGAATAGGGCAGGATTGGACGCGCCTTTGCCATATTGATGAACGACCTCGCGCACTTTATCCACCCTGCGCCGCGTCCCACGCCTTCAATATCTTCTTCGGACACTGCGCTCGCCAGGTCCGTTTGAGGTTTTCCCTTACCCAATCGATATCGACCTTGTCCGGTCGCGCCAGGACCAGGGGCCACGGCCGGTGGTGATCCGTCGTAAAGAAGGTCTCCGGATCAGCTTCGATCAAAAAATCGCGCTCATCAAACGACACCTTGAAGACCGGGACATTCAAGTCCGGATTCCAATAATACATGGCCTTCTTGCCAGCCTTGAGAACGGGCTGCCCCCAGGAGAGCCCTTCCTCGACGCCGGGCCAGCCCAGCGCAATGTCGCAGATGAGGTCGTAGGTAATCATGACGACAGTCGTGGATACCCTGGTTGAGCCTATTTCCGATCTTCGGCCGTCTTGTCGCGTGCGCCCTTGAACTCGGACGTATCGCGCCATGCCGGCCAGATCCGCGAATTGGCCAGGGCATTGCCGATACGGTAATAGAGCTGCACGTCCTCGACCAGGCCCGACAGGTCCCATTTGGCCGACCATTCGTCATCGGCCTGGTGATAGCGGTTGGCCTCATAATCCTCGCTGAACGCCTTGCCGGCCGCGACCCCGCCCTTGACCATGTCAAGACCCGACGACGCGTTCAGCATCGGCACGCCGCGCTTGACCAGCGGGAAGTGATCAGAACGGAAAAACCCGCCGGCTTCCGGCGTCTGGTCCGGCGTGACATAGCGCCCCTCGCCGGCCGCATAGACCGCCAATATATCCTCAAGCGACGACTGGCCCGATCCGGTCACCTCGACATTGCGCGTCCGGCCATTGACGTTCAGCGCGTCCATATTGATCCCGGCCACCGTCTTGCCCAGGGGATAGACCGGATTGGTGGCGTAATATTCCGAGCCCAGCAGACCGCTTTCTTCGGCAGTGAAGGCTATCATCACCACCGAACGCTGCGGCTTGCGTCCAGCGTGGAAGGCCCGCGCCAGTTCCAGCAGGGAGCCAATCCCCGTGCCGTTATCGACTGCGCCATTGAAGATGCCATCACCGTTCTTGTCCGGCGTGCCGACACCCAGGTGGTCCCAGTGGGCCGAATAGAGGACGGTTTCGTCCGGATGCTCGCTGCCTGGTAGGCGCGCCAGCACATTGTGCGTCACGATCTCGTCCGCTGCGACCTTATAGCTGCCGTTGAAGGTGACGTTCAGTTCGACCGGCTTGAAGTCCTTCGACCGCGCCTGGACGCGCAAGGCCGCCAGATCCAGCCCGGCCGCGGCGAACAGCTTATCGGCCGTATCGTGGCTGATCCAGGCTTCCAGCTTGGGACTGACCGCTGACGGATCTGGACGGACAATGTCGAACTTGGTGCCGTTGTTGGAATTCCTGACCGTGTCCCAGCCATAGGAGGCCGCGTCGGAATCGTGGATGATCAGCACCCCGGCTGCGCCGCGACGCGCCGCTTCTTCGTATTTGTAGGTCCAGCGGCCGTAATAGGTCATGGCCTTGCCGTTGAACGTGTTTAAATCCGGCTCCGGGAAATCAGGGTCATTGATCAGGACGACGATGATCTTGCCCTTGACGTCCAGCCCCTTGAAATCATCCCAGCCACGTTCCGGCGCCGTCACGCCGTAGCCGGCAAAAACGATCGGCGTCTTGTCGAAACTGACATCGCTGGTCGTGCCGCGTGTCGACACGGTGATTTCCTGGCCCTGGTTCAACGCCATACTGGCCCCGTCGGCAAAGCCGAAGCCGACCTTCGGATTGCTGACGACGAAGTGGCGCAGATGCACGTCCTGGGTCCACTGGCCGTCCGGCCCGCCGGGCTGGAAACCCGCCGCCGTAAAGGTCTTGACCAGGTAATCGATCGTCTTCTGCTCGGCCGGCGTCGTGATGCCGCGGCCCTGGAAGTCGTCGGCCGAAATGACCTTGACGTCCTGCGAGATGCGGGCGGCGCTGATTGCTGGCTCGGCCATGGCTGGCGCGGCGATCAGGAGGGCAGCGGACGCCAGGAGAAGGGATTTGAACATGAGGGAGCTCCGGATTTGACCCGATGCTAATGGAAGTGAACGTAAAGTGTCATTACTTTTCTGTAACCCACGTTTCCGGTAATCCAATGCTGCACTGCGAACGTAGACGTCATGAGGTTAGTCCAGCAGGGCCCAAGGGCTGTGCAGGCGCCTCACGCCAAACTGCCCCGGACCGGTCCCCCATGGCCGCCCGGGGCCTTTTTGTACCTGAAGACCTTGCCATGCCCTGAATTGGTCTTATGATCGCCTGAATAGGTCAGGCCAATGATCATCGCCACATCACAGGGAAATCTTATGCGTCTGCGTCTGTCCGCGCTGCTTCTCGCCGTCTTCGTCCTGCTGCCCCAAACTGCTGCGGCCAGGCCGCCTCTAAAATGGATCGCCGCCTGGTCGTCGTCGCAGATGATCCCGACCGACAACAATATCCTGCCGGCCGAAGACCTGACCGACGCCACCCTGCGTCAGGTCATCCGCGTCGCCCGGGGCGGCCATCTGTTCCGCCTGCGTCTGTCGAACCAGTTCGGCACCGCGCCCCTGATGATCGAAAACATTCGTCTCGCCCGCCCGCTCGCCAACACCGCCCCGGCCGTAGATCCGGCCAGCGACGTCATGGTGACTTTTTCGGACATGGACTTCGTCGTGATCCCCGCCGGCGCCGAAATCCTGTCCGATCCGATTTCCATTCCCTTTGTCGTGCCCGACCTGTCCGACATCGCCGTCACCTTTTATCTGTCCACAGCGCCCGCCGTCGAAACAAGCCATCCTGGGGCGCGCGCCAATTCCTGGCTTATCCACGGCCGCCATAGCAGCGATGCAGACCTCGCTGCGCCCAAGGCGTTCGTTCACTGGTTCTTCCTTTCCGGCCTCGAACTTGCCGCGCCGCAGGATACCCGCGCCATCGTTACCTTCGGCGACTCGATCACCGACGGCTACGGCGTCCAGCCCGGCACCAATGCGCGCTGGCCCGACACACTGATGCGCCGCCTGGCCGCGGCCGGCACGCCGATGCCCGTTCTCAACAGCGGTATCGGCGGCAATCGCCTGCTGCTCGATGGCCTGGGACCCAGCGCCCTGGCGCGCTTCGATCGCGAGGTCCTGGCCCAGCCTGGCGTCGGCTATATTATCCTGCTCGAAGGCGTCAATGACCTGGGCATGCTGACCCGCGACGCCCCGGCGACACCCGAGGCTCATACGCGTCTGGTCGCCAACATGATCGCGGCCTACAGCCAGATGATCGAACGCGCCCACGCCCATGGCATCAAGATCTACGGCGCGACCATTTCGCCCTTCAACAATGACTATTATCACCCGACGGCCGAGACTGAGGCCGATCGCCTGGCCGTCAATGCGTGGATCCGCGCACCGGGCCATTTCGACGCGGTCATCGACTTCGACCAGATCCTGCGCGATCCCGCCAATCCGGGGCGCCTCAACCCGGCCTATGACAGCGGCGATCACCTGCATCCGTCGATCGAAGGCTATAAGGTCATGGGCGAATCCGTGCCCCTGAGTCTTTTCAAGAATTAGATGCGCCTCTTCAAAATATGAAATCAGCGAAACGGCGCGGACGAGGCATCGTCATTACGGCTTTCTGATCAATCAACGGTAATTCCGCATATCAAGCCGACAGCCCCACGCTGTAGCTAGAGCGCAATCCGATAAAGTGGATGCCACTTTTCGGTTAAATTGCGCGACAAAGCAAAAACTTAGAGCGATATGACGCTTCTACCTAAAGTCATTTCGCTCTAGGCAGATCAACGGAGCTGTCCATGCCGAAATTTGCCGTCCTGCTGGCTGCCCTCACCTTGACGGCCTGCGCCTCGAGCCAAGCCCCGGTGCTTAATCCGAGTGTGGGCGGTGCGCAGATGTATCCGTCAAAGACAATCCTGGCCAATCTCAGCGCCTCGGGCGAACACGACCGGCTGATCGCCGCGGTTACGGCCGCCGGCCTTGTCGATGTCCTGAACGGTCCCGGCCCCTTCACCCTGTTCGCACCGACCGATGCCGCTTTCGAGAACCTGCCCGACAAGGGCTACGCCACGCTGACCCAGCCCGAAAACAAGGGCCGGCTCAGCCATGTCCTCGACTGCAGCATGGTCACCGGCATGACGTCATTAGCCCAGCTTCAGCAACTGGTCGTCGACCACGGCGGAACCTACCAGCTCAACACCATCGGCGGCTGTCCCGTGACCTTTACCCTGGCGGCGGAAGGCGGCCTGATTCTGACCAGCGACACCGGCGCCCAGGCCCATATCGTCGTCCCGGATATCCGTCAGGAAAACGGCGTCGTCCATGTGATCGACGCCGTTCTGCTCCCCAAATCCTAGCTACTGGAACAATACATAGTTGATGTAGAAGGTCGGCATGGCGTCGGCCGACTTGTTGCTGAGAGCCAGTGTGTCGATCGGCCCCTTGATCTTCATCTTTTTCAGCGGCACCAGGATCTTTGCCCATTCGCCCTTGACGCAGGAAATGCTCATCTCTTGCGAGACGACCTTTTCGCCCAACTTGGCGCTCAGCATGAATTCCTGCTTCCCCTTCTCACCGCCATGGGTAACGATGATCAGCGTCGTATATTTCGACGTATCGATGGGCGTGCTGGTTTGAAAGGTCATGACGTTCCACCCCGCCATGTTGACTTCAATCGGCTTGGAGCCGTCGGCAAACGGGAAAGAGGGTGTGGTTTTGGACCACCCACCGATCCACCAACCCGGCACCAGCCCGTCGGCATAGACGAGCAGAGGATCGACCGCGGCCCGCGCGGCCTGTGCCACAGTGGCGAGAACCGATGCCGCTATACCGGCGAGATAAAAACGACGTGTCTGCATAAAAGCTCTCCCTGTCTCCCTGCCGTAACGCGGCGGGAATTCTTATTTTCAGTACGCAATCCGAAAAGTGCCATGCGTCAAATCGTGCACTTTTCGGGTAAATTGCGGGCCCAGGAAAGTATTTATAGTACAAACTCCGAAAAACGGAAGTGGCGGAAATGCCTCAGTTGAGGGTCCAATTGTGGCGGTTGCGAATCCAGGTTCCCTCGGGATGCATGCTGGTGTCGGCGCGGCTGTATTTCATGATGACCATGGCGTGGGCCTTGCCAAAGCCATAACCGGCAGGGCTTTCCGATTCGACCACACATTGCGCAACCTCACCACCGGCCCCGACTTGGCACAAGACAACCGACTGTCCCTGCACCTCTTCGTTTATCGCGCGATAAGGGTAGACGTCCGTCTCGACGGTCAGGTCGAAATCACCGCGCAGATAGACCTTGGATTTTGCAGTGAGGACCGGTGATACCACGGTCTCGCCGATGTCCTGGGCCTTGGCGGTACCAAATGATACCGCTGCCAAGGCTGCCATAGCCACGTGTGTCCCTCGAACCGCCATGTCTGTGCCCCCTTACATAACACAATGACGATATCCCAAACCCTTCCAATAGCAAGCCATTCAACGCAACTGTGATCAAATGAAACAACATAACGAACGTTCTCTCACTTTTTGGCCGCTGTCATGACAGTTGCCGCGGCTTATTTCTCTTCCTTCACATAGCTGTCCGCACGGTTGACCAGCTGGATATAGGCCGGTCCCAGATTGATGACATATTCGTTCTCACCCCAGAAAAACGGCCAGTCTTCCTTGTTTTCCGGAAAGTCGGGCTTTAGAATCAGCACCCCCGGCACCACGCCGCCGGCGATAAAGCTGAAGTCGGCGCGGTTGCTGCCATACGCCACTTCCTTCGAAACGCTGCCGACGCCCGACACAAGCGACACATTCGAGCCCGGATGCGTCCCATAGAGGAAGTCCAGGGCGCGATAGACGCTGTCCCCGCCGATCAGGTCCGGATAGGCCTCGTGGAGCCAGGCATTGGTCAGGGCGAAATCGACCACGCGACCCGATCCGGCCCAGCCGCCTTCGGTCACCGGCACGCCGAACGGATTGGCCTTGGCCGCCTTATCCATCTCCGCCGCGTAGGCCACCACCGCCGGCCGCACCGTCTTTTTGAACTTCGCCGGCATGAACGGCATGACCTTGCCGATCAGGTCGGCATTTTGTGCGAACTTGGGCGCCACCTGCGGCCACAGGGCCTCGATGCGCCGGGCATATTTCAGGTCTTTGGTGGTGATCAACAGTTCGACATCGGCCGACAGCTCTTCATTGACGATATCGCCGCCCGTCGTATTGCCATGCTGGTAGATAACCGGCGGATGGCTTTGCTCCTCAGCCCAGGTCTTGGTCGCGATGCCGAGCGCCTTGTCGGCCAGGGTATCGTCGAAGCCGCGCAAGGCTCGGCTGGCCGCCGCCAATGCGCCGATCGAGCCGTAGTTCAGGCTTGACGAGATATTGGTGAAAGCCCACCGGTCGTCAGGTGTCCCACTCCGCCCGTCCTTGACTTCAAACGGCTTCAGGCTCGGGTCGTAGATCAGCCCGTCGGTCTTGGTCACCGCGTCGCCGAGATGGGTATATTCCAGCACATCCGGCTCGACGATACCGTTGATCGCGTGGCCCGTGGCCTCGAACTGCGCCACCAGTTGCAAGGTGCCGTGCTGGATCTGCTGCAACAGGTCGGGCTTGCCGTCGGGGACATGGATATCGACATAGCGCCGGCCCTGGTCGACCAGGGTATCGTCGCGATCGAGATGGAACTTTTCCCAGTCCTCGACCAGGGCCCGCACCACGGCGTAATGGGTCTGGGTTCGGATATCGAAGTCGCCGGCATCGAACCAGCCGCCGACATTCAACCCCGGAATATGCTCATACGGTTTGTACTTCGTGTCCGTCGTGCCCTTGGAGGCATAGAGATCGATATGATCGTCGTTCAGCGGCGCCTGCATGGCGTCGTCGCGGTGGCTGTCGCCGTGCCATACGCGATAGGCTTCATTGACCATCATATGGTCCATGGCCACCGGCAGATAGACGTCGAGGGTCGGCTGCCAGGCATTGGCGTAGACGTCTTTGGCGATGCGGAACGGCGTCGTCCTCTGTCCCTTGTAGTCGAGGACATACAGCCCCTCGTCCTTCACCGCACTGAAGTCGAATTGCAGATAATCGTAGCGCAGATAACGCCCCCACTTCGTGGCAGGTCCCGTCAGGACCGGCGTAAAGCTGCCATCAGGCCCCACCTTGAGCAACTGTGCGGTTGCCTCAGGCGGATCGTTAGGATCGAGCTCGATCACCGCCACCTTCCGGGCGTTCGGCGCATAGCCCAGTTGCGAGTGTTCGATCACCGGCGTACGCACCCAATCGGCCACGGAATTCGCCGTCACCGTCCACGACAGCACGGTTCCGGTGCGGCCTTCTGGCAAGGTCTCGCGGAGGACATACCAGCCGTTTTGCGCCTGGTTGCGTCCGTCATACAGATCAATCAAGCCCTCCTCGGTCGTGATTGTCACGCGCCTGGCCGGATCTTCCGGCGCCAGCACGAAGGTCTTACCAGTGGCCAGAGCCACGGGCGCTGTCTGCGGGCCCAGTTGCGATCCCTGGACACCCTTGCCCAGACTGATCATCGGCCCGGACGGATACAGTGGAAACTGCGCCCCCACGCCGTCGGTCCCATCCTTCGCGTAAAAAATGTAGCTTTTGTGAAAATAGGCCGAGGGCAGGAATTCCAGATTGAACCCGGCCTTGCCTTTCAGCGCCTCAGGCAAGGGCTGGTCCAGCACGACGCTGATCTTGACGCCGTCGCCGGTCGGTTCGGCCCGGATGGTATAGATGAAGTCATAGGCGGCATATTTCACCCGTGTCTCGATGACGCCGGTTGCCGGATCGGCCTTGCGATCCAGCATCAGCCCGATCTCATCCCATTGGCCGGGTGTCGCCATCATGCGGACATCGCCGTTGGTGGCTGTCCTCACGCCCTGCTGGATCAGTTCGACGCCGGAAATCTTCGAATCGGAGAACAGCCCGTCATACCAGTTGGAGAAGACCAGGACATTGACCCCACGGGTTTCGAAATAGCCCTTGTCGTTGAGCTGCATGACCGTTTTTTGCGGCTCGGCGATCGCCGGCGCACCGCACACCAAGACGCATAGCGCCGTCATCAGCACCGGAATCCGCATGGTCTCACTCCCTGTTTTTGCTATTTTGGTAACGCTACCACAGGGGAATAGGTCAGACCAGCACAGAGATTGTTGCCACTTCCATGCCAGCCTAAGCAGACAGAGGTTGAGACGCCATGCTATTGATGGCGTCATGGCAGGTGGGTTCGAAAAAACGCATCGCATGGACCTTCGGCGGAGACATGAACTCCATCAAGGCACTAGGGTATGCACACATCTCGATTTGTCTATGACTCACAAGTGATTAGCGTGCTTTGGGTTTGATATGATTGACTTGCGCCAATTCCGATTAGGAGATGTCGCGATGTTTTCATGTGACTATGATCTCGGGACGTTCGGTGACGAGCGCCTCGAAAAAAGGGGGGCCAACTTCTTGAGCGGATGGTGGTCCGTCAGAGCGTGTGCCTTCGTCGATTGGCTGGGGGAAAGCGGAGCGGCATTATCG
>NZ_JBFUDU010000023.1:0-44736 GCF_056404555.1 Asticcacaulis sp. P2_C5
CGCTCTGAGCTCTGAGCCAGGATCAAACTCTCAGGTTGGTTTGACACTTAAACTCAGTCATTTCTTCAAATCACTGCGTAAGTTTACGTTCATTAACGAGTTCCCACACGACATTCTAACCGAAGTCAAAATGTCGAATGGTTGTCTATTAAAGAGACCGCAAACATCAAGTGTCATAAGTAGGCTATCTCAAGCCTACGCCAGAACACCGCCGCCTGCGTTTCTCTTTCCAATATATACAATGTCAAAGACCGAACCGCTGCCGACCGAGCCGGTGGCGGTGACAACTTATATCCAAGTCATCGAAGGAGGCGCGTATTTAGCTAAGCGCCGATTTCGTGTCAACTGATTTTCTTCTTTATCCACAGCGTGTTTAAGGCCGTTTTTAACGAAGACAACAAAAGTTCGCCGGACTATCTTTGTGGGATAATCCCTGGCTCTCTTAAGCTGAATCAGAAGGTTGCGTGTCTTAATCCCGTTTCGATTTTGCATCAAGCGTTAATTAGATTTTTACAAACTTAATTTTCGCCGGACGCTGGATCGGCAGAACCTCAACAGCGAGGCGCGGTATCTAGTGGCTTGCGACAGGAGTCGCAAGCCTTAAATTCAGAAATATGAACTTTTTTAGAATGTGCGAAAACGCGCGGCTCAGCCGGCTGTAATATAGGCCTTCAGCGTCTGCGCTTCGTGTTCTGTCGCAGCGATGCGCGCCTTGACCAGGTCGCCGATGGATACGATGCCGACCAGCCGCGCCCCTTCCATGACGGGCAGGTGGCGAATCCGGCGATCCGTCATCCGGCTCAGCAGCGTCTCGACCGTCTCACCGAGATGGGCAGATACAACATCCTTGCTCATGAACTTGTTGACCGGCTGGCTGAGCGAGTCGTGGCCCGTCTGGGCAATGGCGCGTATAATGTCGCGTTCGGAAATAATGCCGACCACACGGTCGACCCGGTCCGTCACCACAAAGGCGCCGACCTTGCGCGTATAGAGAAGTGCCGCCACTGACGACAAGGTGTCGTCCGGCGTGACCGTAAATACCTGACGGCCTTTGGTGTTAAGCAACTGGTTGATCAGCATAACTCACCCTCCCGGATCGGCTCTTATGTTATGAGCCTTAAAAGGTGATGGTCTCGCGATGCGCATAAAATTGCAATAAAGACGCGTACCTGCGACAGTTCAACTTGTTGTGAAATATCGCGCGTGGAAGACATGCAGCCAGGGCGAAATCAGCACCAGGCCGATTACATAGGCCGACAGGTGGCTTTCCCACGCCATATCGGTGAAGGCGCCCTTATGGGAGAAATATGACACCACGTGAAAGACGACAATAATTGCGCTTAGGGCCACGACCTGCGGATTCGTAAAGGGAAGCAACTTGATATCCCCGCCCCGCCAGGGCAGCCTTACCGCCGCCCCCATGATGCCCGAAGCGGCAGCCGAGGCGCCGACGACCGTCAGGTTCTCATACATATGAAGAAAGCAGAACGCCAAGCCTGCCGTGACGGCGGTCACTTCGAACAGCAGCAGAAACGATACAAAGCCCCATCCGCCACCGCCGAAGGCGCGGATCAGCGGCACACCGAACAGCATTATAATGAGCGCATTGACCAGCCCGCCCACCAGACTGCCGTGCAGAAAGGCGTAGCTGAACAAAAGCTCCACCCTGCCCTGCCGCAGCAAGAGCGGGTTGAGGCCAAATGCGTCGAACAGGGCGGCCATGCCGCTCTTGCTGAGCGTAAGTTCCAGCACCAGCACCGCCACGATGATCGCCGGCAGGACGAGCGTGGCCAGCGGCGCGCCGAAAATGGGTTCGCGAAATTCAGGTTTGTTCACAGCTCACCTTATCTGGCTTATTTGGGACCTGGCTTATTTTGATACGCTTTTCAGGAGAACCCTGCCCCAAACTGGCATCCCGTTGCACGTGCGACGCTTTTTTTACACCTCAAGCGTTAAGCGAAACCGTCATATTCCCCTTTAAAAACAGAATTTAATCCCGTCCGCGGGTAAAAATATACGTATTTTTTAAGGTTATGAACCACATTGGCACCTGATTTGCTGACAGAACCGTGTCGTCAACACCGGAGCGTGTGCCATGTCGTTAACTAAAGTCGCTATCCTGACGGGTCTTGCAGGGCTTGCCCTCGCGGCCTCGCCGGGCATGGCCCAGACCATGTCGACCAAGGCCGCCGCGTTCGAAACCGGCTACGGTCTCGCCCGTAACCAGATGCAGAACGCGGTCGATCCGTCGACGCGCGATGCCAATGGCAATCGTGTCATGGTCGACGGTTCCATGTCGATCGGCAGCGATAACAGCGTCTTCTCCTATTCGAAATCGCTCGGTGCCGGTGATTCCTTTTCCGGCGCAGGGGCGCTGGGCGGGGCAACGGCCATTGGCAACAACCTCTCGGTCGTCGTCAACGGCAATTACAACACGGTGATCATTCACTCGACCCAAACCAACAACGGCAATGTCACGGCCACAAGCAACGGCCGTACGGCGCAAGGCGCCACAGGGACATCGTCGACGGATTCCTCTTTGAACGGACAGGTAAACCTCAATGGCTTCTGAGACCCAAATTCACGCGCCTCGCAAAGGCCTGAAACGGTTCGCCGCACTGCTTACCAGCGCCGCAGCCCTGAGCATGACCCTGACCGGCTGTATGACCACCCCCAGCGTCAACTCGGCCGGCGTCTATAAAGACCCGATCGGCAAGGCGCCGGTCACCGCCAATGCGACGGCCTATTCCGACGCCCTCGTCTGCCTGGGCTCCTTTGCCCGCCAGCATCGCCTGGCTTCGCCGCGTCTGGCCGTCGGCCGTATCTCGGACTACACCGGCAAGGTGTCGCTGGAAGGCGGTCGCGAAATCACCCAGGGCGCCTCGCTGATGGCGATGACGGCCCTGGCGAAGTCCGGAGCGCGCCAGGTCGAACGTTTCGACACCAGCGTCGGTGAAATGGAACTGAAATACGCCAATAACAAGCTGATCACCGATGCACCGAGCGCCAATCCGACGGCGCCGGGCGACTTCCGCAAGATCAATGCTGGCTCGGTCGCCGGTTCCGACTTCTTCATCGTCGGCGGTATTACCGAGCTGAACTACAATATCCGCTCGTCGGGCGTTGATGCCTATGCCGGCGAAGTCTCCGACGGCGGCGTCAAGGGCCTGTTCACCGGCCGCACCTATGTGATGAATGTGGCGCTGGACCTGCGCCTGGTCGACACCCGTACGCTGGAAGTCGTCGATGTCATCTCGTATCAAAAGCAGATCGTCGGCCGCGAAGTGAAGGCTGGTGTCTTCGACATCCTGAACGGCAATATCTTCGACATCTCCGGCGGCCAGGGCGCCCTGGAACCCATGCAACTGGCGGTCCGCGCCATGATCGAGCGCGCGACGCTGGAATTCATGGCCAATCTGTACGGCGTGTCGGGTCCCGAGGTCTGCCTCGATCCGTCCAATGACTTTCTTTATAATGACACCATCGGCGCCACCGGCGGCCTGACCCCTGCCTATAATAATCTGGAGACGAACAATGCCGGTACCCGCGCCGATCCGAACCGCTGGACGGATGTCTCGACGTCTTCTCGTGGCCGTGGCAATGGCGGCCGTTCTTCCGGCGGCTCTCGCTACTAGCAGTTTCGCGCAAGAGGCCATCAACAACGTCCAGGACCAGGAAGGCGACGTGCTCGCCTCCCAGACCCTGAACGTGGTTGAGAACGACGGCCTGACCAAGGGAGAAGCCTTTGCCACCGGTAATGCGCTGACCGGCGGCAACCAGGCCGTCGACGCAAGCCTCTATAACTATCAGTTCGTACGCGGCAATATCTCGGGCGATGTGCACATTAATGGCACCAATACCGGCGACGAGGATCTGTCGCTGGGCACCCCGGTCTATGCCGCCAGCCAGGGTATCGGCAACTATACCAGCTTCGTCGCCGAAAACGGCGACCTGAGCGCCATGAATACCCGTCAGGTGTCGCAGGCTGCGACCGTCTCGGCGACGACGCACATTAGTTCGCCCAACAACGCCATCTATGTAAGTGGCGAAGGTAACGCGACGTCCGAGGTCAATCACACGGCCTATCAGGTGACGAACGGACGGCTCGACGCGTCGTCATGGCAGGCCTCAGCCACCGATTCCAAGGCCAATGTGTCGGCCATCGTGCATTATTCGCCCTCGCCCAACGCCTATAATGCCAGCGCGACCAACAACTACTATTCGTCTTTTAGCGACGACCGCGGCTCGCAGGAGCACGAGACCAATCAGGGCACGACGGGGGACACCCAGGCGCGCTCGGAAGTCTATGGCGGAAATATGTGGCTGGTGTCGAGCAGCGGCACAGCAATCGCCAATAATGTCGACCTGCAGAACCAGGGTGGTTCTCTGGTCGTCGACAATCGCCAGGTCCAGGCCGGCGCGGTTCAGGCGCAATCTGTCGTCCAGTCCTATGAATATGGCGAGGCCCATGCCACGGCAACCGGCATCGGCAACAATATGGCGGCCGGCAACAACGACATCTATGTCCGTATCGATAACGATCAGGTGTCGAGTGGTGGCGTCGATGTCAGCGCGTCCTTCGAAGGCACGACCGGCTGGGACGCCTATGTCACGGCGGATGCAGTCGGCAATCAGGCCCTGGGCTATGCCTGCGCCGACTGCGGCGGCGATCTGGGTGCCAACAACAGCCAGGTCAACAATTCGGATGTGACGGCCTCCGCTGCCGCAACCGTCGCCAAAGGGCGCTCGATCGTGTCGACAGCCCGCGCCACGGGCAACAGCGCGACCTATTATGTGTCGGGTTCAGGGCATTAGTTAGAGTAGGGAGCGCCCCTCCCGGCCTCGGCGGCAGCCAACGCGGGTGGGCGATAAGTCAAGCCTGGACAATGACAAGGCACCTTAACAAACTGTAACCTTGCACTTTGGCCTTTATTCCGGCGCGAACATGCGTCAGGTTCGCCGCATTGCTGATGCGGAGCCCATAAATGATATCGCGCAAGACCCTCGTTTCGACCTTCCTGCCCTCGCTGGCGGCACTGGCCCTGGCCACCACGGCGCTTACCACGACTCTGGCTCCGGTCGTCGTCCTGGCCAAGACGGCTCCGGCTGCGACCGCCGCCGCGGCGCCGGACGCATCGAAGCCCGTCGATTTCGCCCAGAACCACTCCGATATCAAGGCCGACCCCGCCATTCGGTTCGGCAAGCTGCCCAACGGCATGACCTATATTATCATGAAGAACGCCACGCCTCCGGGTACGGCGTCGTTGCGCCTGCGCATCAATGCCGGATCTATGATGGAAAACGAGACCCAGCGCGGTCTGGCCCACTTCCTGGAGCATATGGCGTTCAACGGATCGACCAATGTGCCGGAAGGCGAGATGGTCAAGATCCTGCAGCGTCACGGCCTAGAATTCGGCCCCGACACCAATGCCTTCACCAATTTCGATGAAACCGTCTATGAACTGGACCTGCCGAAGGTCGCCGATGACGACCTCGATGTCGGCGTGTTCCTGCTGCGCGAAACGGCCGGCAACCTGCTGCTGGACGCCAAGGCGATCGACAGCGAGCGCGGCGTCATTTTGGGTGAAGAACGCCTGCGCGACAATCCCGGCATGCACGAATTCATGGCCTGGTCGGGCAAGGCCTTTGCCGGCCAGAAATACCCCGAACGCCTGCCCATCGGTCTGACCGACATCATCAAGACGGCGCCACGCGAAACCTTCAGCGATTTCTACAACGCCTTCTACCGTCCGGAACAGGCGACCCTGGTCGCGGTCGGCGATTTCGACCTCGACGCCATGGAAGCGCGGATCAAGACCAAGTTCTCCGACTGGAAGCCGGCGGCGCCCGGCCCCCTGCGCACCACCGACTTCGGCGCCTACAAGAACAAGGGCGCGATCATCGAGACCTATGTCGAAAAGGGCCTGCCCGACGGCATAGCCATGTCGTGGTCGACGCCATACGATGACCGCTACCAGACCCTGGGCACGGCGACCGACGATACGCTGGACGGCGTGCGTACGGCGATCCTCAATGAGCGCTTCGAGCGTCAGGCCAAGTTGCCGAATACCGCCTTCGCCTCCGCCGGTGTCGGCCATTTCGACATCGAGCATACGGCCGAGATGACGCAACTGAATGTCACGCCCAAGCCGGGCCAGGACAAGGCTGCCTTCGAGCAGGCCTACACGACCCTGCGCCAGTTCGAACAGTATGGCGCCGACCAGGCCGAATTGGACCGCGTGCTGGCGGACATGGAAGCGGCCTACAAGGCAGCGCTGCAAGGCGCCAATACGCGCAACAGCCGCAACCTGGCCGAGGGACTGGTCGATTCCGTCGACAATGGCGAGGTCTTCACTTCGCCGCAGCAGGATTATGATTTCTTCGCAAGCCTGAAGCCGAAGATCACCCTGGCCGCGGTCAATGCCGGCGTGAAACCGCTGTTTGCCGGCGACGGCCCGCTGATCTGGCACAGCGGCGAGACCCTGGGCGATCTCGACAAGCCGGCGCTCAGCGCCAGCTACGCGGCGATCAAGGCGGCCAAGGTCGTTGCCGCCGAAAGCCACGCCAACAAGACTTGGCCCTATACCGATTTCGGCAGCCCGGCGGCCATCGTCAAGCGCGAGGAAGTCCCCGATCTCGGCATCGTGCAACTGACCTATGCCAACGGCCTGAAGGCGACCATCAAGTCGACCAAGTTCAAGGAAGACGAGATCGGCATCACGGTGCGCTTTGCCGGCGGGCTGGACAGCCTGTCGCCGGGCGCCAAGCCGCCCGTGTTCCAGGCCTCGGCACAGGGTGTGTTCGAGGGCGGTCTGGGCAAGCTGGAAGCGGCCGAAATCAAGGACAGCCTGACCGGCAAGATCTACGGCCTCGACTTCGATATCGGCGAGGATTCGACCACACTGCGCGGCGGCACGACCAGCCAGGATTTTGCCACCCAGATGCAGGTCCTGATGGCCTTTACCGTCGATTCCGCCTATCGGGCCGATGCCTGGGAACGACTGAAGGCTTTTGTGCCGAACTATTATACCTCGCTCGATTCGACGCCCAACGGCGTGTTCCAGATGAAGGCGTCTTCCGTCCTGCATTCCGGCGATCCGCGTTTCGGCATTCCCAGCCAGGACCAATTCCTGGCCACGACCAACGACCAGATCAAGACCCTGATCGATACGCAGTTGAAGACCGAGCCGGTGGAAATCACCATTGTCGGCGATGTGACCGAGGACGAAGCCAAGGCGCAGATCGCGGCGACCTTCGCCACCCTGGCCCCGCGCACGGCGGCCCCCATCCCTGCCGATTCCGATACGGTCAAGTTCCCGGCCACCAATCTTTCACAGACCTTCGAGCACCACGGCCGCGCCGACCAGGGACTGACCTATGTCGCCTGGCCGTCCGACGACTTCTTCAGCAATATGAAGCGGTCGCGCGGCCTGGAAATGCTGTCCGATGTCATGACCTTGCGCCTGACCGACGAGGTGCGTGAAAAGCAGGCCCTGGCCTACAGCCCCAATGCCGACAGCTACGCCTCGAACGCCTTTAGCCATTACGGTTATTTCAGCGTGTCGGCCGCGGTGAAGCCGGAAAATGCCGAGACCTTCCAGACGGCGCTGACCGCCATCGTCGCCGACCTCAAGGCGAAGCCGATCAGCGACGATGAATTGCTGCGCGCCCGGAAGCCAGTGCTGGATCGTCTCGAAAACGACCTGAAGACCAATGCCTACTGGGCCCGGGTCCTGCCCGGCACAATGAGCGATCCGCGCAAGCTGGACGCCATCCGGTCGCGTCGGGATCAACTGATGGCCGTGACGCCGCAGGATATCCAGGCCCTGGCCACGACCTATCTCGATATGGGCAAGGCTTTGATGATCCAGATCAAGCCTGCGGCACAGTAAGATCAGACGAGACGGACGGGACCGGGGTAAGACGCCACGGTCTCGTCGGATGTCAGCAGCGTCATGCCTTCGACGGTGGCTTGAGCCACCAACATGCGGTCGAAGGGATCTCTGTGAATCGGCGGTAGATTGGCCACGGCAACGGCGTGCTGGCCAAGAATTGGCAGCTCTATATAGCCGTTGTCGCGCAAACCGCGCCGCAGCAGGTGCGGGTCAACCTGGAAATCCGGGCGCCCGAGACTATTCTTTATCGCGACTTCCCAGGGACCGACCGGACTGAAATAAAGTTCGTGTTCAGGGTCGACAATCAGGTCAGTGGCTTGTTTTGACAGACGCTGCGGCGACAACGCCGCCCACAGCAGCAGATGGGTATCCAGGAGATATTTCATGCTTCGCCGTTAAACATCTTGATGATCTCGTCCTGTCCCATCGTGTCGAAATCGTCCGGCACACTGAATTGTCCAGCCATGAAACCCAGGCGTTGAGGTACGGCAAAATGTGGCGTGTCGAGAGGCACGACCTTCACCAAGGCCTTGCCGTTCTTGGCGATGATAAAGGGCTCGCCCCTGGCCGCCTGATCGACCAGACGCGACAGATGAGTCTTGGCTTCGTGAATATTGACAGCTTTCATGGCACACCTGAACTAAGTCTGATTAGTTTAGTCCAGTCTACGACAATTGGCAACGAAAAGTGAGGTCAGCTTCGATAGCATGACGTAGTATCGCTATTTCCTCCCCCTGCTTCGGCAACCTGCCACGAGATCGTCCATGCCAGTCATAACCCGTATCGCCAATCCCTATCTCGCTCTCGAAGTATCCTCGCTCGGCGCGGAAATGCAGAGCCTGACGACATCGGACGGCAAGGCCTGGCTCTGGGATGGCGACGCCCGGTTCTGGAGCGGACGATCGCCAATCCTGTTTCCCATGGTCGGCAGGGCACCTGACAACAGGGTGCATATTGCCGGCAAGTCCTATGAGATGGCTCAGCACGGCTTTGCCCGGCGCAGCGAATTTGTATTGGCGGCGCAGGACGACACCATGTGCCGCTTCGAACTGAGGGCGTCGGAGACGAGCCGGGTCGCCTACCCGTTCGACTTCGTACTCAGCCTGATCCACCGGGTGGACGGTCGCAGGCTCACAGTCTCGGCCGAAGTCGAAAACCGTGATAGCCAGCCCATGCCCTTCGGCCTCGGCTTCCATCCGGCCTTTGTCTGGCCACTGCCGGACGCCGCCGGCAAGCGTCACACAGTGACCCTCGACAATGGCGCAGAACCGGCGCGCGCCGGACTGGAAGAAGGGCTGATCAAGCCCGGAAAACTTGCTTCATCCTTCAAGAGCGGCAGGCTTGCCCTGGACCAGGCCCTGTTCGTCGCGGACGCGCTTGTCTTCCCCGAGGGCGCAGGCACTGGCCTTACCTACGCCGCGGAAGGCGGGCCGGCGTTGAAATTCTTCTTCGAGAACCTGCCCAATCTGGCGCTGTGGCAAAAACCCGGTGCGCCCTTTATCTGTATCGAGCCCTGGCACGGTCTGGCGGCTGAAGCGGGCGGCTCGGACGACCTGGCCAAGCGCCCGTATAGCCTCAGTCTCCAGCCAGGGGAAAAAGCGCACTTCGCCTTTTCGGTCGAGTTGCCGGCGTAACCCGCGCAGCCGTGCGTAATAGGATAGCCCAGGAGGACAGACATGGCTAAAAAGGTGACGGAAACCCCAGACGATGCGGCGATGGCTCCCAAAGGCGCGAACCGCCGCGAATTGCTGGGTGCGCTGGGTATCGCCGGGCTGCTAGGCGGGACGCCCTCGGTCAGTGAAGCGAAACCTCACCGGCACAGGCAGAGCGTAGACGACGCCCTGCGCGAAAACGTCCGGACCGTTGTCGTTATCTATGCCGAGAACCGCAGCTTCAACAATCTCTTCGCCCATTTTCCCGGCTTGCAGGCGCCGCTGAAGGATCTGAAACCCGAGCACTACGTACAACGCGACCGCGACGGAAGCCTTCTTGCCAACCTGCCAAAGATATGGAGCGGGATGGTCAAGGAAGAACAGGTGGTCAATCATCAAACCTACCTGATCGGTGAAGACGCCATCACCGGACTGCCCAACCAGCCTTTCGCGTTGCGGACACCGCAAGGCGATTTTCTGCCCCAGGGCGTGGTGACGCGGGACCTGGTGCACGAATTCTATCGCAGCCAGATGCAGATCAATGGCGGACGCATGGATCGCTTCGTCGCCTGGGGTGATACCGGCGCCATGGTCATGGGCCATTACGGCGATAACGACGTCAATATGCGGCTGTGGCGCATCGCCCGCGACTATACGCTGTGCGACAACTTCTTCATGGGGGCTTTCGGCGGCAGCTGCATCAATCACCAGTATCTGATCGCGGCGCGGCCGCCGCACTATCCCAATGCCGACCATACTGCAGCCCGTGAGTTGATCGCCGATATCGAGGGCGATCCCACGGGCATTAGTCTGCGGCCCAAGCCTGGCCTGGCCGCCAGCTCGATGGATGCACCACCGAAATTCGGTAGCACCAACTATTCTCCCGACTTCTATGGCGTCAACACCGTCAATCCGCCCTATGCGCCCAGCCCAACCCGCGATCCGCATAATCCTCTCCTGGCCGACTTCAACGATGGCAAGACCATTGTGCCGCAAACCCATGCGACGATCGGTGACCGGTTGTCGGACAAGGGTATCGACTGGGCATGGTATGCCGGCGGCTGGGACGTAGCCTTGAGGGCGCCGGCGCCCGTGCCGGGCGAAACGAAGCCGCCGGAATATGCCCGACGGCCCAACTTCCAGGAACATCATCAGCCGTTCAACTATTTTGCCCGTTTCGCGCCGGCGACGGTGGACCGGGAGCGGCATTTGCGCGACGGCGGGGTCGAGGACAGCCCGCGCACCAATCGCTTCCTGGCGGATATCGAAAAGGGCGCCTTGCCGACGGTCACCTATTATAAGCCACCGGGCAATCTGAACATGCACGCCGGATATTCCGATATCGAAAATGGCGACCGGCATATTGCCAACATCATCCACGCTCTACAGTCCGGCCCGCAGTGGAAGAACATGGTCGTCATTGTGACGTTTGACGAAAATGGCGGCTGGTGGGATCACGTAGCGCCGCCGAAGGGTGATCGCTGGGGGCCCGGCGTGCGCATCCCGGCCATCATTATCTCGCCCTTTGCGAAGAAGGGTCACGTCGATCATACGCTGTACGATACGGGTTCGATCTCGCGCTTCCTGGTTCGCCGGTTCGGGCTTGAGACCTTGCCGGGTTTGCGTGAGCGCGAAGAGGCAATGATGGCGGCCGGCGGCGTGGCTCCGGGCGATCTGACATTGGCGCTGCAGTTTACCTGATTGTGGCCGGCCGAATCAAAAATCCCGCCGAAAAACCGGCGGGATTTTAAGTTGGTGCGCGCTACTTTTTTATTGAAACGCTAGAGCGAAATGACTTTAGGTAGAACCGTCATTTCGCTCTAATTTTTTTGACGCGCAATTTAACCGAAAACGGGGCCGCCCGTGCGGTGCTGCACACTTTGTCGGATTGCGCTCTGGCGATTTACTGGACGAAGCCGCCGACACCACCGTCGAACACCATATAGCTGGAGCCCGAAGATTGCTGTTGGACAGCGACCTGACGCTGACGGCTGACCGTCTCGGTGCGGGTCAGGGTCAGGATCTTCACGCCGACGCCGAAGCGGCGCAGCAGCGAACGCTCGTTGCACTGGCGTTCCGGATGCTGGACGCGGCAGGTCAACAGGCCGTGCTCGAACCACAGGGCTTCACCCTTTTGGCAACTGGTCGACTTGCCGCCGTCGAAATTGATGTCGTGGCCGTTATAGTCTGCATAGACCCACTGCATGTGGGTGCCGGCGATGCAGCGGTAGATTTCGCCCGAATAGTCGTTGTTGATGTTGCGGTCCGGGAACAGCTGCGACGCCGGGTGCGGAACGCCCGTATCATCGATACACGACGCCTGTATAATGGTCGTCTTGGTGAAGGTCTGTTCTTCGGAATAGGATTCGAACTGCGCCGCGGCCTGGCCGGTGTCGACGTTCAGGCCGACGCCTTGCGGGTAGCCTGGGGTTTGCGACCAGTTGCCGTAGCCGCCGCCATAAACAGCGCCGCTGCCCGAACCTGAAGCGAAGGCGGACGCCCTGGAGCTGGAGCTGGAACTGTTCTTGACGTTAACATTGACATTAATGTCGCCGCCGCCGTGACCACCATGATGACCGCCGCCGCCATGATGACCGCCACCACCGCAACCACCACCGCAGGACGGCGGGGGCGGATTATGCGGGGGATGGGCCGGCGGGGGCGGCGAACAGCCGGTCTTGCAGGCCAGGGCTTCGCCGGCAAACGCCAGCGCGCCGATGCTCAAGACGGCAAGGACTAACTTTTTCATGACTGCGCGCATAGAACGCTCCTTTTTGGCTTTCTAGCCCGGCAAGCAAGAACCATACCGCGCCAAACTTGCCCTTTTCTTAAGCCTGTCCACATAAATTACCGTTGGGCAGCCTTTTACGGCAGCAATCTTGCCTCTTTCACCCCAGAAGGAGAGCCGCGTGCCCCATTCCAGCACAGTTTCATTTCTGAGCTACTGGCGAGGCCTGCAGACGCAGCCCGAACGGGCACCGTCGCGCGACCGTTTCGACCCTGCGCGTTTGAAAAGCCTGATCCCGCAGATGATCATGATCTCCACACTGGATCACAGCTATCGCTTTCGCCTGTCGGGCGGATTTCTCGTGGCTCTGCACGGTTATGAGCTGAAAGATACGTCATTTCTCGGCCTCTTCCGTTCGCCGTTTGCCAACACAGTCGAGACCGCGATGCAGATGAGCCTGCGTCGCGAACAGCCCGTGATCATGACCGTATCGGCGCCCTGGGTGCCGCATGGCGAGGATGAGGCCGCCTTGTCCCAAAGCGAAACGGTGACACTCGAGATATGTTTGTGTCCCATGATGAACCGCGATGGCGTGGTCGATCGTTTCGTCGGAATCTATCAGACCCTATCGGTAGCGCCCAAAAACACCAAGGGCTCGATCGGCCGCTATACATTAGTATCGTCGCGTCTTTATGAACCACATCGACGCGTCGGCGCCGCGCATCTGCGTCTGGTCGCCGTCGAGGGGCGGAATATCGCTTAAGTCTTCTCGGGCTTGATTTTTCACACAATCTGTAGCGAGGTGCGCCTTCATCAGGAGTGCGCCATCATGTCCGAGTCAAAAGCCGAGGAAGCCCAGGCACGCCTCGAAAAGCTGCAGGTGGCCCTGGTCGATACCCAGATCTGGACCATGAAGAACGGAGGCAAGGTCTGCATCCTCTTCGAAGGCCGCGATGCCGCGGGCAAGGACGGCGCCATCAAGCGCCTTTCCGAGACCCTGTCGGTGCGCAATACGCGCATCATCGCCCTGCCCAAGCCGTCCGATTTCGACCGTGGCGCCTGGTGGTTCCAGCGCTACGTCCATCAGTTACCGACATCGGGCGAATGGGTCCTCTATAACCGGTCGTGGTACAACCGCGCCGGAGTCGAGAAGGTAATGGGATTTTCGACGCCCGAAGAGCAGGAAACCTTTATCCGCGACGTGCCCGATTTCGAAGCCATGCTGGTGCGCAGCGGCATCACCCTGATCAAGCTGTGGCTCGATATCTCACGCGACGAACAGAAGCAGAGGCTGGACGACCGTCGTTCCGATCCGCTGAAACGGCTGAAGGTCAGCCCGCTCGACGCCGTCGCCCAGGATAAATGGGGCGACTATTCCAAGGCGCGTGACGATATGCTGCGCCGGTCCCACCATGCGGACGGACCGTGGTACTGCGTCGCCACTGACAGCAAGCGCAAGGCGCGCGAAGCGATCGTGCGCCATGTGCTCAACGTCCTGGCCTGTCCTGAAATGAGCCAGGTGGTCGAGGCGCCAGATCCCGATATTGTTTTCAGCTATGACGAGGTCATTGCCGGCCACAAAAAACTCGAAAAGTAACGGAATATTGACTCTGATCGGTCACGCTTCGCTCTGAACAAAATGTTCCTGGGTGACAGAATGACCGCCACGACGCCAAGCGCCGAAGTTTCGAAACCTGACCAACACGTGCCGTCTAAACGGCCAAATCTCAAGGTTTGCGGCGACTGCACCCTGTGCTGCAAGGTCTACGACATCGATGACCTGGGCAAAAAAGCCGGACATAACTGCAATCATCAGCGCGCCGGCACCGGTTGCGGCATCTGGGGCCTGCATCCACAAATCTGCCAGGATTTCAAATGCCTGTGGCTGAAGCACGACGATATGAAGGCCTTGTGGCGGCCTGATATCTGCGGTTTCGTTCTGCGGCTGGAGCCCAATGGCACGACCCTGGCCGTCGATGTCGATCCTGATCGGCCCGCCGCCTGGCGCCAGCCGCACTATTACGAACAGCTCAAGATCTGGTCGGAAGTGATGCCGAAGAACGAGGGCCTGGTGCTGATCTATGCGCCCGAAGGCGTTCATGTCATCACGCCGACGGAAGACCTGTTCCTCAAGACGCCGAAGCGTGGCGATATACTGGAGACCGGTATGGAAATGTCGCTGTTCGGCCTGCGTCCCTTTGCCCGGATCATTCCGGCGCGCGAAGTCCGCAAGGACCGCAGCCTAGTCGTAAAACGTAGAGCTTAGTCAACCTTTGACTTTTGCGGCGACCGGGATCATGGAGAGCCCATGACCGATCCCGTCAATCCCCTGCCCGACGCCAGTAGCCGCAACTGGGTCGACCGCTACGCTCCGGCCGTGCTGCAGCCCTGGCTGCGGCTGGGCCGGTTCGACCGGCCGATCGGTATCTGGCTGCTGTTCCTGCCCGGCGCCATGGGCCTGGCCTTCGCCACCTACTACCCGGCGCAATTTCCGTTCCTGAACCTGGTGCTCTTCGCAATCGGTTCGGCGTTGATGCGCGCGGCGGGCTGCGCCTATAACGACTTCGTCGATCGCGATATCGACGCCCAGGTCGAACGGACGCGCGGCCGGCCCATTCCGTCGGGCCAGATCACGCCCAAACAGGCCCTCGCCTTTGTCGCCGGCTGCGCCCTGATCAGCTTTCTCATCCTGCTGCTACTGGGGACCTTCGCCATCATACTGGGCTTCGTATCCCTGGGGCTAGTCGCTGCCTATCCATTCATGAAGCGCATCACCTGGTGGCCGCAGGCCTGGCTCGGGATCACCTTCAACTGGGGCTTCCCCATGGCCGTGGCGTCGGTGACGGGAGACGTCGATTGGGGGGCGTGGGTCTTTTATGCCGGGCTGATCTTCTGGACCATCGGCTACGACACCATCTATGCCTTGCAGGACATCGAGGACGACGCCTTTGTCGGGGTCAAGTCGAGCGCCCGGGCACTGGGCCGACATGCAAAAACCGGAATCGCCGTCTTCTATGGTCTGGCCGTTGTCCTGACGGCAACAGGTGCCGCGCTGGCGCACCTCGATCCGCGCTTTTTTGGTGGACTTTTGTTGGTGAGCGGTCATCTTGTCATGCAGGTCATTCGGCTGCGATTCAACGATAACGCCCTTGCCCTGCGGCTGTTCAAATCCAACCGCACCACCGGCCTTTTGTGGTGCCTCGGTCTGGTACTGGCCTTCAGTTTCTAAGGATAATCCCATGGCGGCGAACAGATTGAGGACTTTGGCGGCCTTGGCCATCGCCCTGAACCTGGGTTTGGGTGTCTTCGGCTGTCACAAGGCGCCCGACAAGCAGGCCAAGGGCGACGCGCCGCCGGCCACCGTGGCGCCGCTGGGTTTTGCCAAGACCGATGGCGACGCCCAGGTCACACTGACATTGCCTGAACCGATCAAGCTGTATCCGGAACTGCATACACGGCTTTACAATGAAGGACAGTCGACCTTGACGGCCTTCATGGATGCCGCGCGCAAGGATCGCGCCGAACAGAGCGCCGACGGTTTTATGGTGCCCAGCTATTCGCACTCGATCAACTGGAAGATCTCCGCCCAGTCGCAGCGGTTTGTATCGCTATATGCCGAGGAAGAGGACTTCCAGGGCGGCGCACATCCGTCGCAGACCTTCCAGGCGCTGTTGTGGGACAAGGGGCGCAGCGAACTGATCCCGACTGGAAAGCTGTTCAGCAATGGCGCCGATATGCGCGGCGTCGACAGCTATCTGTGCAAGCAGATTGAAACGGCGCGATCGAAGCGCGCCGGCGAACCGGTCAGCCAGGCCGATTTCGGCGATGGCTGCCCCAAATTCACCGAAGCGCGTCTGATCCTTATCCCGTCGACGATCAGCGGCAAGGTCGGGGCGGTCGACGCCCTGTTCGCCCCGTCCGAGGTCGGCGCCTATGCCGAGGGGCCCTACGAGATTCGCGTACCGCAAAGCCTGTTCAAAAGCGCGCTCAACCCGGATTTCGCCGACCAGTTCGCTGGCGATCCGATCGCCGAAAACGCCCTGCCCGATCCGGACGCCAATAACGACAAAGCCGAATAAGGCTTTATCGGTCATGACCGACCATCGCGCTTTCATTCTTGCCCATACGCGGCCGCTTATCGTGCCGAGCCTGCCCGACATAAGGCTGTATCAGGCTGACGAGGTCACGCCGCTGTGGCTGATGACCGAGGCGCAGATGGAACAGACACGCCTGGCGCCGCCGTTCTGGGCGTTCGCCTGGTCGGGCGGTCAGGCCCTGGCGCGGTACATCATGGAAAATCCACGTATCGTGCAGGAGCGCCGCGTGCTCGATCTCGCCTGCGGTTCAGGACTGGTCGGGATTGCGGCGGCCTTGTCGGGCGCGCAGAACGTGGTGTGCAACGACATAGACCTGCACGCCGAAGCCGCCGTAAGCTTGAACGCCGAACTTAATGGCGTCCAATTGGGTTTTATCGCCGGTGATCTAATGGGTGGGACGGCCCCTGACGTCGAGATCGTGCTGGCCGGCGACATCTGCTACGAAAAGCCGATGACCGAGGCCATGCTGACATTTTTGCGCCGCGCCCTGGGCCAAGGCTGCGAGGTCTATGTCGGCGACCCGCACCGCACCTATTTCCCGGCCACCGGGTTCGAACACTGCGCCCGTTACGACATTCAGACCAACCCCGATATCGAAGATTCTGCCGTCAAGCCGGCCAGCGTCTGGAGACTGAGCGCATGAGCAAGACCCATCACACCATCGACTATGTCGAGTTCCCCGCCCAGGCAACCGGGCCAGTCAAGGCCTTCTACGGCCAGGCTTTCGGCTGGGAGTTTGCCGACTACGGCCCGACCTATGCCGCGCCGGTCAATGCCGGTCTGGACGGCGGGTTTCAGGCCGATCCCGACGAGGCGCCCGGGAAGCCGCTGGTCATTCTCTACAGCGACGACCTGGAAGCTTCGCTGGCGGCTGTGACCGAGGCCGGCGGCTCCATAATCGCCCCAATCTTCGCCTTCCCCGGCGGCCGGCGCTTTCACTTTGCCGATCCTTCGGGTAATGAATTGGCGGTGTGGTCGGACAAGTGACGCGCGTTTAGGGGGGCGGCATGAAACGGGGTCTTATATTTGGGTTGGTTTTGTGCCTGTTGGCGACTCCGGTCCTGGCCGGCTCGGCCGATCAACTATTGCGCAAGGCAGAAAAAGGCGATCCGCAAGCCCAGTTCGAAATGGGACGCCAGGCCATGTCGGGGTACTATCCTGACGTCGAACAGGCGGAAATGTGGTGGCTGAAGGCGGCTGAGGCGGGAAACGCCGAGGCGCAATACCAACTGGGAACACTCTACGGTGGCGCCCGGCTCGGCCCACCGAACGCCGAGAAGGCTCTGTCCTGGTACGAGAAAGCCGCCGCGCAGGGCCACACCCAGGCCATCGGCGCCGTTTGCCAGGGTTATTACGAGCGAAGCGACGCAGCCCAGGATATAGCGGCCACGGCAAAGGCCTGCACCCGCGCCGCCACCTTGGACATTCCGTTTGGTCTGGCCGTCATGGGGGAGTTTTACGCCCAGGGGACAGGTGGTCTGCCGGTGGATGGCGCCAAGGCCATCGACTACCTGACGCGGGCCGACAGCGCGGGGGTCTTGATGGCCACCCGGACCCTGGGTGTCGTGTATTTCGAGGGTAAGCTGACGGCACAGGATTACCAGCGTTCCATGACATTGTTCCGGCGGGCCATGGTGAAGGGCGACGTCGACTCCACTTACTGGCTGGGCAGGCAGTATGAGGGCGGGCTCGGCACAGCGGCCGAACCCGATGAGGCCGGACGCCTCTATTATTTGAGTGGCCAGGGCGGAAATGCCGCCGCGCGCAGTTGGCTGGACGCCCATTCCGAGATCACCGAAGACTGGCTGACACAGCGCCGCGTCAGCTGGTTTTCCGATCCACGCGGAACGTGGACAGTAACGACCAAGCTGCCGGACGGTACGACCCAGGAAACCGATGTCGGCGATTACCTCTTCGGCGGCCTGATAGCCGACTATCCAGAAAGAGCGCTTGAGGACGAGGTTGAAGGTACAGTAACTGTCGACTGTCACTGGAACAACGATGGTAACGTCGACAATTGCCTTATCCTCACGGAACTGCCCAGGGGTTATGGGTTCGGACTTGCCACCTTCAAGTTGTTAGGCAGGCCCGTTCCATTGACGCAAAAAGCCGATTGGGCACGCAAGGCCGCCGGCCACAATATGCGATCCACGCTCAAATTTGTGTTGTGACGAATTTCGGCTGGAATGCCCCCGGCGCGTAGCCGAAGTCGCGGGTGGCGGCACCGTGGTCGAACCACAGATCCTTATTCATACGCGTGGCCATGGAGAGATTCTGTTTCAGCGCCTTGTCTGGCCTGACTATACCGAGTGTTGCGAAGCCCAGCCGCCAAAGCCATAGCGGCAAGCTGACAATTGCCGGCTTGCGTCCCATGGCGGCGAAGATCTTTTCGACCATGGCGCGATAGGTCAAGCTGTCGCCGCCGCTCAGGTTATAGCTCTTGCCGTGGGTCGCCACGGCCGGCAGGGCCAGCAGGGCGGCGGTCGCCAGGTCGCGGGCATGGACGGGCTGGCGCAGGCCGGACGCCGAACCACAGACCGGAAAGAAACCCAGCTTTTCAATCATGTTGCGAATGCGGCTGATGTTTTCGTCCTCGCCTTCATCATAGATCAATGTCGGACGCAGAATCGTGCCGGCGACACCGGTCGCATCACAGAAGGCCGTGATCGTCTTTTCGCCGGTCAAGAGCTTGTGTGCAACCTCGCGCTCGGCCGGTTCGTCAGAGGCGTCCTTGGTGAAGATACTGGTCGAGGAAAAGGCGATCAGCCGACGCATGCCCAGTTCGAGCAGGCGCTGCAGCAGGGGCTCGGTGACCAACCAGATGGGTGCGGTAATAATGACCTGGGCAAAGGGCGTGTCGGGCTGGAAGGCTTCGGGGCTGTCTAGATCGAGATACAGGGTCTTTCCACTCAGTTCCTGGCGCGAAGTAAAGGTGGCATCGGGCATGATCTCGCGCAGCCGGCGGCCGACCAGCGTCCGCGCACCTATAACAAGCAGATTGTCCTCTATGGGCGCTACGGGGATGACATCATTCATGGTTCCAGCTTGGGCGCTGTACCGGTTATGGGTCAAGGGGGCTTGCCCCCTTGTTGCGACCTTTTTGACTATGGCCTTGCGCCGGGAACCGGTCTATCGACGGGGAAACGACGAGGATCAGATGAGCGCATACAAATCTTTGCGGGATTTCATGGCGAAGCTGGAGGCGGCCGGAGAACTGGTGCGCGTCAAGACGCCGGTGTCGACCCATCTCGAAATGACCGAGATTCAACTGCGCCTGCTGGCCGAAAAAGGGCCGGCGGTTCTGTTCGAGAACGTCACCCTGGCCGACGGCACGAAGTCCGATATGCCGGTTCTGGTCAATCTGTTCGGCAATGTGAAACGCGTCGCCATGGGGGTTACGCTGGACGGCAAGGAGCGCACCCAGGCGTCGGACCTGCGCGAAGTCGGCGAACTGCTGGCCTTTTTGCGCCAACCTGAGCCGCCGCGGGGCCTGAAGGACGCCTGGGACATGCTGCCTCTGGCCAGGACGGTGATGGGCATGCGGCCGAAAACGGTCAAGTCCGCCCCGGTGCAGGAGGTTGTGCTGACCGGAGATCAGATCGACCTGACGAAGCTGCCGATCCAGGGCTGCTGGCCTGGCGAACCGGCTCCCCTGATCACCTGGCCGCTGATCGTCACCAAGGGACCGTCGGAAAGCCGTGAGGACGACTACAATCTCGGTATTTACCGCATGCAGGTTCTGGGGAAGAACCGGACCATCATGCGCTGGCTGGCCCATCGCGGCGGGGCGCAGCATCACCGGCGCTGGAAGGGCGCCGGCAAACGCGAGCCCCTGCCCGCCTGCGCCGTGCTGGGCGCCGATCCTGGCCTGATCCTGGCGGCAGTGACGCCGGTGCCCGATACGCTATCGGAATATCAGTTCGCCGGGCTGTTGCGCGGTGAAAAGGCCGAGCTGGTCCAGGCCAAGACCGTGCCGCTGCTGGTTCCGGCCCATGCCGAGATCGTGCTGGAAGGCCATGTCCTGCTCGACGACTACGAGGATGAAGGGCCGTACGGCGACCATACCGGCTATTACAACAGCGTCGAAAAGTTCCCGGTGTTCGAGGTGTCAGCCATTACCATGCGCAAGAACCCGATCTATCTGTCGACCTTTACGGGTAGGCCACCCGACGAACCCAGTGTTCTGGGCGAGGCGCTGAACGAAGTCTTCATCCCGCTGATCCAGCAGCAGTTTCCGGAAATCGTCGATTTCTGGCTGCCGCCGGAGGGCTGTTCGTATCGCATCGCCGTCATCTCGATGAAGAAGGCCTATCCGGGCCACGCCAAGCGGGTGATGATGGGGGCGTGGTCGTACCTGCGCCAATTCATGTACACCAAGTGGATCATCGTGGTCGACGACGACATCAATGCGCGCGACTGGAAGGATGTCATGTGGGCGATGAGCACGCGGATGGACCCGGCGCGCGACATTACCGTGGTGGAGCATACGCCGATCGACTATCTCGATTTTGCCTCGCCGGAAAGCGGCCTGGGCTCGAAGATCGGGCTAGACGCAACCAACAAATGGCCGCCCGAAACCCACCGCGAATGGGGCGAAAAGCTCTATATGGAGCAGGAGGTGATCGATCGGGTTTCAGCGAAGTGGGCGGAAATGGGTTTGCCGGGATCGGGGAAAACGATCTGGAAGTAACTCCGCGGGAGTTCTGCCTCTACGATTTTTGTGCTTTCGGCATTTTTTACACAGATGTCACAGATTTCACAGATGATTTTTTGCCAGACTTTCGGCTATGCAAAATGAATTATCGACCTCGCTTTGCGAGGTCCTGATATCCAATGCGTTGCCCAAATGAAGCTCAGAAATCATCTGTGAAATCTGTGACATCTGTGTGAAAAAAAATACGCGAGATAGGAAAGCCGAAACAGTTCAAGCCTGCCTCAAAGAACGATCAAATTCGATCGAATGTGAAATATTTTGACTTTATGTGACGGATTTTGCCTGCTGGTCTGTTAAATCGACAGATCACACCGGGAGGCTGTCTATGCGCATTTCATCCATCCATCGTCTGCTGCTGACAACCGTCGCCGGCCTCGCCCTGTCGGGCGCCTCCCTGGCCGATACGCCCCTGCGTCACATGGAAAAGCTCGATCGTGGCGCCATCGCCGTCAAGGGAGACAGCGGGGTTCTCGTCAGTTGGCGCATACTGGCCGACGATCCGGACGGCGCGAAGCACGGGGTTTATCGCGACAACAAGAAGATTGCCACGGTCAGCGGCGTCAGCAACTATCTCGACACGGAAGGAACGGCCCAGTCGCTGTACCGCATCGACCAGAGCGCGCCGGTCAAGGTATGGAGCGACGGCTATCTCGCAATTCCGCTCGATACACCCGCCGGCGGGACGACGCCGGACGGCCAGCCCTATACCTACACCGCCAATGACGCCAGCGTTGGCGATCTCGACGGCGACGGCCGCTACGAGATCATCCTGAAATGGGACCCGACCAATTCGCATGACAACAGTCAGGGCGGTTATACCGGCCCGGTCCTGATTGACGCCTATACCTTGGACGGACAAAAACTGTGGCGCGTGGACCTGGGGCGCAATATCCGCGCCGGCGCTCACTATACGCAGTTCATGGTCGCCGACTTCGATGGCGACGGCAAGGCCGAGATGATCGTCAAGACGGCCGACGGCAGCCGCGATTCAGCCGGCACGGTGATCGGTGATGCGAACGCCGACTGGGTGTCGAAGGGCGGCGAACTGGAACAGACCGACCGCACCGGCTCAGTCAAGACGCCGGACGGCAAGCTGATGGCGCAGTTCCAGGGTCGTATCCTGAGCGGGCCGGAATATCTTAGCGTCTTCGATGCCCAGGGCCGCGTGGTCGATACGGTGCCCTACTGGCCGTCACGCGTCCCGGAAGGCGATACGGCGACGCCCGAACGGATGAAAGAGGTGTGGAACGACGGCTACGGCAACCGATCGGAGCGCTATCTCGCCGGCGTTGCCTGGCTGGACGGAGTCCATCCCAGCGCCGTCATGGCGCGTGGCTATTACGATCGCACCACCATGGCCGCCTGGGACTATAGCGGCGGCAAGCTTCATCGGCGATGGACATTTGATTCCAAGGCGTCCGGCGTGCCCGAAGGCTTCAGCGGACAGGGCAATCACCAGCTTAGCATTGCCGATGTCGATAATGACGGCCGCGACGAGATCATCTATGGCTCGATGGCGATCGACGACAACGGCAGGCCCCTTTGGACGGCCAAGCTGTTCCACGGCGACACAATGCATGTCGGCGATCTCGATCCATCACGGCCGGGTCTGGAAAAGTTCGGCGTCCACGAGGAGATGGGCAATAACGGCAATATCGGCTCGGCCCTGATCGATGCCCGCACGGCCGAGGTTTTGTGGACGACTCACGCCGACAAGGACACCGGCCGCGGCGTCGCCTTCGACATCGATCCGCGCTATCCGGGCGATGAGGCCTGGGCATCGAACGGACCGAACCTGTATAATATCAAGGGCGAAGTCATCGCACCGATCCACCCGCGCCAGGTCAATTTCGCCGTCTGGTGGGACGGCGACCTGCTGCGCGAAATGCTCGACGGCAATACCATATCGAAGTGGGACTGGACCCTGCAGGACACCAGGCCACTGCTGGTAGCCGAAGGCATGATGTCGAACAATGGCACCAAGTCGACACCTGCCCTGTCGGCCGATATTCTGGGCGACTGGCGCGAGGAAGTCGTGTGGCGCGCCGCCGATAATCGCTCCTTGCGCATCTATTCGACGCCCATACCTACGAGCTATGGCTTTGTCACCCTGATGCAGGATCCGCAGTACCGCGCATCGATCGCCTGGCAGAACACGGCCTACAACCAGCCTCCGCATACGGGCTTTCATCTTGGCGATGGCATGACGATGCCGGCAAGTGCGCGAATCACCACCGGTCAGTAGCCTAACTCGCCAGGACCGCGCGCGCTTCCTCGTTCGCCAGATAGCCAGCCACATCATTCGCGGGCATGGGTTTGCTGAAGAAATAGCCCTGGATATAGCGCGCACGAATCTGGCGCAGGCTGTGCAGTTCCGCTTCGGTTTCAACACCTTCGACCACACAGTCGAGGTTGAGGTTGCGGCACAGGTCGACGATGGTCTTGATGATCTTCAGGGTCGTGCCGTGCTTCACCAACTGCACGACGAAGCTGCGATCGATCTTGATCTTGTCGACCGGCAGGCGGTGCAGATAGCCCAGGCTGGAATAGCCCGAGCCGAAATCGTCGATGGCAATGCGCGCGCCCATGGCCTTCAGCCGCGACAAGGCTTCGCACGCCTGATCGAAATCGCACAGCATGGCCGTCTCGGTGATTTCGAACTCGATGCGACGCGGATCTATACCGCTTTTTTCAACGGTTTCGCAAATCCGGTCTATGGCCGCCGTCGAGCGAATGTCGTGGGCTGACAGATTGAACGAGGCGCACACGGAGTCGGGCCACGACGCCATATGACACAGGGCCTTGTTGAGCAGAATCAGGGTGATGCGCGAAATGACGCCTGACCGCTCGGCTGCCTTGATAAAGATGTCCGGGCGGACCGGGCCCAGGCGAGCGCTGTTCCACCGGGCCAGGGCTTCGAAACTGACCGCGCGGTGTGTGATAATATCGACCTGGGGCTGGAAGACGATTGAAAGTTCGGCATCGAGATCGCTGCTGCGCAGGGTCTGGTCGACCAGGCTGAAATCGTGCATCTCCGTTTCGTGACGTGCACTGAATATCACCGGCGCGCCGCGCAGGTTCTGTTTGGCATAGTAGAGGGCGTAGTCGGCCCGTTCCAGCAATTGCGACGGAGACGCCGTTCCGTCAGCGCAGCGGACAAACCCCACCGAGGCCGAGATATTGGCGGCCACGGACGACAGATGATAGGCCTGCCGCAGGCTGTCGCACAGTTGCTCCCCGAACGCCGTCAACTCCGCTTCCGAACGCGTGCCAGCCAGCAGGATGGCGAATTCGTCGCCGCCCATGCGTGCCGGAAAAAAGTTGTCGCCACAAAGGCTGCGCATACGGCTTGCAACCTCTACCAGCAGCGTGTCGCCGACACTGTGACCATAGAGGTCGTTGATCGGCTTGAAACCATCAAGATCGATCAGGGCGAGATCGAAGGCCGTGCCGCGCCCGGCTGCGGCCAGATGGGTTTCGAGTTGATGGAAGAAGCTGCGCCGGTTGGCCAAACCCGTCAGGACGTCGCGGTCAGCCTGGTAGCGGGCTTCGTCGCGATGGTGGTTGGCCTGGATGCGATCGCGGACAGCGCGGCGAATGGTGACGCGCAGGATAGCGCTCATGCTGAGCCCGATGCTTAGCGCCGTCAGAGCGATCCAGAAATACTGTTCGATGTGCGTCGGCTCGCGATTGAAGGCGATGACGCAAAAGGTGATTGTGCTGGCAATCGTGCCGGGCAGGACCACGCGCATGGCGGCACCCGAAACCGCGAAGATCGGCATCAACAGGGCAAAATAGATCAGCTTCAGCGGATCATAGACCAGCGCGATGTCGATGCCCGTGTTGATGAACAGAAGGAGATTCGCGACGTGGCCGGCAACTTCCAGGCGTTTCACCGACCGGGTTTCGCGGGTGAAGTGCAGCAGGAAACCGCTTATGACCACCGTTATCGCCGCCAGACCGGGAATAATACCGGGGTCGCCGGGCACACGATAGGTCAGGCCGTTAAACAGATAATAGCCGGCGATGGCGAACAGATAGCCACGCACCACCGGCCGCAAGGTGACCGCCATTTCTTCGGCCATGACGGCGTCGTCTGGGCCGCGCCGATTGCGCAGTCCGGCCATCAGACCCTGGGCGTCCGTCATAAGGCCAGACAGATAGCTTTGAACTTTTTCCGGGAAAGCGAATTTGCTCTGGGCGGAAGGCACCGGCATCATATTACTCTTTACTCAAACACACGTAACCCAGCCTATCAGACGCCGGTCAATACGATGCTAAGTCGCAGAGTTAAGAAGGTATGAATTACCCGGCAAGAGCCAGACGCGCCTGTTCAGCCGCCAGATAGTCGGTGACCTCGTCCGCCGGCATCGGTTTGCTGAAGACATAACCCTGGACATAACGCGTGCGGATCTGGCGCAGGCTATGCAATTCGGCTTCGGTTTCGACGCCCTCGACGACACAGTCCAGATTCAGGTTGCGGCACAGGTCGATGATGGTCTTGATGATCTTCAAGGTCGTGCCATGCTTGACCAATTGCACGACAAAGCTGCGATCGATCTTGATCTTGTCGACCGGCAGCCGGTGCAGATAGCCCAGGCTGGAATAGCCCGAACCGAAATCATCGATGGCGATGCGCGCCCCCATGACCTTCAATCGCGAAAGAGCTTCGCACGCCTGGTCGAAATCGCTCAGCATAGCCGTTTCGGTGATTTCGAACTCGATGCGCCGGGGGTCGATGCCGCTTTTTTCGACGACAGCACAGATGGCAGCAATGTTCGAAGCCGAGCGAATATCACGGGCCGACAGGTTGAACGACGCCCGCATGCCTGTAGGCCAGGTAGCAATCTGTTTCAGGGCCTTTTCCAGCAAGATCAGCGTGATCTGGGTAATCAGGCCCGAACGCTCCGCGGCCTTGATGAAGATATCCGGTCGCACTAGGCCCAGCCGGGCGCTGTTCCACCGTGCCAGGGCTTCGAAACTGACCGTGCGGTTGTCCGTGATATCGACCTGGGGCTGGAAGACGATCGACAATTCGGCATCGAGATCGCTGCTGCGCAGGGTCTGGTCGACCAGGCTGAAGTCGCGCATCTCGGCTTCGTGGCGATCCGTGAAGATAACGGGGGCGCCGCGCAGGTTCTGCTTGGCGTAATAGAGGGCATAGTCGGCCCGTTCCAACAGTTGCGAGCCGGAAATGCCATCGTCGTCGCAATGGACGAAACCGACCGAACCCGAGATATTGGCGTTGACGCCCGACAAATGGTAGGTCTGACGCAGGGCGTCGCATAGCTGGGTACCGAAAGCGCGCAGATCTTCGTCGGAGCGCTCGCCGGGCAGCAGGATGGCGAATTCGTCACCGCCCATACGGGCCGGAAAGCCGATATAGCCGCAGGTGTGGCGCAGGCGCTCGGCAACTTCGACCAGCAGGTGGTCGCCGACGCTGTGGCCGTAGAGGTCGTTGATCGGCTTGAAGCCATCAAGGTCGATAAGCGCCAGGTCGAACGGCGTCCGGCGGGCGCGCACCACGGCGAGGTTGCGTTCCAGCTCTCGGAAGAAGCTGCGGCGATTGGGCAGGCCGGTCAGGACATCGCAGTCGGCCAATACCTGGGCCTCCTCGCGCAGGCGATCGGCGACCACGCGGGCCCGCACCGCTCGATACAGGGTCTGGCGTACTATGCTGCCCATGGCCAGGGCCATCATCAGGCCGCCGACGGCCGTCCAGATGTAGGCGTGCAGTTGATCGGGCGTCTTCCACATCGACAATCCCAGCATGGCCGCAAAACAGGCCATGCTGGACAGCAGCAGGACGCGCACGGAGGTCCCGGACACCGCGAACATGATGTACAGGAACAGGAAATAGATCATCCGGCTCTGGTCGAAATGCAGGATCTGGAAGGCGACCGGATTGGCGATCATCAGCAGGTTGACAAGTGCGCTGCCGGCTTCGGGCAGGCGCGGATCGTCGCGGCGGCGCAGGCTGAGCCGCTGCAAGCTCAAGGCAACAACCGCTGTGACACCGCTGACGCCGGCCATGATATACATGGCCGTGCCGGTTTCGCGAAAAAAGCGCGATACAAACATATAGGTGAACAACAGACCGGCTAGCAGCAGGTAGCGCCGCGTAATCTGGGCCATGGCAACCGCTTCGTCGTGCGAACTGACGGCCAGATCGTCCTGAGAACGGTCGAACGGCGACGGGGTTTCTCCGGATATGGCCTGCCAGATACGCTGCCACGGACCGCCTGCTGCGACCGGGAGGCGGGCGTAGCGTGGTATCGCCGGGGTCGGGGTGGCATCTTGAGTAAATTCCGGCATAGGTGCTTCGTGACCTGCAGACTGCGCCCCGATTTTCGGGGATGTTTGCGCTACCTTACCATCGGCATCTAAACATTCGCTAAATGCGCCGGTAGCTGTGTGCTGATTGCGCTTGCACGGCCGCGGCGCAAATTGCCGTCTTTGGCAACGATCATAGTAACGGTATTGTCACAAACGAGACTTGCACGCGCCCCCCCGGAAGGCCTATATCCCTTTCATGTTGCAAACGCGAAACGATCCCGATTCCCGACTGGGTGTACAGTCTCTCGACCGGCTGAGATCGGTCCTCGAACAGGCGAAAACCGCCGGTGCAGACGCCGCCGAGGCCGTCTTTGCATCGTCGCGCGCCCTCAGTGTCGGTGTGCGCAAGGGCGAGATAGAGACTGTCGAACGCGATGAAAATTCGGACCTGGGGCTGCGCGTCTTCGTCGGTCGCAAGCAGGCTGTCGTCTCGATATCGGAATTTTCGCCGGGAACCCTGACCCGCGCGGTCGAACGCGCTATCGCCATGGCCCGTCTGGCGCCCGACGATCCCTATGCCTGGCTGGCGGATCCAGCCCTGGTTTACCGCCCGATCCGCCAGGCGAATGTCGACCTGCAGATATTCGACCCGACCACCTTGTCGGCCGAGAGCCTGCAGGAACGTGCTCTCGCTATAGAGGCTGCCGGCATCGGCCTGTCCCCTGCCCTGCAAAGCGATGCGGCCAGCACCGGCTATTCGCAGAGCCAATGGCATATGCTGACCTCGGACGGTTTCGAAGGCGCGCATACGACCAGCCTGTTTTTCCAGTCGGGACGTTTCATCGCCACCGACGCCGACGGCAATATGGAGCGAGACGGCGAAGGCCGTTCAACACGCTTCGTCGCCGACCTGCCGGACGTCGCCGATACCGGCCGAACGGCGGCCGAGCGCGCCTTGGCGGCGCTCGGCGCACGCAAGGTCGATACCCAGAAGTGCGCCGTCTTTTTCGACCGGCGCATAGCCAAGTCGCTGATAAGCCAGTTTCTCGGCGCCGTCTCCGGCACCATGATCGCCCGCGGCTCCAGTTTCCTGAAGGGTAAGCTGGGCGAGGCCGTCTTTGGCAGCCATGTCCAGATCATCGACGATCCGTGGCGCATGCGCGGCTTAGGGTCGTGCCTGTTCGATGACGAAGGTGTGACCGCACGAAGGACCGAGATCGTACGCGACGGCATTCTTACGACCTGGCTGCTCAATACCGCCGCCGGCAAGCAGCTGGGCATGGCTTCGACCGGCCATGCGTCACGTTCGCTTGCCGGACCATCGGGTGTTTCGACGCACAATGTCATCCTGGCCGCCGGCGAGCGCAGCCCTGCCGAATTGATGGGCGCAGCCGGCAAGGGCGTGGTGGTCACGTCGATGTTCGGCCCCAGCGTCAATTCCGATACCGGCGACTGGTCGGCGGGCGCATCGGGTTTCTGGTTCGAGAACGGCGAGATCCAGTATCCGGTCAACGAAATCACCGTGGCCGGCAATCTGATCGACATGTATGCGCGCCTTATTCCCGCCAGTGACCTCGAGATACGCGGCACGATCGACGCGCCCGGCATCCTGATTGATGGCCTGAGCGTAGGGGGTAAATGATGGCGCAGACGATCCAGGCATCCGATCTCGGCCTGATCGTCGACAAGGTGCGCCGTGCCGGTGCCCTGGCGCAACACGTAAAAGCTCATGGCCTGATCACCAGCTACAAGGCCGACGGTTCCATTGTCACCAATGCCGATACGGAGGTCAATCTGTGGCTGAAGGAGGCCCTGGAAGAGGCGCGGCCGGACTATGGCTGGCAGAGCGAGGAATCGCCCGACAATGTCGCGCGGCTGACCAGCAAGCGGACCTTCGTACTGGACCCTATCGACGGCACCATGGGCTTGTCGAAAGGTAGCCAGTTCTGGACCATCGCCCTCGCCGTCGTCGAGGCCGGCAAGCCGATTGCCGCCGTCGTCTATGCGCCGGACGCGTCTGAAATGTTCAGTGCCGCCCTGGGCGAAGGGGCGCGGCTGAATGATGAGATGATTCAGGTGACGTCGCGCGCCGACTTGCTGGACGCCGAGGTGCTGGGCGACGCGCGTCTGTTCGGCAAGGATATCTGGCCCGTGCCGTGGCCGCGCCTAAGCGTCCATTCGCGGCCATCGGTGGCCTACCGCATGGCCAGTGTCGCCTGCGGCCGCGCCGACTTCACCATAGCCCTGACGCCCAAGCGTGATTGGGACGTTGCCGCCGCCACCCTGATTGCCCAGGAAGCTGGCGCCGTGGTCACTGACCATTTAGGCAATCCTTATGAATTCAATGCTATCGACAGCCTTAAACCCAGCCTGATCTGCTCGGGTCCGGCACTGTTTCCGGAAATTATCCGGAGATGCGCCCATCTGAGCGCCCTCTGAGAGACGAGTATTCCATGGAATCCAAACAACTTTTGCATATTGTCATCGGCGGTGAACTGACCGACCTGACCGGCACCACTTTCAAGGACCTGAAGAAGGTCGAATTTGTCGGCGCCTATCCCAACAATGCCGAGGCGGTCAAGGCCTGGCGCACCAAGGCTCAGGCAACGGTCGACAACGCGCTGATGCGCTATTTCGTGATTCACGCCCACAAGCTGATCGATCCCGATCACGACGACGATCACGAGCATTGATTTAGCTCAAACGCCGCCGGATGGCCGGCCCCGATGGCTCGCCGCATTAGCGGCGGCGGCCAAAAGGTGTTTTCTGGCGCCCTTGCCAAACTTGCGTTTGGAGTAGCAATAAAGGCCGGCACCGAGAGGTACCGGCCTTTTTATTTGCGCTCTCCAAGCCGCGAGGACGACGAGTCGTCCCGGCTTGGCAAGGGCGACCGCCCGCCCGAGCTTATGCGAGGAGCCTTGCGGCGCTTGATCTGAAAAACTCAGTTGACGGCTTTTTCGACGTTGCGTTCGACATTCTGCGCTGGCGGCTGGTCGCCCAGCTTGTCGGCGGCCTTGTCGACTCCTTGCGGCAGGGCCTGGATAGCGTCGCCGACCCGCTCGCTTGACGTGCGGCGGTCCTGCATCATGTAGATGGCTGCGACAGCCACCACCGCGACGATGATAACGGCGAGAATGGTAACGAGCATATTGTTGTTACTGGAAGATTGCGTGGTTACGGCCATGTGGGTGTTCCCTTATGTGTGGGCACAGACTAGGCGAACTGTCGCAAGCGGGCTGTAGGAGATGAGGCGCATATCTGTAAAGGCGCGATGCTGATAACAGGAATTGTGCAATTTTTGTTATCGGCCTATACTTTCGCTAAAGGAGCCAGTCATGAATGTATCGGTCGGTGAGCGGTGGGAAAGCTTTGTCGAGCAGGTCGTCAAGGACGGCCGCTATGCTTCGGTCAGCGAGGTGGTGCGTGAAGGCTTGCGTCTGGTCGAAGAACGCGAAGCCAAGCTGAAAGCCCTGCGCGAGCATGTGCAAGGGGCGATAGCGCGTGGCGGCGACCACTCTCTGGAAGACGTACGGCAAAACGTCAAGGCGCGGTTAGATGCCTGGGAAAGCCGTTCTAAGGCTGCATCTTGAAGCGGCTTAAGATAAGCGATCAGGCTTGGACCGATTTTGCCGATATAGCGGAATATATTGCCACGGAAAGCGGAAGCCGAATTACAGCCGACCGATTTATCGACCAACTACTCGATAAATGTGAAACCCTGAGTGTATTAGGCGGCACACTGGGACGATCGCGCGATGAACTGGAGCCCGGTTTGCGTAGCGTCGCCTACAAGGCTTATGTTATCCTGTTCCGCTACGAAGGCGATACCGTGCACATTGTGACAGTCCTCTCCGGGCTGCGCGATATCGACGCCATGTTTTCGGACGCCCCCTCTTCCGACGACTGAGCCTATTCGCGCTTCAGCAGCTTGTCGGTCAACATGGTGCCCCACCACGTCGCCTTGAACGATCCCTTCAAGGCGTCCGGATCGTAGTCGGGTGACTGCGTCCAGTCGAAGAACGAAACGCCGGTCGGCGCCACGTCACGCAGATAGACCTCAAACAGATAGTCCAGCACGCCGGTCATCCCTGCCTTCATATGCAGGTATTTGAACGACAACTGCTGGCTGGCCTCTTCGATCGGCTGTTTCAGGTGAAAATGACAGTAGAGGACGCTCATCATGCCGGCCCGGTCGGCGCCTGATTTGCAATGCAGCAAGGCCGGATAGTGAATCCGGTCGAACAGGGCCTTGGCGTCGCGGATTTCCTGTGCCGTCGGCAAGGAACGCGACGTCAGGCCGAAGTCTTCCAGGGCCAGGCCCAACCGGTCGCAGGCATATTTCTCGACGTAATAGAAAGAGCCACGTCCGCCGCGCAGGTTTATGACGGTCTTCACGCCCATCTTCTTCCAGTGCGCCAGTTGGAACGGCCACGGCTGATTGGTCCGCACCATGTCCGGCCCGATCCAGTGGGCATTGGTGAACCCAAGGCGCAGATAGGCGTGATCGGCCCACAGGAAGTGCAGGGTCGTCAGGAACCGTTCCCAAGCGGTATCTGTAGGGAACGGCTTGTCGTGAACTTTCTTGGGGAACAGTTTCAAAAGGTGGCTCGACTTGCGGGACCGCCGTTAACACATAAACAGGCGACATATTTCAGGAAATGCCTATATAACCGCTGAGCCGCCTTTTGCCAGAGCTAATCCGCCCGATGTCCGACCCCGCAACGCCCCCGGCCGAAATGAGCGCCCGCGCCCTCATGGGCAGGATGTGGACGCAATATCTCGCACCGCAAAAGAGCCTGCTCGGTTTCGCGATCGTCTGCGCCATCTTTGTGGCCGCCGCAACCGGCCTGATCGCCTACTGGCTGGATCCCGCGGTCGCCCTGTTGTTCGGTACGTCCAGCAAGGTAAGCCTGCCCGATTTCGCCGCCCGGCACCCGATGCTGGCGGTACCGGGCGTGATCATCCTGGCGGCGCTCGTCCGCTTTGTGGCGCAGCGCGGTCTGACGACGACGATCAACCGGATGGGCAATGGTCTGGTCGGGCGCATCCAGTCACAGCTGTTTTCGCGCCTCGTCCATGCCGATCTGGGTCGGCTGCAAAAGGCCCATTCCGGCGAATATCTGTCATCAGTCCTCTATGACGCCGACCTGGTGCGTGAAGCGTCCAGCACCGGTATCGTGCAATATATCCAGGCAGCCCTGACCGTTATCGGTAGTGTGGCGGTGATGTTCCTCAAGGACTGGCCCATGACCCTGGTCGTGCTGCTGGCCGGCCCGGTCATTTCCGTGGTTATGAGCCGCTACCTCAAGCGCACGCGCAAGGCTGCCCAGGGTGCCATGTCCGAAACCTCCAGCCTGTCCACGGCCATCATGGAAAGCCTGGACGGTATCCGCATCGTCAAGGTCGCCAATCAGGAAAACTTCGAGGAAGCGCGAGTCGGCGCGGTCATCGAACGCCGCCAGGGTCATCTGATCAAGGGCGCCAATGCCCGTTCCATGGCCGCGCCGGCAACCGAACTGCTGACCGGCTTTCTGCTGGCCGGCATGATCGCCTATGCCGGCTGGCGCGCGCAATCGGGCGCCATGGATGTCGGCGCCTTCCTCGCCTTCATCGCCGCCCTGATGACCGCCGGCCAGAACCTGCGCCAGTTGACCGGCCTGCAAGGCACATTGAGCCAGGGCATGACCGCGGCGCGCCGGCTGTTCACAGCCCTTGATATCCAGCCCGAAATCACCGATCGCAACGGCGCCGTCGAACTGCCGCGCGACTTCACCACCGTCACCTTCGACAAGGCCAGCTTTGCTTATGGTGACGCGCCGGTATTAAAAGCGGTAAGCTTTACCGCCCGCGCCGGTGAAAGTATCGCCCTGGTCGGTCCGTCGGGCTCAGGAAAGTCGACCCTGCTCAACCTGCTGCCGCGCTTCTACGATCTGTCCGGTGGCGATATCCGCTTCGATGGGATCAGCCATCGCGATGTCGCCCTGACAAGCCTGCGCAGCCGGATCGCCCTGGTCACCCAGGACCCGTTCCTCTTCGATGACACCATCAGGGCCAATATCGCCTATGGCAATGCGCAGGCGACCGACGAGGCCATCCGCCAGGCGGCGAGCGATGCGGCGGCCGATGACTTCATCCGCACCCTGCCCCAGGGTTACGACACGCGCGTCGGCGAGGCGGGCTCGCGCCTGTCCGGCGGCCAGAAACAGCGCATCGCCATCGCCCGCGCCTTCCTCAAGGACGCGCCCCTGCTGTTGCTCGACGAAGCCACCTCGGCACTCGACACACAGTCGGAAATCAAGGTCCAGGAAGCGCTTGAGCGTTTGATGCGCGGCCGCACCACCTTTGTCGTCGCCCACCGCCTGTCGACGGTACGGCATGCCGATCAGATCCTGGTTCTGGATCACGGCGAAATCGTCCAGCACGGGACGCATGACAGCCTGTTGCGGGCCGGCGGCCTCTATGCCCGGTTGGCCGCAGGTCAGTTCGACACGGCAGCGGTCGCGTGAGGCAGACCGCATGATAGACAAGAAGAAACTGACCGACAATCCGTGGATGCGCAACCTGTTTGCCGACGTCCTGATCGCCTATCTCAAGCTTTGCTACGCTACGACGCGCTGGGACAAGGAAGGCACGCAGGAGATGGAGTTGCTGTGGGCATCGCAAACGCCGGTCGTGCTGATGTTCTGGCACGAGCGCCTGCATTTCGGCCACGCCAGTTGGCCGCGCGAACACGCCCAGCCCGTGGCCGTGCTCAGTTCGCAGAACAAGTTCGGCGACATGATCGCCCGCGTTAACGTCGCCTTTGGCCGCCACACCATCCGCGGCTCGTCGGCCAAGAAGTCCGATCCGACCAAAAACAAAGGCGGCGCCCAGGCCTTTCGCGACATGTTACGCTGGTTGCGCGACGGCAAATGCTCGGCGACGACTCCGGACGGCCCGCGCGGTCCGGCCCGGGTGATGACCGAGGGCAGCCTCAAACTGTCGCAAATGACAGGCGCCGTGCTGGTTTGCCTGGGCCAGTCGACCAGGAACTATTTCCGCCTCGGCAGCTGGGATCGCATGCGCCTGCCCCTGCCCTTTACACGCGGCGCCATGGTGTGGAAGATCCTGCCCGGCGTGCCGGCCGAGGCGTCCGCCGAGACGCTGGAGGTCCTGCGCCTCGAGGCCGAAGCGGCGTTGAACGCCGTGACGGACCGGGCCGACGACCTGGCTGGCGCACAGAAATGACCTTCACCCTGTCGCTCTATCGTCGCCTAATGAGTGCCATGCACGGGTTTGCGCCGGGGCTGCTGAAAAAGCGCGCCACCCAGGGCAAGGAAGACGTGGCCCGCCTGAACGAGCGGCTAGGGCGCACGGATTATGTCCGCCCCGAGGGCCCCGTCGTCTGGTTTCATGGCGTCAGCGTCGGCGAAAGCCTATCCGCCCTGCCGCTGATCGAAACAGTGCGCCGCGAGCGACCGGACATAACCGTCCTGGTGACCACCGGGACAACGACCTCGGCCGAAATCCTGGCCAAGCGCCTGCCCGCCGGCGCTATCCACCAATATGCGCCGGTCGATACGCCCCAGGCGGTCACGGCCTTCCTCGATCACTGGCGCCCGAGCCTGGCCGTCTTTATCGAAAGCGATATCTGGCCGACCCTGCTGCGTACACTGGCAGAGCGCAGCATTGCCCATGTTCTGCTCAGCGCGCGCATCACCGCCAAGACTTTTCGCGGCTGGACTATGTTTTCTGCCTCGATCAAGCGCCTGCTTGGCGGCTATGCCCTGGTGATGGCCCAGGACGCCGCCAGCGAAGAACGCTTGCGCGCCATTGGCGTTGTACCCGGCGCCCGCGCCAATCTCAAAACGCTGGGCGCGCCCTTGCCGGTCAGCGAGGCGTCGCTGGCGGCCATGCAGTCCATTCTGGGTACACGCAGGGTGATCCTGGCCGCCAGCACGCATTACGGCGAGGATTCGATCATCGCCAAGACGCTGGAAGGGCGGGTCCGTGACGGCGATCTGCTGATTCTGGTGCCACGCCACCCGATCAAGGCCGGTGAAATCCGCCTCGATCTCGAAGCCCTGGGCCTGCATGTCGCACAGCGTTCCTTGAAAGACCCGCTGACCGAGGCCACGCACGTCTATCTGGCGGACACCCTGGGCGAGCTGGGGTTGTTCTTCAGCCTGGCTCATATCGTCATCATGGGCGGCAGCTTGCTGAGCGGCATCGGCGGCCACAACCCGCTCGAAGCCGCGCGCCTCGGCAAGGCCGTGATCACCGGACCGGACATCGCCAACTGGCAAGGCATTTTCGACGACCTGCTGGACGCCGGCGCCGCTTTTCGCGTCATGGGGCCGGAAGAACTGGGGTTTATGGTCAATCAACTGGCCGATCATCCCGCGGCCATGACCGCCGCCGACCAGGCCGCCGTGGAGGTCAGCCGGCGCGAAGCCGGTACGCTCGATATCGTCTGGCATGCGCTTGCTCCCCTGTTGCCTGGAGCCGAGTGACATGGCGATGCGAACGCCCGGCTGGTGGTATCGCAGGGACGCCGCAGGCGCGCCATGGTGGCGTTTCGCGCTGTGGCCGTTGTCGCGCTTGTGGCTTCTGGTCAATGCCGTCAAGGCCGCTAGGTTGGGCAAACCTTACCGTTCACGCCTGAAGGTCCTCAGCGTCGGCAATGTTACCCTGGGCGGATCAGGCAAGACGCCGATCGTCGCCGAACTGTTGCGCCTGCTGGGTCGGCAGGCGGTCGGCTTGTCGAAAGGCCATGGCGGAACGCTCGAAGGACCGGTCCGCGTCGACCCGGCACGATACGCCGCGTCTGAGGTAGGCGACGAACCCGTCATGCTGGCGCAAAGCCATCCCTTCTGGATCGCCCGGGATCGCGCCGAAGGGCTGCGGGCGATCGAGGCCACTGACGCGGCCGTGGTCGTTGTCGACGACGCTCATCAGAACCTGAAGATCGCCAAGGATATCCATATCCTGGTCGTCGACGGAGATACGACGAACGACGCCTGGCCGTTCGGCGACGGCGGTATCTGTCCCTACGGCCCGATGCGCGAACCCCTGCACGACGGCCTGGCCCGGGCAGACTTGGTCGTCTTGTGGATGCCCGACGAGCGCGCGCCCGATCCGACCCTGCTGGCAACCCTGAGCACAAAGCCGGTCTTCGTCGCCCGCCTGAACACCGCCGCGCCGGCTTTTGATGTGCCGGTCATCGCCTTTGCCGGCATCGCCAAGCCATGGAAGTTCGAAGCGACCCTGAACAGCCTGGGTATCGAATTGGTGGCATTCTACAGCTTTCCCGACCACGTGTCGCCGAGCGAGGCCGAACTGACCGCTTTGGCCGCGACCGCGCCCTTGGTGACCACGGAAAAGGATTGGGTGCGTCTGTCACAGCCATGGCGCGAACGCGTGCACTATCTGCCGATCCGCGCCCGTTTCGAGGCAGAGGACGATCTGGTCAAGGCCTTGACGGATGCACCCGCAGCGGCCCAGCCTTGATCTTGTAATCCGCATTCGCAGGCGGTAGGGTTCGGCCAAATTGATATAATAAATAGCGGGAGAATTCGATGAAACGCCTGGTATCGGTGGCGCTCACTGCGTGCGCCCTGGCCCTGACTGCCGGACAGGCCGTCGCCTTCGAAGACGCCGGCTTCACCCCCATCTCCGCCACGACCCAGGTCGCCGCCATGGGACGCGGCGTCAATATCATCGGCTACGATCCCTATTGGCGCGAAGGCGGCCAGGGCAATTATAAGGACGAGCACTTCAAAGCCATTCATGACGCCGGTTTTTCGACGGTGCGCGTGGTGCTGTTCACCTTTGATCATATGGGCCCTGACGGCGAACTGAACCCGGCGTGGCTAAAGAAACTCGACTGGGTCATCGACACCGCGCTGAAATACGACCTCAACGTCATTATTGACGAGCATGATTTCGAAACCTGTTCGAAAGACGCCACGGTGTGCAGTGACCGGCTCGGCAAGGTCTGGTCGCAACTGGCGGAGCGCTACAAGGGTTATTCCAGCAAGTTGATATTCGAGCTGCTGAACGAGCCGCACGACACGCTGAACGGTGACGCCTGGAACGCCCTGTATCCGAAGATCCTGGCGACCGTGCGCCAGACCAATCCGGAACGCAATGTCATCGTGGGCCCGACGCACTGGAACAGCCGCAACGATCTCGGCCAGTTGAAGCTACCGGAAGACGACGCCCATCTGATCGTCACCTTCCATTATTACGATCCGTTCCGCTTTACCCATCAGGGCGCGTCGTGGGCACCGCCGGAAATCACTGCCGGCCACGACATCACCTTCGGCAGCGATGCCGAAGTCGCCCAGATCAATGCCGATTTCGACGCCGTGAAGGCCTGGTCCACCGCCAACCACCGCCCTATCCTGCTGGGTGAATTTGGCGCCTATGACAAGGCGCCGATGGACAGTCGCATCAAGTGGACATCGACGGTTGCCCGCTCCGCCGAAGCCCATGGCTTTGCCTGGGCCTACTGGCAGTTTTCCAGCGACTTCATACTGTATGATTTCAAAAAGCAGGCCTTCGTACAGCCCATCCTGCAAGCCCTCGTCCCGCCTGGAGCCCAGTAAATGCGTAATCTCATTGCCGCCGCCCTCGCCGGCGCGCTCCTTGCCTCCGCCGGCCATGCCCTGGCGCAAACGACGCCGGCCGCTCCGGCCGCAGCCTATGTGCCGATCTCGCCCGAAGACCAGGTGGCGGATATGGGGCCGGGCATCAACATCGCCGCCGGCTGGGATCCTTACTGGGCCGACGCGCCCAGCCGATTCCGCCTGTCGCAGATCCATGAGATCAAGGCGGCCGGATTTCGCACGATCCGCATCCCGATCACCACCTTCGCCCATATGGACGCCGAGGGCCATCTCGATCCGGCGGTGTTTAAAAAGCTGGACCGCATCGTCGATGCGGCAGTCGCCGAAGGTCTTAACGTCATTATCGACGAACATGATTATGACGACTGCCCGAAGAATACCGACGCCTGCGCCATTATCCTGCCGAACATCTGGTACGAGTTGTCGACGCACTACAAGGATGCGTCGAACCTTGTGATGTTCGAGCTGCTGAACGAGCCGCACGAAAAGCTGGACGACGTCATCTGGAACGCCTGGATTCCCGACCTCATCGCCATAGTCCGTGAGACCAATCCGACGCGCAATATCATCGTCGGCCCAACCCACTGGAACAGCCTCGACGACCTGCCCCTGCTTAAGCTTCCGGCCGACGATCATCATCTGATCGTCACCTACCACTATTATCAGCCGTTCATGTTCACCCACCAGGGCGCCAGTTGGGCCGGCGCCGAGGCCCAGGCCGCTCATGACGTTCACTGGACCGGCAAGCCGGAGGAGGTCGCGGCTATCAACGCCGACTTTGACCGGGTCGTGGCCTGGTCAAAGGCCAATAACCGGCCGATCCTGCTCGGCGAATACGGCACCTACGGCAAGGTCAACAAAAGCATGACCGAACGCGCCGCCTGGACGGCCACGGTGAGCAAGGCGGCGGCGGATCGCGGATTCGCCCGCGCCTTCTGGTATTTTGACGAAGGTCCGGAAGGCTTCACCGCCTTCAATTCGGATAAGAACCAGTGGGTTGCACCGATCAAGGACGCGTTGCTGGGGAAAAATCAGTAAGGCGAATAATTTCGTGCTAGCCTGTCTTCAGCTTACGACACGGGGTTGGGCATGGATGTAGAGCACGAACTGGGCGAGACCGTCCGCGAATATGGCCGTGAAAGCTGGCGCCAGGCGCGTCACCACGAGGTCCAGCGCTCGACGGTTTCCGGGGCCATCATCGCCATCTCGGCGGCAGTGATCGGCTTTATCACCAGCCACGAACTGACCCAGGCCGATCTGCCGCTGACCCTGTTCCTGATGTTTATCGGCCTGTTCGGCGCTGCCTTCTGCGCCAAGCATTATGAGCGCTATTCGCTGCACATGGCGATCATCAAGGAGTCGCAGGACTATGTCGACCGCCTGCTGCCCGGTGAGCCTTTGCAGAACATCTTCGACAATGCCCAGGCGTCACATCGCAAGCGATTCCACATGCTTCGCTTTTTCCGGCTGAATCATTTCTGGCTGTGGCTGCACCTGCTGGTCGCGCTGCTGGGACTGTTGCTGTCGATCTATGTCAATGCCGGCCTGTTCGATGAGGTGGTCCTAAGGGCGCGCGAGCTGATAAGTCAGGTCCACGGATAACCTCAGCAGAGTGGTCCTGTCGGCTGCAAGGTTTATAACCGCAGATTTCGCCGATTAACGCAGATTTTTTCTGTGCTCACAGGCTAAGATTGGCGTGTGGCTGTCTCCAAATGATCGCTACGCGATCGACGTGCGTCACCTGCCTGCCTCCCGTGTTTGTCCGATAGATCTCTGAAAAATCTGCGTTAATCGGCGAAATCTGCGGTTTTTGGCTTCGGTCAAGAGCGGACCGTTGCCATCAGAGCTCCAGATGCGTCCGGATCAGGGGTAACACTTCATCCGCCCGGTTGTGGACCAGGCCATGATCACCGCCGTCGACGATCCGTAGTTCAGCGTTCGGCAGCCGGCCATGCAAATGCTGTCCGACAGCGAGCGGACTGATCGGATCGGAAGTGCCCCACAGCAGCAGAGTCGGTTGGGTGATCTGTGGCAAGGCGGATTCATAGTTGGGCCGCACGTCATAGATCCACGTGGCCGCCCGCGGATATTCCTCCGCATAGCCCGGCCGCCAGTCGCTGGCGCCAAGCGCCTCGACATCCATGCCGCCGGCCGTCACTGCCAGGACAAGCCGACGAATGCGGCCAGGGTGCAACAGTGCCAGGTGCATGGCAATGGCGCCGCCCATCGACTGGGCCAGCAGATCGACGGGTTCGTCGCCCAACCGCGTCTCAACCAGGGCGATGAGGTCGTCGAAGGACTGCACTGCCGGATCGTGCGGCTGGTCGCCCAGGCCGGGCCAACCGAAATAAACCTTGTTCCAGTCTGCAGGCAGCTGGTCGCCGATCAGCCGCCAGAAATTTGGATCGGCACCGGCACCCGGCAGAAAAAACACTGTGCGCTGCGCCATGACCTGTCTCCTTCTAGAGCGAAATGACTTTAGGCAGAATCGTCATTTCGCTCTAATTTTTTGTTTTAACGCGCAATTTAACCGAAAAGTGCTGCACACTTTATCGGATTGCGCTCTATCCGCTTCGCCATCGCAGCCGATTGCCAATGTGTCAACGTCCTGGAAATTATTCAACCAAATGGTTGACTATTTAGGAGCTCGGATATACATTCAACCACATGGTTGAATTAGATACACCCCAGCTCGACTCAGTCTTCCACGCCCTTGGCGATGCCACACGGCGGCGCATGTTGCGCGAGCTAAGCGGCGGCGAACGAACTGTAGGCCAGCTTGCCGAGCCCTTCGCCATGTCGCTGGCCGCCGCGTCGAAACATATCAAGGTGCTGGAGACTGCCCGGCTAATTCGCCGCGAAGTCCAGGGGCGGACCCACATCTGCCGCCTCGCGCCCGGACCGCTATCCAGCGCCCATGAATGGCTGGGCTTTTACGAGCGCTACTGGAGCACCCGCCTTGATAACCTCGAACGGTTGCTGCGCGAAGCGGACAAGCGTCCCCCCACCTCCCCTCCAGCAAACCCGTCGACAGAAGGAGACGACTGATGAACGAAGTCACAACACCCGATGCCTATGGCGTCATGATCGAGCCCGCCACAGTGAAAATGCAGCGCCTGTTGCCCGGCCCGATCGAGCGCGTCTGGGACTATCTCACACAAAGCGAATTACGCCGCCAATGGTTGGCGTCTGGTGAAATGGAAATGAAGGACGGCGCATCTTTCGAACTGACCTGGCGCAACGGTGACCTTAACGATCCGCCCAGCCAGCGGCCAGAAGGCTTTTCCGAGTCGCACAGCATGCAGAGCCAAATCACGCAATTCGATCCGCCACGCAAGCTGGCCATCAGCTGGGGCGGCAGCGGCGATGTCGTGTTCGAGCTGGAACCGAAAGGCGACGAGGTTCTGCTAACCCTGATCCATAACCGTCTGCCCAACCGCAACATGCTGCTCATGGTCGGCGCCGGCTGGCACATGCATCTCAATATCCTGGCCGACCGCATGTACGGTCGGACGCCGCAGCCGTTTTGGGACGGCTGGGCGCGTCTGAAGGCCGACTACGATCAACGCCTGCCGGCCTGAGGAGACTTGTCATGCGCAAATTGATTGCCGCCATGAAGCTGTCGCTGGACGGAAAGTTCGAAGGGCCCGACGGCTATGCCGACTGGGTCGAAGCCTGGTCGGACGACTATGGTCTGATGCCCCAGATCGATGCCTGCGTCATCGGCGGTGGCATGTATCCAGGCTATGAAAACTATTGGACCGCCATCCGGACTGCGCCGGACACGCCCGTCTGGATCACCGGCCAGCCGCCAACGGCCGACGAACGCGCCTGGGCCGAGTTCGCCGCCCGAACGCCCCACTATGTGCTGTCAAACAGTCTGCAGACGGCAGCGTGGCCGAATACGACCTTCCTGCGTAGTGCTGACGATATCGCCGCCCTCAAACAACAGGCGGGCAAAGATATCTTTCTGATGGGTGGCGCCAGCGTGACCACCAGCCTGATCGACGCCGGTCTGGTCGATGAGTTGCGGCTGATCATCTATCCGCTGATCGCAGGCGACGGCAAGCCGTTGTTTGGCAAGGCGCATGGTCGACACAGCCTGGAATTGCGTCAGATCCTGCCGCTTTCAGGCGGCCGTATCAGTGCAATATATGGCGTTACAAGCTAGAACGGAGACGTGGCATGGACAGGTCGCACTATCGCTGGATCATTGTTGCCGCGGGCGGCCTTCTCGGCTGCGTCGCCATCGGCGCCATGTTTTCCCTGCCGGTCCTGCTGCAGCCCATAGCGCGGGACACCGGATGGTCCGTCACCGGCATCTCCGCCGCCATGACGATCGGATTCCTCGCCATGGCCTTTGGCAGTATGGCCTGGGGCACGCTGTCCGACCGGGTTGGCGCCCGCCCTGTCGTGCTGGGTGGATCGGTCATCCTGGCCGCCAGCCTGGCCCTGGCCAGCCGGGCGACATCGCTGATCGAGTTCCAGCTTGTCTTCGGGCTGGCAGTCGGCGGCGCGACCGCCGCCATCTTCGCGCCGATGATGGCGTGCGTCACCGGATGGTTTGATACCCAACGCAGCCTGGCCGTATCGCTGGTCTCCGCCGGTATGGGGATGGCGCCGATGACCATGTCGCCGCTGGTGGCATGGCTGATCACGACCCACGACTGGCGAACCACCTTGTTGATCGTCGCCGGTCTGTCGGCGATCATCATGATACCCACGGCATTTCTGGTCCGCCGATCACCCGTTATCGATGCGCCGGACGTCGCCTCCGTCACCGACGACGCGCCGCCTTCGGGGATGACCGTGGCCCAGGCCGTGAAGTCGCCGCAGTTTATCATCCTGCTCCTGACCAATTTTTTCTGCTGCGCCACCCATTCCGGGCCCATCTTCCACACAGTCAGCTATGCCGTCAGTTGCGGCATCCCGCTGATCGCAGCGGTTTCGATCTATAGTGTCGAAGGCCTTGCCGGTCTGGGCGGCCGCGTCGCCTTCGGCTTTCTGGGCGATCGATTTGGCGCCAAGCGTGTGCTGGTCTCGGGCCTGCTGGTCCAGGCGTTCGGCGCCCTGGCCTATGTTCTGGTGCGGGATCTGGTCGGCTTCTATGCGGTTGCGGCCTTGTTCGGCTTTATCTATGCCGGCGTCATGCCGCTTTACGCCGTCTTGGCGCGGGAAAACTTCCCCATGCGCATGATGGGCACAGTCATCGGTGGCACGGCCATGGCCGGCAGCCTCGGCATGGCGACCGGTCCTGTGGTGGGCGGGCTGATCTATGACTCCTTAGCCAGTTATAGCTGGCTCTATATCGGCGCATGCGCCATCGGCATGTGTGCGGTCGTAATGGCGCTGATATTCCGCCCATTTCCCCAAACAGAACCAGGGCCGGCCCAGGCCGCAACCCGCTAGGCAGGCTTGGCGAAAAGTTGATAAAATAGGCGGCGCGAGGCTTCGATCCCTTCAGCCGTCAAACGTACCGACTTGGCCTTTCCAACCGGATCATAAATCAGCCCCTTTTCGTAAAGGCGGTTGGTCACATCCCAATCGGCGCCTTTCCAGGCTCGGCCGTCGCCGCCCAAAGTCAGGTAGAACAGGGCCAATACGGTGTCGTCGATCTTGTCGTTATCGATCTCGGGTTTAGCTTGCGCGTTTGACATGGTCATGCCCGCATTTGTGGTTTGATGCGCATGATTGTATCATATTTCGCCGGCCGGGCGAGGTGGGGTCGAGTGCCTCCAAGATCTCCTTGCAGACATGCGGGCCTGGCAGGGCGGTATCCGAGGTTTCCTTGAAGGTGAACAATGCGATCCCGAAATGATCAATCGCGTGATGGCGGATGAATCAAGTCGTAAGGCGCCGCCGCAATGATACGAATCGGCAAAGCGTGACCCAGCGGCACTTTATACCAGCAGGTCGAGCAGATTCCCGGTCGCCTCTTTGGCGCTTTTCATGACAGCAATATTGGCTGCCAGCGCTACTTCGGCTTGTTTCTGTCCAATCATTGCTTCGGCCACGTCAGTGATGTCCGTCGCGGCACTTTGGCCTATCCTTACGGCGGAGCGGTCGAACATCTGCATGGCGTTTGTGACGCCAGCGGCGGCTGCATTTAAAGCGTTCATGGTACGCACCTGTAAAAGCCGGAGTTTACGCGCCGACCTGTGGATTATGATCTTCATTGCTTAACGGGGGGAGTAAAAACGCGGTTAACCGGCTGCAATGCAAAATCACATGCGTGAAGGTCACCTTCCATGGCGTGCGTCAGCCAGGCACAAAAAATCCGCCAGGCTTTTGGGCTTGGCGGTTGATTTTGTTTGGTATTTTGGTTGCGGGGGCCAGATTTGAACTGACGACCTTCAGGTTATGATCGCGCGGCGAGCGGCCATGACGAGCTACCGGTCTGCTTCCCCCTTCGCCAAGGCTTCGGGGGACAGGCCACCCGCGACGTCATTCGCGAGCCTGGCGCTGGTTGAGACGCAAAAAAGCCCCGGGGATTATCCGGGGCGCTTTGTGTTTCCGCGGTTCCGCTTTGGTTGCGGGGGCCAGATTTGAACTGACGACCTTCAGGTTATGAGCCTGACGAGCTACCGGGCTGCTCCACCCCGCGCCAAAAGCCAGCTGGAAACTAAAAAGACCGGAGGGCTTTAGGGGCCGCCCGGTCTTTGAGATGTAAGTGAAGGGTATTTTGACTGAGCTTAATAGACCTGGCGACGACCTACTCTCCCGCGACTTAAGACGAAGTACCATCGGCCCAGGAAGGCTTAACG
>NZ_JBFUDU010000024.1:0-32828 GCF_056404555.1 Asticcacaulis sp. P2_C5
CAGGTGGAATGGAAGGACGGCCTTCATCCGAATATATGGCCGAAAAATCCGCGTTCAGGTCGACCAGAACGGCGCGAACCAACTCTCGGACCTTGCGAAGCGGGTGGCCATCGGGGACGCGCTCTTCCAAGGATACGTAAGAAAATAGGCCAACCTGATCCCGAAACTCACCACGCATCGCTATCTCCTTCTCGCTAAAGAAGGGAATCACGACAAACGCAGAATGGCTACAGGTTTTTCAGCAGACTGCTAGATAAAGCCCTAATCCAGCGCGACCACGGTCACCGATTCCGGGGCCAGTTTCAGCACCAGCTTGCCGTTCTTGGCCTTGGCCGTATAGGGCTTGGGCGCGACTGTATTGGGCTGTTCGAAGGTGTTGACGCTGTCGATCTTAGGCGCGCTCAGGGTCTGGCCCGTCGCACCCTTGGCGGTGAAGCCGAGGACCGAGGCGTCGACATCCAGTGGCTGGTTCGGGTCGAGATTGACCAGGGCCAGATAGGTCTTGCCATCCTTGCCCTTCGCTGCCGTCGCGTCGAAGCGGGGCAGGGTGATGTCGCCATAGGTATAGGTGCCGGCATCGAAGGTCACCGGGATCAGGGTGGCGTCCTGGAAGGGGATATACATGTGGAAGACATGATAGGTCGGGGTCAGCACCATCTTCGGCCCATCGGTCACGATCATGGCCTGCAGGACGTTGATCATCTGGGCAATATTGGCCATGCGTACGCGGTCGGCGTGGCGTGCGAAGATATTGATGTTCAACGCTGCCAGGACGGCGTCGCGCTGGGAATTCTGCTGGACCAGGAAGCCGGGATTAGAGCCGGGGGTGGGCGCATACCAGGCGCCCCATTCGTCAACGACCAGAGGGACCTTCTTTTCGGGGTCGTACTTGTCCATGATCGCACTGTGCGTGGTGACCAGGTCTTCCATGCCCAGGGTGTCCTTGAGCATCACCGCATATTGCTTTTCGCTGAAACCGGTTGATGGCTGCGATACAGGGAAGCCGCCGCCCGTCGTATAGGAGTGCAGCGACAGGCCTTCGATGCTCCAGGCCCAGCTATGGCCCTGATAGGCCTTCATCACCGCTTCAGTATACTCGGTATTGCCACCGTTCGGGCCGACAGCGATGCGGCTCATGGTCTGGTCGGGATTGTAGTTGCGCACGAAGCGCGAATGCATCTTCATCTGGCTGACATAGAAGTCAGGCGACATTCCGCCGCCGCAGTCCCAGCTTTCGTTCCCCAGGCCGACATAGGCGACCTTATAGGGCGCAGGGTGACCATTTTTGGCGCGCTCGGCGCCCAGGGCGTCCTCCGTGCTGGCAGTCATATATTCCAGCCATTCGGCGGCCTCGCCGGGCGTGCCGGATCCGACATTCACCGAAACATAGGCATCCGTGCCAATCTGCTGGACGAAGTCGAAGAATTCATCGGTGCCGAAGGTGTTGGGTTCGATAACGCCGCCCCAGTTCGCATTCATCGACGGCTTGCGCTCCGGACCGATGCCGCGGCGCCAGTGGTATTCGTCGGCAAAACAGCCGCCAGGCCAGCGGACATTGGGGACCTTCAGGTCTTTCAGGGCGGCTACGACATCGTTGCGGATACCGCGCGTATTGGGAATGGGGGAGTCCTTGCCGACCCAGATACCGCTGTAGATGCCTTGGCCCAGGTGTTCGGCAAACTGGCCGAAGATATTGCGGTTGATCGTGGCGCCGGGATGGGTGGTGTCGACCTTCAGGGTCGCAGCCGGCGTTGCTGCCTGGGCGCCAGCAGCTGTAAAGGCGAGAAGCGAAAGAGCGAGAAGCGATACGGTGGCGCGCATGATGTCCATCCCGGTGACATTTTATATTTGTCTGATTTTTAGGTCAGGTTTTCAGGGATGACAAGCGTATTTTCGGATTTTTCCCATTATTTCGAGCGTTTATGTACGACAAAAGAAAGGGTTTGGAGCCCCTTTTTCTATCCGGCGCGCAGGCTATTCCCCAGAGCCTTGACCTGCTCGCGCAGGGCAATGAGGCCATCCAGTTGCAGGCCGGAGGCGCAGAGCATGGCTTCCGGGATCTTTTGCGCCTGGTCACGCAGGCCGGCGCCCAGTTCGGTCAGGTGAATGCGGGTGATCCGTTCGTCTTTTTCGTCGCGACCACGGGTGATGAACCCGGCTTTTTCCATACGTTTCAGCAGAGGCGTCAAGGTGCCGGAATCGAGCTGTAACGGCTGGCCCAGTTCGTTGACCGATCGGGCATCGCGCTCCCACAGCAGCAGCATGACCAGATATTGCGGGTAGGTGAGGCCCATGGGTTCGAGCCAGGGGCGGTAGGCCTGGGCAAAGGCATGGGCAGCCGAATAGACGGCGAAGCACAGCTGGTTGTCCAGTTGCAGTTCGGGAATGGGAGAAGAGTTTTCCATGTTGACAATTATATCGTACACAACGGGCTTGACAATATATTGTGCACAATATAATTGTTCGCCATCAACAACGGAGAATGAAAATGACCCAATCGATCACCGCCGCCTATACCGCCCACGCCAAGGCCACGGGCGGGCGCGAAGGCACCGCCAGCAGCGGCAATCTGAACCTGAAACTGTCGACGCCGAAGGAACTGGGTGGGGCCGGCGGCGACGGCACCAATCCGGAGCAATTGTTCGGCATGGGTTATGCCGCCTGCTTTATCGGCGCGTTGAAATTCGTCGGAGCTAAGGAAAAGATCGCCGTGCCGGCCGATGCCAGCATCGAATCGTCCGTAGGCATCGGGCCGACGCCGAACGGTTTCGGCATCGAAGTGACGCTGAAAATCTCGCTGCCCGGCATCGACGGTGATGTGGCCGACAAGCTGATCGCCGCCGCGCACCAGGTCTGTCCCTATTCCAACGCCACGCGCGGCAATATCAATGTGACGCTGATCCGGGCCTGAAAGGTCTGAGTTTTCGACATCGTACGTCGGGGTTAACACAGATCTCACAGATGACACAGATAAGATGAAGTAATGAAACGACGGTTGTCGTTATCTTAAATGCGCTTCGCGCCTTATGGGTGGGTAAATGCCTGGCGTTGAAAGTATAGCCTGAAATCTGTGTTCATCGGTGGCATCTGTGTTAAAAAATACTGATTGTCCCGCAGTCTGCGGCGATATCAGAACCAGGACCTAAAAATACGGATTGGCCCGGAGATCGTCACCGTTTGCCTTGGGCGGTGCGGTGAAGATCTCCGGGTCGCCACGCGTGATCCGGTCCAGTTCCGCCAGTTCGTCGGCCGTGAAGGACAGGTGGGTGAGGGCGCCCAGACTGTCATCAAGTTGCGCCACGGTACGGGCGCCGATCAGCGTCGAGGTCACGGCCGGGTCGCGCGAGGTCCAGGCCAGGGCCATCTGGGCCAGACTCTGGCCGCGTCCCTGGGCGACGACATTCAGCGCTTCGATGCGGCCCAGCACTTCGGGCGTCAGGCGTGACCTGACCCAGTCGAGTCGGCCGGCGCGTGAATCCCCTGGCACGCCGCCGAGATATTTATCGCTGAGAAAGCCCTGCTGCAGCGGCGAAAAGACGATCATGCCGGCGCCGGCTGCTGTATTGACCGGGATCAGGTCGGGCTCGATCCAGCGATCGAGCAGGCTGTAGTTCGGCTGGTTGATGGTCAGGGGCACGCCTTCCGACGCGAGAATGGCGGCACATTGCCTGGTCAGCTCGGCATTGTGGTTGGAGATGCCGACATACAGCGCCTTGCCCTGGCGGACCAGCTGCGCCAGCGCTCCCATGGTTTCTTCCAGCGGGGTGAAGGGGTCGACACGGTGCGAATAGAAGATGTCGACATAGTCGAGACCAATCCGCTTCAGGCTCTGGTCGCAGGACGCGATCAGGTATTTCTTCGACCCGTTCAGCCCGCCATAGGGGCCGGGCCACATGTCCCAGCCGGCCTTGCTGGAGATAATCAGCTCATCGCGCAGGCCCGAGAAGTCGCTTGCCATCATGCGGCCGAAGTTTTCCTCGGACGAACCCGGCGGCGGACCGTAATTGTTGGCCAGGTCGAAATGGGTAACGCCGCAATCGAAAGCGCGGCGCAGGATGGCGCGCTGGGTCTCGTAGGCATCGATGCCGCCGAAGTTCTGCCACAGGCCCAGGCTGATGGCCGGCAGTTTCAGGCCTGACGCACCACAGCGACGGAAGGGCATGGCGGCGTAGCGGTCGGTGGCGGGTATATACATCTGTGACTCCGATTCCGGATAGGCCAGCATACCGGAAAAGCACAAGTCCAAACGAAAAAAACCGATCGGCGTCTGGCGATTCGACCACACCTCGGACTTGGGTTAGGTTGCGGCGAAACAACAGGAAATGGGACCTTCATGCTCAAGACGTTCTGGCCACTGGCTGTTTTTCTGGCTCTGGCAGGCTGCCAGCAGCAGGAAGACACGACACCCGGCGTCTATGCCGATGGCGAAAACTTCATAGTCATCAATCCGGCCAAGCACCGCATCAACTATGCCGGCGGCGGAACCAAGGCCGAGGATCTGCTGGCGGCAACGGAAAAAGGCCAGGGGCTTAGCTATACCACCTGGCGCGACAAGGCGTCGTGCGGGCTGAAGGACGGCAGCGGCAACCTGTTCGCCGTTCCGCGCAGCGATCGGTTCGACCGTGACGGCGCAACCTTCTCGATCGAGAACGAGGCGCCGGCCGCGCCGCGTGCCGGTGAAGGCGAAATGACCGGCAAGGTCATTGCGCTCCGGACGAACAATCTGGTGCGGATCAAGTACCTGTACGATGACAAGGTCGGCATCCGCTATATCGACCAATATGATCCCAATGGTGAGTTCGAACGCCGGATCTGGCTGGAACGCGGCATCGGCTTCCTGGGCCATTGCCGCGGATTTTCGTTGGATGATTATAGATAGGAGCGGCCCAGCCTAGGCAGCCCGCGTGCCGAGAAGGCCGAACATTGCGCCTTGCGGGTCGCGCGCCACGACGGCCCATTGCCCGCCTGGCACCTCCATCGGCGGCAACTGAATGGCGCCGCCGCCCCCGGTAATGCGCTCCACCGCCGCATCGATATCGCCGGTGTTGAAATAGAACAGCCACGCCGGCCGCGGCAGGGGATTGGTCATGATCCCGCCGGTGTCGACGCCGTCGGCCGAGAAGACCTGATACACTCCCATGGCGCCCATATCCATCGCGCGGCTCTTCTCCCAGCCCAGTTGCGCGGTGTAGAATTCACAGGCCGCGACCCCGTCCCGGGCGTGATATTCGTTCCAGCCGCAATGGCCGAAGGCTTCACGGCTGAAGGCGCCGCTGTTTCCACCAACGGCCGGCGTCATGAGATAGATCAGCGCGCCCTGCGGGTCCTCGACCATGGCCATGCGCCCGACACCTTCCAGATCGTTGGCGGGCCAGGCGACCTTGCCGCCCGCTGCCTCAAACGCCGTGACCTTCTGGTCGACATCTTCAACATTGACATAGCCGAACCAGGCGGGCGCCATGCCGTCCGCCGCGATAGCCATCATGCCACCGATATCCTTAGTCCCGGCCCGGATCATGCGATAGTCCATGCCGGGGGTCATGCCGGCAACAACCTTCCATCCGACGACTTCGCTGTAAAAGGCGCTGGCGGCGTCGAGATCGGCGGTAAGCAGTTCGTACCAGATAAAATGGCTGGCCGTGGTTATCTCCCTGTCAGGCTGTGGGTTCGGCGCCTTGATTACAGCTATTTCTGGAAGACGTCGATCAGCAGCACCCAGGTGCCCGGCTCTCCGACCTTGTCCCACAGGCGAACATAATGGCCGACATAGGTGCCGTCGGCGGCGACGGCCCTGCCGTAGGTGTAGACATAGTCACCGGCTTTTGATGCCCCCTGGCCGTCGCGCGTCCAGACCAGGCCGGGCGCCGGGCGGGCGGCAATGGCGGCGGTCTTCACGGCCATGAAGGCGTCCATGGCGCCCGGTGGTGGTGGTGGCGAACCGTCCTGTTCCGGGTAGGGCCAGTTGCCGGGGATAAACGGCGCCACATCGTCAGAAGCAATGACGGGCTGAGTGCCGCCGATGCCGGCGAACACCTCGGCTGCAGGCTTTTGGGCGACCAGAAGATTACGTGCATCGTCCTGCGCCAGGCCTTCTTCAAGTCCGGCAGGAATGTCCTTGTCGACATTGCTGATCAGGCGCATGTACCGGCCCTCAGCCGGCAGGTTGGCCGGGGTATCCTTGCCCGCACCGCCGTCCAGTGTCCAGCGCCACGTGCCGTCGGCCTGCTTCTGCCAGATGGTGAAGAACCAACCGGCGCGGTCGGTGCCTTCGATGGTCCACGGGCCCAGGTCGAAAGCCAGATCGCCGGACGACGCCACGCCGGCATAGAAGGGGCCCCAGCGCAGCTTGGTCGGTTTGTCGGCGAGGGTGGGGTCGGCAGCCAGGTCTGCGGCCAGGCTGGCGTGGAAGTTGGCGGCCTGGGGCAGGAAGCCTATGGCATCGGGCGTCGACCAGGCGATGAAGCCGCGATGAAAGCCGTTGGCCTTGGTGTCGGCGGCAAAGTCGCGCTCGGCCTGCAGGACCTCCTCGGTGACGGCGATATGATCGACCTTTGCCGCCTGGGCGTGGGCCAGACCAGGCACGGCCAGGGCGGCCACCAGTAAATATCCTGCCCAAACACGCATCGTCATCTCCCCGGAAGTTGTCGGCGAAGACTGCGCGCGAACGCCGTTACACGCAAGTTACAGAAAGTTAAGGCCGCGTTCGAGGGCTTTGATCAGGTCGGGTGCGTCTTCCAGGCCGATCGACAGGCGGATCAGTCCGCCGGTGATGCCTGCCGTGGCCTGGGCGTCCGGCGACATGGCGGCATGGGTCATCGAACCCGGATGGACGATCAGGCTTTCGATCCCGCCCAGCGATTCCGCCAGGGAGAACAGTTCGATATGATCAAACAGGATTTTCACCGCCTCGAGCCCGCCTTTGAGCTCGAAGCTCATCATGGCGCCGAAGCCCTTCTGCTGTTTCTTGGCCAGGTCGTGCTGGGGATGCGAAGGCAGGCCGGGATAGTGGACGACGGCGACGGCCGGATGGGTGTGGAGATATTCAGCAACCGCCTGGGCCGATTGCTGCTGTTGGCGGACACGGACGAACAGGGTGCGCACGCCGCGCAGGGTCATGTAGCTGTCAAACGCCGGCGCCGTGGCGCCGACGCAATTGGCCCACCAGCGATAGAGGGTGACGTCTTCCGGCTTTGTGCAGACCAAAGCGCCGCCGATGACGTCGGAGTGGCCGTTGATATATTTGGTCGTCGAATGGACGACAAAATCGGCGCCGAACTCGATTGGGTTCTGCAGGGCCGGCGACAGGAAGGTGTTATCGACGGCGACGCGCGCCCCAGCAGCATGACCCAGCGCGATCAGTTTTTCGAGATCGATCAGGCGCATCAGCGGATTGGAGGGCGTTTCCAGCAAAAGCAGGGCGGTCGGCTGCGACAGGGCTTCGACCAGGGCGGCGTCATCGCCCTGGTCGACATAGACGACCTCGATCAGGCCCTGTTTGGCGCGGGCATTGAGCAGGCGCTGAGTGCCGCCGTAGCAGTCGTGAGGCACCACAACGCGGCGATTGCCGGGCAGGTCCTGCCACAGCAGGTCGAGCGCCGCCAGGCCAGAGGCGGTCATCACCGCGCCAACGCCGCCTTCCAGTTCGGCGATCACCTCGGCGATAATCTCGCGCGTTGGGTTGCCGGAGCGCGCATAGTCATAGGTACGCTTCTTGCCGAAGCCTTCGAACGAGTAGTTGGTGCTGAGATAGATCGGCGGCATGACCGAGCCGTGCGCCGGGTCGCTGTCGATGCCGATATTGATGACCTTGGTGGCCAGGCTGGCGTCTTTGAGGAAGTCTTTCATGGTCTCGAATAGGGGACAGGCGGTTGGAAGGTTGGGAACCGCGAATGAACGCGAATAAACGCGAATGAAGTGAGCGCTGAAGGCGCTCAGATGATGGCTCGGGCTTTCGCTGTCTTTTCAGGACAGGTTCGAATATTCGCGTTTATTCGCGTTCATTCGCGGTTCCAATAAAAACCTCACTGCGTCAGGGATGTCTTGACGATTTCCGACACCAGCTTGATCTCTTTGAGGAAGGCGTCGTGGCCGTAGAGCGAGGGGAATTCGATTAGCACGCTGTCCCGCAGGCCCTCGTGCAGCAACTGCATGTCGGCGAACGGGACCAGGCGATCGGTCGGTACTGCGGCGAGATAGACGCGCGCCTTGATCTTTGCCGGATCGACCCGGTGGCGATCCAGGCTGTCCGACATGGCGATCCAGCGGTTGACGTCGGTGGCGGCATAGGCGTCGCCGCGCGCCCGCAGATAACCGCAGACCGTATAGTTCTCGCCGGCCAGATCCGGTGCCGGGCCGTCGAAACGCTCGGCAAATTCGGCGTCAGAGCGATAGGTCGTCATGGCCAGCTGGCGGGCCAGCGAAATGCCTTCGGCGTCACGGCCGGTCTCCTTGCCGAACATCAGCAGACGGCGTTGCAAGCCGCGGAACGCCGTTGCCATCGGATGGGCGCGATGGGCGGCCGAGATAATACAGAGACGCTCAACAGCATCGGGATAGAGCTCGGCAAACGCCAGGCCGATCATGGCGCCGTAGGAGGCACCGATAAAGGAATAGATGCGATCGACCTGAATCTGGTCGAGCAGCAGCTTCACCAGGCGCGCCTGGTCGTGGGTGGTGATGGTATAGATCTGACTGGCCGGCAGCTGGGGCGCAAACTCGATGCTGAGCACGCGCCAGATATTGAGGTCGAGCGCTTCGCCGGGGCCTGCGACGCCTTCCCACCAGCCGGGCGCCGTGTCGGTGGCGTCTTCCTTGGCAAACAGGACGCGGCCGGCCGAAATGCCACCGGCGGCCACGACGACGGGTGCATTACGCGGACCGTAGAGGCGCGCCACCACATCTTTTTGCGCCAGCATCTGGCCGCTTTCCAGGCGGAAATCGGCGGGAATGACGGCGACAATATCGGTGCCGACAAGGTCAGGAAGATCAAGTGAGATCGCGTTCATGGTGTGTCCGGTCACGGAAAAGAATAGTCATCGTGACCAGTCGAGAGATCGACTCCCCGCGTCCATTGGCGGGTGTTCGCGTCTCTCATCTGTCAGGGAAATGAGCCCTGTAGGAGTTGGCACCATTCCACAGGCATGTGGCGGTTGCCCCAGCGTCGTCGGGCCTTTCCCTCGGCTGGTCTCGATGAGTGATCAATTTAATCGCTCAATTTCGCAGTTGCGTCAAGAGGCCGCCATCGCGCCGGGCGACGTTCGTTCTAGCTTTTGGATTTGGGATAACACCGCGGTCGTCATCGTTATGGTCGATCGACGCATTGCTAAGGACCATTAGCGATCACTTCGAGTTCTCGCCTCAGTCCTGAGGCTTGTCCCAGCACTTCGAGAGCCAGTTTTGCGAAGGCTATTGCGTCGTCTGTCCGGCCATCTGCCAAACGCATCAGAGCAAGCGCGCGTGCAATTCTGACGTTCGTCGTCTTGAAGCCGGACAAATCGAGACGACCTTCGGCGAACGCTTGTGGCGTGATCGTGTAAAGGGGAGCATCGGAGCCTGTCTGCAACGCAAATGCATGCCGTCCCACGGCGGTGTAGACATGCAAGGCATCGTCCAATGCCGCGTCCAGACTTAGCTGGTTAGAGTAGGACCACCATTGGTCACCGCCATTGGCAGCTAATCGGCGCCTGAACTCACAGTCAGCCTCGCTTAGCTTTTTAGCGCCTGGCGTTGTTTCTTGCTCGTCAAGGATAGCGACAGGCTGCAGGCCGAGGTTGACCGCAAAACTTCCCCCAGCGCGGCTGCCTTGGAATTGCACAATGCAGATTATCCCATTGATAGTCCGCCGAAAGGTCCTTCCTGAACCGGAAAATCCATCACTTCTGAGTACGGCAGCGAACCGTGTTTTAATTGATTTTTCAAGTGAGGGTGGCTCAACTTTCATGGGCTCGCGTCCTGCCAATTCATGCTTACCACTCCGTCTGCGCCGTCGCTTGTACGCACGACATGCTTCAGATAGCTGCAAGTTCCTGCAATGCGTCCTCGATTGGATAATGATGGTTGCCGATAAACAGGCCGTGCGTGTCGATATGGTCGGCATTGTCCAGCGAGCCGTGAATCTCATGCGCCATAAGGTCCATGACCTTGTTCTTGGCGAAGTTGCCCGCAACGATCGGCCGGCATTCGAACCCGCCGGCCGTCAGGCGCTGCACCAGTTCTTTACGCGTCAGGGCCGAGCCCGGGCGAATAACCAGGGCAAAACCGAACCAGCTGCTGGCGCCGATTTCACGCTGAATGGCGAAGTCGGGGTGATCGCCGACATACTGCTTCAAATATTCAGCGTTTTTGCGCCGTTCCGTAATCAGGGACGGCAGTTTCTTGACCTGTTCGATGCCGATCGCGCCCGACATTTCGAGCGGCCGGAAATTGTAGCCGGGCAGGACAAACTTGAACGCCTCTTCGAACGGATCGTCGGATTTGGTGCCGGTCAGGCGATTGACCTTGGGCAGGTTGCGCGTCCAGCCATGAGCGCGAAGCGACAGCATGATATGATAGAGCTCTTCGTCGTTGGTCGTAACCAGGCCGCCCTCCATCGTCGAGATATGATGGGAGAAGAAGCTTGAAAACGAACCGACAACGCCGAAAGAACCGCCCTTCCTGCCGTTGAATTCAGAGCCCAGCGATTCACAATTGTCTTCAACCACAATGATGTCACGACCGGCGATAATGCGCTCGATTTCCGTAAAATCATTGGGGTTGCCCAGCAGGTTGACGACCATGATCGCCCGCGTCCTGTCGCTGACCGCCGCCTCAAGCGCCTTGAGGTCGTAGTTCAGGGTGTGCAGGTCGATATCGACAAACACCTGCTTCAAGCCATACTGATGCAGCGGATAGTAGGTTGTGGGCCATGAAACGGCGGGGACGATGATCTCGTCGCCGGGCTGCAACTTCAATTTTGCATCAGTGGAATAAAACAGGCTGGCGATCATTAGCAGGTTGGCCGACGAGCCGGAATTGACCATCACGGCGTAGCGGCTGCCCTGGTAGTCGGCAAAGCGTTTTTCGAATTCCGCGACCTTGGGGCCCATCGTAAACATGCCGCTGCGCACTACGTCGTCGATGGCCGCGTATTCCGCGGCATCCCAGGTGGCGGTGGCGAGTGGATACTTAAAGCTCATACGGAGGTCTCCAAAAAATAGCGGTAGGTTTGGGCAAGGCCATCGCGCAAATCCGTGGCGGGAGAGAAGCCCCACTGCGTCTGGCGGGTGACGTCGACCAGCTTTTGCCTCATGCCGGTAGGCTTGGTGAGGTCATGAACAAACCTACCCTTCCACCCGACGACTTCGGCGACGGTCGCATAATAGTCGTTGATGCTGTAATCGTGTCCCAGGCCGACATTCATCACGTCGGGTAACGCCTCGAAATCACCTATGGCCGAAATGATGGCGTCGGCGAGATCACCGACATACATGAACTCACGCCGGGCCGTTCCGTCGCCCCACAGCTCGACTTCATTAGCGCCGGCAACATGTGCGCTATGAATCTTGCGGATAACCGCCGGAACCATATGCGAGACGGCTGGGTCGAAATGGTCGAAGGGACCGTACAGGTTGCACGGGATCAGGGTCTTATAGAGAAGTTCAGGACTTTCGCGGCGCAGGTACTGGCACAGGCGAAGCGCGAAGATCTTGGCAATGGCATAGCCTTCGTTCGTCGGCTCCAATTCCCCCGTCAGGATCATGTCCTCGGTCAAGGGATTGACGCCATTGCGGGGATAGATGCAGGAGCTGGACAGGTTCAGCAATCTCTTTACGCCGGCCTGGCGCGCGGCCAGGATGACATTACGCCCCATGTCGGTGTTGCGCGTCAAAAACTCGACCGGAGCGGCAATATTGGCCTGGATGCCACCAACCTTGCCGGCAGCATGAACGACAATATCGGGCCGGTTCCGCTCGAACCAGTCGAAGGTCGCGCGGGTGTCGGTGAGATCCAGTTCCGCACTGGAAGGCGCCAGGACGTCATAAGAACTCAGACCTGGATGTTGACGCAGGTTGCGCCCGACCATACCGCCGCCGCCGGTAACAAGGAGCTTCATGGGATCAACCGACGCTATTCAGATTTTGCTCACGACGCGCTTCGAGAAGATCGGCGTCGGTCATTTCGGCGACAAGTGTCGGGAAATCGATCTGCGCCTTCCAGCCCAGTTTCTCACGCGCCTTGGTGGCATCGCCCAGCAGGCTTTCGACTTCGGCCGGCCGGAAATGGCGTTCGTCGACTGCGACAATGGCTTCGCCTATCCGCGGCCGCAAGATATCGATGGTGGTCGCGGCAAGGACCCCGGTTTCACTGATCCCGTCTCCCTGCCATTCGATCGTCATGCCCAGATGCTGGGCGGCCAGGGTAACGAACTCACGGACGCTGTGCTGCTCGCCGGTGGCGATCACGAAATCTTCGGGCTCTTCCTGCTGCAACATCATCCATTGCATTTCGACATAGTCACGGGCGTGGCCCCAGTCGCGCAGGCTGTCCATATTGCCGAGGCGCAGCTGCGATTGAGTCCCCAGGGCTATGCGTGCCAGGGCGCGGGTGATCTTGCGCGTCACAAAGGTTTCGCCGCGGCGCGGGCTTTCGTGATTGAAGAGAATGCCATTGCAGGCGTAGAGGCCATAGGCCTCGCGATAATTGACGACGATCCAATAGGCGTAAAGCTTGGCGACACCGTACGGACTGCGCGGATAGAAAGGCGTTGTTTCCTTTTGCGGCGTCTCCTGGACCAGGCCGTACAGTTCCGATGTCGAGGCCTGGTAGAAGCGCGTCTTGTCCTTCATGCCCAGACTGCGGATCGCTTCCAGCAGGCGAAGCACGCCCAGACCGTCGGAATTGGCGGTGTATTCGGGCTCCTCGAATGACACCGCAACGTGGCTTTGGGCTGCCAGGTTGTAAACTTCGTCAGGTTTTACAAGCTGAAGAATGCGCATCAGGGACGACGCATCGGTCATATCGCCATGATGCAGGAAAAACGGCAAGCGGCCCTCTATACCTTCTTCGAAAAGATGGTCGATGCGGTCGGTATTGAACAGCGAGGTCCTGCGCTTGATACCGTGCACCTCGTAGCCCTTGCCGAGCAGGAATTCCGCCAGATATGAACCGTCTTGTCCGGTGACTCCCGTAATCAGAGCAACTTTACGAGAAGATGTAGTCATAACGTGTTCCGATGCTATCAAAGGTTACTTAGGGCATGGCGAGTCAAGGACTACATCATGTGATCTTGAGGTATGGAAGTGGTGAAAGTGCGCTCCCGTAGCCGTCATCCACGCTATTGTAAAGTTTAAGGGCCGTTTCAACGACCACAAATCTGTGCCGAGCGGGCCTGGTTGAGACTAACCTTTCAGGCCGCGCGAGACCGCCTGGATGAAATTATGCACGGGAACGATTGACTCCCAACCTGATTTTGCAGAGCTCGATGCCTTGCGTTTTACCGTGTGAGACCATTCGCCGAGCACGACCAGTTTTTCCACCGGGTATTCGACCATGGTAGCGCGCTGCTCGGGGCTATTCTTCCATTCGCCAGGTTTGATATAGTCTCCGGCGTCGCTAATGTGAACGATCTTGCCTATATTCGGTATGCCTTTGAACGGGCATGAATTGTCCGGAGAGAAATAGTACACAGACTCGACGATATCCGAAAACTGACAGACCGCCGGCCCGAACGTGCCGACCCCGTACACCATATGGGGGGCGTCAATCAGGGCGGCGATATCCTCTTCGGCCGATCCGCTCTGGCAGGAAAAAGGAATATTCGATGCCAACAGAAAAGCCTCCAGCGCGTCAACGACAGGATTGCCGCGATCTTCGAAGACAAGTCGGACGCGCTTGATGCGTTTTTTGTCGACGACCTGGTTGATTACCAACTGATAAAAGGAAAGTGGCGGCTGGACATAATCAGCATGAATCCAGGTTCGGAAGATGTCGCCGGACCGGATGTGAATCGTCAATTCATCGGTCTTCTGCCTGGGTATTTTTTTGGCGAGTACCGATTTGTAGAGCTGGGATACGTGGTCGTGGACAAGGTCGTGGTAACTCTGCGGCGTACTATTCTTGAGTGCCGGCCGGAGATGGTTGCGGAAAAAGAAATTGCCGCGCAGGAAGCAGCCTCCGCCAGGCAGTTCAGCCCCTCCCGGAAGGACGGTAATGTCACCTAAGACGACAGGTGCGTTCAATTTGACCAGTTTGCCCGTGGCGGCGCGAATATATTTCAGGCCGAGTGTCTGGGCCATTTCCACGGCTGTCGCGTATTGAACGACACTATTTCCGTAGGCACCGTTGTCATTTACGTCAAGGCCGATGAGAGGCCCGCTCATATCCTCAGACGTTGCCGCTATAACGTCGTAACCGGCATTTCCCTTGCCATTGGCATCCAGGTCGCGCACCGGGAAGGTCATTCCAAGTTGCTCACGTAACTCCATGACCCGACTTTGAATGCCATAGACGAGAACCTCGACCTTCCAAAGGTGGAAAAAGTTTTTCTCATGCAGTCGCAGCCGGACATGTCGGACTGAAAAACGACCGGCGAGCGGCAGGGTAAACGGAGGTAAGTCGGGACCGTGGCCGAAATAGACCAGGCCGGAATGGATCAGGGTCCAGTTTTCATTGTCCGTCGACACTTCGACCGACACAGTTCTAGCCTTCTCGATAAAACCATCGCGTCGGTTGTAGAGGATTATGCTCTGGACGGCGTAAATTTGGCCAAGATCCACCTCCCACCACGGGCTGTCTTCTTCCGCAGTATGAAATCCAAACATTCTGTCTGGATCTCCTATCAGCGCACCCTTGGCATCGTCTTGGCGCGACCAGGGGGATACAGAGCTTTGACTGGCCGTCTTGTTGAACGCGATATTCATGGTGGGAGAAACTGTCATGTTTCAGGTTCGATTCCTAATATTCTCTATAGAGTCCAGTCGCGACAACCGTCGACAAACAGATATCTCGATGTTTGACCTGAGCCTGGCACCGTGGTCGCAGGACTTTCGCCGCCCATATGGCGCTCGACGCTGCCCGGACCCGGTATTTTTGACGCCGTCACGGACGGGAGCTTTGTCCCTTTTTTTACAGTTAAAACGCGTGATGAAATTCCCGCGGCATCAACCCAGCGCTTAATTTACGCTTAAGCGATCCACCTCCATAGCCCCAAGTCTTCATTGCCAGCAGAGCTGCAGACGGTCAATACCAGAGCTTGGATCGATAAAGGAAATCCACGGGAATTGGCCGGTTTCTGCGTGGAAAAAAGACGTCTTTCTCGTAACAGAGACTCAGATGTTGTGCCGTCGGGACGTCGGTTGCAACCGGCTCCATTCAGCCATGACGATCCCGGCGCAGACAAGGACCAGCGCCACGATATGGAACCCGTGCAACGGCTCGCGCAGGATGATCACCGACTGGATGACGCCGAAGATCGGCAGCAGATTGATGAACAGCCCGGCTCGGTTGGCGCCGATCAGCTCGACCCCGGCGATATAGGTCGCCGAGGCCAGCAAGGCGACGAACAGGGCAGCATACAGGACGACGCCCCAGCCGATCGAGTCGGGGGCTGTGAATGGATGGTTGGTGTCACGCCAGGCGAGGATCGGAAGGCAGGTGAGGGCGGCGGCGGCGCAAGGAATGGCCAGGAAGCTTTGCCAGTGCAGGGGCGGCTTCCATTTGAGCGCCACCGTATAGCCTGCGTAGATGATGACGGCAGCCAGCATCATGACGTCGCCGGTATTGAGCTCCAGGCGCAGCAGGCGGCCGATATCACCGTGGCTGGCGGTGATCAGGATGCCGGCGAAGGTCAGGACAAAGCCCGCCAGTTGCGCCAGGGTCGCCCGCGTGCGGAACAGCAGGAAATTGCCGAGGAAGATAAAGATCGGGATGCCGGCCTGTTCGATCATGACATTAACCGCCGCCGTCTGGGTCAGGGCGGAATAGAGCAGCATGTTAAAGGCGGCAAAACCGCTGGCGCCATAAAGCAGAAGCAGGGGCCAGTATTGCTTGATAACGGGCCAGTCGGCGCGCAGTTTCGGGACGGACCAGACGCAGATGACCAGGGCGGCGATGCCCCAACGCAGGCTGGTCAGCAGGATGGGGTCGATATGGCCCGCGCCGATCTTGCCTGCCACACTGTTCCCGGCCCAGATAAAGGCGGTGAGGATCAGCAGACTGTAGGCGCGAACGGGCATGGCGCGCTTGTGGCGCAAATGGCTTCAGGGTTCAAGCCTTAGGATGGCGTAGTGACTGCCAGCGCCTTAAGCCGCCAAATTCGTACGATCTGGGTTGCGGCGGCTGTCAAGAAAACGAACGCCAGGGTGAAGTTGAAATAAGGCGAATTGTACCAATGATTGGGAAGCGCTGGTTCGCGCCACTCTAGCACGCCCACCATGAACGAACTCAAAGCGGCGATAATGAAGGAGGCCGTAGCCACATAATATAAATACGTCCGTCGCATATGCGGTCTCCGAGGCTGACTTACCGGCAAATCTGGATAGTGTCGCCGCCGGTCAGGGTTTGCAAATGGGCCACCGAAACGGCTGCGGACTCGGCGGCGTTCAGCGCGCGCGCCTGGCGCGAACAGCAGAAGCGGTTGGCTTCCCCGCGCGGCATGAAACTACCGGCCGGGGCGCAATAATTGGTGAAATCGACCGTGCCGGAATTATTGACGGTATTGACGTTGATCTGGCGGCGCCAGCTGAGCGGCGTGCCGACACGCGAAAAGGCCATATTGAATTCGGCTTGGCAGACCTGGGGCGGGCCGCCAACGCCCTGGGCCGTGAAGATTTCCTCGAACTTGCCGTCGCACATGCCGCCACTGCGGTTGCGCAGGCAGCATTCATCGTGCTGCCAACTGCCGGCGTTGATGGTACACGATCCGCCGATGCAGGTGCCGACGCCGCCGATGCTGTCATTGCAGCCGGTGCCGGCCGCGCCGAAACAGCGCTCGGGCGCCATGTTGATCGGCCCGATCAATTCCGGGCGGTCTCGCGCCACCTCATTGATATGGTCGCGAATGGTCGTGCCGTCGACGACAAACCTGCCCGGGCCGACCTGGGTGGTGTTTTCGGGACAGGCCGGACCACCGGAAGCGGGCAGGGTCAGCATCGGCGCAGCAATGCCGGTGGTGGTTACCGCCGCGCCGCGCGTCCCGAGGTTTGCTGTCACGACCATGGCTATTGGGCTGCCGCTCGGTGTCGCCAGGGCGACGATGGCGAGCCCATTGGCGTTGGTCTTCGCAAAGCCGCGCGACGCCCGGTCGTTGGCGGTGCCGGCGCACACCGTCGCGTTGGGAACGGGGCGGCCTGCGGCGTCGCGCACCTGGACCTGGAGACTGGTGCCGACGGCCGGGGCGATACCGGCGACCAGCAGTGCGGCGGCCACGCCACCGATAACGCTTGCGAATACCCAAGATCTGGACATGGCTGTGCTCCACCTGAGCGGGGGAGTTTAATCGCAGGCTGCAGGGAGAAAATCCCGCATTTCAGGGGGTATCAGAAATGCTCATCGGCGGGCGGCGGCAGTTTGCGCCGGCGGGTCAGGCCAAAGACCGAGACGCCGCCAAAGACAAGCCCGAGCACGCTCGAAACGACGGAGAGCTTCATATAGTCCTCGAAAAAACCGTTGCGGACGACAATCATGTCCTGGGCCTTGACATAGGCTGCGACGGCGACGGTCAGGAAAAAGAGGCAGAAAAGACCGCAGACGATTCCTACGACCCACCAGGCATAGATACCGCGCTTGTTCATGAAGCCATCCCACGCTCGAAATCCAGGCGATTGTAAACGCGAGTTGGGCAAAAATCCAGCCGGGCACAGTTTTCGCTTTTCCTTTGCGCCAAGGTCTTGTAGCGACCGAGCGAACAGGATCAGGGCAGGCCTATGTCAATTCTCGTCGTTAAATTCGGTGGTTCGGTGCTGGTGTCCGAAAGCGCGCTGCATCGCGCCGTATCGGAAATCTATCGCTATACCCGCGATGCCCGCAAAGTGATCGCCGTGGTTTCGGCTTTCAAAGGCCAGACCGATCAGTTGCTGCGCCTGGCCGGCGCCTATACCCAAGCCTCGTCGTCGTCCGCCACGCCGCATCTGGTGGCGACCGGCGAGATGCGCGCCGCTACCCTGCTGGCCATGGCGTGCGAACGCTCCGGCATTCCGACGCAGTTTCGTTCGGCGGCGGAAATCGGCCTGGTGGCTGAGGGTGAACACCTCAACGCCAATCCAGTCGCCATGAAGCCCGACGTCCTGACGCGCGATCTGGAAAAGGTCGATCTGGTCGTCGTGCCGGGCTATGTCGCCGAAAATGCCGCCGGCGAACCGGTTCTGCTCGGCCGTGGCGGATCGGACCTGACCGCCGTCTATATCGCCAAGGCCCTGGACGTCCCCGTGCGGCTGTATAAGGACGTCGACGCCATCTATGACAATGATCCAGCCCAGGTCGGAGATTCGGCCAAGCCATACGACGCCCTGGACTGGGACGAAGCCATGCGCATCGCCTTCCCGGTGGTGCAGAACAAGGCCATGCGCTACGCCGCCGATCACGCCATGACGGTCGAGGTCGCCGGGCTGAGCAAGGGTTACCAGACCGTGATGGGCGCGCCGACAGCCTACCGCACGGCGCCGGTCCTGAAGCGTCGTATCCGCGTCGCCGTCATGGGCGCCGGTGGGGTGGGGGCCAAGTTCCTGGAACGCTGCCTGGAATGGTCCGACCTGATCGAGGTCGATCGCGTCCTGGTCCGCGATCCGTCGAAGCGCCGTGATCATCCCCTAGCGGCGGCGTTTACGTCGGACGCGCGCAACTTCGTGCGCAACGATGTCGATGTCTTTGTCGATATCGGCACCGGCGTGTCGCCGTCGGCCGAACTGCTGGAAGGATTCCTCAAGGCCGGCGTGTCGGTGACCAGCGCCAACAAGCAGGCTGTCGCTGCGTCGGGCGACAAACTGCGCGCCGCCGCCAAGGCGTCCGGCGCCATGTTGACCTATTCGGCCAGCGTCGGCGGCGGCGCGCCGGTTATCGAGGCGCTGAAGCGCGCGGTGAAGAGCCACAAGGTGACGGCCTTTTGCGGTGTGCTGAACGGAACGTCCAACTTCGTCATCGACCAGGTAGAATCCGGGAAAAGCTTCGATGCCGCCATGGACGAGGCCCGCCGGTTGGGCTTCGCCGAGCCGGATTCGACGGCCGATCTCGACGGCACCGATGTCGGCGCCAAGCTGAAACTGCTGCGCGAAATCGCCTTTCCGGGCCAGACGCCGGCCCATCTCGAGGTCGGGCAGATCACCGAGGATTCGCTGATTATCCCGCCGGGCAAGGGCCTGCGCTATGTCGCGCGTTGTTTCCAGACGCCTCAGGGGTTGCAGGCGTCGATGAAACTGGAAGTGCTGGACCGCGATCATTACCTGGTCGGCGCGCGTGGTGAGCAGAACCGTGCGATCATTGAGTTGGACAACGGGGACACGTGGTACGTCACCGGCAAGGGCGCGGGCGCGTGGCCGACGACGGAATCGCTGCTGGCCGATGTGCTGCAGATCGTGCGCGAACAGACGCCCAAGCTTTAGAATTAGTTTTTAGAATCAGCTTAAACGGCGGGTTGTGAGGATATTCCCATGACCTGTCCCCTGTGCGGATCGCTCCAAGCGACGAAGCTCTATGATCTGGCCGATGGCTACGCCACGGTGCGCTGTAGCGGCTGCGGCTTTGTCCATATGTCACCCCGGCCGACCCAGGACTACCTCAACGCCTATTACGAGGCCGCCACGGTTTATGCCTATGGCTCGGACCACCCCGACGACTACCGCAACGCCATAGAGGACAAGAAGACGCTGATCGGCGGCTTTCTCAAGGCCTTGCCGGACGCAGCGCGGAGCGGATTGGCGGTCGATTACGGCGCAGGCCAGGGCGCAGCCGTCAAGGCGCTGTCCGAGATGGGCTATGAGGCGGTCGGCATCGAGATCAGCAGCAAGGCGCGCGCGGCCGCTGAAAGCCTGTTCGGTGTGACCATGATCGACGGCGACCTGTCGACCTGTGAAGACGACGCCATCGCCGTGCTGACCATGTTCGATATCCTGGAACATCTGTTGGAACCGCGCGCCTTTGTCGAAACGGCCCTGAAAAAGCTGAAACCCGGTGGCGCGGCCCTGATCGGCGTGCCCAACTACGACGCGCTGGACCGGATGTTGCGTGGGGCGGGCTCCAAGGCGCTGATTTTTCCCGAACACGTTAACCAGTTCACGGCGCCCGTCCTGCGCAGCCTGTTCCAGTCCTGCGGTTACAAGGTCGCCTATATCGGCTCGCCGCCGCCCTATGGCGTGGCGATTACGCTCGGGCTGCGGCGGGGGCTGTTAAAGACGTTCGGCCGTAATCCCCTGACTTTCGCCTTGCGCGACGCGCTGGTGTGGATCAAACGCTATCTCGTCTATCCCCTGCCCAATGCCTTTGTCGAAAAATCCGGCCTGTTCGGCCAGACCCTGCTGATCCTGGCCTACAAACCCGAGACACCATGAATTACAGACACGGTTTTCACGCCGGAAACTTTGCCGACCTGGCCAAGCATGCTGCCGTCCTGGCGTTTCTGCGCCTGCTGCGCGCCGATGACTCATCGCTGCTGGTGGTCGATACGCATGCCGGGGCGGGCTATTACGACCTGTCGAATCCCGATTTTGCGCGCTCGAAAGAGGCCGAAGCGGGCATCAAGTACCTGCTGGATGGTGATGTGCCAGCCAGTCTCAAGCCGCTGGTCGACTATGTCCGCGCCAAGAACCTGAAGGCCGGGTTTCGTGAACGTATCGGTATCTATCCGGGCTCGCCGGTCCTGGTGCTCGACCAGGCGCGGACGGGCGACGGCTATATTGGTTGCGAACTGCGTGACGACGATTTCGCGCTGTTGCAGGCGCGGGTCGAACCGCGCGGCTACGCCTTGAAGGAAGACGGTTATGCCGTTGCCGTCGAGGTGACGAACGATGCGCGGGGCCTGTTCTATCTGATCGATCCGCCGTTTGAACGCGGCGACGACTACGCCAATCTGGTCGAGTGCCTGCGCGCCGTCCTGGCGGCGCGGGCCGATGCCCGGGCGCTGATCTGGTTGCCACTGAAGGACCTGGAAACCTTCGACGCCTGGCTGCGCGACCTCGAGCGCGAGGTCAGCGAGGGCGAGTTGGAACAACCGCCCGAAATCGTCGTCGCTGAACTGCGCCTGCGGCCGCTATGGAACCCTATGAAGATGAATGGTTGCGCCCTGGTGGCGATCAATCCGCCGGAAAATTTTGCAGTGCAACTAACGGCGATTGCCGAGGACGTCGTTACGGTATTCGGTGAAGCGGGTGGCAAGGCCCGTGTGTGGACTTTATAAATAATGTATAAGTGTCGGTAGGCGTCAAATTGCCGTGAGGCGAATTCTCCTGTTTGGAGTCCGTGCCGGTTTATGTTATGTTGCGGCGCAATATGGGCATTCCTCCAGGACCCGAGGTCAGAGATGTTAAGCATGTCAGTCGTTGAACCGCCGAAATTTCCCTTCTCCAATCCCGACGAGATCAAGGCCGCTTCCGAAAAGGCCATGAATTTCTGGGTCGGTGCGCTGTCGCCGATGTGGGTGCCGTTCTGGGCTGCCACCAGCTTCGGTGTCGGCGCCTGGGCTGTCGCCCAGAGCCTGAGCAAGAGCGGAAGCCTCGTCAAGGATCTGCCGCAGCTCGGCGATCTGCCCGCCAAATGGCCGGGCTTCACCTCATGGGGCAAGGCCACGCTCCTGACGGCGGAAAGCGCCGGGATCTCGGCCGAGGCCCCCGCGGACATGGTCAAGCCTATCGAAGCGGCGCTGAAGGCTGAAGCTGCTGTGGTCGAAAAGGCAGTCGATGTCGTGACGGAGACGGTCGCTGATACAGTGGCGGCCGCCGAGCCGGTCGTTGAAAAGGCGACAAAAGCTGTAGCCGACACTGTCAAAGCCAGCGTCGACACCAAGCCCTTGATCGATCCGGTCACTGAAACACTGGTCGTGCCGGCCGTTGCCGAAGCCATTGCCGAGGTCACGCCTCCTGCCGCCAAGGTGGTTGAGGCCGTTGCAAAGCCGGCCGTCGAGGCTGTAGCTGAAGCCGCGCCGAAGGTCGCGAAGGCAGCAGTCGAAGTGCCGGCCGCGGCTGCCAAGGCTGTCGAGACCGTGACCAAGCCGGCTGTTGAGGCTGTGGTAGAAGCCGCACCGAAGGTTGCCAAGGCTGCGGCCGAAGCGCCTGTCGCGGCTGTCAAGGCGGTCGAGACGGTTACAAAGCCGGCCGTTGAAGCTGTGGCTGAGGACGCGCCGAAAGTTGCCAAGGCCGCTACCGACCCTGCGCCGGTCGTCAAGGCGGCGGCCGCAACAACGGCGCCAGTTGCCAAGGCGGCTGAAGCGGTGGTGAAGGCAACGGCACCCAAGATGATCGCCAAGGATCTGGCGGTTGCCAAGCCGGAAGCGCCCGCAGTGTCCGCGCCCAAGACGAAGACGCCTAAGGTTTAGTGTTCGGGCGTTTTGGCAGGATAGATGTCGACGCAGATCGGGCGGTGGTCGGAGCCATCGAAGCCGCCCACCCGACGCCTGGCAAAAATGATATCCGGGCTGGCCATGGCATTGTCGATGGTCACGCGCAGCAGCGACGGCAGGAAGGTCGGCCAGGTGCCGCCGAGCGCCGGGGCGGTGTGCAGGTCGGCGCGATGCGTGAAGTCGTGCATGCCCGAGGCCAGGGGCGGCGTGTTGAAGTCCCCGACCATGACGAAGCGCTTGGCTAGGCTGCGATCGAGATCGCTGGCCAGGCGATCGAACTGACGTGGCTGGTCGGCGGGGCTCTTGAATGGCCACGGTCGGGTCATATGCGCCAGGGCAAGGGTGATGCGGCCGTCGGGTGCGGCGATATCGACCGTCGCCAGAGCGAAGCCGGCCGGACGCGCCTTGAAATGGCTGAGGGGATAGCGCGACATCACCACCATGTCGTAGCGCCTGACCATATAGGGACGCGTGGCTTTCAGGCCTTCGATCAGGGCAGCGCGCGAGTCGGGATCGGCCTCGACCAGGGCGACGACGTCAGGATTTTGCTTATCGACCCACGGCAACAGCTTTTCCGGCGTGGTATTGCGGATCAGCAGGTTGGCGAAAACCAGGCGCAGCGGCGACCGGCTTTTGTCCGGCGCGGTCTGGTGCGGCGCCGCCTGCGGTAGGACGGCAATGACCATCAGCAGTACGGCAATCCCGGCCATGCCACCAGCCCATCTCTGGCGCAACAGCGCCAGGGCGGCTGCCACCAGAACGAAGCCGGTCAGGATTGGTACCGAGAAGATGTCGATCAGATAGAATAGCGGGCGGTGTGGATTGGCCAGGCAGATGGCGGCCACGATCAGCATGGCCGCGGCCAGGGCGATGCCGGTGATTCGCAGTATCTGTTGCAGCAGGCGCACCATCTCCCCCTCCGTTATCGATCCTACATTGACAATTCACAGCCTCGTGGCCTTAGTTGGGCAGGCGCAAGACGGTTAACAGCGCTTTCGGGGGCACCCATGCAGGCCAGGACGCAACACGACATCGACCGCATCTACGACTCGATCGAGTCGGTCAAGCGGCTGTCGGATCGTATCATCGGTATCGGGCCGATCAATATTATCGGGCTGGACGGTATCCTGGCCCTGGTTCCCATACCCGGTGTCGGCATGGCCTATTCGGTTATCGCCGGCCTGATCCTGCTGGTCCACGGCCTGCGGGCGCGCGTGACGCCCATGACAATGATCATGTCACTGATCATTCTGCTGCTTGATTCCGGCCTGACGACGATCGAGGAACTGGCCAAGATATTTCCGCCCCTGGCCTGGATTCCCGGCCTCGTGGACGCCTTCTTCCAGGGCCATCTGTATGCCGCCCATATGATGCAACAGGACATCAAGAAGACCTGGTACATCGAAGGGACGGCCAGCGAGGCCTATCGATCGGGTGAACACAAGGCCAATCTCGCCGAACTGCGCACGACAAAAGGCAAGAACAGGATCGTGTATCTGGGGTAAGATTGGCTGCCGGTGCACGGGGTCAGACGGCTATTTTCGTACCCGCCACGCAAGAAGCGATCTTTTACGGCAAATCGAGCAACTGCTTCTTTTTAGCGTTGAATTCTTCTTGCGTGATCAGTCCTCGTTCCAGCAGGTCGCCCCACTTGCCGAGTTCATCCTGGGCGGAAAGGGTCGCGTATTGCGGCTCTGACGGCTCGACAGCGTCTTCAACGACTTCATCCTCGAGATCGGTAACATCCATCCCCGCGACGGCGCCGATGGGCGGGCGCTCTTCCCACTCCACCTGCAGTTCGACTTGAGTGCCATTTCGCAGAACCGTGAGGGTGTAGGATTTATGAACCGGCAGCTTCATAATGCGACGGATCATCTCTTGATCGGATTTGAACCGCTTGCCCGAAATGGCGATAATCTGATCCTGGACGGCTATTTTGGCGACCTCTGCCGGCGAACTGGGATCCAGGCTTTCGACGTTGAAGACGGCAGAATTTCCCGACTTAACGACTTTTCCCTGTATCCCTATGTAGGGACCTGGAATTCGTGTGCCCTCCGGAAACTTGCCACCGGCCTTGATCAGGAACTTCTCGAGATTGTTGAAATTGTCATCACCCTCGTAATCGACGGTCTGTACCTGGCCGAAACCCATAGGTACCTCGAACCAACTTGCTGCCTGGGCTCTGGAACTGTTACCGATTTGCGAGAGGCTAATGCGCACATAGGATGTAGGCTTCGTCGAATATTTGTTGCCAATAAGGGCCTGTTGCAGAGCTGATGTAAAATCACCAATCTTGATTTCGCAGATGATTTGCGTCTGGTTCTGATCTCTGACCTTCCATCCTGCCAACATGCATGCATCGACTATTTTGCTATTCGCCGTTTGAACGTCGTCCCCAGGGAAAACGACCTCAGGGTGTCCAGACGGTGTGATAACGAATTTGTCGGCCAAAACCGGCGACGCAAACAGAACTGCCACCAAAGGCAGGCCATAAAATATACGCACAAACCCCTCCCGTTCCTACGACAGCTCGCTGTAGATCACGTCCCGGGCACAACCGCTACCACCCGTGTCTATTGGTCTGTCTGGCGCCCTATCGCCGCCGGCTTCTCTCGATAGCCGAAGTGATATTCTTATTTTGTTCTCATAAATAACGCAGAGTCAAGGTGGCGATCACGGAAATTTGCGCCCGTTCCGTCACGAAATGTCATGGGGGAAAAACTGGTCGGGGCCTTGATCGTTCAAGATCAAGGCCCCGATGGTGCCGTATGGCAGGATTGAACTGCCGACCTCAGCCTTACCAAGGATGCGCTCTACCACTGAGCTAATACGGCAACGGAGGCAGGGGCTATAGCCAAACTTTTTCCGAAGACAAAGCGAAAAATCACGCCCCTTGAATTTATTCAGCGGTTTTCTACAATTCGACCATGACCAAAGCCAAGACTCCCGCACTTAGCGAAAAGGATCGCAGAGCCCAGGCCCTCCAAAAGGCGCTGCGCGATAACCTGCGCCGCCGCAAGGCCGCTTCTGCCGTTGAGAGTCCGGAGGAGGGCTCGCCTGAGCCGGGGGCGGATGGCAATTCCGAAGGAAACGTTGAAACCGCGAATGAACGCGAATAAGCGCGAATGGTTTTGTCGGTTCTGAAGCAAAGCGTTCTTTAGATATACGGTTGCAGGACTTGCCTGAATTATTCGCGTTCATTGGCGTTCATTCGCGGTTTCAAACCTTTTGCTCGCTGCAAAATTCCGAAAATCGCTAAAGCAGCCCAGCCCACCGAACAAAGCATATTGCGCCATCCCCAATTCGATGTAGAACCGCCCATCCCGGTTATGTCGCTGGGCTACGGTAGATTACGGACGCATATATGGATCGCATCGCCATCGAGGGCGGCAGCCCTCTGTTCGGGGACATCCCCATTTCCGGGGCCAAGAACTCCGCCATCAAGCTGATGGCCGCCAGTTTGCTGACCTCCGAGCCGGTGCGCCTCAACAACATGCCGCGCCTGGCCGACACGCGCCTGCTCAGCCGCCTGCTGCAACGCTTCGGCACAGAAATCGTCAATTCGGATGAGGGCGGCCAGTCGACCACCCTGCACACCCCTGAAATCACCTCATCCTTCGCGCCCTATGATCTGGTGCGCCAGATGCGCGCCTCGTTCAATGTCCTGGGACCGCTGCTGGCCCGCACCGGCCACGCCAAGGTCAGCCTGCCCGGCGGCTGCACGATCGGCGCGCGGCCCGTCGACCTGCATCTGAAGGCGCTGGAAGCGCTGGGCGCCCATATCGACATGCACGAAGGCTATGTCTTTGCCCAGGCGCCGCGCGGTCTGAAAGGCGCCGAGATCGAGTTTCCCTTCGTCTCGGTCGGCGCCACCGAGCACGCCCTGATGGCGGCTGTCCTGGCCCACGGCACGACCGTCATGACGCGCTGCGCCTGCGAGCCGGAAATCGTCGACCTGGCCGAATGCCTGAATGCCATGGGCGCCAAGATCAGTGGCGCCGGGACCACGACCATCGTGGTCGAAGGCGTCACAAGCTTGCGCGGCGCAGACTGGTCCGTTATCTGCGATCGCATCGAGGCCGGCACCTATGCCGTGGCCGCCGCGATGGCAGGCGGCGAAGTGCGTCTGACCAAGGTGCGCCCGGAACTGATCTCCATCCTGCTCGACAAGCTGGTCGCCGCCGGCTGTGAGGTCCATCGCGGCTTCGACACCGTGACCATCACGCGCAAGGACGGCAAGCTGAAACCGGTCGACCTGACGACCGACGTCTATCCCGGTTTCGCTACCGATCTGCAGGCGCAGTTCATGGCGCTGATGACGCTGGCCGACGGCGAAAGCGTCATCCGCGAGACCATTTTCGAGAACCGCTTCATGCACGTGCCGGAACTGGGCCGCCTGGGGGCCGATATCTCGGTCAGCGGCGGTGAGGCAAAGGTGCGCGGCGTCGCCGAACTGCGCGGTGCCCAGGTTATGGCGACGGATCTGCGCGCCTCGGCCTGCCTGGTCATTGCCGGACTGGCGGCGCGCGGCGAGACCGTCGTTAATCGCGTTTATCACCTCGATCGCGGATTCGAAAACCTCGAAGGCAAGTTGTCGGCCTGCGGTGCCAATGTCCGCCGGCTGAAGGGCGACGAGCCCGGATCGGAAGACGAATAATGGCCCTGTTTGGCCAAAAGCCGGCCGCCAAGCCGCTGCGCCTGATGGCGATGGAGGCTGACGACCTGCCCGCTATTTCCGCCTTGGTCCAGGACGCCGCCCTGCGTTTCGGCGACATGGTCTACGATCAGGCCGGGCGTCATTTCACCGTGCGCATGAACCGCTTCTGCCATGAGGCGGGCGGCAGCCAGCCCCTGCGCGCGCCGTCGGTTCTGCGTCTGTCTTGCGTCACCAAGGTGCAGGTGAGGGGACTGGATCCGAAAAATGCCCAGCAGCCGCTGAGCCTGCTGGACCTGGCGGCGGAACCGCTGGATCTGCCGGCCCATGTCCTGATCCTGCGCTTTGCCGGAGAAGGACAGAGAGATATCCGTATTGAAGCTGAATGCATCGATGTGCTGTTGCTTGATCTGGCGGCCCCGAGGCGTGCTAAAAGCGTTCCAAACCATTCTTAGCGCTCAAGCGCCGCGAGGCTCCTCGCAACAGCTCGGGCGGCCAAAAAGCGGAAAGTGTGGCGCCCTTGCCAAATCACGCTGACTCGTGATTTGGAGTATCTGTAGAGACCGAATTATGAAAATTGCCCGCATCGACATAGACGAAGACAGCCTGGCCGCGCCGACCGACCAGATCGAGCACGAGCGCAAGGTCGCCATGTTCGACCTGATCGAGCGCAACAGCTTCACGCCTGCCGGCGCCGAAGAGGCCGGCAGCCAGGGGCCGTTCGACCTGCGCCTGGCGCTGGAAGACAACCGGCTGGTCTTCGACATCACCGGACCGAACTTTGCGCGCAAGATTATCCTGTCGATGGCGCCGTTCAAAACCATGATGCGCGACTATGGCATGATCTGCGAGAGCTATTACGAAGCGCTGAAAAACGCCACGCCGGCGCAGATCGAGTCGATCGATATGGGCCGCCGCGGCGTACATAACGAAGGCGCCGAACTGTTGACCGAGCGACTCAGCGGCAAGGTCGAGATCGACCACGAAACGGCGCGCCGTTTGTTCACCCTGATCAATGCGCTGCACCTGCGCGCGTAATGGGTAATTTTTGCCTATCTTTATGATTTTATTACATTTTATTCATTCGTCATTGGGGCGGTAATGCGTCCTAAATCGGACCTTTGGCCACATAAAAGGCCCTGAGGTGTTCACCTCGCCACATTCGGCGCCAAATACCTCAAAATGACCCGGAAACGGCCCCACGATCGCCCGTGCACCGCACCATATTGTCATCAGGCGACAATGATCGCCCAGACGGAGCCGCCTTTCGGCAGCCACCGCTAGCAAAATGGAGCACATACGATGAATACGAAGAACCTGCTTATCGCCGCCGCTGTTTCCGCCCTGACTCTCTCGGGCGCTGCTGCCGTATCGGCTCAGGACGTAGGCCACGTCTATGGTTCGGTCGGTGTCCAGAGCACCGATAACGACACGACCGACACCAAGCTGAACAGCGTCAATGCCCGCGTCGGCACCAAGATTACCCCGCATTTCGGCGTCGAAGGCGAAGCGGCTTTCGGCACCAACAAGGACTCGACCGCGGCCGGCAAGTACAAGCTGACCAACAAGGTCGGCGTCTATGGCGTTGGCTACCTGCCGGTATCGCCCAAGTTCGACCTGATCGGCCGTGTCGGCGTGTCCGATACCGATCTGAAGGCCCCAGCCGCCGCCGGCAAGCTGGAACAGGGTACCTCGCTCGACTACGGTGTCGGCGCCCAATATCACCTCGATGACAGCTACGCCCTGCGCGCCGACGTGACGCGTTCGGACTTTAACGGCGACAAGGGTCAGTCGACCTCGAGCACGGTCAGCCTTGTGAAGAAGTTCTGATCCCTCCCTCAGGACTGTCTTCTATCCAGCGCCCTTTGCTCTTCAGCAAAGGGCGTTTGGCTATGCGGAACGCAATTTCCAACGACGGTTACGTCTTTGGCAAGGGCGACTGCCCGCCGCGCACGTTTGCGCGAGCCATGCGGCGTTTGAGCTCTTAAGAGTGCCTAAATAGGCAGATAGCGCTTTCGATCCTGCCGATTTAGGCTCGCCACCTGTCTGACAGGAGGCCCGAATGCGTTTGCGTCTGATATCCTTGATCGTTGTGTCCGCCCTTTCGGCGACATCAGCCCTTGCCGAAGACCGCGCGCCGACCGCCGGCGAAGCTGCGGCTATTCACGCCTTTGAGACAGGCATAACGAAGACTATGGACGCCCTGTCCGTTGGCTGGACCGAATCGGCCACCGATCGGGTCGAGATACCCGCCGATGTCCAGGTCGACGGCAGCGGCGACGGTCCCTTCCTGTTTTTCGGCAATATGGCGCGCTACTACAACCGGGCCAATCCCGATGATCCGACCGCGAAGATGCAGGCCCTGGTGACGCAGATGCAGACGACCACGGATGCGGGGAAACAACAGAAACTGATCGCAGAGATCCAGGCCTTGGCCGCCACCGCCCAGACGGGCAGTGCCGAGCCGGCCAGTCTGTGGATTACGACTTTGCACAATACCGGTAGCTTTGCGTTCGATGGTGATAGTCCGGAACAGGTTGCGGCGCCCGCAGGTGTGGCTGTGGCCTTCAAGGTACCGGCCATGCACGTCACCGGTGGCAGCGGATACCTACTCGAATTCGGCGACGGGGCGCGGTTCCGGCGAGATGCGAAGATGGGCGCTTGGCGCTACAGCTACGTCCATACGGACGGCTCGCCGCATATCGAAAACATCGAAATTCGCATCGAAGGCCCGGCCGAAGTGGTCGATCAACTGGTAAAAACCTACGACTGGCGCCAGGTCGACGACGCATTGGTAAGGTGAGTCAGAGTTAAAAAGCCTTTCCCTTTGCAGCCATTCGGTATAAAGGGCGCACTCACTGAGAGCGTACCCGATGAGTCCCGAAGGACTTGGTGCGTTGTCGACCTATTTGAGGGCCTGATGGCAAAAGAAGAACTGCTTGAGTTTCCCGGCACGGTGATCGAACTGCTGCCCAACGCCACCTTCCGCGTCAAGCTGGAAGAGAGCGGGCACGAGATCATCGCCCACACCGCCGGCAAGATGCGCAAGAACCGTATCCGCGTCCTGGCAGGCGACCGTATCCTGGTCGAAATGACGCCGTACGACCTGACCAAGGGCCGCATCACCTACCGCTTCAAGTAATCCGCAATGGCGGCGAACGCCCCTTTGATTCTGGCCAGCGCCAGCCCCCGTCGACGTGACCTGCTGGCCCAGATCGGCCTGGTGCCCGATATCATCGCGGCGGCCGATCTCGATGAAACCCCGTTACATGGCGAGACGCCGCGCCTGCTGGCGCTGCGCCTGGCCCAGGCCAAGGCCAAAGCGGTTGCCGCCACGCAGCCGGGCTTTGTCCTGGCCGCCGATACCGTCGTCTGTGTCGGCCGGCGCGTGCTGGACAAGGCGCATACGGCCGAAGACGTCGTCGCCTGCCTGAAACTGCTGTCCGGACGCGGCCATCGCACCTATACCGGCATCGCCGTCATCGCGCCGGGCGGCAAACTGTCGTCGCGTGTCATCGAAACGCGCCTGGTGTTCAAGGTTCTGACCGCCGCCGAGATTGCCGCCTATGCCGACAGCGGCGAGGGGCTGGGCAAGGCCGGTGGTTATGGCATCCAGGGCCGGGCCGGGGGCTTTGTAACTAATCTGGTCGGCAGCTTTACCGCCGTTGTCGGCTTGCCGCTGTATGAGACGCGCTGCCTGCTTGAAGGCGCCGGCTACCGGCCCACAGGCAGTTAGCCATGATCACCCTGTATTACGAGAGCCGGTTCGGTCTGGCGCGCGGGGCCATCTATTACCAGAACCTGCCTCAGCTCTATCTCGAGGGCTATGAATATGATCCTGCATTGGGCGTGCTGGGCACCCGTTCTGTCGCGCGTCTGAAGGGCAGGGTAGGGGGGATTGCTTTTCTACGCCTGGCTGATGGCGAAGACGCGGTGCTGGACGGCGCGCCCGACCTGTTGGCGAAGATTACCGAAGGCGCGGCGGTCGAGATCGAGATCATCGCCGAGGCGCGCGGTAATAAGCTGGCGCGGGCCCGCCTGATCGCTCCGGCCGAAGGTGAACCGCGTCGCGTCTCATCGACGGTGAACCTGCGCGACCGGTTGCTGGCGCAGTCAGCGGCCCTGTTGGGCGAACGTGTGGTGCGGCTGGGTGATCCGGACATGCTGCTGGATGCGCTGGATGACGCACGCGAGCGGGCGATTGATCCGTCGGGCGGCCTGAGCAACGGTGGTCACCTGACGATCGAGCCGACCCAGGCCTTGATTGCCTGCGACATCGATTCCGCCGGCGGCGATCAGGGCATGGTTGCCGGCAAGACCTTCGCCAAGACGTGCAATGAACTGGCTGTGGCGGACCTGGCGCGGCGTCTGCGCCTGTCGAACCAGGCGGGGCTGGTCGTGGTCGACCTGATTGGCCGCCGCCATGACGGTGCGCGGCTGAACCAGTTGCTGCGGTCTGGCTTCATGGCCGAGGCCGAACGTATCATCGTGGCGCCAATCGGCAAGTTCAGCACGCTGGAATTTGTTCGTCCGTGGGGCGCGCGTCCCCTGGCCGGGGGTATCGTTCCTGCCGGTGCCGCCCTATATAGTGTCAATCGCGCCGTGCGCATGGCGGAGCAGGCGCGCGGCCGGGTGATCGTCCTGCGCGATCGTACTCCCGTTATCGACGTGCTGCGGCCGCTGCTGGCGCAGTCGCTCGATCCGCTGGCGCCGATGCTGCGTCTTGAAACATCTGATCGCCCCGAGGTTATAGCCCTGTGACTGTCCGTTATTGCACCCGTTGCCGCAAACCTTATGGCGAAGCGATAGAAGGAGTCGTCAGCGCAGCGCCGAACTATGCGCCTTTCTGCTCCAAGCGTTGCGCCGACGTCGACCTGGTCCACTGGCTGAAAGGCGAATATGTCATCGACGGTTCAGGCGGGCTCAGCCTGGAGGAAGACGAGGAGGGCGGCACGTCTGCGCCCCTGCCGGACGGCGACGAAGAAGCCTGATTTTTTACACTTTCACGCTTGCCAACGGCAAATGTGTCGCCTATAGACCTGCCTCCTTCGGCGCTTATTGGCGCTGCAGATGGGCTGTGTTAAGGGCCTGGATAGCTCAGTTGGTAGAGCAGCGGATTGAAAATCCGCGTGTCGCTGGTTCGATTCCGGCTCCAGGCACCACCCTTTTTCATTAAAAATCAAAGAGATGGTCGCTTCAATCAATAGTAGGTTTGCTTCGGTACCAGTTGCTCGAAAATTGTGATTCATCAGCAAGGGGCCGGGGACCTAACCTACGCCTTGCCCGTTCCGCTTGAACTTTGCCATGATGTGGACGGCAAACCTGAGCCGCACATGTGGCGCAGCATTCTATGGTACGAGCCGGCGAGCGATGGTTTGTCCCTATGCCCTAAGCAGGGGGCACTAACAGTCTGCTGAAAAACCTGTAGCCATTCTGCGTTTGTCGTGATTCCCTTCTTTAGCGAGAAGGAGATAGCGATGCGTGGTGAGTTTCGGGATCAGGTTGGCCTATTTTCTTACGTATCCTTGGAAGAGCGCGTCCCCGATGGCCACCCGCTTCGCAAGGTCCGAGAGTTGGTTCGCGCCGTTCTGGTCGACCTGAACGCGGATTTTTCGGCCATATATTCGGATGAAGGCCGTCCTTCCATTCCACCTG
>NZ_JBFUDU010000025.1:0-27655 GCF_056404555.1 Asticcacaulis sp. P2_C5
CGCTATGACCAGTCGGGCCGCCTGGTCGGCCGCGTCGACGGTAATGGTTTTATCACCAGCCAGCGTCTGCTGGCCGGCACTGGCTTTGGCGGGACCCAGGCCCTGGTCACCGACCAGTACAATCCGATCACCAACGACACGGTTAAAACCCGTTACGACGTCTTCAACAATGCGATCAAGCAGATCGACGCCACCCTGGTCGAGACCAACTATGTCTTCGACAAGGACAACCGCCTGACCTCGGTCAAGCACGCTATGCGCGCCGACGGCAGCCAGTTGATCGATTTCTATGCCTACGACATCCTTGATGAGCGCGTCAGTCACACCAACAACCTGTATGCGACCTGGAACGCGTCCACCCAGACATGGACGCCGACCTACTCGGAAACCACCGCCTACGACCTGCAGGGGCGGGTGACCCAGACCACGACTTTCGGCGGCCAGGCCACAAGCTACAACTACAGCTGGGTGGCGGCGACATCGACCGGCGAGTCGACGCTGACCCAGGAAAATTCCGGGGCCTGGACCCGGACCATGGCCGCCTGGGGCAAGTCCGCATCGACCACTACCAACCTGTTCGGCAGGGCGGTGGGCGCCCTCGATTTCGGTGGCCATACGACCGACTACGACTACAACTTCGCCGCCCAACTCAGTCATCAGGACAGCTCGGCCGGCCAGAACATTGATTATCTCTACACAAGCAGCGGCCTGCTCGCTTCGGTCAGCGACGTCGCCCTGGGCAACAAGTCGGTCTATGCCTATGACAATTACGGCAACCGCACGGTCGAAGCCTATTACCACAGCGGCAATGCGCCGGCCTTCTACCAGACGGCGACCATCTCCTATGACGCCATGAACCGCGTCGCCCGCTTCTTCGACTCAGAGGCGGACATCAGTTACGCCTATGACGCCAACAGCAACCGGCGCCGGATCAAGAGCACCTATGCCATACTGAAGCCCCACGGTTTTTACCAACCGGGCATCGCCACGTCGACCACGGACTATTGGTACACTTACGACAAGAGCAACCGCATGCTGGTCAGCAAGGGAACCTTGTCGGGCACGACCATTATCGCCGGCGCCGACACCATCGCCCTGTCCTACAACCTGCGAGGCGACCGCACGCAGGCGGACTATGGCACCGGCACCAACGCCCATAGCGAATATTACAGCTACAGCGCCGATGGCTATCTCGAGACGGTTAGTATCAAGAAGCCGACCGACAGCAATCCCAAGCAGCGCGTTGTCCGGACCAACGATATCCTGGGCCGGATGACCTACCAGATCGAATACAAGGACGATCTCAGCGTCTCGCAGACGCGATCGATGACCTATGATCGAGACAACCGCGTCACCGACGAGAGCGACTACAGTAACGTCCTGGGCCTCACGACCACCAGCACCATACATAACGATTACAGGCTTAAGGTCGGCAGTTCCTGGACCGGCACCGATATCGGCCAGGTGACCCATAGCACCACCCATCAGGTGCAGGTGGTATCCGGCGGCTCAACGACCACCCAGGATATCGACGCCACCTTTACCCACGCCTGGTGGACCAGCGCCAAGACGCTATCCAACACGGTTGTGGCCACGACCACGGGCACCACCACCTATTCCTACGACGTCAACGGCTTCCTCACCCAGGTCTACGACGCCGGCGCCCCGCGCAAAGTGACCTACGTGAACGATGTCTTCGGCCAGGTGGTCACGCGCCAGGAATATGTCGGCATCAATGCTTCCGAGATTGGTGCTCGGCGCAGCTTCTTCTATCTCAACGGCCGCGTGATCGGCGACGCCGGCAGCGACCGTCTGGCCAGCGAAATCGACTACGCCCAGCAACTGGCCATGGACGACAGCACCTATCAAAGCTCATGGTATGGCGCTAACGGTACCGAGATCGTCGGCACCAACGGTCACACCGATACCTACGAAGCCTATAACAATACCTCGGTCGACCAGAGTGGTTCAAGCTATACGGCCAATGCTGGCGATACACTGCAATCCGTCGCCATGTCGATCTGGGGAGATTCCAGCCTGTGGTACATGCTGGCCGAGGCCAATGGCCTGGGCGCCGGCACGACCCTGGGTGCCGGCCAGATACTGACTGTTCCGGGCAGAAGCACGAACCTGCAAAACGACGCCAATACCTTCAAGGCGTACGACCCGACCGATGCGCTGGGCAATACCAGCCCGACGCAACCCCAGCCGCCGCGGCCGAAACAGCATGGCTGCGGTATTGTCGGTACGGTGATCGCCATCATCGTGGCGGCGGCGGTGCTCTATCTGACGCGCAATATTCAGTTCGCCACCCAAACCATGTCTGCCCTGATGAAGGTCGGGGCCACGATGCTGACCGGGGCGGTGAAGATGGCGGCGGTAGACGCTGCCTTCCAGGCGACCCAGATCGCTGTCGGCAACCAGAGCAAGTTCAACTGGAAGGAACTGGCAGCGGCCGGTGTATCCGGGGCTATTATCGGTGATCCTGGGAAATCCGAAGGTTTCTGGGACGCGGCCTGGAAGGCGGTCCAGGCGAATTCCATCCGACAACGGGTCAACAAGGCCTTCGGCCTTCAGAAGAAGTTCGACTGGACCAGCCTAGCCGTTGCCGGCCTGACGGGCGGGGTGGCGTATAAAACCTCGGGCTGGGCATATGATGTCGGTGGCGAGTTCGGCGGCGCCGTCATCAACACCACTGTGTCGACCCTTGCCGGCGCGGCCTTGCGCACCGCCTTGACCGGGCAGGAGTTCGGCAAGAGCGTGCGCGAGGCCCTGCCTGACGCGATCATGAGTACGATCGGGAACATGATCGGAGAGAAGATTGGCGGGAAGATTGAGGAGGCCATGCATCCCAAACCGGCTCTGCAATCAGCAGGACGAGTCAAATCGGACTCGGACAGCGGTGGGAATCCGTCTGACCTCGCGCGCACACTGGCATCAGAAGGTATCAGACCGGGCGGCTTGGGCACCTATTCCTATAATGGGCCAGGCTCCAACAATACATTGTTTACCGGATCATACACGGACTTAACTGCTAATCTGCCTGTGGCTGACGTTGATCCGGTTGTTCGGGCACAAATTCTGAGCAACGCTGGAAGTGACAAAGCCGTCGAAATGACCGGGACTACTAACTACAAGTTGGAGAGATCAGCGGGTTTTGGAACGATGCAGGCTCTTGTCGGTACTGAACAGTTATATGGAGACTACTTGGTCCCCGGCGCAAGAAATAGCTCGATGTTTACTTTAACATCTACGCAGGAAAACCTCTGGTCTAAGGATTATAATATAAATAACGTGCTATACAGAATGTTTATGTCAGACAACACTGTTCTTGGCATTGTGCGGCCGGTTGACGGCGTTGCGGGTGTACTGGATGACGGCGTGACCTATGTCCGCTGGGAGCCGGTTCCAAGCGACGTCAATCCTAACATGATCGAATTTAAAACGGGCGCCGATGCTCTCAACCCTGGTATTAAGGTGCGGTTTTTTGGACCTTCCGGGACGGATGGCAAATGGCAAGCGGGTGACAAGACACCCGGCTTCTTCAAGGATGAGTACTTTGTCCTAGATCAATGGGATGCTGAGGATAGAAATACCGCTCATCCTGCGACAATTACCAATGTGCCTCACCGCCCATTTGCTCCTGTCCAGAGCTTTGTTCGCAGTGTGGCCAACACCGTTACTGGCGGTGGTGCTGATAATTTGGAAGCGATAATGGCTGCCCATAGCAAGGAGGAATATTACCACCTTCTAGGTCAACAACATTATCTGGATGAAATGTACCGTACCGCAACGCCGATATCAAACGGACTTGGTGTAGTACTAGGGACCGCCGCGACGTTTGTTGCGCCCGAGTTTCGTGGCGCTTCGATTACGGAAGGCGGGCTTGCGACAGCTAGAGCCACCGCTACCGCGCGTTCGATTAGGTCTGGAACGACTGGCGCCAAACTACTTAAACAGTTCGTCGCGGATACCGGCGAATCTCTGAGCCTTTTGAGACGCGGCCCCGCAGGGAGGGTTGGTGGTAATATTCTTAAACAACTTTGGGAATATAAGCCCGCCCCCTCGACCCTAGGCTCTGGCTTTGGCAATCTGTTTGTACCTGCCGCAGAGGGTGACGCCACTAAGTTTCTTAGTCAGGGGTTCACTCCTTCTCAGGCGGATTACCTTGCGACTCCCTATGAGGGTATGGGCCATCACTTCATACCGCGTCAGACCGGGTTGCCATCATTCATTAGCGACAGCCCTCTCAACGTTCTCAAGCCGGGCGGTATTAGCCGCGGCGATTTCTATGAGCTACATTACCAGGTAGACCCGGATTTTTATGGAGCTGCTTTCCCTAAGGCTATTGGTGGCTCTTGGCGGGGCAGCGCTCTCGGGCTGGAAAAATATACTGGGCTCCAGCGACTATGGTATGCTAGCCCGACTCCCTTAAAGGTCACTGTAGGAGGCGCGGCCGTCGTTTCTGGATCGGCAGCCGGATATTATTATGTGAAAGATCATAAATGACCCAACAAAGAACCTTCGTCACCTTCGACGCCGCCTTTTCTGACGACGCTGAATTCTCCAGTTCTGGCGAAATCGTTATTCCTGGTGGTCGCAACGTGTGTCTGGTTATAGCAAATCTTCTCGCCGATCAGGAGCTTGAGGTGTCAGAGCCGTCTCAGCATGATTTTTACGGATGGGAAGTAACGGCAAAAAAAGAGGGACACGTATTTTGGTTCTTGCTGCAATACCCTGGGCCATGGCTCCTGCTTGCAAAGGATAAACATGGCGTTGCAGATAAACACGGAGTTTCCCTTGGGAAGGTATTAAACAACCTAGCAAACGCCATGAACGAAGATGGGCGGTTCAGTGGGCTTTCATGGTTCACAAAGGCGGAATATGAGAGGGGCCAAACAGTGGGAAACCCATTGCCTTAACGCCGCAGAGAGCGGTGGCACAGTTTTCCGGCTAAATAAGACAGGGGCCACCAAACTCGTTGCCCGCGATCTGGTTAATTTAGATACATGGGAATGGACTGCACCCCTTAGGTGAGACACAATAATTTCGGTGACAAGGCTTCTATAAGGAGCCCCCTGATGAATACCGTTCGTGTTTTAACGACAGAAGAGAAGGAAAAGCTGGTTCTTCGCCTGGAGGCCGGTGCAGCCGTGCTTTCATTGGCCAAGGAAGCCGGCGTTCTTCGCAAATCTCTGTATGAATGGCGTGCCGCGTACCGTTTGTATGGCCTTGCAGGCCTGAACCAAAAGCGAGGGCCCAAACCAGGCCGACGGAAAAAGGTCGGCGTTACGGTGACATGATACCAATTGCATAATTATAAGTGCGCTTAGGCTGGCTCTTCGTCTTGTGAAAATAAAGGACAGGAGCGAGGCCCCCACGTGTCCGCCGATGCCCTACAGTCCCACTGGTTGATCCTCAGTTCCACGTCTTGGTTTTCTTCCTGGAAGACGGCGGCAATGCGCAATCGGTGCAGCGGGTGTGGGATATCGCCCTGAATGGCCCCTGGACTCGGGGTAAAATCCAGGCCCGGCCAGGGTCCATATCGCACCAGACTGGCGGCGGTAACCGAAGCCCTGAAACCGGCTCTACTCTTGCGCTTGCTGCGCCGCGACGGTGATCTTCGGTAGCGAAAAATGCGGTATCATATTAGCACATAAAGTGTCTCGCCGAATCGGCAATCTGCTACCTCTGCGACTGTTTCATTCCTGCAAAGCCATGAAAATTTTCATCGTTTTGTTACAGTATGGTCTTGCCTATGACCGCAAAATATGGCTTCAGTGCCGCCATGGGGGCGTTATCCGACAGTGTAGGCATCATACTTTCTCGCGTCGAGAGACGCGTTGAGGCCTCGTCGCAAAATATATCCAATGCGTCGACGCCGGGCTACAAACGTGCGGTCAGTTTCGAGACCGTTCTGGCAGCCCAGGACGCACGTTTGGGTTGGACGGATGTCGAGGTGGGCTCCGGCGCCCGGGTCGGTTCGAAGACGGCGATCGATTTTTCGGACGGCCAGTTGCAGACGACCGGCAACCCAGAGGATCTGGCGATTTCCGGAGCCGGTTTCTTCAGTGTGAAGTCCGGGGACGGGGCACTGCTTTATACGCGGCAAGGTCAGTTCCATCGCGACGAGAATGGTCGCCTGATGAATGCGGCGGGCTGTGCTCTGCAGCAGCGTGGGGGCGGCGACCTCGTGCTCAAGTCCGGCGAATTCAAGGTTTTGGGCGACGGTACGGTCATGCAGTCGGGCGAGGCCGTGGGACGAATCGCCGTTATCGGCATGGCGGACACGACCGCCATGGCCTATGCCGAAAACGGACTCTATACGGCGCCTGACGCCATGATCTCATCGATGGACGATCCGTCGGTCAACCAGGGCGCGCTGGAAGCTTCCAATGTTTCGTTGGGCGCGGAAATGATGTCGATTATGGCGGCGCTTCGTGAAGCGCAGTCGGGACAGCGTTTGATGAATATCTATGACGACCTTATGGGGCGGGCAGTTACAACATTCGGACAGGGGTAGGGGGATGAACGGGGTTTTTTATATCGGTGCGACGGGCCTGGATACCCAGCAGCGCGCGCTCGAAATCGTGGCCAACAACATTGCCAATCTGAACACACCGGCCTTCAAGCAAAGCCACGCGCAGTTCTCGCAACTGATGGCCGCCAACACGGCACAGACGACGGACACCCGGGGGCAGTCGTCGATTTTGCAGCCCGTGTTTCAGGGCGTCAAGCTGGACGCGCCGGCGGTGGATTTCACCCAGGGTACGTTGAACCAGACCGGCGAGCAGCTCGATATCGCCATCGACGGCGCCGGCTTCATCGAACTGATGGCGCCGAATGGCCAGACGGCGCTGTGGCGCGGTGGCTCGCTGGTCGTCAATCCGGACGGTTACCTGTCGGCGGCCAATGGCATGCCGTTGCAGGCCATGATTTCGGTGCCGCGCGATGCGTCGTCGCTCAATATCAGCCTGGATGGCCGGGTAACGGCGACGGTTGAGGGTACGTCCGAGCCGCTCGCCCTGGGCCAGATCGAACTGGTGCAGGATGTCGATCCATCCAGCCTGACGGCGATGACCGGCGGTCTCTATGTTCCGGCGTCGGAAGCTGACCTGGTGCGCACCGAAGCGGGTGTCGACGGTGCCGGCAGGCTGGTCCAGGGGGCTGTTGAAACTTCGAATGTCGATCTCGCTCGAGAGATGGTGACCTTGCTGATGATGCAGCGTTCCTACTCGGCCAATGCGCAGATCGTACAGGCCGGGGACCAACTGATGTCCATCGCCAATGAGTTGAAGAGATAGGCGATTATGTCGAGTTGGGGGTGGTTGCTGATACCGTTGGCATATGTTGCGACGGGGGGCCAAGCTTTTGGAACCGAAGCTTTTGGAACCGGGGTCGGGGACCGGTGCATGCGCGCGACGCACGCCCTGGCTGCCGGTTCGGTTCCGGCGGCGCCAGATCTGGCAGCGGCCGATTGCGGCGATAGCAAACCTGAACGGGTCACGCGATACGATGCGGCCATGCGGGCGGTTCGGATGACGCGCGCCGTCCAGGCGGGTGAAATCATCGCAGAAATACCGTCATCCATGATGGCCAGTATCACGCCCGGACAGAAGCTCTACGTGTCAGTCCGCGTCGGTCCTGTCATCGTCCAGCGTGAGGTCGAGGCGTTGCAGCCGGCCAATCCCGGACAAAAACTGTTCGTTCGCGCTACCGACGGCCAGGTCATGAGTGTGCTGTATTCAGGGGACGACAAATGAGGCGCGCTTTTCTCAACTCCGCGGCTATGGTTGCCGCTGTCCTGTCGCTGACGGCGTCCGCGGCCATGGCTGACAACCTGTACACGCCGGGCAGCTGGTCTGCCATGGCGTCGGATCGTTTGGCGGAAAAGGTTGGCGACAGCCTCACCGTCGTGATCCAGGAGGCTTCGCAAGCCTCTGATTCAACGCAAATTGCCCATGACGGCAAGGGCGGTCTGTTCGGGCGTTATCTGTCCGGATCGAACAAGAACAACGGCCAGGCCGGACTTTCCGGAGATTATAATGTCGAGACAAGCGGCCAGCACGGACGGTCCGGGCATATGGCAGCCCAGATCAGTGTTGTGGTCGACGAAGTTTTGCCCAATGGCGACCTGCATGTCTCCGGCGACCAGATGATCAATATCAACGGCGAGAAGACCCAGATTCACCTGAAGGGCCGCGTCCGGCGAGCCGACATCAGCAGCAGCAACACGGTCTTTTCGACATCCCTGGCGGACGCTACGATCGTTTACGGCGGCCCAGGTTTGACCGGTAACAAAGATAAGCCGGGTGTATTCCACCGCATGTTCTCGTGGATGAAGCCGTGAAACCTGTCGCGTTTTTTCCTGCCCTGATCCTGATGCTCTGCCTGGCGGTTACCCCCGTCGAGGCCCAGAATGTGCGCGTCAAGGATCTCGGCCGCTTCCTGGGTTGGCGCGAAAACGCCCTGGTCGGCTACGGTGTCGTGATTGGCCTGGCGGGGTCGGGCGACTCGCAAACCAGCGAAGTCACCAAGCAGGCGGTCAAGAATGTGCTGAGCCGGCTGGGCGCCAATATCGCGCCCGACGACGTGCGCAGCCGCAATGTGGCCGTTGTCATGGTGACCGCAGTCCTGCCGCCTTCGGGTCACCTGGGTGACCGGATCGATGCCACGGTCTCGTCGATCGGCGATGCCCGAAGCCTGGTCGGCGGGACGCTGTTGATGACGCCGCTGGTTGGGCCGGATCAGCACACCTACGCGCTGGCCCAGGGTGCGCTGGTCGTCGGCGGTTATCGTTTCGACGCCCAGCTCAATCGTCAGCAGAAAAACTACCCGACGTCCGGTCTTCTCCCCGCCGGTGCAACCATTGAAACGCCGGTGTCCGCCGGTCTGTTGGACACCAACGGGCAACTGACCTTCATCCTGAAGGATGCGGATATGACGACAGCCGAGCGGATCAAGGACGGCGTCAATGTTGCGCTGGGCCGGTCGGCGGCGCGCGTGACGGATGCCGCGACCGTCAGCATCGATGCCGGCAGCGTCGGCGGCGATGTCAACAGCCTGGTCGCCCGCATCGAAAACGTCGCCGTGACCCCGGATTCCCGTGCCGTCGTCGTGGTCAACGAACGCTCGGGCACGGTCGTCGCCGGTGGCGGCGTCCAGATTTCGAGCGTTGTCATATCGCAGGGCGATATCAAGGTCTCCGTCAGCCAGGACAACGACGCGACACAGCCGTTCATGAGCGAGTACGGGAACTGGCAGGGCCTGATCGTGGCCAGCAAGAAACTTGAAGCGACCACAGGCGAAGACGCCGTCGTGCGGTTCCCGAACACAACGGTCGCCGATCTCGTTGAGGCGTTGCACCAGGCGCATGTCGATACGCGTGGTGTGATCGCCGTACTTCAATCCATCAAGGCGGCGGGCGCCTTGCATGCCGATATTATTGTTCAGTAGAGGAGGGGCGTCGTGTCGGACTTGACATCAATCATGGCTCTGAAAGCGCTCGATGGGCTGACCGCCCGGGCGGATGTAACGTCGCAAAATATCGCGAACGCCAATACGCCTGGCTATCGTCCGTTGAAAGTGTCCTTCGAGGACGCCCTGATCCAGGCTGCCGGTCGCGGCGCTGACGCCGTCGAAGCGGTACAGCCGAGAATCGAGAGCGATCCTAACCTGGCGGAAGGCGCGGGCGTCCGGCTGGACCTGCAGATGGCGACAGCCTCCATGACCAGTGCGCGTTATGCCGCTCTTATCGAAATTCTGTCGTTGCAAATGCAGCAACTTCGTTCGGCCGTGGGGAACTGATCATGAAGGCTATGGAAATCAGCATGACCGGACTTGACGTCGAATGGCGGCGTCTGGAAGTGATCGCCGAAAATATGGCGAACCTGAATACCCTGCAGACGGCAGGTGGTGAGCCCTATCGCGCCATGCGCCTAATGTCAGGTCCGCGAACAACCTTTGAAGGTCACCTGAATGGCGATCAGACTGCGCTGAACGGCGTTGCCGTCTACGGGGTCGAGGCTGTCGACACGCCGCCGCGCAAGGTCCATGAACCCGGCAATCCGCTGGCCGACGCGGAAGGCTATGTCTCCTATCCCGACATCGATCATGGCGCCGAGATGGTGTTGATGGTGAAGACGGCCCGGGCTTATGAGGCCAATCTTGTCGCCATGAACACCGCCCGCCAGATGTATGTCAAGGCGCTGGAAATGGGTCGTCAGTCATGAGTGTGAACCCCATAGAAGCGATCGGCGCCATCAGTGCCGCCAATGCCCCCGACGTCCTGTCGCTGCAGGCGGCCATGGCGCCGACGCAGTCGGGAAACGTGTCCTTCGCCCAGTTGTTCCAGGACGGCATCGACGCTGTCAGCCAGCAGGCGGTCGAGGCGGACAGCCTGGTCAAGGCTTTCGTCCTGGACGACTCCATCGCGCCGCACCGCGTCATGTACGCGCTGCAGCAGTCGCAACTGTCGTTGCAGATGATGCTGCAGGTACGTAACCGGCTGGTCGAAGGCTATCAGGAAATCATGCGGATGCAGCTCTGACATCATGGACTTTTTTGACAAAATTCGCACGATGCCTGCGTCGCGCCAGATTGCTCTGGTGCTAGGGACCCTTGTTATCCTGATTTTCGTGCTGGGTTCGGCATATTTCGTTTTCCTGCGTCAGCCGGACGCTGTCCTGTTTTCAAACCTGCGGACGATGGACGCGGCGACGATCGTTGCCGAGCTCGACAAGAAAAAGGTGCCATATCACCTGGCCGATGGCGGAACGACGATACTGGTCGCTGCCGACAAGGTGGACGCGACGCGTCTCAGCATCCTCAGCCAGGATCTGCCCCTGAAGGGCGCGGTCGGTTTCGAGCTGTTCAACAAGTCGGATATCGGCCTGACCGAATTTGCCCAGAAGATCAATTATCAACGCGCGCTGCAGGGTGAACTGGCCCGAACCATCATGGCCATAGACGCCATCGATACCGCGCGCGTCCACCTGTCATTGCCTGAGCCGACGATCTTCCGCGACGATAAGCGGCCGCCAAAGGCGTCGATCGCCCTGACGCTCAAGCCTGGAAACCAGCTTTCTTCGGGGGCGGTGATCGGCATTCAAAGACTTGTCGCGGCCGCTGTGCCGGACCTCGACCTGGCCAATGTGGTCGTTGTCGACGGCGAAGGCCAGGTGATCAGCGTCGAATCGGAGGCAGAGGTGTCGGATTGGACGTCACCGGGACAGCACGCTGCCGAAGTCTATTACGTCGACCTGGTGCGCCAGGCTTTGATGGCCACCTATCCGGGGCAGGATTTCTCGATCGGCGTAACGGCTGCGCCCATGTTCAGCGCACCTGTCGCTTCCGGTGAGGGCGACGTGGCGAACGAGGCACCTGCAAGTACCGCGGATCCGTTTTTGCGCTGGACTCCGGAACAGCGTGAGTTCCAGCTCAAGGTCAGGGTCGTCAGCGCCGCGGTCAGCGACCGGGAAGCCCAGCAAAATATTCGCGTGGCCACGGCCGCCGCAATCGGCGCCAACCCGGCCCTGGGCGATGAGATTTACGTCAGCGCCTCTGAAACCGCGATGCCCTCGACCGGCGCCGCCGTCGGTGATGCCCGCAGCACCCAATCGGTTGCGGCCTCCGGAGCGCGTACCAGGGTAGACTCGAAATCGGCTGAGTTTCCATGGCCGGCTTTCTGGTACGGCGTGCTGGGGATAGCGGCCATCGGCTTCTTGTTCGCCCTGGCCCAGGTCCTCCGGCGGGCGTTCGGCGGTCGTCAACCGGTGCGCAGGTTGAGCGAGGCTGAGCGCCGGGATTTCGCCAATCGTTTCCAGGCTTTGTTGGAACAGGGGGAAGCCAATGCCGCTGACCGCCTCTGACAAGGCTCTGCGTAGTCTGGTCGCCGAACTGGCGACAACGACGTCAGAAGATATGGCTGCCGTGCTGGGCATGCTCGACCCGAAGTCGGCCGCGCAGGTGCGCGCGCTTCTTGCTGCCTATGGCGGCGTCGACGACGTCTTCGAACTCGAGGCGGATACCAGCTATGTCAATACATCGGGCCTGTCCGACTGGCTTGCGGCGCGGGTTCAGGGCAGGCCCCTGGACGGTGTGGCCGCCTATCGCATGACTCCTGACGCGGTTGAGGCCTTGCGGGAAATCGCCACAGCCATGCCGCATACGCCGGGCATGACAAAAGGTGCGGCCGCCCGGCCTTTGCCGGACATTCGCGACGACGCGTTGAACCACCGCTTCCGTTCGCTCTTTGGAAAAAGGGATCACGCATGAGCCGGGTTTTGAAAGTGCATGGTACCGATGCGCCGGCCATACGCGCGCTGCATTCGGCCTGGGAAACGATAAGAGAGGTGCCGGTCGAGGCGCCGCCCCCCGCCATGGATCCTGAACTGCTGATGCTGCGGGAGGAGCGCGAGGGCCTGCGTCGGCGCCTTGAACAGCAGTCCAGCGAGATTGCAGATCTTCGAAAACAGGCTGACGCCGCTTTCCGTGAGGGCGAGTCCAAGGGACGCGACGCCGGCCGCCGCGAGGCTGAGGACCAGAGCGCGAAGATGCTGGCCAAGCTGGAGAGCGGGATCGAATGGGCGCTTCAGGCATTTGCGCAATCACTTGCCGGACTGGAACGTCTGGCACCTGAGGTCGCGCGACACGCGCTGGCTGGAATTCTCGGACAGGAGGGCGACCGCTCTGATCTGGTGAGCGCCATTGTGAAGCGACAGTTGAATGCGATCGAGACACAATCCGTCCTTTATATCGCCGTATCGGCGGCGGACTTTGCCGATGATGCCGCCTTATTGAGCCTGAGCGAGGCGCTCGGAACACAAAAAGCCAAGGTGCAGGCCTACAGTTCGTTGAAAAGCGGGGATTGTCGCATCCAGTTGAAGTTGGGCGCGCTGGACGTTGGCGTCGATCAGCAGTGGGGGCGACTGGATGTTATGCTGACGGAGATGGCGCAGCCTGGGGGGGACCGAAATGACTGAGCATCCATTTCTGCAACGTTTGCGGACGGCAGATCTTGTCGGACGCGTCGGGCGTGTGCAGAAAATCCTGCCGACCTACATCGAAGCGGACGGGCCAAACGTGCCGCTGGGCGCTCTGTGCCGGGTCGAGGCGATGGGCAGTTCCGGCAAGGTTGCGCCGGAGCCGATCCTGGCGGAAGTTGTCAGCGTCAACGCCAACTCGATCGTTCTTGTCCCCTTTGACGATGGCGCCCGCACCTTTTCTGGCGCCCTTGTCGAAGCCTGCCAGGATGTCGACCGTGCTCCTGTCGGTGACGCCCTTCTCGGGCGGGCCGTGGACGCCCTGGGACGACCCATCGATGGCAAGGGCGCCATCCGCAGCCCGGATTTCGCGCCACAGACCAAGGTCATTACGGCGCCGCTCGCCCGGAGGGCTTCAAAACGCGTCTTCGAAACCGGGATTCGCGCAATCGATGCCTTTTTGACCCTGGGCGAGGGCCAGCGCGTCGGTGTCTTCGCGGCAAGCGGCGTAGGTAAGACAAGTCTTATGACGCAGTTGGCCAGCCAGGCTAAGTCGGACCGATGCGTCATATGCCTGGTTGGTGAACGCGGCCGGGAGGTCGAGGCGCTATGGTCGGGATTGTCACCCGAGGCGCGCGCGCGGACGACCCTGGTCGCCGCCACGTCGGACCAGGCGGCGGCGATGCGGGTTCGCGCCGGCGATTACGCGTTGGCCGTGGCTGAACACTGGTGCCAGCAGGGCCAGCACGTCTTGTTTTTCCTGGACTCGGTAACGCGTCTGGCCATGGCGATGCGTGAAACCGGCCTGGCGGCCGGTGAACCGCCAACCTTGCGCGCCTATACGCCGAGCGTCTTTGCCGCCATTCCCAAACTTGTCGAGCGTTGCGGCGCCCTTAAGTCCGGCGGCGCCATCACCAGCATCATGACCGTGCTCAGCGAAACCGACGATATCGATGACCCGATTTCCGAGATGCTGAAGTCGCTCCTGGACGGTCACATTATTCTCTCGCGCCCCCTGGCCGAACGCGGCCATTTTCCTGCCATCGATGTGCCGCGCAGCATCAGCCGCCTGTCGAGGGAATTGATGGGCGAGCGGCACCGGGCGGACGCACAAAACGGCGTTGCCTTGCTGAGTACATTCGAGGCGTCACGAACCCTTATCGAAAGCGGCGTCTATATTGCCGGCTCCAATCCTGAGATTGACCGCGCGATTGAGCGCCGTCCGGCGCTTATGCAATATCTCAAGCAAAAGCAGACCGAACGGACGGCTTTTTCAGAGACGACCCAGTCCCTGGCCTCCCTGATGGAGGCACGTGGATAAGATGCAATCGCGTAGCCAGATCAATACCCTCGGCGAGATCAAGGCAATCTGTTCGGTCCAGCGTATGGTGATCGAGGAGCAGGTTGAGCGCGCCAATGTTCGTTTGCGTGGACTCGACGGTCAGCGCGATGCTGAAGTGGAAACCTTGACGACGGCTCAGGACGGCTGGCTCAACGCCGTTTCCGGTCAATCGTTTCAACTGACGGCAGCGTCTTTCTGGTCGGTCGAAATCCTGCGCACTAAAGATGCTATTGAGCGGCTGGACGATGAGATTGATGAGGCGAAGGCGGCACGGCAGGACCTGTTCAAGGCGCAGGCCGCGGCCAGTGCGCGGTGCGACGCGATCGAGGACCTGCGCCATTCCGCGCGGCGTGTCGCGCAACGCAAGCGTGAAGAGGCGGCGCTCGACCAGCACGCCATCCGTGTCGGTATCCAACGGAGGCCCGCATGAAAGTAGAAGCCATGCCCTTTCCTGCCGTCAACCCGTTCCCGACGACGGCGCAGCCGTCCGGCGACGGCGCGGTGTTCGAGCATTTGCTGTCTTTGCCATCTCCGCAAGCCGACGCGTCGATTTCACCGGCGGCTAAGGAGAAGCAGACGTTCAGCTTCGACGCCCTGGGTATACTCGGTGTCGGAGGAGGCACGGTCTTTGGTCGCATGCCGGCAGATGGGCTGTCAAATCGCGACACACTCGACTTGCCGGTGACCGCACCACCTGTGACTACACCACCTGTCACCGCCCCATCTTTCGTCGTAGCGCCGTCTGTCGCAGGGCAGTGGCCGGTCATGATGACGCCGCAAGTGCCCGTCGAGGGCAATTTGGTAATGGCGACCGTTCCAGCGACGTCCAGGTCAAGCGGACCGTCAGCCCTGGCAATCGCCGGCGTATCGATTCCGGGCGCGGCTGCGGGCGTCCCATTGAGTCAAATGGGCTCCATGCGCCCGGCGGCCGTTGTCCCTGTGTCGCTCGACCCGGCGCTGACGGGCGGCGAACCGCTGTCAGGTACCGCCAGCCTGTCAACCAGCGAGGGGCCGCAACCGGAAGAGCGTGCCGCTGCGCGGGAATCCTTGAAAAAGTTCACGATAGATAGACAATCTGCGTCCTCGTCCGATGATATCAACGTCGCCGTTTCCGAAACTGACGGCGTCGTCCATGTCATTGCCGCAGCTTCCGATGTTACGGACAAGACAAGAGCGAAAATTCGCGGGGTCGCGGAAGGCCTCGCCAATGACGCCGGCTTAAAGCTGGGCAGTTTCGTCCTGAACGGCGCGACAACGCTGTATTCTCATAAATTCTTTAGTCGGAGCCTGTCATGGCCGGAGCAATAGCCCCAACCCAAAGCGCAACAGGACTGGACTTCAAGTCCCTGTTGCAGATTATCCTGCAGCAGCTGACCTATCAGGATCCGCTGAAACCAATGGATAATTTTCAGTTCGTCTCGCAACTGGCGCAGTTCTCGCAACTGCAGCAGGCCCAGACTCTGAACACGTCGATTACGACCTTGTTGTCGGCCCAGGCCTCGCTTCAGGCGACCAGCATCCTCGGAAAAACAGTGGCTTTTTCGACCAACGGCTCGACAGAGGATTTTGTTGGCAAGGTGACGGCCATCAAGTTTTCGGATGGTCAGCCATTTCTGGATGTCCAGGTCACAGGGCATGAAACGCCGGACAGGGTTTCCCTGTCGTCCATTACGCAAATTCTGGCTCAATAATCGGGGGTATCTATGCTTGGAGCAATTTTTGTCGGCCTGAGCGGTATGGAGGCCTATTCCAAAGGCCTTAAGACCATCAGCAATAATGTCGCGAACCTGGACACCCTGGGTTACAAGTCTTCGACCATCTCGTTCAGTGACCTGTTCGGCGGGCACGCCAGCGGTCTTGCCTATGGCTCGGGCCAACTCGGCGGTTCTACGGGAAATGGTGTTCGCTATAACCAGGAACGGGTCGATTTCAAGTCCGGAAGTTTTCAACAAACCGGAAACAAGCTCGACCTGTCCCTTCTGGGTAACGGATTCCTGGTGGTTCAGAACAAGAATGGCGACGTCTTCTATACCCGGACCGGACAGTTTTCGGTCGATTCCGACGGCTTTATCAGCAACCAGGGGGGCGATCGCCTCAGCCTTCTGGATGCGCAAGGTCAGTTGCAAACGGTTAACATCAACGATCGCCGATCGAACCCACCTGCCGCCACAACGACGATCAAATTAAACGGCCACCTTAATGCCGGGGTAAACTACACCACGCCGGCCATGACGATCTATGACGCGAACGGCAAGGCTCACACCTGGACGGTGGCGTTTACACAGGAAACCGACACGACCCAATTCAAGTGGAAAGCAGTCGTATCTGAGGGCGGGACCGTTATCAGTCCCGCATCGCCTGACAATTTTATATCTTTCACTCTGGCCAATGGTGACAGTGACCCCGCGGACAACCAAATCACGGTTCCGCTCAATGGGACCCCGGTGACACTGGATTTTTCATTAGCAACAACCATTGCCTCAGGCGCAGTTCCCGACTTGAAGTCCCAGAGCATCGACGGCCGCGCCGAAGGGACGTTGACCGATGTCAGCGTTAATGACCAGGGGCAGGTTGTCCTGACCTATTCCAACAAGGAGACGTCGATCCTTGGTTCCGTCGCCATTGCCGATTTCCAGGACCAACAGTCGCTTGTGCGCATCGGGGGCAGTTTGTTCAAGTATGATGGTACGGGCAGGATGGCCTACAAAACGAGTGAGAAGGATGGCATCGGCAAACTGCAAACCGGTCAGGTGGAAGCGTCCAACGTCGACCTGACCGCTGAATTTGGCAGCCTGATCCTGATCCAGCGCGGCTTCGACGCCTCGTCGCAGGTCATCAGCGCAAGTAACGACATGATCCAGGCGCTGTTCGGTATGCGGGGCCACGGGTGATAGGTCAGGTTCGCGAGTGGCTGCCGTACAATGCTCTGACCCACGATATTGTGGGCGAGACGATAGAACGCGCCGTCGTGCAATGGTCCGAGCGGTGGTTCGTGGGCGCCCATGCCTGTGTCAAGGGTCTGAAACCCGTTTCCGGGGCACCGCGCCACGAAGATGACGCAGGCTGGCGCGTCTACGGCCAGGTCGTCGCCCTGCAGGCGGGGCGCAACGCCCTGGCTGATATGGTCGACGCCGCCATGGACATCGATACGGAAACGATGATCCTGACCGAGGGCGATAAATATCTGCGTGCGGCGCTGGAACAGCAAATCCTGACGAGCCTGGCCTGGGAACTGGAACAGGCTTTCGACCTGCCGAGGTCCAGGCCCGAAAGTGCCAGCTCCCGGCCCGAAAGTATATGGGATCCGTTGGCCGATGGCGGCGGCGTGATCGTATCCCTGGCCGCGCGGTCAGGACGGGATATTCTGACGGCTGCCGTGCCTGTCGATCTCGTCTTGCCAAAGATCAAGGCGTATCTGGGACCCGCTGCGCGGCGCCCCGAGCCGTTGCGCCCGCTGGGGGCGGCGCTTGGTTCTGCCAATATTACAATCGAAGCGCTGGTCGGCAAGGCGACGCTGACCCTGACCGAATTGAGTGATCTCGTGGTCGGTGATGTGCTTGTGCTCGACCGAACCATGGACCAGCCCGTCGATATCGCGGCGGCCGGCTCCCATCAAATCTTCGCGAAGGCCATGTTGACGAACGTTGACGATGGTATTGCGTTGGTATTCAACGCCTGAGTTACTGGAAAATTTATGAACACGCGATCGGAAAACATCCACCCAAAGGACGTTGCGCCTGGTGACAAGAAGGCTGCGACATCGGGCGTCCGAACGGAAGGACGTCCGATTATATCGGCCGATTCGCCGATCTTCAAAGATGTCCACGTCGTGCTGAATGCCGCACTGGGCAAGGCTGAGCTGTCGGTGCAGGAAGTCCTGGCTTTGAAGTCAGGCTCTGTTGTCAGACTTGACATGAAACTCAACGACCTCGTTGAGCTCTGGCTCAATGAGGCTCTCGTTGCCCGCGGTGAAATTGTGGCGGTCGATGGCAGTTTTGCCGTCAGGATCGTGGAGATTGCGCAGCTATCATGACGCGTTTCCCAATATCGCGACTCGCGGGGCGAGCCGGTCCAGCTATTCTGGCCGGTTTAGCCGCGCTGCCCGCTTGCGCCCAGAACCTGGGGCTGGGCGGCAGCAGTCCCGAGATTCCGTTGTGGCGCGTTGTCGGGGCCCTGTTTTTCTGCTGCCTGCTTGGGGCCGTCGGTGCGCTGGCCCTGAGGTACCGTCTGCGTAACCGGGCCGGACGTGCGCCGCGAGCGAATATGCGCCTTGTCGATGAACAAACAGTGGGCCGGCTCATGGCCGCATTGGGTCTGAAGGGGCCGAAGGGCGAAGCAGCGCCGACGCGTTTGCAACTCATCGAAACGGTTCGACTGAGCTATCAGGTTGAGGTCTCGCTGGTGGAATGCGATGGCGTGGGCGTGATGATTGTCACAAGCCCGCACGGCGCGTTTGTCGTCAATCGCGACGCCCCCACCAAGACGGGGAGCGCGTCGTGAAACTGAAGATGCTTGCGCTGGCTGTTCTGGCCGGCCTGACATTGTGGATCGCGGGGCCGGTCGCAGCGCACGCCCAGGAACTGGCTGGAGCGACGTCGATTGCCGCCAGTGCAAAAACGGCTGAGGCGGTCCGCCTGGCTCTGGTGTTGGGCTTGTTGGCGCTTATCCCCGCGCTGGTCATTTGCATGACGCCCTTTCTGCGTATCATCGTGGTTTTGTCGATGCTGCGGCACGCTTTTGGTATGCCGGAGACCCCGCCCAATCAGGTATTAATCAGCCTCGCGCTGTTTCTGACGATGCTGATCATGTCGCCAGTCTTCGGCACGATCAACAACAATGCCTTGCAACCGTTCCTTAACGGCGATGCTTCCGTACAGCAGGCCATGACCCACGGTTCGGAGCCGTTGCGTGCATTCATGCTCAGGCAGGTTCACGATCAGGATATCAAGACGATTTACGATATTTCCAGGCAACCCTTGCCGACGAAGGCGGCGGACGTCGGCACCATGCAACTGGCTTCGGCATTCATGCTGAACGAATTACGTGTATCTTTCAAAATCGGATTTGTCATCCTGCTGCCCTTCGTGCTGATCGATTTGGTCGTCTCCAGTGTGTTGCTGGCCCTCGGTATGATGATGGTGCCGCCTTCGACCCTGTCCCTGCCTCTTAAGGTCCTGATGTTCGTCTTGATTGACGGGTGGAGTCTTGTACTCGAGGGCGTCGTTGGAAGCTTCAGGTAACATTACGTCAAGCACACCTGTCACGGCCGCCGGTTCGGAAGACGAGGCTGCGCTGTGGCGTGAGTTCAAGGCCGGCGGGTCAGACGAGGCACGGCAAAAGCTGTTCGACCTGCATTACGTCTTTGCGCGGCAAGTGGCTGCCAAACATTATCTCGACCGCAAGAGAGGCGATATCGAATTTTCAGACCTTTGCCAGCTTGGCTGTACGGGACTGCTGGATGCCCTGGACCGATATGATCCTGCACGGGGGGTGCCCTTCCGCCCTTACGCCCGGTCGCGTATTTCAGGATGTATCCTCGACGGACTGGACCGTATGAGCGAGATGCGTGAGCAATTGGCGTTCAAACGACGGGCTCGACGGGAGCGGCTGAAGTCCCTGTCGGTTGAAGCTCCGGAAACACTGGACGCCGCTGAAGCCATGCTGGCGCTCGTGGAAATGGCGACGGGGCTGGCGATCGGCCTGATGATCGAGGGCATCGGCCTATACATCACCCAAAACGAAGCGGACCACAGGACTTCACCTTATGATAGCCTGGTCTGGAAAGACCTGATCCGATCATTAAGAGCCGAGATTCCCAACCTGTCCGACCAGGAAGAAAAGATCATAAGGTACCACTATCTGGACGGTTTGAGCTTTGAGCAGATAGCCAGCGTCCTGGGCCTCAGCAAGGGAAGAATTTCGCAAATACACAAATCGGCTCTGAAGTCCTTAAGGCACAGGATTTCGCCGGACACCGCTTTCAGGCTGCAGAAATAGGAAATGATGATAATGGACAATGTTGAAATGACACCAGATGACGTACTTCAGGCCGTTCTGGCCGAAATATCGCAGGATGCCGAGCAGGCGCTGGCCCATATGGATGAATTGCTTCAGCTGTATGGTGGCGACGCGCGCCTGCATTTTCTTCGTGGCTCGGTTCTCGCTGGCGCGGAACGCTACGCGGAAGGTCGGGTCGCCATGCGGCGGGCGGTAGACGTGGCACCAGACTACACCTTGGCGCGATTTCAGTTGGGCTTGCTCGAACTGAGCATGGGAGAAGCCACCGTTGCCCAGTCGACATGGCTCCCGCTGCTGGAATTGCCATCTGACAATAGCCTGAACCGCTTCGTCACCGGTCTCAACAAGATGCTGGAAGGCGAGTTTGCAAGCGCCATATCTCTGCTTGAGGAAGGCATGGCGCTCAATACCGAACTGGCGCCAATGAACAGAGACATGGCTTTGATGGTGAGCGAAATGCGCTCTAAGCTGGAGGCACAGCCCGTTGCCGAGGACGTTGAATCCGACGCGCATTTCCTGCTGAAGCAATACAGTTTCAGAGACGTCAAACATTAGAGCGGTTAAATTGCGCGACAAAACAAAAAGTTAGAGCGAAATGACGATTCCACTTAAAGTCATTTCGCTCTAGCGCGAGCCGATAATATGGCTCGAAACCGCTTATGGCCGGATATTGAATAATGGACCCAATTTCGCAGGTTGATCGTCTGGTGATGATCTTGCAGGAGCGCATGCTTGAGCGCTCCAAATCGCATGCGACAAAGCGTAATCCCAGGTTGCGCGGTGCAAAACCCGATTCCGCCGATAACCTGAAAGCCTTGGCGGCGGTCGACGCGGTCGATGATCATCAATTGCGTCGAGCCCTGGTTCAAAATATTCTGGCGGACCAATTTGGTTCCGACCTGATCAACGAGACCAAGTTTCAACAAGTGGTGGAACGGGTTACGGAGTCCCTTGAATCGGACGAAGCCGGGGCCGCTCTCATCAATCGCATTATCGCAGAATTGCGCAGCGCTTCGCGTTGACGCCGAACCAGGACGATACATTTCAATGTACGGGAGAGTATTCTGTCTATCTCCTTGCAAAATATGGTCGTTTGTGAGATTGAACAAAGGCTGTTGCGTGTATTGCCGGGGGGGGTAAAAATGGGGGCCGATGAAGCGCTGGGCTTGATGAACAAGCTGTTGTGGAGTGCCGCACTTATTTCGGCGCCAATCCTGATTACAATCCTGATTGTCGGCCTGCTGGTCAGCGTATTTCAAGTTGCAACCCAGCTGCAGGAAATGACCTTGAGCTATGTGCCCAAGCTGCTGACGGCGGCCATCGTGCTCATTGGCCTTGGTCCGTGGATGCTCCATAAGATTGCGGAATTCGGCATTTCGATGATCCGCCTTATTCCATCCCTTGGTCGTTAACCGGGTCATGGTTATTGTCGATCTTGCCAGTCGGGTCTGCGCGTGCCTGTTGTTGGGGTTGCGGGTTGCGCCGGTATTCGCGCTGGCGCCGCCATTTTCACAGATCAGGGCACCTGCGGCATTTCGCGTCCTGTTCGGCCTTGGCGTCGCGGCCTGTCTGGTTGGCGCGGATCCCAACCTCGCGCGGGTCGACGATCTCAGCGCCGGCAACCTGATCGTCGTGGCTGCACGTGAATTGATGCTGGGCCTGGTTTTTGTCATGGCGTTCCACCTCATGTTCGGCATGCTTTATATTGCGGGACGCACGATCGATATTCAGGCGGGCTTCGGCCTGGCTATGTTGATCGATCCCGCCACCCGCGGCCAGATGCCGCTGGTCGGTACCCTGTTCGCCTATGCCGCCGCCGCGGTCTTTTTTGCACTTGGCGGCCATCAGGATCTTCTGCGCATGATGGAGGCATCGCTTCGCGCTGTGCCTTTGGGGACGGGGCATCTTCCGGTTGACGGCCTGGCGAGGGTAGCAGCACTCCTCACAGCATTGTCGATAACCAGTTTCGGCGTGGCAGGAGGTACGATTCTGAGCCTGTTCCTGGTTGATGCGGCCATCGCGCTCGTATCGCGGACGGTTCCGCAGATGAACGTTCTGGTATTGGGTTTTCAGGTCAAGACGCTGTTGCTTCTGATGGTCCTGCCTGTCGCGTTTGGCGGTTCCGGCGCCTTGTTCGCGCGTATGACGACCCTGACTTTTGAAGCCATTCCGGGCCTGTTGTAATGGAAGATCAGTCCCAGAACAAATCAGAAGCGCCAACGCCTTTCAAGTTGAGCAAGGCACGTGAACAGGGATCTGTCGCGCGCGGGCTCGACCTGGGGTTTGCGACCAGCCTGGTCGCCTTTCTTGGTTATTTATGGATGTTCGGTCCCCAGCTTCTGGAAGCGGTCTCCCTTGCGGCGAGGCGTACCTTGGTGACGGCGTCGACTGTGACCACGGGGACAAACGAAATCCTGCACGTCGCAGGCGCCATGTCGGCGGCCGTCACGCATCCGCTGATATTCATGATCGGCGCTATTTTTGCGACGGTTCTGGTCTTCGAAGTTGTGCAGACAGGCGTCCTGTTTACCCTCAAGCCCCTCTCTCCGAACTTTAGCAAGCTGAACCCGGTCAACGGTTTCAAGCGGGTATTTTCCGTAAGGCAGCTCATCGAAACCGGCAAGAATGTCTTCAAGCTCGTGGTCTACACGGTTCTTACTATTCTTGTCATACTGGAAGCTCGCAAGCTGGTCATATCCGATGCCGCCGGCCTGGCGGCGGCTCTGGGCCACATGACTATGCGACTGATGGTTCTGTTCGCCGGCGCCGCGATCATAGTCGCCGCAATAGACCAGCTTATCTCGCGGCGGGATTTTCTGAAGCGAATGCGGATGACGCGGCAGGACACCCGGCGGGAATCGCGTGATCGCGAAGGCGATCCACGATTCAAACAGCGCCGCCGGCAGATACACCGTGAATATGCCAAGCTAAGCAAAAGCCTCAAGAATATTCGTAATGCCGACATCCTGATCACCAACCCGACCCACTATGCCGTTGCGCTCAAGTACGATTCCAAAACCATGACCGCTCCGAAGGTGGTGGCGCAAGGGACCGAACAGATGGCATTACGACTGAAGCGATTGGCCTTCCTCTACGGTATCGTAACCGTCGAAAATCGTGAGCTGGCCCGAACCCTCTACAATCGTTGTGAAATAGACCGCGAAATACCGAACATTTGTTTCCGCGCGGTCGCAGACATTTACCGGCGCGTCCGCAAGCGGACGCCAGCCACGGCGCGTGCATCCTGAAATGATTAAAAAGTTTTTTGAAAAGAACCACGATCTGGTCCTCGTCGGAGGTGTTGTCGGCATTCTGCTGATCCTCTTCTCGCCGATTCCGCCGGTGCTGCTGGATCTCCTGATTATCGCGAATTTTGCCTTCGGCATGACCATCCTGCTGATGACCTTCTATGTCGATAAGCCGGTATCCTTCTCCACCTTTCCGTCGCTTCTGCTTGTGATGACCCTTTACCGGCTGTCGCTCAATGTGGCGGCGACACGATTGATCCTGACGGAAGCTCACGCCGGTGAGGTGATTGGAGCCATCGGGGCTTTCGCGGTCCAGGGCAGTTTCGTTATCGGGCTTGTCGTCTTTTTCATTCTTGTGGTCGTGCAATATGTCGTTGTCACCTCCGGGGCGCAGCGGGTGTCCGAAGTGGCCGCACGTTTCGTGCTTGACGCCGTCCCCGGCCAGCAGATGAGTATCGATGCCGATCTCAACATGGGCATGATCGATCAGGACGAGGCCAAGCGGCGCCGCAGGGCGATCGAAAAGGAAGCCTCCTTTTACGGCGCGATGGACGGCGCGAGTAAATTCGTCAAGGGCGACGCTGTTGCAGGCATCATCATACTGCTGATCAATATCATTGCCGGTTGGATCATCGGCGTCGCGCAGATGGGCATGGACTGGCTGACGGCGTTGCAGACCTTCAGTTTGCTTACCATCGGCGACGGCATTGTCACCCAGGTGCCGGCCCTGATCATTTCGACGGCAACCGGTATTATTGTAACGCGTTCATCCGCCGACCGGCAGCTCAGCGCCGAATTGATGTCCCAGCTGGGGTCAGTGCCGAAAATTCCGCTGATCGTCATGGGGGCGCTCTTTATCCTCATGCTTTTGCCGGGCATGCCCAAATGGCCAATCGCCATACTGGCGGTGCTTGCAGTTGCCATGTGGCTATCCATGCGGCGCAAGTCGAAAAGCGCCGAGGCCGAAACGGACCTCGCGGTCGATGAGGGCACAGCAGCGGACGGCGGCAAGGCCAAGGCGCCGGCCGTCATCCAGGTTCTTTTTGGCAAGGAGCTTAGTCAGCGCTGGAGCCAGTTGAAGCCGCTTCTCAGCGAGCGAATCGAGACCTTGCGGGCGCAACAGGAGCGAAGCACCGGCTTTGCCTTTCCGCCCGTCACGTTCCAGGATGGCATGCAGCAGGGCGCCAATGACTATGAAGTGTTGATATACGGCGCCCGCCATGCCCAGTCCAAACTGTACCCTGACAAGTCCCTGGCGATCCGCACCGCGTCGGTAAGCGAAAACCTGCCGGGCCTGGAAACGCATGATCCTGCCTTCGGCATAGCGGCGGTGTGGATAGACGCTGAGTTGCGTGACCAGGCAGAGCGCCTGGGATACACGCTCGTTGACCCGATTACCGTCCTGATGACACACTTGGGAGAAGTCCTTCGCAACGAAGCGTCGCAGCTGTTGTCACGCGCTCACGTCACGGCCATGCTCGAAGAGGTGAGGGGCCGCCAGCCGGGCATGATTGAAGAATTGATCCCAACGATCATGACGGTCACCGATGTTCAGCGCGTGCTGCAAAACCTGCTCTCGGAGAATGTGTCGATACGCAATATCGACCTGATCGTGGACGCGCTCGTGGACGTCGGTCGCCAGACCCGGGACCACGGCGACCTGACGGAACTCGTGCGCCAGAAGCTTAACAATGGCATTTGTCACGACCTTCGCGGCGTGTCCGAGCAACTGGCCGTTCTCAGCCTTAACCCCCGGCTGGAAGCCCAGATCACGGATAATATCCGGCGCAGTGACGGAAAAAGCGGTTTCGTTATCGAACCGCGGTTAGCCGAACAACTCATTCGCAGTCTCATGCCTCTGGCAGACAAGATGATGCAGCAAGGGCTGTCGCCGGTCCTGTTGTGCGGTCCTGAAATCCGCCGTCATCTCAAGACATTCACGCGCCGCACCATTCCAAGGCTCGCAATTGTTTCGGTGAATGAAGTCCCATCATCGATAGATCTTAAGTCGTATGATGTTGTGAGCGTGGCGGACTAGAAGACTGATATATCGTGCTTGGGGCAACGGCCGTAAGGTATTGGCCACGGATGACACGGATGCCCGCTGCGCGGCCTACACGGATAGCCAGCGTTCGCCGCTCCGATCCCGAGATCATTCTTTATCCGCGCCGCAGGCGCATTCTTAGCCTGGCCATCACGCGCCGAGGAAATTGCCATGAAATCGGTGTAGCCGCGCTTGCGCGGCATCTGTGACATCCGTGGTTAAGGTCTTACTTCTCTTTGGGAAGTGAACAGTCTTGCAATTGATACGCTGTTCACCGAAATTCTTACCCCATGATCCGCACCTTCGAAAGCCAGGCAAAGGTTAGCATTCGCGGTAATGACCAGCCGGGTGCCAAGAAGAAATTCATCTATATTTGGACGATCGAGGATGCGCCAGCGCAATGAACAGATAGTTGCGTACGTTGGGAGCGGGTGAAGGCAGGACTGGCGTATGAGATGGACTGTTCATCGAAATTCAGCACATTGCCGCTACACTGTAATCTCACCTGGTGACCGTTGACGGGATTGAGGACAGTTTTGAGCGTAACAATCGAACACATACGCAACGCGTTCGACCAGTTGTATGTGGCGCTTCAGAGGCGCGATGCCGGCAATTTGCTAGGCCTTGGCGGCTATAGTGAGCGTAAACTTCTACCCATCGCCCGGACCTTTTTGCTTGGTTATTTCGGGCAGTCCGCCCTTCCGGATCCGCAGGACAAGGTGTTGGCCTCGCTGCTCGACAAGGGCGAATTGGATTTCCTGATCGGCAATATCGCTATCGAATTGGTCGTTCGAAAGAAGGGCAAGAAACGCATCGAGCCATCCCGCATTTCGTCGCTGAGTTCGACAGGGGTCGGGAATCTGCTACGTCCTGACGGGGCAGTCCTGCTGATATTGTTCGATTTTGCCAAGTCGCCGCTGGCGAGCGACGATATCTCACGGTTCTCGACCTGGGCCGTGCCCGGAAAAGCGGGAGGCGAGATCGCGGCGTTCAATGTATCATACTACTACCCTTCAGCGGAGCTACCTCATGGTGCCGGGCGTATCGATAAGACGATCCGCGTCGAGCAGGCCGCGGACGCCCAGCTTTAGGTCGCGCGTCATGAAGCGCCGGTACCGGGCGAGGGGACTGCAGGGCTTGGACCACGGATGACACGGATGTCCGCTACGCGGCCTACACGGATAGCCAGCGTTCGCCGCAGCGATCCCGGGATCATTCTTTATCGGTGCCGCAGGCGCATTCTTAGCTTGGCCGTCACATGCCGTGGAAATTGCCATGAAATCCGTGCAGCCGTGCTTGCGCGGCATCAGTGTCATCCGTGGCCAAATATCTTGCTTTCCGTCAGATGGGAACAGCCTTGCAACTGAGATGTGTCACGATATCCGACCGCAAATCTTGGAGGCGCATTATAAGGTATTCCTGACGCGAAAACGCACCGTTCGTTCTGTTGCCAGGCGATTGAGAAAAAACTGGACGTCTCCAAGCGTTTCTGGAAGAGGCTTTCCGCGTCGATAGCTATGAAATAGAACCCCGGAATTCCACAGAATTTCCACTTTTTTCCATTGTTTGATGTCGGTTGTGTTGGGCGCCTTGAATGTACGCCCCATCCAGGCCAGAGGAGAATGACACTGCGGGCAAGGCGCTATTCTGGGTTTGAAATATCCAGCGCAAACCTTGAACGATTTGCGACATAGAAAGCACGCGTGCGCTACCAGATACCCATATTCTCGCCTCTCGTGGGTACGCTGAGGCGCTGCCAGCTTGCCTTGATGCTAGGCGATTCACACATCTCGGAGTTCTCGGCCCAATGCGATGGATTTGAAGAATTGCAGTCCGTGCCTGAAGGTAATCGGGCCGGGCGGTTTTGATTTTGGATATCCATCCCATCCACCTAGCTTTGCGATCGTCCAAGCTGCCCAGGCCATGGATTTTACGGGGTGGGGATTTTTCTGCAGTTTTGTTTTGCCTTCCAGTTTTGGCTGAAGGGCTTTGAGTGTCTCGATCTCGGAAGGCGTGAAGG
>NZ_JBFUDU010000026.1:0-17622 GCF_056404555.1 Asticcacaulis sp. P2_C5
CGGGCGACCTCTTCCTTGCGATAGATGTTGCGCAGGTCGACCAGCACAGGGGCCTTGACCGCCGCCTTGATCCGCTTCAGGTCAAGCGCACGGAACTCGTTCCATTCGGTGACGATGACGACCGCGTCGGCGCCTTCGGCCGCGGCGTAAGGACCATCGCAATAGGTAATCGGCGGCAGGACCTGTTTCGCATTCTCCATGCCCTCCGGATCGTAACCACGCACCGTGGCGCCGGCCCTGACCAGTTCCTCGACAATGGTGATCGCCGGTGAGTCGCGCATGTCGTCCGTCTCGGGCTTGAAGGTCAGGCCCAGCACGGCGATCGTCTTGCCGGCGGCGCTGCCGCCGATCGCCTTGACAACCTTCTGCGCCATCTTCGCCTTGCGGCTCTCGTTGATCTCCACCGTCGCCTCGATCAGCCGCGTCGGGGCGTCGAAGTCCTGCGCCGTCTTGACCAGGGCCAGGGTGTCCTTCGGGAAGCACGAACCACCATAGCCCGGGCCGGCGTGCAGGAACTTGGTCCCAATACGGTTGTCGAGGCCGATGCCGCGCGCCACTTCCTGGACGTCGGCGCCCACCACTTCGCACAGATCCGCCATCTCGTTGATATAGGTGATCTTCATCGCCAGGAAGGCATTGGCGGCATATTTGATCAGCTCAGACGTGCGGCGTGTGGTGATCATCAGCGGCGACTGGTTGATGAACAGCGGACGATAAACCTCCGTCATCACCGGACGGGCGCGCTCGTCTTCGATACCCACCACGATCCGGTTGGGGATCATGAAGTCCTTGATCGCCGCCCCTTCGCGCAGAAATTCCGGATTGGAGACGACCGCGACATCGGCGGCAGGATTGGCTTCGCGAATGATCTTCTCGACCTCGTCGCCTGTGCCCACAGGCACGGTCGACTTGGTCACCACCACGGTGAAGCCTTTCACGTGGGCCGCAATCTCCTTCGCCACCGCATAGACGTATTTCAGGTCGGCATGGCCGGTTTCCTTGTTGGTCGGCGTACCCACCCCGATGAACACCACTTCGCAGTCACCCACGCAGTCCGCCATGTCGGTCGAAAAGGTCAGGCGGCCCGCCTTGACATTGTCACGCACCATTTCTTCAAGGCCGGGTTCAAAGATCGGGATCTTGCCGTTCTTCAGACCTTCGATCTTGCCAAGATCCTTGTCCATGCACACCACGTCATGACCGTATTCGGCAAAGCAGACGCCCGATACCAAACCCACATAACCCGAACCAATCATCGTGATCTTCATAAATACCGCCGACCGTCTCTAAAAATGATGGTCTAACAAATCCGATAATGGTGTGCAGGTGCAACATAAATATTGCAACAATTTGTGTCGCAAGGATATTTTTGCGTTTGGACGCACGTCACAAGGGAATTTTAGCCAAGGGAATTTTGGCAGGTTGAGCCGCAGCATGCCCTCCCTCCTTGCGCAGGGGCGCAGGGAGGAAGGAAACAGGACTTCCGCGCTTCTCGGGCGTCAAGGCGTGGCGAAAACCAGTACACTCTGCGCCGGAACAGACACGGTGACCTTGCCCGATGCATTGCTGGTGTGTGATCCCCCGATAGTTGGGTAGATATCGCCAAAAAACGTGGCTGTCAGACCTGTGTCGACCGTGATCGACTGGGTAGCGGTTTGCAGGTTGATCACCACGACCGCCCTTTGCCCGCCCAAGCTGCGCAGGAAGGTGACATGCGCGTCGCCCGGGGCCGAAAGCAAGGTCAGGGCGCCCGATTGCAGTACTGGATAGGCCGATCGCAAGGCATAAAGCGATTTATACCAGCCCTGCAACGAACCCGACACACCGTCCTGGGCGAGGACATTGTGCGTGGTGTAGTTGGTCGACAGGGTCCGATAGGGCGAAATCGTCGAGAAGCCGGCATTGGCCGCACCCGTCCAACTCATGGGGGAACGTACACCGCCATCACCGCCTTCGGCATTGTTAGCCATGCCGGTCTCCTCGCCATAATAGGCGAAGGGCGTGTCCGATCCCAGGACCTCGACGGCGGCCGCTACGCGATAGTCGCCTTCACCGTGACCGGACAGATCGCCGATCGGACGGTTACCGGCAAACGAGTCGTGGTTCGACAGAAACAGCGGCCGGCGCATCCGGTCGGCAGCCGACAAATAGGTGGCCAGGCCCGAGGCCAGGGTGCCACTGGTCGCCGTTGTCTTGACGTCGCCGCCGACCCAGAAGGCGAAGGCATGGCCGCACGACGTCGTTGCAGCGTAGTCCGACTGATGATCCGGGGCTTCACACACCATGTAGCGATTATTATAGCCATTGATGACGTTTTGCGCCTGAAGCAGGATCGGATGGTTCTGCGGCTGGTTGTACCAGGCGCCGGCCCCGGTCTCGATAAAGGTCTCAGCCGCGTCGAAACGGAAGCCGTCGACGCCGCGATTGAGCCAGAAGCGCAGATTGTCCATGTGGTAGGCGATGACGTCGGGATTGGCCAGGTTGAAGTCCGGCATGTCAGCCGAGAACAGGCTGTAGTACCAACCGCTTTCGGCAATGCGCCAGGAGGGTCCGCCACCGAAGCCCGTCCAGCCGAGATTCGACGCCTGGAATTCATACCAGGTGCGACGCGAATTGCCGGTGGCGCTGACCGCATCGAGGAAGAGCGGGTTCTGGGCGGCCGAATGGTTCATGACATAGTCGAGGACGATGCCGATACCGCGGGCATGGGCCTGGGTAATCAGGTCGTCGAAATCGGCCATGGTGCCATAGTCGGCCTCGATGGCGCGATAGTCCGTGACGGCGTAGCCATGATCATGATCCTGGCTCTGGTAAACCGGCATCAGCCACAGGCCGGTAACGCCCAGTGACTTGAGATAATCGAGCTGGCCGATCAGGCCGCGCAGGTCGCCCTTGCCGTCGCCATTGCTGTCCTTGTACGAGCGGACGAAGATTTCCATAAACTGGGCACGTTCGTTCCAATGTGCCGGCAAGGCGCTGGCCGTCGAGCTGACCGAAATATTGGCCAGGTTGAGTGTATCGGCCTGGTGGCCGACACGGCCGGCCGCGGCATCGCCGTCGGCCTGATTGGCATACAGCATGCTCGTATCCTGGATCACCCAGACATCGTGACCAAAGGTCGAGGGATTGACCTTCAGGTCCAGCATCGGGCTCTTGGCGTCGCCCGCATGGACGATGAAGTTAAGATTGGCATTGTCGTTGGCCAGCGGAACGGTCGCCACAGCCCAGCCGCCGGTTACGCTGTCAAAGGCGCGCGGGCTGGTCCAGGCCGTCGCCGTGCCGGTCGCAATGGCCGGAGTACCGCTTGTGTCGTTCCACAGATGCAGCCCCCAGCCGGTATAGTCGCCCGCCACACGCTTATAGTGGACGGTGATCGCCAGGACCGAACTGCTGGAACTGGAGGACGCCCCCCCGCCCCCTCCGCCGGAACTGCCACCGCCTCCCCCGCCGCCACAGGCGGAAACGACCAATGCCAAAACCGTCGCCATGGCGACGAAAAACGACCTGTGCATCCTTATCACTCCCCGAGTATCGCGTGCGGCTGACTTAAGTGCAGCCGTCTGTTGTGGTGCCGTGACGCGGTTTCTCAAGAGCGCAAGACTTTGTTTCCATTGTTATTATGTGGAGTGCGTGCGCCTTAAGGCATGTTTACAGGACTTTTTCGCGGCCGGGTGATGAATACGTATACCGGCTGCGGCACTGCGGCGCACGCTACCCACATGAAGACAATTTAATCACCGTGAAGTGGTTTCCAATTGCGACAACAAACCCGCCTCGCTAGACAATGTCGCATAACTGTAACACCTGAAGTCTAGAACCGCGGTTTTCGACGTGGCGCCAGGCAATTTCGGCATTTCCTCTGATTGGGTCCGCCGGAATTTCCGCACTGCAGCGTTTAGCCAGAGGACTGACCGAGGCCCCCGTATGTACAAAGCCGTTTTCCGCCTGTTGCCCATCCTCGCCCTAAGTGTCCTGAGTATGGCCGTCCTGTGCGTGACGGCCTGCGCCAAGAAGGATGACGGCGCCATGAAGGGCAAGGGTGGCCCGGCCAATGTCGGCTATGTCGTGGTGACCACTCAGCCGATCAACCTGACCCAGGACCTGTCCGGACGAACCTCGGCCTGGCTGGTCTCCGAGGTGCGCCCCCAGGTCGGCGGTATCGTCAAGGCGCGCCAGTTCACCGAAGGCGCCTTGGTCAGCGCCGGCCAATCCCTGTACCAGATTGATCCGGCAACCTACCAGGCCAGTTACAATTCCGCCCTGGCCAACCAGCAGCAGGCCGAGGCCACCCTTGCCGCCACCCAGACCAAGGCCGAACGCGCCCAGCAGTTGATCACCATCAAGGCCATCAGCCAGCAGGATTACGACGATGCCCAGACCGCGCTGAAACAGGCCCAGGCGAGTGTGGCGCTGCAAAGAGCCGCCGTCGAACAGGCACATATCGCGCTCAACTACACAAAAGTCGCCTCCCCCATTTCCGGCCGTATCGGCAAGTCATCGGTGACGCCGGGCGCCCTGGTCACCGCCAACCAGGCCGATCCGCTGGCGGTCGTCCAGGACACGTCGAAAATCTATGTCGATATCGTCCAGTCTTCCGGCGATGTGCTTAAGCTGAAAAAGGCGGTCAGCAGCGGTCAGGTCGGCGCCGTCGATCAGGCCGACGTCCAACTCACCCTGGACGACGGTTCGGTCTACAGCCAGACTGGCCGGTTGCAGTTTTCCGATGTCTCGGTCAATCCGTCGACCGGCGCCGTGACCTTGCGCGCGGTTTTCAACAACCCTGATGGCCTGTTGCTGCCGGGCATGTATGTCCGCGCGCGGATCGTCACGGGGACAGTGGCGCAAGCCGTCCTGGTGCCGCAGGGCGCGGTTATCCTTGATCCCAAGGGCGGGGCCAGCGTGCTGGTCGCCGGCGATGACAACAAGGCGCACAGCCGCAAGATCGTGCTGGGCCAGATGATCGGTCCGAACTGGCAGGTCAGTGCGGGCTTGCAGGCCGGCGACAAGGTCATTGTCGAAGGCGCCATGCGGCTGAAACCCGAGGGCGATATCAAGGCGCATGCCGTGCAACCCGCCAACGGTGCCGAACCCTCGTCCAGTCCAGCACCGGGCCGGTAAGTCATGTTGTCTCGCTTTTTTATCGACCGGCCGATCTTCGCCTGGGTCATCGCCATCGTCATTATGCTGGCCGGCGCCCTGGCTATTTTCACGCTGCCGATCGAACAATATCCGCGCATAGCCCTGCCGCAGGTCACAGTGTCGGCCAATTATCCCGGCGCCTCGGCCAAGGTCGTCGAGGATTCGGTGACCCAGGTCATCGAGCAAGGCATGACGGGCCTCGACAAGCTGAAATACATGACGTCCAATTCGTCGGCCGGTGGCAGCAATGTTACCCTGGTCTTCGAAGCCGGCACCGACCCCGATTTCGCCCAGGTCCAGGTGCAGAACCAGGCCCAGTCGGTCGTCCGCCGCCTGCCTCAGGACGTGCAGTCCCAGGGGCTGCGCGTCAACAAGGCCGGGGGCTCGACCCTGATGGCGGTGGCCCTGTACACCGAAGACGGCTCGCTGACCAATGCCGACCTGGCCGACTGGATCGCGTCGCATATGAACGACGATATCAGCCGCATCGACGGCGTCGGCGACACGCGCATCTTCGGTTCACAATACGCCATGCGCATATGGCTGGATGCCGATAAGCTGGCCGGTTACAACCTGACGCCCGCCGATGTCACCGCCGCCACACGGGCACAGAACGCCGTGGTCTCCGCAGGCTCACTGGCCGCCGATCCGGCGACTCCCGACGCGGCATTGAGCGCCACCATCACCGCCCAGTCGCAATTACAGACCGTGCCGCAGTTCGAGGCGATCATCGTCAAGAACAACCCGGCCGGAACGCCCGTCCAGCTGAAGGATGTGGCACGGGTCGAGCTGGGGCCGCAGAACTACGGCAATATCGCCCGCCTGAACGGCAAGATCGCCACAGGTATCCAGATCAACCTCGCCACCGGCGCCAATGCCCTGAAGACCGCCGACGCGGTCAAGGCCAAGGTCGAGGAACTGAAGCCGTCCTTCCCGGCGGGCGTCAAATACGCCATTCCCAATGACTCGACGCAATTCGTCAAGATTGCTATCGAAGACGTGGTCAAGACCCTGATCGAAGCCGTTGTTCTGGTCTTTGCCGTCATGTTCCTGTTCCTGCAGAACTGGCGTGCGACCCTGATCCCGACCATCGCCGTGCCCGTGGTCTTATTGGGTACGTTCGGCGTGCTGGCCGTCTTCGGTTACAGCATCAATACCCTGACCATGTTCGGCCTGGTCCTTGCCATCGGGCTGCTGGTCGATGACGCCATTGTCGTCGTCGAAAACGTCGAACGCGTCATGCACGAAGAAGGCCTGTCGCCCCTGGAAGCCACCCGCAAGTCGATGGACGAAATTACCGGCGCGCTGATAGGCGTCGCCTCGGTTCTGGCTGCCATGTTCGTGCCCATGGCTTTTTTCGGCGGCACCCAGGGCATCATCTATCGCCAGTTTTCGGTCACCCTGGTCTCGGCCATGGCCCTGTCGGTCGTGGTCGCCCTGATCCTGACCCCGCCGCTGTGCGCCACCCTGCTGCGGCCACCGAAAGCCAACGAGGGTGCCCCCACTGGCGAGGACGATCCCGACGTCAAGGTCAAGGGGCCGCTGTCGGGCTTCAATCGCGGCTTTCAGGTCTTCAGCCACCGCTACCAGAGTGCGGTCAAGGGCATATTGAAGGTCCCCGGCCTGTTCCTCTGCATCTATGCCGGCATCATTACCGCCGTGGCGGGTCTGGCCCTGACACTGCCGACCTCGTTCCTGCCCGACGAGGACCAGGGTTTCCTGATGACCCAGGTCCAGCTGCCGGTCGGGTCGACCACACCCAAGACCCTCGCCACGCTGGACAAGGTGCGCGCCTTTTATGAAAAGGACCCGTCGGTCGACTATGTGTTCACCGTCACAGGCTTCGGCAATTCCGGCTCCGGCACCAATCAGGGTATGGCCTTCGTGCGCATGAAGGAATTCAAATACCGCAAGAGCGAGGACATGAAGGTCTTCGCCCTGGTCGAGCGGGCCAACAAGGCGTTTGCGAAAATACCCAATTCGCGGATCAACCCGGTCATTCCCCCGCCGGTGCGCGAATTGGGCAATTCGTCCGGCTTCGACCTGCAGCTGAAAGACGTCGGCGGCGTCGGACACCAGGCGATGAGCGACGCACGCGACCAGTTGCTGGCCGCAGCGGCAAAGAACCCGACGCTGGCCAATGTCCGCTCGGCCGGCCAGGACGACATGCCGCAATTGCAGATCGACATCGACAACGCCCGCGCCAGCAGCATGGGCGTGGCGATTACCGATATCAATGCCCTGCTGGGCACGGCGCTGGGCGGTTCCTATGTCAACGATTTCATCGACCGCGGCCGGATCAAGCGCGTCTATGTCCAGGGCGACGCCCAGTTCCGCAGCCAGCCCCAGGATATCAATCGCTGGTACCTGCGCAACAATGCCGGCGAAATGGTGCCGTTTTCGTCGGTCGGCCAGTCACACTGGACGTTCGGTCCGCCGCAGTTGCAGCGCTATAACGGCGCGCCGGCCATGGAAATCCAGGGTCAGGCCGCCAAGGGCCAGTCGAATGGCCAGGCGATGAAGGCCGTCGAGACCATGGTGGGTGAGCTGCCCGAGGGGATTGGCTTCGAATGGTCGGGCCTGTCACTTCAGGAAAAGGAGTCAGGCCAGCAAGCGCCCGCCTTGTACGCCCTGTCGCTGCTGGTCGTGTTCCTGTTGCTGGCGGCCCTGTATGAAAGCTGGTCTATCCCGCTCGCCGTCATCCTGGTTGTACCGCTGGGCATTCTGGGCGCGCTGGTCGGCACCTGGCTGCGCGGGCTGAACAACGACATCTATTTCCAGGTCGGACTGTTGGCCACCATGGGGCTGTCGGCCAAAAATGCCATCCTGATCGTCGAATTCGCCAAGACCCTGCACGAGGAAGGGCGGACCCTTGTGGCGGCGACTCTGGAAGCGGTGCGCATTCGCTTGCGGCCGATCATCATGACGTCGCTGGCCTTTACCTTCGGCATCATGCCCCTGGCCCTGGCCAATTCGGCCGGGTCCGCGTCGCAACACGCCATCGGCACGGGGCTGATCGGCGGGGTCTTGTCGGCAACCTTCCTCGCCATCTTCTTCGTGCCGCTGTTCTTCGTGCTGGTGCAACGGTTGTTCCGCCATGACAACCTGCCGCAGGATATTGCCGAACGCGAAGCCCGCAGGGGAGCCAGACCATGAAGAAGCTGATTGTCTTGAGTCTTCTGGGTTTGTCGGCCTGCACCCTGGCGCCCCATTATGACCGCCCGGCCTTGCCCGTGGCAACCGAATGGCCGGTCACAGCGCCGGCACCCGCCGCAGCAAAGGTATCGTGGCGCGACCTGTTCCTCGATTCCACCCTTCAGCAGACCATCCAACTGGCGCTGGACAATAATCGTGACCTGAGGGTGGCCGCGCTGAATGTGGCCCAGGTGCGCGCGAGCTACGGCATTGCACGCGCCGGCCTGCTGCCGTCGGCAGACGGTTCCGGTTCGGGTACGAAGAGCCACGACAACACGACCGGTGATGCCGAGTCCTATTCGGCCGACCTCGGCCTGTCGTGGGAAGTGGATCTGTTCGGCCGCGTGCGGTCGCTGAAGAATGCCGCCAAGGAAGATTTCTTCGCCAGCGAGGCCAATCGCGATTCAGTCGAGATAGCGCTGATCGCCGCCGTGGCTGATGCCTGGATTAATCTCGCTGCCGACCGTGACGCCCTGGTCCTCGCGCAGGACACCTACAAGACGCGTCAGGAGGCGTTCGAGATTGCCCAGGGTCGGGCGCGGATCGGTGTGCTCGATGACCTGGCCCTGAGCCAGCAACAAACCCTGGTCGAACAGGCGCATGCCGGCGTCCTGGCACTGGAAACCGCCATCGATCAGGACAGATCGGCCCTGACCCTGCTGGCCGGTGCCACTGTGCCCGAGGGTCTTTTGCCGACGGGTCTTGACGACGATGTTGTGGCCGAAGACCTGCCGGTCGGCCTGCCGTCGGATGTGCTGCTGGCCCGGCCGGACGTACTCGCGGCCGAACACGACCTGAAGGGCGCCAATGCCAATATCGGCGCCGCTCAGGCGGCCTTCTTCCCATCGATCTCCCTGACCGGTTCAGCGGGCCAGGCATCGAGCGACCTGGGCAGCCTGTTCGATTCGGCCAATGGCGGGTGGAGCTACGGGGCGCATATTTCGGTACCGATCTTCGAAGGCGGCGCCAATGTGCTGCGGTTGCGCGGCGCCAGGGTTTCGCGCGATATCGCCGTGGCGCAATACGAAAAGGCCATTCAATCGGCTTTCAACGACGTTAACCAGGCCCTGGCGGTGCGGGCGCGGATCGACGAACGGATGGATGCACAGGCCAAGGCGACCGATGCGGCACGAACCAGTCTGCGCCTGTCCCAGGCACGGTATGACAATGGCGTCGACAGCTACCTGACCCTGCTGGACGCCCAGCGCACGGCATTTGACGCGGAACAGTCGCTGATCGATCTGCGCGCGGTCAAGGCGTCGAACCTTGTGGCCTTGTATCGCGCCTTGGGGAACGATCAGAGTTTGAGGTAGATTTTGGCCGACGCTCGTTGACGCTCGTCTTCGTCCGCAGAATTTTAAGCGAAAGAAAAGATTTGAACACGGATGAGGCTCGGATACCGCTACGCGGACACGGATAAACGCGGATGAAAAATGCTCGACATAAAATTCCGTAAGAATCTTTAGAGCGAAATGACTTTAGGTAGAATCGTCATTTCGCTCTAACTTTTTGCTTTGTCGCGCAATTTAACCGAAAAGTGGCATCCACTTTATCGGATTGCGCTCTAGTCGAAGCGCAGAGCGCTTCAAACTTTCCATTTCGCGCCGGCATTGGACGGCTTTGACATCCGTGTTTGTCCGTGTCGGTTGCGTCTTTACAACCGATCCGTGCCTTATCCGTGGTCAAGTCTATATCAACAGCGGGCGGCGCGCACTCGCTCGTGCCGTTCGTGTTAAAAATTCCATGGTCGAAACGCTTGAACTCCGCCGAGCGCCGGCCGAATTCAACTTTCCCCTTCGCGGCGGCCTACCTTCATGATACCGTAGATCCAACCGGGGCTGGTTGAACTGTCGCTGCGCAGGATATGCGCCTGCACGTGTGGTGAACGTGCCGGCGGTGCGCTGTTTGTAAAAGGTCGGACCGTGCCCACCACACCCTTCTCCCTGCATATTCTCGGCAGTGGCGCCGCTCTGCCGCGCCATTGCCTGACATCAGATGCTATAGATCTGCGCCTGGGCAAGACACCCGGCTGGACCTTTCGCCATAGCGGCGTCGAACAGCGCTATGTCTGCGACGAAGAGGACCAGGTCGATCTGGCGCTCGACGCCGCCCGCCAAGCCCTGGTCGAAGCCCGGACCGATCCAGCCGAGATCGACGTCCTACTGTTTGCCGCTGCGGTTCCGTATCAGTCGATCCCTTCGACCGCGCCGTTGCTGCAATACAGGCTGGGCATCGCTGACGGCGCCTGCATGGCCTTCGATATCAACGCGACCTGCCTCAGCTTCATGACCGCACTGGACGTCGCACGCCGGATGCTGGCGCCGCACCAAAAGGCGCTGGTCGTCGCCTCTGAGGTCGCATCACGCGGCCTGCCGTGGGCGCAGGCGCCGGCGACCGCAGCCCTGTTCGGTGATGGCGCCGCGGCGGTCGTCATTTCGGGCGACGGCGAGATGCGGATGCTGGCCTCGCGTATGGAGACCTATCCGTCGGCCTATGAGGCCTGCACCCTGGGTTCAGGCGGAACGCGCTTTGACTACCACAAGGATCGCGAGGCTTTCGATCGCCACAGCCTGTTTCATATGGATGGCGAGGCGTTGTATCGCCTGACGGCGCGGCATTTCGAGCCTTTTCTCGACCGGTTGCTGGACGACGCCGGCTGGCAGCGCGATGAGGTCGACCTGATCATTCCCCACCAGGCCAGTCCCGGCGCCCTGGCGCACCTGGCGCGACGTTGCGGCTTCGCCGCTGAAAAGGTGGTCAATATCGTGCGTGACCATGGCAACCAGATCGCGGCTTCGATTCCCACCGCCCTGCATCACGCCCGCCAGGCGCAACGCGCCCTGGCCGGGACCAGGGCCTTGATCCTCGGCACGTCTGCCGGCGTTTCACTGGGTGGCATGGCGCTCATACTATGAAAGTTGTCGTTAGCGGGGCGACCGGCTTTCTGGGTTCGCATCTGTGCCGTCATCTGAAGGCGCTGGGCCATGAGGTGGTGGGTCTTGGCCGCGATGCCACGCGCGGTGCCGACCTGACGGCCGACGGGATTGTTTTTCATGCCATCGACCTGAGCCGGGACGCCCGGCCACCGGTCGCGCAGGCGGACGCCTTTGTCCATGCGGCCGCTTTGTCGTCGAACTGGGGCCGGCGCCGCGATTTCGAAGCCGCCAATGTCACGGGGACACGTCATGCCCTCGACATGGCCGGCCGGATGAATGTGCGCCGATTCGTCTTTATCAGTTCACCAACCGTCGCCTTTCGCTTTCGCGATCAGTTGGGCCAGAAGGAAAGCGATCCCCTGCCCCCGCCGGTCAATGCCTATGCGGCATCGAAATGCGCCGCCGAGATCCTGGTTCGCGCCTATCCGGAAACGGTGATCCTGCGACCGCGCGGCCTGTATGGCCGGGGTGACACCGCCCTCTTGCCGCGCCTCATCCGGGCAGCACGCAACGGTGCCCTGCCCCTGATCAACCATGGCGAAGCCGTGACCGACCTGACCCATGTCGACGATGCCGTGGCGGCGGTCACGGCGGCCCTGGACGCCCCGGACACGGTGCACAGGCGGACCTACAACATTTCCGGCGGCGAAGCGATCAGCCTCAAATCGATCATCGTACAGGCCTGCCAGGGCGCCGGTTTCGAACCTCGGTTTACCGGCATACCGACAGGCCTGGCCATGTTCGCCGCCCGCAGCGCCGAACTCGTCGCCGGCCTGACACCCGGGCGGCCGGAACCGCTGTTCACCGCCTACAGTGTCGGCGTCATGGCCTATAGCCAGACCCTGGATATCGGCGCAGCGGCGCGCGACCTGGGCTATGCGCCAAAAGTGTCGTTCGCCGAAGGCTTGCGGCGTGCCTTTTCATGAGACCCATCTTTGCCAACAGCGCCCTCTTGGCCGTCCCGGAACGTCTGGTGCTCAGGGGCGGATCGTGGCGATCCGTGCAGCTGGGCGTGCGCTACGGTGTGTGGGTGCATCCGGTGCATGGCCCTGTGCTGATCGATACAGGCTACGGCCCGGAAGTGACGGCCGGCCGGCGCAGCCTTGTGTTGTGGGCCTATGCCGCGGCGATCCGGCCTGTACTGGCGGAACAGCCGGAGACCGTCCTGGCGCGGTTGGGCTTTTCGGCCGACGATGTACGATATGTTTTCATTACCCACTTCCACGCCGACCATATCAGCGGATTGAAACGGTTCCCCAATGCCCGGTTTATCGCCTCCGGTTGGCCGGAGGTAAAACGCCAGTCGCGATTCCAGCAGCTGCGTCACGGTGTTTTTACCGAACTGCTGCCGGCCGATTTCGAAACGCGTTTGATCCCGATGACGCATGATGTCTTCGGCGATGGCTCCATGCTCAGTCTCGACCTGCCCGGCCATGCCGTGGGTCATACCGGCGTGGTGTGGCCGGAGCACAGGCTCGTCTATGCTGCCGACGCCCAGTGGCTAAGCCGCGCCGTCGCTGAAGACAGGCCGCCGAGCGGACCCGCGCGGCTGGTTTATCACGATGAAACCGCCATGCAGGCCTCGCTGGCCACCCTGCGCGGCATGACCGGTTACGAGATTGTCTTCTGTCATGATCCCGCAGTTTAGAGCCCTGTCGGCGTTTTTGCGCACGCGGCGCCTGGCGCGGACCCTGCGTACACGGGCCGATATTGCCGCCTGGCAGGAAACACGTCTCAGGCGGTGGCAGAAAGATACGCGGCAAAAAATACCATATTTCCGGAATTATAAAATAAATTTTCTACCCGCCCAGCCCTTGCTTGATAAGGGACGGCTGATGTCGGCGTTTGAGGACTACAACGCCATAGGCCTGACGGCGCAGGAAGGTTGGGCCATGTTCGAAGGCCGTGCACCACAACGTCCCGGCTATTTTGTTGGCGCCAGCACCGGCACGTCGGGTAATCGCGGCCTCTATGTCGTATCCGATGCCGAGCGCTATGAATGGCTGGGCGTGCTGTTGGCCAAGGCCCTGCCCCGCTTTCCCTTTGAGACGGCGCGGATCGCCCTGATCCTGCCGCTGAACTCGGCCCTGTACAGGGCCGCCAGGCTGCCGGGCCTGGAGCTGAAATTCTTCGACCTGCACGACGGACTGGACGCTATACTGCCGGCGGTGTGTGACTATGGGCCGGACACGGTGATCGGCCCGCCCAAGGTCCTGCGCGCCTTGGCGGAACGCGACCGCGTACCGGCCTTGAAGCGTATATTTTCGGGCGCCGAAGTGCTGGACACACTGGATCGCCGGGTGATCGAAACACGGTTCGGCGTCGGTGTGCGGGAAATCTATATGGCGACCGAAGGGCTGCTGGGCGTGGCCTGCGAACACGGCACCTTGCACCTGTGCGAAGACGCCGTCCTGTTCGAATGGGAGGACGTGGCGGGCAGCGACTTGAAGGCGCCGGTCATCACCGATTTTACCCGGCGGACCCAGGCCATGTGCCGTTATCGCATGAACGACCTTTTGCGGTTGTCGGCGCGAGCGTGTCCGTGCGGCTCGCCCCTGCAGGCGGTCGAGGCGATCGAAGGACGCTGCGATGATCTGATCACTATCGGGGGATCACACACCCTGACGCCGGATATCCTGCGCAACGCCATTGTCGACAGCGACCGCCGGATCAGCGATTTTCGGCTGGTCCAAACCGGTGAGAGCCAACTGGAGTTAAGCGTCACGCCGACGGAAGCAGCTGGAAATGCGCGCGACGCGTTGGAGGCCCTGCTGGCGGGGCTGGATGTGAGCGCGACGATCAAGGTGATCGATACACAGCCGGCCATTTCGGCGCGTAAGCTGCGACGGATCGAAAAGGCTTGGCGCACTTAATCTGGCTTGAACTGCGATCGCAGCAGCCGCGCGCGAATATCACCCACCTGTTTGGCGGTGTGTGCGTGTAGATCTTGCAGACGTGTGGACACGTCCATACGTTCGTGCAGTACGACGGTGATCGCCACATCGCTCTCCGTCAGGACGGTGTAGGCAATGTAGTGACTGCCGACGCGGTACAAAGATAACTTCAAACTGCCTGTCAATCGCGTGCGCTTTGGCAGACTGCCGTGCCGATCGGCAATATGCAGGAATCCGGATCGCAAATCTGAGACATACGAGATGGCGCGCAATTTGCCCCATCTTTGTCGGCTATCGTCGGCAATCTGGCGCAGATGTTCCGCAGCCAGGGACGTAATATGAAAACGACCCACTGGAATCAATCGTCTTTTGTCCGGAGATCTTCCAGAAGGTCATCCATGAATGTGTCGGCAACAAATTCGCCGCGTTCAGCCTGATCCAGCCCTTGCAGAAGAGCTTGATAGACTTCCATCTTCTCCATGTCCCGCCGGATAAGTTCACGAACATATTCGCTCGGCGTGGCATAAAGCGAGGTGCCGTCGGCGATGCTGTCGACATAACGACGCATGGCGTCGGGCAGACTGACGTGGAGGCTGGCGCCCATGGGAGATCTCCATTCTGACTATCGACTATCCCGCTGATGTCAATAAATGTCAAATATTGCGATAATAGGTGATAGCTTGAAATTCGTACATATATCGACTATAAAAGGTTAGTACCTTTTCAGTATGAGGCGCCGCCATGCCCAAGGAAGCCGTATTTACGTTCAAGCTTGAAACCGAGCTGCGCGATGCCTTCATGTCCGAAGCCGAAGCAGCCCATCGTCCGGCATCGCAGATCGTGCGCGAATTTATCCGGGATTTTGTCAAAAAGCAGCAGGAAGCGCGTGATTATGACAAATGGTTCCGCGCCGACACCGAACAGGCGCTGCGTGAAGCTGACGACCCCAGCACCAAATGGCTGACCCACGCAGAGGTCAAGGAACGGATGCGCATCCAGCGCGCTTCGCTGATCGCGCGTATCGAGGACAGGGACGCTGCCCGGAACGATGAAGCGGCTGAATGAGTCGTGTCTTCTGGGTGGATACGGCTGAACAGGCCCGCGACACCGCCCTCGAGTTCATCGCCCGCCAGAGCCTTGACTCGGCGCTGGCTCAGTTCGACGAAATCGAGCGTCAAACCGATCGTCTGGTGCGGCACCCTTATCTCGGGCGGCCAGGCAAGACGCCGGGCACGCGCGATCTGACCATCAATCGGACCTATTTCGTCGTCACCTACCGTATTGTCGGCGATAATATCCAGGTCCTGCGCTTCCGCCATACCTCCCAGAAGCGCTGATTATTTTTCTTCCTCGGGATAGGGCCCGACACCGCCCTTGGCGATAAAGGCGTCTATATGCGCCGTCAGTACCGGAAGTGGCACGCTGCCGAGTTCCAGCACGGTATCGTGGAAGGCGCGGATATTGAACTTCGGGCCCAGTTCCTTTTCGGCCTTCTGCCGGGCATCGACGATCGCCATTTCGCCGAGATAATAGCTCAGCGCCTGGCCCGGCCACGAGATATAACGGTCGACCTCCGTTTCGATCTCGTGCTCCGACAGGGCCGTATTGTCCCGCAGGAAGGCCTGGGCCTGTTCGCGCGTCCACCGCTTGGCATGGATCCCCGTATCGACGACTAGGCGTGACGCCCGCCACATCTGGTAGCTGAGATATCCGAAGCGGTCGTAGGGCGTCTCGTACATCCCCATCTCAAGGCCCAGGCGTTCGCAATACAGCGCCCAGCCCTCGCCATAGGCCGAGATATAGGTCTTCTGGCGGAACTCCGGCAGGGACGTGTTTTCGAGCGCCAGCGGCATCTGGAAGGCATGTCCCGGCGCGCTCTCGTGCAGGGTCAGGGCCGTCAGCTGGAACAAGGGGCGCGATTTCAGATCGTAGGTATTGACCAGATAGACGCCCGGCCCTCCCCGCCCCGAGGTGTAATAGGGCGCGATCGCGTCCGGGACCGGTATGACACCGAAGCGCGCACGCGGCAGGTGTCCGATCCAGTCGCCGATCTTGCCGTCGACCGTCTTGGAGATCCATGCCGCCCGGTCGAGCAGGGCCTGGGGCGTGGTGGCATAGAACTTCGGCTCCGTACGCAGGTAGCTGAGGAAAGCCGGAAAATCGCCCTCGAACCCGACCTCCTTCATGACATCGAGCATCTGGGCGTGGATGAGCGCCACCTGTTGCAGCCCGATGGTGTGGATCTGGTCGGGCGTCAGGTCGAGCGTGGTGAATTCGCGGATCTTCGATTGATAATAGGCCGGACCGTCGGGCAGATCGCTGGCGGCCAGGCTGGTCCCCGACTTGGGCACATAGTCGTCGTCGTAGAATTTCAGGAGCTTTTGGTGCGCCGGTATGACGGCATTATCGATCAACTGAACGGCCCTGGCACGCAACTCCCATTGAAGGGCGACCGGCATATTGGCCGGCATGGTCTTGAAGGGCTTGTAGTAGACGCTGTCTTCCGGCCGCTTGATATCGATCACCGACCGGATCGATTCGTCGCGGCCGGCCAGCGTGACCTTGGGCGGCGTGAAGCGGTGCTTCAGGCCTGTGCGCATATTGTCGATCGCCTGGTCGAAATAGCGCGGCATTTCCGACAGCTGACTGAGATAGTTGCGATAATCCGTCTCGCTGCGAAAATCCTGATCCGTCTCGTAGACGAGATCACTCCAGAAGGCGCTGTCGGAATTGACCGGCTTTTCATACTCACGAAATACCTGTGCAGCGACCAGGGCATCGATCTGGGTCTTGTAGACGGCGTAATTGACCTGGTTATCCGGCGACAATTGCCCGATGTCGATGGCCGCCAGTTGGCGTTCAATGCCTTGCCAATAGACCAGGCGCTGGGCTTGGGCCTTGGCGCTGATATCCGGCAGATGGGCCGAAATCTGTGTGGCGCCCGTATCCTCGCCGCTGGCCGACAGGGTCTGTCGGAAGCTCCATTCCGCTGTATAGATGGCTGTAAAGGCGTCGTCCGCCGGCCCGGCCCAGACGGGCATCGCAAAAAGCGCCAGCCAGGCGGCGGCGATCATGATCACGTTTTTCATTCGGACTATCCCGTTGTGTGAAGCCAGTTGACGCCACACAACACGATTTGACAAGCGATCCCTGTTCAGCCCGTGATCTGTTCAGCAGGCCTTCCGACGCAGTAGTAGGCGAAGCCGTGTCGGGCGACCTCTTCCTTGCGATAGATGTTGCGCAGGTCGACCAGCACAGGGGCCTTGACCGCCGCCTTGATCCGCTTCAGGTCAAGCGCACGGAACTCGTTCCATTCGGTGACGATGACGACCGCGTCGGCGCCTTCGGCCGCGGCGTAAGGACCATCGCAATAGGTAATCGGCGGCAGGACCTGTTTCGCATTCTCCATGCCCTCCGGATCGTAACCACGCACCGTGGCGCCGGCCCTGACCAGTTCC
>NZ_JBFUDU010000027.1:0-14389 GCF_056404555.1 Asticcacaulis sp. P2_C5
CTCGGAAACCACCGCCTACGACCTGCAGGGGCGGGTGACCCAGACCACGACTTTCGGCGGCCAGGCCACAAGCTACAACTACAGCTGGGTGGCGGCGACATCGACCGGCGAGTCGACGCTGACCCAGGAAAATTCCGGGGCCTGGACCCGGACCATGGCCGCCTGGGGCAAGTCCGCATCGACCACTACCAACCTGTTCGGCAGGGCGGTGGGCGCCGTCGATTTTGGCGGCCATTCGACCGACTACGATTACAACTTCGCCGCCCAACTCAGTCATCAGGACAGCTCGGCCGGCCAGAACATTGATTATCTCTACACAAGCAGCGGCCTGCTCGCCTCGGTCAGCGACGTCGCCCTGGGCAACAAGTCGGTCTATGCCTATGACAATTACGGCAACCGCACGGTCGAAGCCTATTACCACAGCGGAACCGCGCCGGTCTTCTATCAGACGGCGACCATCTCCTACGACGCCATGAACCGCGTCGCCCGCTTCTTCGACTCCGAGGCCGACATCAGCTACGCCTATGACGCCAACAGCAACCGGCGCCGGATCAAGAGCACCTATGCCATACTGACGCCCTACGGTTTCGGCCGGCCGGGCATCGCCACGACGACGACGGACTACTGGTACACCTACGACAAGAGCAACCGCATGGTTGTCAGCAAGGGAACCTTGTCCGGCACGACCATTATCGCCGGCGCCGACACCATCTTCCTGTCCTACAACCTGCGTGGCGACCGCACGCAGGCGGACTATGGCACCGGCACCAACGCCCATAGTGAATATTACAGCTACAGCGCCGATGGTTATCTCGAGACGGTCAAGGTCAAGAAGCCGACCGATACCGGGCCCGAGCTTCGCGTCGCCCGGACCAACGACATACTGGGCCGGATGACCTACCAGATCGAATACAAGGACGACGGCACGCCGACACAGAACGGCTCATACTCGCAGACGCGGTCGATGACTTACGATCGCGACAGCCGTATTACCGACGAGACCGACACCAGCTACACCCAGGAATATATCAGCGGTTCGACGAAGAACGTCACAACCACCAGCACAATCCACAACGACTACAGGCTCAAGGTCGGCAGTTCCTGGACCGGCACCGATATCGGCCAGGTGACCCATAGCACCACTCATCAGGTGCAGGTGGTATCGGGCGGCTCAACGACGACCCAGGACGTCGACGCCACCTTCACCTACACCTGGTGGGCAGGCGCCAAGACACTGTCCAACACGGTTGTGGCCACGACCACCGGCGTCACCACCTATTCCTACGACAACGTTAATGGCTTCCTCACCCAAGTCTACGACGCCGGCGCCCCTCGCAAAGTGACCTATGTGAACGATGCCTTTGGCCAGGTCGTCACGCGCCAGGAATATATCGGCACCAATGCTTCCGAGATCGGCGCGCGGCGCAGCTTCTTCTATCTCAACGGCCGCGTGATCGGCGATGCCGGCAGCGACCGGCTGGCCAGCGAAATCGACTATGCCCAGCAACTGGCCATGGACGACAACACCTACAGCCGGTCATGGTATGGCGCTAACGGTACCGAGATCATAAGCACCAACGGTCATAGCGACACCTACGAAGCCTATAACAATACCTCCGTCGACCAGAGCGGTTCAAGCTATACGGCCAATGCCGGCGATACCCTGCAATCCGTGGCCATGTCGATCTGGGGCGATTCCAGCCTGTGGTACCTGCTGGCCGAGGCCAATGGCCTGGGTGCTGGTACGACCCTGGGCGCCGGTCAGGTCCTGACCGTTCCGGGCAAAAGCACTAACCTGCAAAACGACGCCAATACTTTCAAGGCGTACGACCCTACCGATGCGATGGGCAACACCAACCCGACGCAACCCCAGCCGCCGCGCCCCAAGCAGCATGGCTGCGGCGTGGTTGGCCTGGTTATCGCCATAATCGTCGCCGCCGCGGTGGCTTACTTCACGCGCCGGCTGGACATCGCCAGCCAGATTCTGAAGGGCGCCGTGGTTATGGCGGCCTCTGATGCCGCTTTCCAGGCGACGCAGATCGCCGTCGGCAACCAGAGCAAGTTCAACTGGAAGGAACTGGGCGCGGCAGCCGACACCGGCGGAATCATGGGCGCCATGGGGCCGGTACAGCAGGCCGCTAACTTCAAGGAGGCGGTACTCCAGGGACTGCAGGCCAACGCTATCCACCAGCGGGTCAACCAGGTCTTTGGGCTGCAGAAGAAGTTCGACTGGACCAGCTATGCCGTCGCGGGCCTGACGGCGGGGATAACGCACGAGGTCGATCCTTGGATACAAAACAATATCTCCAATGACATGGCGGCTGCCGTCGTCAGCACGACCGTGGCGACCATCTCCGGCGCGGCCTTGCGGACTGCCTTGACCGGGCAGGAGTTCGGCAAGAGCGTACGTGAGGCCCTGCCGGATGCGATCATGAGTACGATCGGGAACATGATCGGAGAGAAGATCGGGAAGGGGTTGGATGACGCTCTGCATGCCCCCCTCTCTCCCATGGACTCCTCGTCCTCACCCGCAAAAATATGGCAGAAACACCTAGGCACTGCCGCCGATCTGGCTAGGCTTGCGGGTTACTCTGAAGAGCGCATACAGGAAATACTTCAAGGCGCCGTTATCCCGGAAATTAAAGCTGAGGACAATTTGGCATCTGTTGATCAGAAGACAATGGATGGGCGCTATGACAATGGAAAGATTTTCCTCAGGTCTAAGCTTATTTCGGACGCAAAAAATGATCGTCATGCCGCGGCTAAGCTTTATATGGCGATGGATGAGGAGCTAGGACACGCGGCCATAGATCAATTCAACTTAGGTGAAATCTTTGACTCGCTTGGCGTGGATGGAGGGGCAATTTTTGCCTTGTCTGATAGTCGTGCAACATTCAACAGTATGTTGGCAAACGGAACTGAGGAATTTAGTTATTCCGCTATAATTGGCGAAACAAATTACTCATTTTCTACCGATTTGTTCGATATGTTCAAAGCAGGTGTTGGGACATTTACAAGTGATAGAATTTTCGCAAACTACCACGATGCTAATGGCAGCTACCAATCAAGCCGAGAAAGGCCCATAACTTACGAAGATATAGAAGATTTGTGTAATGGAGATATGGGTAAAAAGGCAAGGCCAACTGCGGAAGAATACAATATTGTACAGAAAGCTCGTGTTGATGCCAAAAAATCGCCTTATGCCGTAAGGAGAGAAGATGGTGGTTGGTTGGAACAAAAGTTATTTGGAAAACGCAACCAGTTAATAGTTGAAAATACGGAAGACTTATTGCCTTTACTGACAGACGTAGCGAAATTGCGCACCAAAAAGGGAAAGGACACTACATTCGATCACTTAATTCTTGCTTTGACTGCTGAGGGGGCGCCATCCGATCCGTGCGGATACGAGATGCTTCCGCAAAATTCGACTGGCTCGAATTACTATACTTATGGTACGCCAACCCAAGGCAAGGGTCAGTTTGGATTGCCAGGTACGATCGACTTCATTGAAGACTTTGCTGCAAATTGGGATGGAAAACCGCTCGGGATCGGCAACATCAGCCTGGACGGTGGAGGTACCTTCGACCCTCACAAATCCCACAAAACTGGAATCGATATCGACATTCGGCCTGTTCGTTCCGACGATGCACATGTTCCGACAACATGGAAGAGCTCCGGTTACGACCGGGCCGAAACGCAGAAGTTGGTAGACGCTCTCTGGGCAACTGGTCAGGTCAAAACAATTTACTTCAATGATCCCAGCATCGAAGGCGTTAAGTACATTAAGGGGCATGACAATCACCTCCATGTCAGAGTAAGTACAACATGCCCCGTCCCGGCGCCAAAGGTCTCGGCGCCAAAGGTCTCGGCACCAAAGGTCTCGGCACCAAAGGTCTCGGCACCAAAGACGTCACACCAATGAAGGGGCATGGCGCCCAACTCCATGTCAGATTGAGTAAAAAACATGACCAAAATCATGATAGCGATCGTCCTGCTTACAGGTTCCATAATAGCCATCGTCCTGGTGGCCAATTTAATGACAGCACCAACTCACGCAGATCCATACTCAAGGCTCACAGGTGACTTCGCCATAATTGGCGAGGACGCCATCGATCCGCCTCCCGGCCAAAAACAGGATCGCCTCGGGATTTTCCTGGACGGCGACAGCGCGAAGCGCACTTATGAGGCGATGAAGGTTAAGCCAACCAATGACCAAGTCTGTGAGGAAGGTATGTTGGAAAAGCGAGCGGGCGGGTTAGTGTGCGACCGCTATGCGGATGGTACCTATTCCTGTAGCGTGGCGATCATGTTGACCACGGGTGAAACCAGATCAGTAGATGGCTGTTGAGCAGCGGACCTGGAGCTGTCGCTAGGAGAATAGATTCTCACAAAAAAGGTTTCAGAGTTACTTGTTGATATTGCCGTGAAAAAAGGAGACTGGAGCCACAGCTTTCCTGGAAGCGCCGAAGTAAAGGTGATCTCATTTTACGCGTCGCAATAAAATAGTGTTGCTCAATAGCTTTGTATGTTAGCGCACTAGGCAATGCGCGTTAAGGCTGGCTTAGTTGGCCGAAATGGCGCTTTTATAGGTTGGCGTATCTTTCAGCCATCACACTGCCGTTATGGCCTGTCCCAATACCAGCATTTATCTAAAAGTGTTAACCATGAGTGATCAACCCGGCATGAACGATCTGCAACAAAGATTCGCCCGGCTTGCCGGCTATCTCGAGCTCGATCCCGATAATCTCAACCTGCTCGGTGATGCCGCAGCGGGGGCGCTGGAGGCTGGTCTGCCCGACAGGGCTGTCGAGCTGGTCGACCGCTATCAGGCCATCGCGCCCTTGCCGGCGGCGTTGCTTAACCTGAAAGGTCTGGCCGCGCTCAGTCAGGAACAGTTTGACGTGGCGGCGGGCATTTTCGCCGACTTGCGGGTAACGGCACCGGACGACACCGGTTTGCGCTTCAACCTGGCCTGGGCCAAGACCATGCTGGGCGATGACGCCGGCGCCGCTGAGTTGCTCGACGACGCGACGGCTCGGACCGTGCCGGGCGCCGCGGTGCTCAAGGTCCAGGCCTTCCACCGCCTGGGTGATCTTGAAAGCGCGCTGCAGTATGGCGTTCCGTTGGCTGAGGCGCGGCCGGATGATGCGGCCTTGTTGGGCGCACTGTCCCTTGTCGCCATGGACGCGCAGCAGCCTGAGCTGGCACGCGGCTGGGCAGCCAGATCCCAGACAACAGCGGATGGCTTGTCGAGCCTGGGCGTCCTGACCTTGCAGGATTATCGCACCGACGAAGCCCTGGCCTGTTTCGATCGCGGCCTGGCCCTGCGCCCGGACAGCGCACGCAACCTGCTTGGCAAGGGGCTGGCCCTGATGTCGTCAGGCGACGGTATTGGCGCTGCCAAATATCTGGATCAGGCGGCCGGGATCTTCGGCAGCCATCTCGGCACCTGGATCGCCGCCGGCTGGGCACATTTCGTCAATGGCGATCGTGTGCGGGCGCGGGAGATTTTCGAGTCTTGCCTCGAACTGGACGATACCTTCGCGGAAACGCATGGCGCGCTGGCGGTGCTCGATATCATGGACGGCCAACTGGATAGCGCCCGGCGTCGGACGGAAACCGCCCTGCGTCTCGATCGCAAATGTTTTGCCGGCGCTCTGGCGAGGAGCATGCTTCTGGAGCACGACGGCGACGCGCAATCGGCGCAGCGGGTGCGGGATATCGCGCTGAATGCCCCCTTGGAATCCGGTCAAACCCTGGCCCAGGCCATGGTGCATATTGCGCCGAACTGGCGGTCGCGGCCCAAGCCCTAAATCACTTCATTATAGCGGATTTTGGAGCTGCTCCGATAGTCCTCGGTAGCGGCGTTGCGCGAAGACGCGAGCGAGCCGCACCGGCTTGCCGAGCGGGAAAGCCCTCTGGCGCATCTTTTTTTTCAATAATAATAACATTTAAAAACAACGAATTAGTCGATAGGGCAAAAATAGTTGGGGATGGCCGCTAAACAAATCCCAAAATCTTCCGATTGAGTCTTTGAAGAGAGTGAAGTTCGGCTCAGTGCCGGCGGGTTAAGGGGATTGTTATGGTTGCAGTTGTAACGGGTGCGGTGCGCGGGCTTATCGGTAATTCTGCCATGCTTTTGGGGTCCCAGGGACAATTGGGTACGGCCCTGTTGGGGCAGGCGGGTAACCTGGTGACGGTCAATGCCGCGACGGGCAATCTGGTGATCCAGAGCCAGGATGAGATGCTGCTCGGCAAGGGGCCGGACGACGTCATCACCAATACCTATAACAGCCTTGGAAACTACACGGCCAATGACTGGCAGGAAAGCTATCAGCGCCATGTCGGTACACCTACCTTGACGGTTAACACCGCAGGCAGCACGGTCACGCGCTATGCGGCCGACGGTTCCGAAATCCTTTATACCTACAATGCCAACTACAATGGCGTTGCTTGCTACGTGGGCAATGAAAGCGGCGGAGCCTACGATACCCTGGCCTATGCCGCAGGCGAATGGACGTGGACGGAAGGCAAGTCGCGGACGATCGAGCTCTACGACGGGGCGACCGGGCGCCTGAAGTCGGTGAAGGACGCCGACCTCAACGCGATGACCTATAGCTATGACGCCAACGGCCGGCTTGACCTCATCACCATGGCCAATGGCGACGCCACGCACGACTTCACCCGGTTCTATTACCTGGATGCGACCTCGCCGCTGGTGACGTCGATCGAGACCACATTCTGGGATTCGGCCAGCGTCGTGAAGACCCAGACGCGGACATCGTACGGATACGACGGCTCGGGGCGCCTGACCACGGTGACGGTCGACCTGACGCCTGAAAACACCACTGACAGCAAGACCTATGTCACGACCTATGGTTATGATGTGGCCAGCCGCATCAATTCGATTACGCAGAGCGACGGCACCCAGCTCGACATCGCCTATACGACCGGGGGGCTGGTCGCAAGCGTGACCCAGACCGTGGCGAGCGGGACGACCACGGTGACCTCGTTCCGCTACGGTATAGGGTGGACGACGGTCACCGATCCGCAGCGCAACAGTACGACCATGGTCTACGACAGCAGTAACCGCCTGATCCGGTTGATCTCGCCGCCAGCGGTGACCGACGGCCCGCCGCAGTTGCGGACATTCACCTACGACAATGACGGCAACCTGCTGTACAGCGCCCTCCTGCCCAATAGCCTGGTAGGCGACGCCAACTTCACCAACTATGCCACTACGTGGGGCGACCTGAGCATCACCCCCGCGGTCGCCACGACGCAACTGACCGATGCCCCTGGTGGCATCCAGGTCTACCGCCGCTATACCGGGTCATCGACGACGCCGATAACGCCAGGCGCGGGGACGGTGATGTCGCTGGGGCAGGGGCCGGCCCTGTCGGCCTATAATGCGGTGACGGCCGGTCAGTTGGTGCAGTTCAGCGCCTATACGGCGACCTCGGGCGCCAGCGCGGTCAAGCTCTATGCGAGATGGTACAACGCGAGCGGCACTTTCCTCAGCAGCACCGTCGTCACCGGCACCAAGGGCGGCGTGCTCGGTAGCGGCGGTTTGGCCAACGCCAATCTTATCAGTGGCTCGGCGACGGTGCCAACGGGGGCGGCCTATGTCGAGCTGATGGTCGAGGCCACGGCCGACGGATTGACGCAACTGAGCGTCGCCATCGCGCGCCCGACCCTGGTGATCCTGGGCACGGGCCTGTCGCCGGCGACGACCTATACCTACGACGCCAGCGGCAATGTGCTGTCGATGACCGACGCCCTGGGTCAGCAGACCTTGTACAGCTACGACAGCAAGAACCAGCTTTTGACGCGTACCGTGTATGCCGATGCGTCGACGCCGCAGACCACGCGCTATGTCTATGACGGCGAGAGCCACCTGGCCTATGCGATCAGTGCGCTGGGTGAGGTCACGCAGTACATCTACGACACGCCCGGCAATCAGACCGGGGTGACCCAGTACACGACCAACACCTATGATGTGTCGGCCCTGGCGATCAATGCTGCGCCGGCGTTGTCCGACATGACGACATGGCTGGGAACGGTCACCGACAAGTCGAAGGTGCTGCGTACCGTTTACACCTACGACCAGCGCGGCGCCGTGGTGACGGCGCGGAGCTATGGTTTTATCGACTCCGCCGGCACGACCTCATCGTCCTACATTACGACGTTTGGCTATGACCAGGCCGGGCGCCTTCTCAGCCGTGTCATGACCGGATTGGCCGGCACGGAGAGCTATATCTATGACGGCCTCGGCCGGGTGATCAAGTTCACCGCCTTCAACAGCAAGGAGACCAGGACCGACTATTACGACAATGCGACGGGTCTGCAGGCCGTGGTCACCCTGGCCAACGGGACGACCCAGACATCGACCTATGACCGGGCAGGGGAGCTGGCCACCTATGCAGTCAGCGGCAGCAATGTCAGCACGACGCTACAGTATACCTATGATTCCAACGGCAACCTGATCCGCACGACGGACACGACGACGTTATTGTCGAGCTACAGCGTCTATGACGAACTGAACCGCAAGGTGGCCGACGTCGCCACCGACGGCAGTGTCACGGCCTATGTCTACAACACCTACGACCAGTTGGTGCGTACGGTCGCCTACGGCAACCGGCTGACCACGACCCAGCTCAACCTGCTGAAGAACGCCACGACCGCGTCGGCCTCGATCACCCTGTCCCAGGTGACGCCGACGGCCTCGACGACCAACGACCGCCTCAACTGGAACATCTACGACGCCGACGGGCGGCTGGTGCAGACCATCGACGGGCTGGGCAATGTGATAGCCTTTGCCTATGACAAGGCAGATCGCCTGATCAAGACCACGGCCTATGACACAGCCGTCTCGGTGTCCACCTTCCTGACCACGCCGCCGGTTACGCCGGTGACGGTTCCGACGAGTCCCACCACGGACCGGGTGACGCGCGCCTTTTACGACAATGACGGCCGCCTCGTAGCGGCACTGGACGCCGAAGGCTACCTGACCCAGACCGAGTATGATGGCGCCGGCCAGAAGCGGCATACCATCGCCTCGTACAACGCCACCGTGGCGGCCAACCGGGCGACCGGCACCCTGGCTCAGCTGAAGAACGATGTCGGCACCAATGCCGCCAACGACATCCACAACTGGTACCTCTACGACAATGCCGGGCGCCTGAGGGCGGCGGTCGACGGCGAAGGCTATGTCACGCGCTACGACAACTACAATGTCCCGGGCTTTGTCGGCAAGGTAACCCGCGGCGGTGCGACGGTCACGGTCACGGCGACGACGACGTGGGACAGCCTGCCGGCGGCCTCGGGCAAGCTCGAGGTCACGACCTATGGCTTCGACCAGTATGGTCACATCCGGACTCAAACCCTGACCCTGACGAGCGGGGCAACCGAAACGACGACGTCCTACTATGACGAACTCTTCAACCTGACCAGCCGGACGACGGTGAGCAAGAATGCGCTCAATGCCACTCTGCAGGACGACCGGACGGCCAATATCCGTTACGACGGCCTGGGCCGCAAGATCGCGGAACTGTCGGGTGTCGGCTCGGCGGTGTTGGCGACCAAGACAACAACCGCGGACAAGGAGCAGGTGTGGACCGACTACGCCACGACCTATGCCTATGATACGGCAGGACGCCTGATCTCGCAGCGCGACGCCGACGGCAACCGCATCCTGTACTATTACGACGACAATGGTCGCCTGGCCTACCAGGTCGATGCGGCCGGCGGCGTTGTTAAATACGCCTACAACGCCTTCGACCAGAAGAGCGATGTGTGGACCTACGCCACCGCGATCACAGCCGCGACCCTGGCCACCCTTACCGGCGGCAGCATCGTCACCGCCCTGACCAATGCCATCGTGGCCGACAGCAACCGCGACGGCCATAGTGTCATCGCCTACGACGTCGACGGCAATGTCAAGACCGTGACCGTCGACCGGGTGGTAATCAACGGCGTGCTGCAGCAGGAAGTGACGGACTTCACCTACGACGTCTTCGGTGAAGAGATCACCCGGTTCACGCCCTACAAGAACACGGCGACGGTCCAGCGCGTGCAGACCGACCGGCACTATGACCGGCGCGGCCTGTTGCTCAGCACGACGGCGGATTTTGCGGCGCTGAAGCTGACGACCAGCTACAGCTACGACGGCTTCGGCCGCGTGAAGGACGTCACCGATCCGAACAATACCGTGCGTACGACGACCTATTATCGTGACGGTCATGTCAAGACCCAAGGCGACGGCATTCCCAATACTACCCAATACAGCTACGACGCCTTAGGTCATGTGGTGACCCTGATCGATCGGACCGGAGCGACGACGTCCTACGACTACGACGCCTTCGATCGCAAGGTCACCATCACCGATCCGAACAACACGACGACCATCACCACCCGCAATGCCTATGGCCAGACGGTCAGGGTCGTCGACCGCAGCAACACGACGACGACCTATGGCTTCGACGCCGACGGCAACCTGACCTCGACGAAGGATGGTCTCAATAACGATGAGGTCCGTCTCTACGACAAGGCCGGTTTCCTGAGCAGTGTCACCAGCGCGGCCGGGGTGGTCACCACCTACAGTTACGAGGGCGGACGCCTGAAATCCGAGACGGTGACCAGCGTGTCCGGCGGACTGGCGACGAACTGGGTCTATGACGGAAAAGGGCAGGTGGTGACCGTCACCGACGCCACCAACATAGCGACCACCTATACCTACGACCTGGCCAGCAACAAGCTGACCCAGGCGGTCGATCCGACCGGCCTGAACCTGGTCACCAAATGGGACTATGACGGCACTAACACCCTGACCGTGACCTCGCCGGCGGGTGTCGTCACCCTGTATACCTACGATACGGTCGGCCGCCTGGCCTCCGAGGCGGTCGATCCGACAGGCCTGAACCTGACGACATCCTACAGCTATGACGCCGATGGCAATGTCATCGCCATAACCGACCCTGAGAACAAGACGACGCGCAAAGTCTATGACGCCAACAACCGCGTCATCTTCACGATCGATCCGAACGGTATCGTCACCGGCTACAGCTACGACAATGAAGACCGGCTAACCCGGACAACCCGGTATACCGCTACGGTAGCCGGGACGGCGGACCTGGCCACGCTGCAAGCCCTGAGCACGACCGGCGCCAGCATCACACGCACGGTCTATGATGCCGGCGGCCGCGTGATCTACAGTATCGATCCGACCGGCGCCGTGACGGGTTACAAATATACCGGCAATGAAAGCCAGGTCACCCAGACCACCTTGTACAATACGCTTTACACCACACCGCCGACAGGGCCCGATGTAACGGCTTTGAACGCATTGAGCACGACCGGCGCCAGTATCACGCGCACGGTCTACGATGCCGCCGGCCAGATTACCTACAGCATCGATCCGACCGGCGCAGTGACCGGCTACAAGTACGACACAGACGGCCGGGTGATCCAGCAAACGCAATATGCCACACTCTATACCACGCCGCCAACGGGGCCGGATGTAACGGCCCTGAATGCGTTGAGCACGACGAGCGCCCTGATCGTGCGTACTGTCAACGACGGTGCCGGCCGTATAGTCTATAGCATCGATCCGCTCGGCGCGGTGACCGGTTACAAGTACGACGCAGACGGCCGGGTGATCCAGCAAACGCAATATGCCACGCTCTATACCACGCCGCCAACGGGGCCGGATGTAACGGCCCTGAATGCGTTGAGCACGACGAATGCCCTGATCGTGCGTACCGTCTATGACGGCGCCGGCCGGATTATCTACAGCATCGACGAGACCGGCTCCGTCACCGGCTACAAGTATGACGCGGACGGCCGCGTCACCCTGACCAGCCGCTATGTAACCCCGTATATGGCGACGGGAACGCCGAACCTGACCACGCTGAACGGTCTGACCAACACCCTCGATGTCGTGACGCGGGCCGTGTACGACGCCGCCGGACGTGCCGTCTACACCATCGATCCGGCCGGGTTGGTGACGGCGTACCAATATGACGGCGACGGTCGCGTCACCCAGACCACCCGCTATTACAATGCCTTCACCGCCACGGGTGTGCAGACCCTGGCCTATATGCGCGACACCTGGGTCCCGACCAAGGTCAATACCAAGGACCTGCGGAGTTATTCCTATTACGATGCCGGTGGGCGCCTGACCTGGTCGCTGTCGGCCGTGGGCGACTCGTCAAGCCTGACGACCGGATCGGTCACAGCCTATACCTACGACAAAGATGGCCGCGTCATCCAGACCGTGCGCTATGTCACGGAACTGACAGTGACTGCCGGAACGACGCCGACCCTGGCTGCCGTCCAGGCGATTGCTACCAGCACCTATGACCTGACGACGCGCTATGTCTATGACGTTGGCGGCCGCCTGATCTATGCCATCGGTTCGGCCGAGGGTACGGCGGAAACGATCGACGACGCGGTCACCGCTTATAGCTACAACGCGTTGGGTCAGGTAATCCAGACCGTACAATATTATGCCCGTTATGTGCCGACCGATACGCCGGATGCAGGCATCATGGCGACCTGGGTCGGCAACAATGGCGGTGTCAACGGCGGAACCAATGACGCGGCGACGCGTTCGCTCTATGATGCGGACGGGCGGGTGATCTATACCGTCAGTGCCGCCGGCACCGTGGTCAAATACGACTATGACAGCTTCGGCAGAGTCACGAAGGAGACCGATTACTCCGCCACCTATACGACCGCCGGCACCCTGGTCAAGACGACGATGGACGGCCTGAGCACAACCGGCAGCCGCGCGGCGAGCTATGTTTACCGCGCCGATGGCACCGTCAGCTACACGATTGATTCCGGCAGCCGCCGTACGGACTATAGCTACGACAACCTGGGCCATGTGACGCAGACATCGTTCTACCTGACCACGACGCCGGCCGAAAAGCTGATCACCCACCACGTCTATGACAGCGTCGGGCGCGAGGCCTATACGATCGATCCGGCCGGGTCGGTCAGCGCCTATACCTACGACGCGTGGGGTCACGTCGTCCAGACCATCCAGTATGCCAAGGCGTGGACGGTCGGCGGTGTTCCGGATATGGCGACCTGGGTGCCGGCGAATGCCAACACTAACAATGACCGTGTGACGCGTGCGCTCTATGACGACGACCACTTGATCTATACCGTCGACGGTTCTGGCGCGGTAACACAGTACAGCTACAACAATCTCGGCCTGGTCAAGGCCATGGTGCAATATGCCACGCGCTTTACTGCGAGCGGCGTCCTGATTTGGTCCGGTACGGCGCTTCAGGGCCTGACCGTCGACGCGGCAAACGACCGTAGCACCGGCTATACATACGACAATGACGGCAACCTGACCACGGTCGTTGACCCGGCGAATGTGCAGACGCGCAGCTGGTACGATGCCTTCGGCCGCAAGACCCGAACGGACACCGCCTACAGCACGACGGATATCACCAGGACAAACTGGTCCTACTCCACAAGTGGTGTCGTCACCCAGACCGCGGCCTATGGCACCACAGAGGTGGTGGTCACCAAGTCGACCTACAATGCCCTGGGCCGCCTGGCCAGCTCGACCGACGGCAATACCTATGTCACCACCTACAGCTACTACAAGGACGGTCGCCTGAAGACGACCAGCGTACCGACCGGCCCGGCCGGCGGCTCCCTGTTAGCGGTGACGACCCGCGTCTACAATGCCTTCGGCGACCTGGTGAAGCTGACCGACCCGAACCTGAACGTCGGCTACTTCTACTACGATACCCTGGGCCGCCAGCAATGGCAGATCGATGCCATCGGCTACGCCACCGAAACGGCCTACAGCCTGGACGGCGGTATCAAGTCGGTCAAGCGTTACGCCACGCCCGTCGACCTCAGCGCCATCAGCACGACCAACCGGCCGGCCACGGTCACCAACGACACCTACAACGAAACCAAATTCACCCGTGACGGCGACGGTCGCGTCCTGACCAGCGTCGACGGCGAGAACAATACCACGACCTACGAATATGACGGCCTCGGCAATCGCACAAAGATGACCAATGCCGCCCTGGCGGTAACTATCTACAGCTATTACACCAATGGCCTGCTGAAGACCGAAGAAAAGCCTGAGACCAAGATCGGTACGGTGCAGATCGCGCCGGCGTCGATCACGGGTTATGCCTACGACATCTTCGGCAACCGGACCAATATGACCGAGGCCGTCGGCGCGACGGAACAGCGTAGCACATTCTACGAATACGACACCAATAACCGGCTGAAGAAGCAGACTGGCGATACCGTGCCGCTCAACGGTGGCCCGGCCCTGGTTACGCTTATCCAGGACTTCCAGTACGACAAGCGCGGCAATCTGGTCTATTCCAAGGATGCCGCCGGCGGCGTC
>NZ_JBFUDU010000028.1:0-9066 GCF_056404555.1 Asticcacaulis sp. P2_C5
CCTGATCCTGCAGGGGGCCGCCAACACCATCGGCACCGGCAATGTGCTCGACAACAGGCTGACGGGCAATACCGGCGCTAACAAGCTGCTGGGGCTGGACGGCAACGACTGGCTGGACGGTAGCCTGGGCAACGATACAATGACCGGCGGCATCGGTAACGACACCTATGTCGTGGACAGCGCGACGGACAGCGTTGTCGAACTGAGCGGTGAAGGCACCGATACGGTACAGGCCTCGGTTTCCTACACCCTGGCCACCGCGGCCGATATCGAGACCCTGACCCTGACCGGTGTCGCCGATATCAATGGCCGGGGCAACGCCCTGGTCAATACCATCAATGGCAACGCGGGCAACAATGTCCTCGATGGCGCAGCTGGCGCCGATACCATGGTCGGCGGGCTTGGCAACGACACCTTCGTGGTCGACGACGCCGGCGATGTCACCGTCGATGTCAGCACGGGCGGCCTGGCCGATACCGTCAATGCCTCGGTCACCTACACCCTGGGATCTTCGGCCTATATCGAGATCTTCAACCTGACGGGTGTCGGCAATATCAACGGCACGGGTAACAATATCGCCAATACGATTACCGGCAATAGCGGTAATAACATCCTGAATGGCGGCAACGGCGCGGATATCCTGAACGGCGGCGCCGGCAACGACACCTTTATCGGCGGTTCGGGCGCTGACGCCTTTGTCTTCAGTGTCGGCAGCGGTCAGGACGTCATCAACGACTTCCTGGCCAGCCAGAACGACACAGTCAATATCAACGACTACACCCATGGTGTGGTGAATGGTGGCGGGGTCGTGATCTTCCAGTCGGGCACCAGCGCGATCATCGATCTGGGTGGTGGCAACACCATCACGGTGCTCAACACGACGGCCAGCGATCCCAACTTCCTTAACCATATCACCTGGTAAGGAAAGACCTGAAGCTAGGGACGTCGTCGCGCAACCGCGGCGGCGTCCCGTGCTGTTCGATCGCTATGAATTTGACGCCAGATGCGTCGACAAGATGCGTTGGAATACCCGCCTCGAGCGGCGTTGCGGTTTGTAACGTTCGTCCCCGTCGGGATTTGGGGGATAGTAAAATATTACCGGAAGCGCTGTCAGTTCATGCCTTGATCCGGTTTAAGCGTTTACATTGACAATTTTTCACACAGGGTGATCCCCATGCGCGTACGTTTTGGCTTTGATTTCGATGATGCCGGCAGGACCTCTGGTCTCAACCTGGCTGGACATGCGGCGCCTTCGGCCCTGTCCGTTTTTCTCAATCCCCATAATGGGCGAGCCATGCCGCTGTCGGCGGATGTGGAGTTCGTCAGTGGGGCCACCGTTTCGCCTTTCAACAGCTTCCCAAGCACGTTTAGCAGCTTAAGCGGCGGCGGACTTTTGACAGGCCTGACCCCGGCGACGCCATCGCTGTCGCCGGTTACGACATCTTCAAAACTTGCCGGCGCTTCGGTGAGCAAGTTTGCGGCCGTCGATGTGGCGCCTGTCGACTCGATCGCCAATGCCGACAGGCTGGGCGGTGGCCTGGAAGGCTATGCCGGCGGCGCGCCGCGCAATGCGGTCAACCATGGCTTCAGCGACGGGATCAACGATTCGTCGGGCCCCGGCATGACAGCGCGCATATCGCAGTATTTCGACTCCGGCCAGAGCCGCTACGAGTTCAGCGGCAATCAGGACATCGATGCGGAACTGATCGGCTCCAAATGGACCATCACCAACCTGACCTTCAGTTTCCCGACCAGTGGCAGCTTCTATCAGACGCCCTATTACGACTCGGGCCACCCCAACAATCACGTGGTGTTCAACGCGGCGCAACAGACCGCGGTGCGTTATGCCCTTGGCCTGATTGCCGGCTACACCAACCTGACCTTTACCGAAATCACCGAAACCAATGCCAACCATGGCAACCTGCGCTTCTCACAGACGACGGACTCGTCGCTGCCGTCCGCCGAAGGTAATTTCCCGGGCAGTGATACCTGGGATGGTGATATCTGGTTCGGTATGACCGGGCAGCCCTACTATCTGACGCCGCAGATCGGTAACTGGGGTCAGGCGACGGTCATGCACGAAATCGGCCACACCATGGGGCTGAAGCATGCACACCAGGACTATACCAATTCCGACCTGACGGTCGGCGGCTATATCGACGGTCCGGGGCCGCGTTACGGCTCGGCGGCCGTGGACCAGGTGCATAACGGCCAGGACTGGACCCTGATGACCTACATCACGGATCCAACCGACAATCCACACCATTTCGGCGGCGAAGGCTTCAACCAGCCGCAGACCTACATGATGGATGACATCGCCGCCCTGCAATATCTGTACGGCGCCAATTTCAACTTTAACAGCGGCAATACGACCTATACCTTCAGCTCGACGACCGGCCAGATGTATATCAACGGCGTTGGCCAGGGTGCGCCGACCAGCAACAAGATTTCGCGCACCATCTGGGACGGCAACGGGATCGACACCTACGACCTCGGCAACTACACCACCAATATGACAATCAACCTGGCGCCGGGGGCATTTTCGACCTTCAGCACGGCGCAGCTTGTCAATCACCAGGCGGCCAGCGGCGGTACGGCGATCGCTGAGGGCAATGTTGCCAATGCGTTGCTGTACAATGGCGATACGCGGTCGCTGATCGAAAACGCCATCGGGGGGTCGGGTGCGGACAGCATTTACGGTAACCAGGCGGCCAATACCCTGACCGGGGGCAGTGGCAACGACTATCTCTATGGCAGGGCCGGCAACGACACCAACTGGGGCGGTACGGGCAACGATACGCTGGACGAATCCCTGGCTTCCGACGGTGGCAATGACAACCAGTACGGCGAAGGCGGCGATGATGCCATCTATGGTGGCTTCGGTAACGACTATCTCGATGGCGGCACGGGCAACGACCATGTCACCGGCAATGATGGCAATGACACGCTGTATGGCAATACCGGCGATGACACCATGGCCGGCGGCGCGGGCAATGACCTGTACTATGTCGACAGTGCCCTGGATTCGGTCACCGAGGCGGCGAGCGCCGGCACCGACTGGGTCTATTCCAGCATCAGCTACACACTGTTGGCCAATTTTGAGAACCTGTATCTGCTGAGTGGCGCGCTAAACGGCACCGGCAACAGCCTCGACAACATCGTCTATGGCAATAGCGTCGCCAATGTCATCGACATGCGCAGCGGCGGTACCGATACGGTCTATGCCGGCTCGGGCAACGACACCGTCTACTCTTCCGGTTACGGCAGCTATTACGGCGAAAACGGCAATGATTACATCTATGCCGCGCCGGGTCTGCCTGAAACCCTGGACGGCGGCAGTGGTACTGATACGCTGGATACGACGTCGTATGGTGGCAACTATACGATCGACCTGAACACCGGCGTCACCAACTACAGCGGCGAATCCTACGTCAATTTCGAAAATGTGACGACGGGTTCGGGCAACGACTCGATCACCGGCACGGCCGGCAACAACATCATCAATACCGGCGACGGCAATGATACGGTCGATGCCGGTGGCTTCAGCAGCAATCCCGGCGATACGGTCGATGGCGGCGACGGCAATGACGAACTGCATTCGTCGGGCCGCGGTGTCTATACCGGCGGCCTGGGCAATGACACCATCTTTGCCGGGATTGGCTCGACCGAAACCCTGGATGGTGGTGCCGGTCTCGATTGGCTGAATACGACGACCTACAGCGGCAACTATGTCATCAACCTGACGACGGGCGTGACCAACTTCTCGCCGGAATCGTTCGTCAATTTCGAAAACCTGACGTCCGGCGCCGGCAATGACAGCCTGACCGGGACTATCGGGTCCAACACCATCAATGGCGGCGCTGGTAACGACTCGATCGACAGCCTGGGCGGCACCGACACGGTCAATGGTGAAGCCGGCAACGACCGTATCTGGTCGACGGCCTTCGCCAGCCACACCAATAATGGCGGCGCCGGTAATGACACGCTGGGCGGCGGTTTCAGTTACGGCGATACGTGGGATGGGGGCGCCGACAGCGATACTTTCGATTCCACCCTACATAACTTTGCGGCCACGATCAACCTGACGGCCGGCACCTATGTGACTGTCAACGGCACGCTTAACGTCCTCAACTTCGAGAACGTCACCGCCGGTGACAAGAACGACAGCATTATCGGCACGTCGGGTAACAACCTGATCAATGCCGGGGCTGGCGATGACACCGTCGACGGTCTCGGTGGCACCGATACAGTCAATGGCGGCGCCGGCAACGACCTGATCTGGTCGACTGTTTTCGGCAGCAAGACCAATAACGGCGATGCGGGCAACGACACCATCGGCGGCGGCTTCAATTACGGAAACACCTGGGACGGGGGCGCCGACGTCGATACGCTCGACACGACCCTGCATAACTTCGCCGCCACGATCAACCTGACGGCCGGCACCTATACGACTATCAACGGCACGCTGAACGTCCTCAACTTCGAGAACGTCAACGCGGGTAACCAGAATGACAGCATCGTCGGCACGTCCGACGCCAATACGCTGCATGGCAATGACGGCAACGATACGCTGGACGGCGGTTTGAGCTATGACGACTACCTGGATGGCGGTAATGGCATCGATGCGGTCGATTACAGCTGGTATTCCAGCGGTGGCGGGCTGCATACGGTCATCAACCTGGCGCTGGGCACCTATGTCGACGACCTGGGGTCCGAGACCCTGGTGTCGATCGAAACGGTTTTGGGCGGCCAGACCGAGGAAACCATCATCGGCACCTCGGGCGCCAACCTGCTCAACGGCAATGCCGGTGACGACACGATCAACGGGGCGGGCGGCAACGACACCCTGAATGGCGGCGACGGTAACGACTACCTGTTCTCGTCGGTCACCGAACTGGGCCACTATAATGGCGGGGCCGGTAATGACACGATCTCGGGCAGCTTCACCTATAACGATGTCTTCGACGGCGGTGACGACTCCGACACGTTCGATCTTTCGTGGGTCGGCACTTCGGTGGCGCCGATCATCGTCGATCTGACGGCTGGCACCTATTCGGACGGGCTCGGTTCGATCACGATCACCAACTTCGAGAACTATCTCGGCTTCGCCAGTGACGAAAGCATCAATGGCACGACGGGCGCTAATGCGATCGACAGCGGCGCGGGCAATGATAGCATCAGCGGCTTGGCCGGCGATGACACCCTGACTGGCGGCGCGGGCAATGACACGATCAATGCCGGTGCGAACTCTGACGGGACCGATACGGTCGATGGCGGCGACGGCGATGACGTCATCACCTCATCGGGGCAGGGCACCTATACGGCGGGTCTCGGCAATGACACTGTCTTTGCCGGCCTGACGGGTTCGCTTGCGGAAAACCTCGATGGTGGCGCGGGCATCGATACGCTCAACACCGCGCTGTACTCCGGCAATTACAATGTCAACCTGGCGACAGGCGCAACTGACTATGCGCCGGAATCGTTCATCAACTTCGAGAACATCATTTCAGGTGCAGGCAATGACACCATCACCGGTTCGACAGCGGCCAACTGGATCGACGGTGGCGCCGGCGCCGACAGCCTGACCGGTGGCGCAGGCAACGATACCTATATCGTCGATGATAGCGGCGATGTCGTCGTCGAAGCGGGTGGCCAGGGTACCGATCTGGTCAATGCCTCGGTGAGCTTCATCCTGGGTGGCAGCGTCGAGAACCTGGTCCTGACCGGTCTTGCCAATATCAACGGCACCGGCAATACCAGCAACAACAACATCACCGGCAATGACGGCAACAACCTGATAGATGGCAAGGCCCGGGCCGACACCATGACCGGCCTGTTGGGCGATGACACCTACTATGTCGAGAATATCGGCGACCGGGTCTATGAAGCCAATGTGACGGGTGTCGACACCGTCTTCAGCAGCATTACCTTCTCGGCGGCGGGCCAGTACATCGAGAACGTCACCCTGACGACCTCGGCGAATATCAATGCCCTGGGCAATGCGCTCGACAATATCCTGACCGGCAATGGCGGCGACAACGACCTGAACGGCAGTTCCGGCGCCGACACCATGAACGGTGGGTCGGGCAGCGACACCTATACACTCGACAATGCCGGCGACGTCGTCATCGAAACCGGCAGCGGCACCGACGTGGTCAATTCGCGCTACAGCTTCGATATCGGCGCGAACCTGATCGAAGTCGTCAACCTGACCTTTGGCGGCAATGTCAATGCCTATGGCGGGACGGGTAGCCGCGCCGAGACGCTGAACGGCAATACCGGCGCCAATATCCTCGATGGGCGTGTCGGCTCCGACACCATGGCCGGCGGTCTTGGCAACGACACCTATTATGTCGACAGGACAACCGACCTGGTGACGGAAAATGTCGGTGAAGGCACGGATTTGACCTATGCCTACGTGACCTACACCCTGACCGACAATGTCGAAAACCTGATCCTGCAGGGGGCCGCCAACATCAGCGGCACCGGCAACGTGCTCGACAACAGCCTGATGGGCAATACCGGCGCCAACAAGCTGTTCGGTCTTGACGGCAACGATAAGCTGGACGGCGACGCGGGTAACGACACCCTGACCGGCGGGTTGGGTAATGACACCTATGTCGTCGACAGCGCGACGGACGCCATCGTCGAACTGAGCGGTGAAGGCACGGATACGGTTCAGGCTTCGGTCTCCTACACCCTGGGCGCCGCAGCCGATATCGAAACCCTGACCCTGACAGGTGTCGCCGATATCAACGGCCGGGGTAATGCCCTGGTCAACACCATCAACGGCAACGCAGGCAACAATGTCCTCGATGGCGCGGCTGGAGCAGACACCATGGTCGGCGGGCTTGGCAACGACACCTTCGTGGTCGACGATGCCGGCGATGTCACCGTCGATGTCAGCACGGGCGGCCTGGGCGATACGGTCAATGCCTCGGTCACCTACGCCCTGGGATCCTCGGCCTATATCGAGATCTTCAACCTGACCGGCGTCGGCAATATCAACGGCACGGGCAACAACATCGCCAATACGATTACCGGCAATAGCGGTAATAACATCCTGAATGGCGGCAACGGCGCGGATATCCTGAACGGCGGCGCCGGCAACGACACCTTTATCGGCGGTTCGGGCGCTGACAACTTCATCTTCAGTGCCAGCAGCGGTCAGGACGTCATCAACGACTTCCTGGCCAGCCAGAACGACACAGTCAATATCAACGACTACACCCATGGTGTGGTGAATGGTGGCGGGGTTGTGATCTTCCAGTCGGGCACCAGCGCGATCATCGATCTGGGTGGTGGCAACACCATCACGGTGCTCAACACCACGGCCAGCGATCCCAACTTCCTTAGCCATATCACCTGGTAAGGAAAGACCATCTGACTGCGGCGCCGTTGTCCTGAGGACAACGGCGCCTTTTTTACTCGCAATATTTTTAGGCAAGGACGCACGGCGGTACAGAGTTTGAGGCTTGAGTAGACCGGGGCGCAGTAGCGTTGAGTTCAATCCAACACCGATTTCCCTTTTGTTTGCCACAAGGTAACTCCATGCGCATACGTTCCGGCATCGCCTTTGACAACGTCAATGCGACATCGAATATCAACCCGTCCTCATCCAGCGAGACCCCGACTGCCGACATCATGAGCAGCAGCGGCGACGACACCTATCACGTGCCGGGTGACGTCGTGTCGGAGGCGCCGGGCGGCGGCACCGACCTGGTCATCAGCACCATCAGCTATAGCCTGGGCGACAATGTCGAGAACCTGACCTTGAGCGGATCTGGCAATATCGACGGCACCGGCAATGGCCTCAATAACATCATCATAGGTAATGGCGGGGCCAACACCATCAATGGCGGCGCCGGTAACGACTCGATCGACAGCCTGGGCGGTACCGATACGGTCAATGGTGAGGCTGGCAACGACCGCCTGTGGTCGACGGTTTTCGGCAGCCATACCAATAACGGTGGCGCCGGTAACGACACGATCGGCGGCGGCTTCTATTACGGCAATACCTGGGATGGCGGCGCCGACAGCGACACGGTCGACGTGACGCTGCACAATTTCGCGGCGACCATCGACCTGACGGCCGGCACCTATGCGACCGGCGGCGGCAGGCTGAAGATTATCGACTTCGAGAACGTCAACGCTGGTAACCAGGATGACACCATCATAGGAACGACGGGCGCCAACACACTGCACGGCAATGATGGCAACGATACGCTGGATGGCGGCCTGAGCTATGACGACTATTTGGACGGCGGCGCCGGCAACGATGCGGTTGATTACAGCTGGTACAGCGCCGGTGCGGGTCTTCATACAGTCATCGATCTGACCGCTGGGACCTATGTTGACGATGTGGGGTCCGAGACCCTGGTGTCGATCGAAAGTGTGTTGGGCGGTCAGAACGAGGAAACCATTAAGGGCACCTCAGGCGCCAACCTGATCAACGGCAATGACGGCAATGACAACATTACCGGCCTGGCGGGTAACGACACCCTGACTGGCGGCGCGGGCAATGACACGATCAATGCCGGAGCCATTTCCGACGGCCAGGATTCGGTCGACGGCGGCGATGGCGACGATCTGCTGACCTCTTCGGGTTGGGGCACGACGCTGGGCGGATTGGGCAATGATACGGTGTTTGCCGGGATTGGCGCCAACGAGACTCTGAATGGCGGTGCGGGCATAGATACGCTCAACACGTCGCTGTTCTCAGGTGACTACACAGTGAACCTGGCGACGGGCGTAACCGACTATGCGCCGGAATCGTTCATCAACTTCGAGAACATCATCTCGGGTGCAGGCAATGACACCATTACCGGTTCGGCGTCGGCCAACTGGATCGACGGTGGCGCCGGCGCCGATAGCATGACGGGCGGTGCGGGCAACGATACCTTTATCGTAGACGATGCCGGCGATACGGCGACAGAAGCTGGGAACCAGGGCACCGACCTGGTTTACACCTCGGTTTCATTTGTCATGGCAGCCAGTGTCGAGAACCTGATCATGACAGGTATCGACAATATCAATGCCACCGGCAACACCAGCAATAACAACATC
>NZ_JBFUDU010000029.1:2500-5703 GCF_056404555.1 Asticcacaulis sp. P2_C5
GTGGCAAGCTGCGATAAGAACCGGGGAGGCGCTAGCACCCTTTGATCCGGTTATCTCCGAATGGGGAAACCCACCTTTACGGTCCTCTCATTTTAAGCTGGAACAATGACGAAGCTTGGGCAAGCATGGTTATCCGCATCCTTAGGGGTGAGGTAAGCACGACCGTGCGCTTGAGTTGATGCGATGTTCATGTCGCCCTTAGGGGTGACACACTTAAAATGAGTCGGCTGTTGAAAGGTATAATAAACTGAATACATAGGTTTATTAAGCAAACGCGGGGAACTGAAACATCTCAGTACCCGTAGGAAAGGACATCAACCGAGACTTCCCTAGTAGTGGCGAGCGAACGGGAACCAGGCCAGTGCTCTTGTGATATAAAGTCGAACGATCTGGAAAGGTCGGCCATAGCGGGTGACAGCCCCGTAGACATCAAATAGCAAGAGACTCGAGTAGGGCGGGACACGTGCAATCCTGTCTGAACATGGGGGGACCACCCTCCAAGCCTAAGTACTCCTCTACGACCGATAGTGAACAAGTACCGTGAGGGAAAGGTGAAAAGCACCCCGACAAGGGGAGTGAAACAGATCCTGAAATCGGAAGCCTACAAGCAGTCGGAGCCACCAAGCGTGGTGACGGCGTACCTTTTGTATAATGGGTCAGCGACTTCATGTGCCGAGCAAGCTTAAGCCGTTAGGTGTAGGCGTAGCGAAAGCGAGTTTGAACAGAGCGTCAAGTTCGTCGCATGACGACCCGAAACCAGGTGATCTATCCATGAGCAGGATGAAGGTACGGTAACACGTACTGGAGGTCCGAACCCATATCTGTTGAAAAAGATTGGGATGACTTGTGGATAGGGGTGAAAGGCCAATCAAACCTGGACATAGCTGGTTCTCCGCGAAATCTATTTAGGTAGAGCGTCGAATTTATTCCCTGGGGGGTAGAGCACTGGATGGATGCGGGGGGCGCGAGCTCTACCAATTCTAACCAAACTCCGAATACCCAGGAGAACTGTTCGGCAGACACACGGCGGGTGCTAACGTCCGTCGTGAAAAGGGAAACAACCCTAACCATCATCTAAGGCCCCCAAGTTATGGCTAAGTGGGAAACGATGTGGGATTGCTTTGACAATCAGGAGGTTGGCTTAGAAGCAGCCATCCTTTAAAGAAAGCGTAACAGCTCACTGATCAAGCGATCCTGCGCGGAAAATGTAACGGGGCTCAAGCCATGCGCCGAAGATATGGGTTCAACGTGAGTTGAGCGGTAGCGGAGCGTTCCGTAAGCCTGTGAAGGTCAATCGCGAGGTTGGCTGGAGGTATCGGAAGTGAGAATGCTGACATGAGTAGCGATAAAGAGTGTGAGAGACACTCTCGCCGAAAGACCAAGGGTTCCTGCGTAAAGCTAATCTGCGCAGGGTTAGCCAGCCCCTAAGGCGAGGCCGAAAGGCGTAGTCGATGGGAATCCGGTAAATATTCCGGAGCCAGTGTGAAGTGACGGATGGCATAACTTGTACGGGCTTATTGGATTGTCCGTGCAGGGGCGTTGTCCCTGGAAATAACTCACACAGAGACTGTACCCGAAACCGACACAGGTGGTCAGGTAGAGTATACCAAGGCGCTTGAGAGAACTATGCTGAAGGAACTCGGCAAATTGCACGCGTAACTTCGGGATAAGCGTGACTCACCTCGGGCAACCGGGAGTGAGTGGCACAAGCTAGGGGGTAGCGACTGTTTATCAAAAACACAGGGCTCTGCGAAGCTGTAAAGCGACGTATAGGGTCTGACGCCTGCCCGGTGCCGGAAGGTTAAAAGGAGTGGTGCAAGCTGCGAATTGAAGCCCCGGTAAACGGCGGCCGTAACTATAACGGTCCTAAGGTAGCGAAATTCCTTGTCGGGTAAGTTCCGACCTGCACGAATGGCGTAACGACTTCCCCACTGTCTCCAGCATAGGCTCAGCGAAATTGAATTCCCCGTGAAGATGCGGGGTTCCCGCGGTCAGACGGAAAGACCCTATGAACCTTTACTATAGCTTCGCCTTGGCGTTAGCATCAACATGTGTAGGATAGGTGGGAGGCTATGAAGCAGGGTCGCCAGATCTTGTGGAGCCATCCTTGAAATACCACCCTTATTGTTGCTGACGTCTAACCGAGACCCTTTTATCAGGGTCCGGGACATGGCGTGGTGGGTAGTTTGACTGGGGCGGTCGCCTCCCAAAGTGTAACGGAGGCGCGCGATGGTGGGCTCAGAGCGGTCGGAAATCGCTCGACGAGTGCAATGGCATAAGCCCGCCTGACTGCGAGACTGACAAGTCGAGCAGAGACGAAAGTCGGCCATAGTGATCCGGTGGTCCTTCGTGGACGGGCCATCGCTCAACGGATAAAAGGTACTCTAGGGATAACAGGCTGATTTTGCCCAAGAGTCCATATCGACGGCAAAGTTTGGCACCTCGATGTCGGCTCATCACATCCTGGGGCTGGAGCAGGTCCCAAGGGTATGGCTGTTCGCCATTTAAAGTGGTACGTGAGCTGGGTTCAGAACGTCGTGAGACAGTTTGGTCCCTATCTGCCGTGGGTGTTCGAGACTTGAGAGGATCTGTCCCTAGTACGAGAGGACCGGGATGGACATACCTCTGGTGGACCTGTCGTGGCGCCAGCCGCGCAGCAGGGTAGCTAAGTATGGACGGGATAACCGCTGAAAGCATCTAAGCGGGAAACCCACCTCAAAACAAGGTCTCGCTGAGGATCGTGGTAGACTACCACGTTGATAGGCCGGATGTGGAAGCCCCGCGAGGGGTGAAGCTAACCGGTACTAATAATCCGATCGGCTTGATCGTTCCTCAATAAAACACATGTRAYAAACAYAAAAACACCGCGTCGTTCGCGTCAYGCAATGTCTTCTCAACTGAGCTTAATTGACCTGGTGGCTATGCCGGAAGGTCCCCACCCGATCCCATTCCGAACTCGGTCGTTAAGCCTTCCTGGGCCGATGGTACTTCGTCTTAAGTCGCGGGAGAGTAGGTCGTCGCCAGGTCTATTAAGCTCAGTCAAAATACCCTTCACTTACATCTCAAAGACCGGGCGGCCCCTAAAGCCCTCCGGTCTTTTTAGTTTCCAGCTGGCTTTTGGCGCGGGGTGGAGCAGCCCGGTAGCTCGTCAGGCTCATAACCTGAAGGTCGTCAGTTCAAATCTGGCCCCCGCAACCAAAGCG
>NZ_JBFUDU010000030.1:0-3188 GCF_056404555.1 Asticcacaulis sp. P2_C5
ACCGGTTGCATTGATATCGGTCGTGCCGGTCAGCGTGATGTTTTCGACATACTGACCGCCCAGAGCGTAGGAGAAACCGACGATGACGCCGTCAATTCCCTGGCCGACCGCTTCGCGGATGACATCGCCGGCATTGTCGATCGTATAAAAGTCATTGCCCAGGCCGCCGGCCATAGTGTCGGCGCCAGCGCCGCCATCGAGTCGATTGTTACCTTCGTTGCCGATGAGAATATTGTCGAGCGCATTGCCGGTACCGGCGATATTGAGCGTCCCCGTCAGGGTCAGCCGCTCGACATTGTCGCCCAGCGTATAACGCACTGACGACTTCACAGTATCCGTGCCATGTCCGGCCAGTTCAATCACCACATCGCCGATTTCATCGACGATATAGGTATCGGCGCCGATACCGCCGGTCATGGTATCGGCTCCCACGCCGCCATCGAGTTTATCGTTGCCTGCAAAGCCGATCAGGTGATTGGCAGCGCCGTTGCCCGTAATGACATTGGCAAGCAGATTGCCCGTCCCGTCGATTGAAGCCGCGCCTGACAGGGTCAGGTTCTCAACATTTAGACCAAGTGTGAAACCGATCGACGCCACGACTGTGTCGCGACCGCCGGTGTCCAGGCTGTCCGCCGTCTCAAAAACTCGATCATCCGCATCGTCGACGATATAGGTATCATTTCCCGCCAAGCCATGCATCTGCATGCCAAGCTCGGTCGTTCCATCCAGTGTATTGTCGTGCTGGTCGCCGGTAAGCTCCAGCGAATGCGACAGAACACGGGAAAATATCTCCTGAAAAACCTTCGATGTTCCGTTGAGATAGTCGTTCTCGGCCCACTCGAGCACATAACTGCCATCACTTAACTCGGTCAGTCTTTCCCCCGCCGCCTGTGTTGTGCTGGAAAACGTCTCGGGGCCGGCCTTTGCGCCCGTGTCGTCGAAGCGCTGGGTATAGATACCGGACGTATCGACGCCGGCTCCGCGCCACGCAATCACGTAACCGCCATCGCTAAGTCCGATAACGTCAGGATTGAATGCATTATTGGCACCGAGCGGTACGTGGACCTCTTCGCCGACCTTGTTGCCGGACGCGTCGAAACGCTGTGCCAGGACTTCCGCACCGTAAGGCGAGGTTGATTCGGCATTGACCCAGGTGACAACATAGCCGCCGTTCGCGAGAGCCGCGATATCGGCATCGACCTGATTACCGGCTGTGTGTGCCGTGTCGAGCTGAACTTCAGAACCGACCTTCTGGCCTTCGCTGTCGAATTGCTGGACATAGCTGCCGGAGCCGTCACCGTCCTGGCCGATGCTGTTAAAAATAAAGACCAGTCCGCCATCGTTCAGCCGCGCGAAGCTTTCAGGATATCTGGTGAAGGCGCCGCCATCATCGATCTGGATCTCCGGCCCTGCGGCCTGGAAATCCTGATCGTAAACCTGGTAGAACAGTTCACTGTGCGCGTTGTCGATATTAACGCTTCTGACACCTACATAACTACTGCCGGATAGTCCGACAATCTTGTGGGGAAGCTGGACTTCGCTGCCGATAGCCGTGCCGGTGGCATCATAATGCTGTTGCGAATAGGCCGCCCCCCATCCGTCCGTCCATGTGACAAGAAAACTGCCGTCGGCGAGAGCCAGGGCGCCGTCAAGCGCCTTGTCATCCCTGTTGGGAAAATCGATCTTGGCCTCGGTTCCGACTTTTTCCCCGGCCGCGTTGTAAACCTGAATATGAATGGTCGCGTAAAATGGAAAATTAAAGAAGTCTGCAGATTCCTGATACACGACGACATATCCGCCACCCACCAGCGCTTTGACATCCGAATTGTAAGTTGTTTTCGATACAGTGGCGACTTGGGTAACCGGTCCGGCAGTGTAGTCAGTCATTTTTGTAAACCTCTCAAAGAGCTTCCGCCGATTTTCGACCGGAAGCAAAGAAACTTTTTAAATTTGCGTTAGAGCAAAATGACTTGAGTAGAATCGCCATTTTGCTATAACTTTTTGTTTTATCAAGCAATTTAACCAAAACACGGGCCACACGGGCGGTGACGCCCAAGGCCCGCCTTACCAGATGATATGGCCAGTCACATCGCCTACAGCAGCAGGCTGCATGGTGATGACATTGCCGCCAACCAGGTCGATAAGGCTATCGGCGCCAGACCGGACGACGGTGATATCACCGCCAAAGGCGATCTTGTCGCCTTCGGCCGCGTCGAAGTTGCTGGCGGCGTCGGCACCCGAACCCAACCCAAAGATGGAGGTATCGGCACCTTGACCGCCAGCAAACCTGTCGTTCCCGATATCAGGTCAGCAGAATGCTATGGCTGTCCCAGTTGACCGGCGCGACCAGTCGGAGCGTGTTACCACCGCTAAAATCGAGCAGAATGTCAGCCCCGTCCATGGTGATGATCACGTCGGCCGGCATCCGATGCAACTCGATGATGTCGCCCTCTGCCGAATTGAAGTCCGTGATAGTATCGATTCCGGACTGGAAATTGAAAAAGAACGTGTCCGCGCCGGTGCCGCCCGTCAGGATATCGTCGCCGCGGCCGCCGTTCATGACGTTATTGCCATCATTGCCGATCAGCGTATTGGCGTTGTCGTTGCCCGCGGCATTGATATCGGCCGTGCCTGTCAGGGCCAGGGTCTCGACATACTGGTGACCGAGATAAAAGCTGGTCGAGCTATAGACCGTATCGTTGCCCTGGCCGATGTTTTCGATTACCCGGTCACCGACGTTGTCGACATAGTAGCTATCGTCACCCAGACCACCGACCAGTCGGTCGGCGCCGCCGGCGCCGTCCAGAACGTCGTTGCCATCCCGGCCTGTCAACACGTTGTTACCGGAATTGCCGGTGATATGGTTGTCCAGCGCGTTACCGGTTCCACCCAGATTGAAGGTGCCGGTGATAACCAGGTCCTCGACGAATTTTTCCAGTGTAGTCTGCACACCGGCATAGACCACGTCGTGCCCGCCGCTGTCGGTCAGATCATGGGCCACTTCATAGGTCCGGTCGCCGGCATTGTCGATATAGTAGGTATCGTTCCCGGCGCCACCAAACATCTTGTCGATGCCCGAAAGGCCGTTCAGAACGTTGTTGCCCGAATTGCCGATCAGCGTGTTGGCCAGCGCATTACCGGTTGCATTGATATCGGTCGTGCCGGTCAGCGTGATGTTTTCGACATAC
>NZ_JBFUDU010000031.1:0-3055 GCF_056404555.1 Asticcacaulis sp. P2_C5
CTACGACATCTTCGGCAACCGGACCAATATGACCGAGGCCGTCGGCGCGACGGAACAGCGTAGCACATTCTACGAATACGACACCAATAACCGGCTGAAGAAGCAGACTGGCGATACCGTGCCGCTCAACGGTGGCCCGGCCCTGGTTACGCTTATCCAGGACTTCCAGTACGACAAGCGCGGCAATCTGGTCTATTCCAAGGATGCCGCCGGCGGCGTCACCGTCACCTACTACGACAAGATGGACCGCAAGTCGCTGCAGGTCGACGCCCTGGGCTACGCCACCGCCTGGACCTATGACCGCAACGGCAATGTCCTGACCCAGAAATCGTATGACAGCAAGGTTGCAACTGTTCCGGCGGATCCCGCCGTGCTGCCGGACCTGACAAACAAGACCTTCCGCGAGACCGACTACAGCTACGATAAGGAAAGCCGCCTGCTGACGACATCGGTCCTGAACGTGAAGAGCGGTGGCTGGAGCAGCGGCGACTGGGGCTGGACCATCGATCCGGTCACCGGGCTTGCGGCCACCAAGGTGATCAGCAGCGCCACTTACGACCTCAACGGTAACAATACCCTCCTGACCGACGGCAATGGCAATATCACCTACAACTATTATGACAAGCTGGGTCGCAAGGTGTCGCAGGTCGACCAGGACAACTATCTGACGACCTACAAATACGACGCCGAGGGCAATGTCACCGAGCAGGTGCAGTACGCCGGGAAGCTGAGCGGAACCTCTGCCACCTGGGGAAATCCGCCAACCACGTCGGCGGCGGATGTCAATGACACGGACCGCACGACGACCTTTGTCTATGACCACAATGGCCATGTGAAGTCGCAGACGCGTGTGGGCGGCAGCTACTGGGCCGTGTCGGACGGCACCGACCATACCACGCCCGGCGGCACCAACAGCCCGCCGGCAGGCACGATGACCAACCTGACTGGCAATCTGACGGTCAACTTCACCTACAACGAACTGGGCCTGGTGTCGCGGCGGACCGAGGCCAACAACGACTACACCGACTATGTCTATGACGGCCTGGGCCGCGTAGCGCGGATAACCACCGGCAATGCCGGCGCGGATAATACTGACACCGCCAATGTGATGACCACCCAGACGACCTATAACGGCCTGGGCGACGTGGCGACGACCATCGCCGGTTACGGCGCTGGCGCCACAGTCGAGGAAAAGACCATCTATACCTATGGTACCGGCGGGCGCCTGCTCAACAGGAAGGATGCCGCAGACTACGTCGTCAACTATGGCTACGACGCCAATGGCCGCCAGACGGTCGAAAGCTATCTGCGCAATGGCGTTACCGAAGGCACCCTGACCACCTATGACGCCCTGGGTCACGTCACCCGGACCGCCAAGGCGACCTTGTCGGGATCGACCTGGACCAATGGCGACACGACCAGTGACGCCTTCTACAATGCCTTCGGCGAGGTCATCGCCCGTGGCACCAATACTGGCGCCAATACCAGCGCCCCACCCGACATCACCAGGGCGCAGGAATTCGCCGATTACGATGACGCGGGCCGTGTATGGCGCAGCAATATGGGCGACGGCGTCACCAAGGTCTTCGGCTATGACGGCAATGGCAATGCCACCGTGCAGATCGTTAGTCAGGGCTCGACCAACCTGACGGCCGCGGTGGATCTCAGCGCCGCCCTGCTTTTGACCGGCACGATCAAGACCTACAGTGTCTACGATAGCCGCAACGAACTGACCGACACCAAGCGGCCGACCAGTGTCAATCTCGACGGAACGGTGTCGAGCGGTGGCAATATGGGCGTCGGCGCGGCCGGAACGGTCAGCATCGTTCAGACCAATGCCGGTGGCCAGGTCGGCACCAATACCGTCGCCACCTTCAAGGTGTCGCTCAGCAACACCTTCATGACGACGCACAACGGCACCGGCAAGATCCATGTCGTCGTCACCGCCGGCGACGGCCAGGTCCGGACATCGCTGCCTCTGGATCCAGGCACGCTGGACCTCGGCACCTACAGCTTCAACTTCATGACGACGCCGCCGGGACCTCCTAACGGTCCCTACCAGCCCGTTATATCGGTCAAGGTCTATCAGGACGGCCCGAATGGCTCGCAGATCCTGTTGTGGGATCCAAGCGGCACCGAGGTGACCGGCCAAAGCGTGAGCTTTACCGCTGTCTGTCATATTGACGCCCAGTTTACCCAGACCAGGGTCCAGCAAGCGGGCGTCGGCCTGACCCTGCAAAACCTGGACCCGGCGACGGCCTCGGTGAAGGTATATGTGCGGCCGTACGGCTCGACGGGCAACTATACCCTGGTCAATGCGCTTCCGATTTATGATACCAACAACAACCCGATCCCGGGCGCCTTCAACATCGATCCCTACTTGGCGCCGTTCGGCGGCGCGCTGAACAGCAGCTGGGATATCAAGTACATCGCCCGCGACGCCAACAACAACGTCATCGATGCCAAAGTGGCCAAGGTCTCGTCCGGCGTCAGCGCGCCGCTGAGCCTGACGCTCGACAGCATGGCAGCCATCCAGGTGTTCAATGCCACGGATCTGGGCGGCGGGACCTTCAGCCTGGCGACGACGACCCTCAGCGTTGGCTACAGCAGTACCACCCAGACCTACAATGCCTTCGGCGACGTCAAGAGCCAGACCGACGCCAACAGCCATACCACCACCTATACCTATGACGTCATGGGCAACTTGACGCGGAAGTCGAGTGCTGCGGTCGGTATCGTCGGCGAGGACGGCAAGCTCAAAGAGGATGCCGCGCACAATACCGCCCTGAACATCGTCGAAGACTATCGCTATGACCAGTCGGGCCGCCTGGTCGGCCGCGTCGACGGTAATGGTTTTATCACCAGCCAGCGTCTGCTGGCCGGCACTGGCTTTGGCGGGACCCAGGCCCTGGTCACCGACCAGTACAATCCGATCACCAACGACACGGTTAAAACCCGTTACGACGTCTTCAACAATGCGATCAAGCAGATCGACGCCACCCTGGTCGAGACCAACTATGTCTTCGACAAGGACAACCGCCTGACCTCGGTCAAG
>NZ_JBFUDU010000032.1:0-3007 GCF_056404555.1 Asticcacaulis sp. P2_C5
CTTGACCGAGGTCAGGCGGTTGTCCTTGTCGAAGACATAGTTGGTCTCGACCAGGGTGGCGTCGATCTGCTTGATCGCATTGTTGAAGACGTCGTAACGGGTTTTAACCGTGTCGTTGGTGATCGGATTGTACTGGTCGGTGACCAGGGCCTGGGTCCCGCCAAAGCCAGTGCCGGCCAGCAGACGCTGGCTGGTGATAAAACCATTACCGTCGACGCGGCCGACCAGGCGGCCCGACTGGTCATAGCGGTAGTCTTCGTTGATATTGACCGGGGTCGCGCTCGGCTGGCCGTTTTCGCCGACTACGGTCACAGCCGCACTCGACTTCCGGGTCAGGTTGCCCATGACGTCGTAGGTAAAGGTGGTGGTGTGGTTGTTGGCGTCGGTCTGGGTCTTGACGTCGCCGAAGGCGTTAAAGGTCTGTGAGGTATCGCTATAGCCGGAGGTCAGGGTGGTCGTCGCCAGGCTGTAGAAGCCACCGCCCAGATCCGTTGCGTTGAATACCTGGGTGGCGGCCAGGCTGTCGAGCGTCAGGCTGAGCGGCGCGCTGGCGCCGGACGAGACCTTACCTGCCTTGGCGTCGACGATGTTGTTGTTGGCGTCGCGGGCAATATACTTGATCTCCCAACTGCTGTTCAGCACGCCGTTGAATGGCGCCAGGTAGGGATCGATATTGTAAGAGCCGGGAATTGGATTGCCGCTGGGGTCATAAATCGGGAGCGCACTGGCCAGCGTGTAATTGCCCGTCGAGTTAAACGGTCGGACATAGACCTTCACCGAGGCGGTCGCCGGATCCAGGTTCTGGATCGTCAGGCCGACACCGGTCTGCGCGATCTTGGTGTCGGTAAACTGGGCGTCGACATAGCAAACTGCTTTTAAGAATTGGGGTTGTCCATTCAGATCGTAGCCTGCCGGATCATACAGGACGATATGCGAACCGTCCGAAGCCAGTTGATAGACTGTTACATACATAAGCGGCTGGTAGGGTCCGTTGGGTGGCGCCGGTGTTGTGGTCATGAAGTTGCAGGTGTAGGTGCCGAGGTCGAGCGTGCCTGCGTTGATCGGCAGCGAGGTTTGCCCTTGGCCGTCGGGGGCGGTGATGCTGACGTAGATCTTGCCGTTACCGTTATGCGTCGTCATGAACGAACTGCTCAGCGACACCTTGATGGTAGCCACAGTATAGGCCCCTACCGCTGCACCGGCATTGGTCAGGGCGACCGTAACCGTTCCGGCCGCGCCGACTCCCAGATTGCCGCCACTCGACACCGTGTTGTCGAGATTGACGCTGGTCGGACGCTTTGTATCGACCAGTTCGTTGCGGCTATCGTAGAGGCTGTAAGTCTTGATCGTACCGGTCAAAAGCAGGGCGGCACTGAGATCCGCCGTAGTTGCCAGGTTGATCCCACCCTGGCTGACGATCTGCACAGTGGCATTGCCGTTGCCGTCATAGCCGAAGACCTTGGTGATACCGTCGTCCATATTGCTGCGCCATACACGGCCGGCAGCATCATAGTCGGCGAACATCTGCGCCCTGGTGATGTCGGGCGCAGCGCTGGTATTGATTCCGGTATTGGTGCCGCGGGCGATGACCTCGCCGAAGGCATTGTAGAAGGCGTCACTGGTCGTGTCGCCATTCGTCCAGGTCGAACCCGACAGAGTCGCCTTGGCTGTCCGGATGACGTGCCCCAGGGCGTCGTAGGTGGTCAGGGTGCCTTCGGTAACGCCATTGCGCAGATAGCTTTCGACCGTCTGGCGGCCATTGGCGTCGTAGCCATAGTTGACGACGTAGTCGACAGCATCCTTCCTGTTGAGCAGGCGCCCGCCGATGCCGTAGGTATAGGTGGTCTTTTCTTCGACCGCGGCGCCGGCGCCGGCGCCGACAATTGTCGTCGCCACATCGCCCAGGCCGTTATAGGTCGTCTGAGTGGTCATCACATTGGCGGTGTCGGTATTGCCCGCGCCGACATTGCCGGTGGTCACCCGCGCCACGCGGCCCAGGCCGTCATAGACATAGTCGGTGTAGTCATTGTTGGCCTCGGTCCGGCGCGACACCAGGCCCAGTTCGTTGTAGGTGAAGTTGACGACAAGATTGCCAGTCAGATTGTGCATGGCGCCGGCGGTCGTGCTGTTTGTGCCGTCGTCGACCGTCCAATAGCTGCCGCCCACGCGCGTCTGCGACTTCACATGGCCATTGTGGTCATAGATAAAGGTCGTCGTGCGGTCCGCGTCGTTGGCATCCGCCGTTGGCGTCGTCGGTGGGCTGCCCCAGGTGGCAGAGGTCCCGCTCAGCTTCCTGGCATACTGCACCTGCTCGGTGACATTGCCCTCGGAGTCGTATTTGTAGGTCGTCAGATAGTTGTCCTGGTCGACCTGCGACACCTTGCGGCCCAGCTTGTCATAATAGGTGTAGATGCTCTTGCCATTGCCGTCTGTCTGGGTGACCAGATTGCCGTTGGCGTCATAGGTTGCGCTGGTCGTCAAGTCCGTCGCTGTCGCCACTGTCCAGGCGCCGTTGCCATTGTTTGCGGTGCTGTCCCAGCTTCCCGTGAGCACGGTCTTGACAGTCGTCGACAGCAGCCGGCTTTCCTTGTCGTAGCTGTAGTCGGTCTCGCGGAAGGTGCCGGTTGGAACGGGCACAACCGTGAGATCCGTCGAGGTGGTTACCTTGGTGTCATAAGACTTCTGCGTCAGGACATTGCCGTTGTCGTCATAGGTCCAGGCCGTGGCGTAGCCCAGGGCGTCGACCTGCAGCGACTTTCGGTCCATCTTGTCGTAGTAGGTGACGGTGACGCCGCCGGCGGCATCCTTGGAATAGACCAGATTGCCGCGCTTGTCGTACTGGAAGTCCTGGATAAGCGTAACCAGGGCCGGGCCACCGTTGAGCGGCACGGTATCGCCAGTCTGCTTCTTCAGCCGGTTATTGGTGTCGTATTCGTAGAATGTGCTACGCTGTTCCGTCGCGCCGACGGCCTCGGTCATATTGGTCCGGTTGCCGAAGATGTCGTAG
>NZ_JBFUDU010000033.1:0-2139 GCF_056404555.1 Asticcacaulis sp. P2_C5
TGTAGCCGCCATTTAGTAATGTCGCACCCGTGCCAGTTAGAGATGGCACCCTCCTGCATTTTCGTGGGAGGCCCTCTAAGTGACGTTACATATCATGAGCGACAAAGAGCTGGCGCGGCTTGAAGTCCTGCGCGATCTGACGAACGGCCGACTGACGGTATTGGCGGCTGCCGAGCTTCTGGGATTGGAGCGGCGGCAGGTCCAGCGTTTGGTCAAGGCCTATCAGGACCAAGGCGCAACCGCCCTCATCTCCAAGAAGCGCGGGCGAGCCAGCAACCGGCAGATGCCGGAGGAGATTAAGGCGCAGGCCTTGGAACTGATCCGCGCGCGCTACGCGGATTTCGGGCCAACCTTGGCCGCGGAGAAGCTTCGCGAGGTCCACGGCATCACGATTGGACGCGAGACGCTGCGGCTGTGGATGCTGGAGAACGGCCTCTGGGCGGACAGGCAGAAGCGCCGCGGACGGGTTTACCAGCCGCGCTATCGCCGGGAGTGCGTCGGCGAGCTGGTCCAGGTCGATGGCTCGGAGCACTGGTGGTTTGAGGATCGCGGGCCACAATGCACCCTGCTCGTCTTCATCGACGACGCCACCAGCCGACTGATGCACCTGCAGTTCGTCCAGTCGGAGTCGACCTTCGCCTATTTCAACGCAACGCAGCGGTATCTGGAGCAGCACGGCAAGCCCATAGCATTTTACACTGACAAGCATGCGGTCTTCCGGGTGAACAAGGCCGCCGGGCTTCACGGCGACGGCATGACTCAGTTCGGCCGCGCGCTGAAGGCCCTGACGATCGAGATCATCTGCGCCAACTCCAGCCAGGCCAAGGGCCGCGTCGAGCGCGCCAACAAAACCCTACAAGACCGGTTGGTGAAGGAGCTTCGGCTCGCCGGCATCAGCACCATGGAGGCTGGCAACGCTTTCTTGCCGACCTTCATGGCCGACTACAACACCCGTTTCGCCAAGGCGCCGTTCAACGACAAGGATCTCCACCGGCCGATGACGCCCAGGGACCGGCTGGATGAGGCCTTCACCTGGCGCGCCGAACGAACGCTGTCGCAGTCGCTGACGCTCCAGTACGACAACATCCTTTTCATGATCGAGCCATCCGAGTTCGCTCAGGCGGCAATCGGCCAGCGGGTCGAGGTCGTGGACTTCCCCGATGGGCGATTGGAGGTCCGCTACAAGGGCCGGAGCATGCCCTACCGCACCTTTGACAAGCTACGACGCGTCACCGAGCCTGCGGTGCTCGAGAACAAGCGGCTGGGGGGGCTCCTAACCCTGATCCGCCAGAGTCAGCAGTCTGAGCCGCCCGGCAAGCGCACCAGCAAAGGTCCGAAGCGGCGCGATCAGACCAAGCATATGTTCAGCGTCGGCTGAAGCCGTCGGCAGATCGATCCTATCGAAGGGACAAGGTTAGTCGCTCAAGGCCCTTTGATGAGTATTGGTAATGTCGTGAGTGATCGTGGAACGTAAGCTTTGCCCAGCTCACGTTGAGACCCAACTCCGATATCACTACATCCTCACGCATATCGAATGATGCGCCTAACGACGCGGCTGCCCGCTGCACTTCTTCAAGCGATTTGTAGAGTGGCACTCCGATGTCGATAGCCTGCGCTTCGATCGAATCGCCTGGAGCGATAATGTGGAAGATGGTCTTTAGAATCTGATTTTCGTCAAAGAGGAGTTCGAACCCTAACTCCTCGCTCTGGACTGAATAACTGTCGGGGGTGTTTTCATGCAACGTATCGATATGATAGAGAATATTGAGGTCGTGCAGCTCGATCAGTTCGATCAAGTCGTCGCTCTTCAAAGCGCGCCCTAGATGCTCAATTAGATTCACTCAAATCACCTTCGTTGTGAGCTCGCGCCGCTTCGTCTCTATCACAAGGCTCTGCTCCCTCGATAGTGTCCACAATCCATCTTCACAGGATTCCGAACGGCTCCCCCAGCAGGTGTCCTACGTGCCTCGCGCGCCTGACGGCGCACTCGGAAGACGAAGCTGAGCGACCAGTGCATCGGTCGGCGGTTGGGCTCTGCGCGATTTGAAGGCTTCGCGCCCCCGCCGCCCGACCCCACCGTCGGTGCCACTGACACTTCTATCTGGCACAAACTGCGACATCTCTAATCGGCCTAGACAA
>NZ_JBFUDU010000034.1:0-1475 GCF_056404555.1 Asticcacaulis sp. P2_C5
GCTAGGCGATTCACACATCTCGGAGTTCTCGGCCCAATGCGATGGATTTGAAGAATTGCAGTCCGTGCCTGAAGGTAATCGGGCCGGGCGGTTTTGATTTTGGATATCCATCCCATCCACCTAGCTTTGCGATCGTCCAAGCTGCCCAGGCCATGGATTTTACGGGGTGGGGATTTTTCTGCAGTTTTGTTTTGCCTTCCAGTTTTGGCTGAAGGGCTTTGAGTGTCTCGATCTCGGAAGGCGTGAAGGCGATTTCGGCACGTTGTTGGGATTGGCCGTCACGTGCCTGAACAAGTTGCATGATCAAGGCGGCGGCCTGGGCTGCAATGGCCGTCAGTTTGAGAAGACGATCGGCCGTTTCAACCTGACTGTCTTCAATTTGCAAGCCTTGCTGCTTAAGGGTGCGGAAGAACTGTTCAATGATCCAACGCATGCGATACCAGCCAACAATACGCCAGGCCATGGCCGCATCTGTGACCGGATGCGTGGTCAGCAATCGCCAAAGAACCGGCTCAGCACCAGCGGGCGCCCCGATTTCAGCGACCTCCACCAAGCTCACCGTCACTGTCTCGGGCAGGTCTTCTTCAGGCGTGATTTCAGGCCCCTTAAGCGTGACCTGGCAGAAGCCCATTTTGAGGTGAGCCACTCGAGCAGGACGCTCGGGGCGGGTGCGCAACTCAATATCCGCTTCACCACCAGATATTACGGGAGCGCTCGATAACTTACCGCCACCTTCCAGGATAGACCGATCATGCATGGCCCGTGTCAGGATATGGAAGGTGGCATCGGGAACACGCACCCACTTGGCGTAAATGTCGCTCTCACGATCACTAATTTCGGTTACCATAGTCGCTTGCGCCAGCACTGTTTTGGCTGCTTCGGCTGTGGTTACCCAGCGTTCGGATTCCTTCTCAGGTAACTTTCGTTTCCTGTGGGCTACCGTGACCCGCCCCTTAGATCGTGTCCAGATGCGACCTGCAACCAAACCCAGCAGACCTCCGGTCTCGGCGTCTACGCCCAGCATCGCATGCAGCAACAGGCCGTATCCGCCGCCTTTCCCGATCTTACCTAAACCACGACGGGTTTCCTTGGTCGTCGCAAAATTCAGATCGCTTGTGTCCTGGATCGCCAGCACGTGCCGCCCCTCGCACGCGACGGACACTCGATCTCCCCAGCCTGTGATCAACGCGTCAACAGTCACCCGCTTATTCGCCAAAAAGCGGCTGAAGCCGATAATGCCGCTCCGCTTTCCCCCAGCCAATCGACGAAGGCACACGCTCTGACGGACCACCATCCGCTCAAGAAGTTGGCCCCCCTTTTTTCGAGGCGCTCGTCACCGAACGTCCCGAGATCATAGTCACATGAAAACATCGCGACATCTCCTAATCGGAATTGGCGCAAGTCAATCATATCAAACCCAAAGCACGCTAATCACTTGTGAGTCATAGACAAATCGAGATGTGTGCATACCCTAG
>NZ_JBFUDU010000035.1:0-1327 GCF_056404555.1 Asticcacaulis sp. P2_C5
TGCGTGCGTCTGATGACGATGTCTATGACGGTGGCGCCGGCATTGACACCTTGGTGCATGACCTGAATTGGGTTTCCAGCGTCACCTTCGACCTTGCCGCTGGATTTGCGACATTCGGGGGCAATCGCGATCAGTTGATCAGTATCGAAAACCTGGTGATCGGCGGATCCGCGTCCGTAGTGGGTTCAAGCGTCGCCAATTCGATCATTGTCAACGGAACCGGTGCTAACGCCATCAATGCTGGTGCGGGCAACGATACGGTCAATGCTGGTGGCGGCGATGACACGGTCAGTGGGGAAGACGGTGACGACGTGCTGAACGGCGAAGCTGGCAATGACACCATCACAGGCGACGCGGGTAACGATACGCTGAACGGCGGCGCAGGCAATGACTCGATCAATGCCGGCGCCAGCTCCGACGGCCAGGATTCGGTCGACGGCGGCGATGGTGACGACGTTCTGATCTCTTCGGGGTGGGGCACCACGCTGGGCGGCCTGGGTAATGATACAGTGTTTGCCGGTTTGGGCACCAATGAGACACTGGATGGCGGCGCGGGTATCGATACGCTCAACACCTCGCTGTGGACAGGCAATTATAATGTTGACCTGGCGACGGGCGTAACCGATTTCCCGCCGGAATCGTTTATCAACTTCGAAAATCTGATCGGCGGCGCAGGTAATGACACCTATAGCGGCACAACGGGTGCCAATGCGATCGATGGCGGTGCGGGTAATGACAGCATCAGCGGTCTGGCCGGGGATGACACCCTGACGGGTGGCGCAGGCAATGACACGATCGTGGCGGGCGCCAGCTCGGACGGCACGGATTCGGTTGACGGTGGCGACGGCGACGACGTCCTGACGTCTTCCGGGGCAGGTACTACGCTGGGCGGATTGGGCAATGACACGGTCTATGCCGGCCTGGGCACCAACGAGACGCTGGATGGCGGCGCGGGCATAGATACGCTCAACACGTCGCTGTACTCCGGCGATTACAATGTCAACCTGGCGACGGGTGTGACCGACTTCCCGCCGGAATCGTTCATCAACTTCGAGAACATCATCTCGGGTGCAGGCAATGATACCATTACCGGTTCGGCGTCGGCCAACTGGATCGACGGTGGCGCCGGCGCCGATAGCATGACGGGCGGTGCGGGCAACGATACCTTTATCGTAGACGATGCCGGCGATACGGCGACAGAAGCTGGGAACCAGGGCACCGACCTGGTTTACACCTCGGTTTCATTTGTCATGGCAGCCAGTGTCGAGAACCTGATCATGACAGGTATCGACAATATCAATGCCACCGGCAACACCAGCAATAACAA
>NZ_JBFUDU010000036.1:0-1181 GCF_056404555.1 Asticcacaulis sp. P2_C5
TTATACCAACGGCGATAGGCGGTGACTCTGGCTGGGGATTCCCTTTAGGCGCGGATTGTGATTCCTATGGTCATTGATTTGGCTGGAGGGTTTAGGCTTGTCGACATCGATTTTGATCACACGTCTGGATTTGGATGCTTCAGGTCTTCGTCAGGCGGCATCTCGAAGCCATGACGCTGATGCCGCCCGACGGATGCTTGCGCTGGCGCTTGTATTGGAAGGGCGAAGCCGCACGGAGGCTGCGACCATCTGCGGTATGGATCGGCAAACTCTTCGCGATTGGGTGCACCGCTACAATGCGGAAGGTCTGGCGGGGTTAAGCGATCGTCCTTTACCCGGTCCTCCTTCATTATTGACACCGGAGCAGCAGCAGTCTGTGGCGCAGTGGGTCAAGGACGGTCCGGATATAGCCGTGGATGGTGTCGTGCGCTGGAGGCGGATCGATCTGGCGCACCGGATCAAGCGCGAGTTCAATGTCACCATGGCCGAACGTTCCGTCGGCGACATGTTGCGGCGCCTAGGCTTTCGGCGGCTCTCCGTACGTCCTCAACACCCAGGTCAGGACGCGTCCGCCCAGGAGGCGCATAAAAAAACTTTGCCGACCTGGTCGCCGCTGCGATACCCGAGGCAAAGCGGGGGCAACCCATCGAAATCTGGTGGCAAGATGAGGCACGCATCGGCCAGCAAGGTACGTTGACCCGTATCTGGGCTAAGCGTGGCAGTCGTCCACGCGCACCTCGCGATCAACGCTATACTTGGGCCTATCTCTTTGGAGCCATTTGCCCAGCGCGAGGCGTGGGAGCCGCCTGGGTCGTTCCTAAAGCTAACATTTGGGCCATGAACCTGCATCTTCGCGAAATCAGCAAACAGATTGCTACCAGTGCACACGCCCTAGTCATCGTCGACGGCGCTGGATGGCACAAGACTGGCGACAAACTTATCGTGCCCGAAAATATCACCCTGATGAAATTGCCACCCTATTCGCCAGAGCTAAATCCTCAGGAAAATGTCTGGCAGTATCTACGACAGAACTATCTCGCCAATCGGGTCTATGAAAATTACGAAGCCATTGTCGAAGCTTGTTGCAACGCATGGAAGGCTCTCATGGAACAGCCAGAACGCATTCGATCAATCGGAACAAGGGAATATGCACAGGTCAGAGTTTAACGCCGTTGGTATTA
>NZ_JBFUDU010000037.1:0-1175 GCF_056404555.1 Asticcacaulis sp. P2_C5
CAGGGGCAGGGGAATCGCATATGGCGATTTTAGGCTTGAAGTTGGTTTGAGAAGGGATTCTTTGGGAAGGCAGTCTTAGCGAAGGAGCGACTGCCATTTCCAGCCTTGAGAGCTATTTCGGCGCGGTGCCTGACCCGCGCGCCGCCAACGCCACGCACCGGCTTGGCGACCTGATCGTGATGATGATCGCGGCAAGCCTGTGTGGTGCGAGCAACGCGACGGAGTTTTCGTTGTTCGCGCAAGAGCGCAAGCAGGCGCTGTCGCGTTTGATCGACTATGAAGAGGCGCCCAGCCACGACACCTTCTCGCGGCTGCTACGCTTGCTCGATCCAGAGGCCTTCGGGCGCGCGTTCGCCGCCTTTGCCGCAGGCTTTGCCCAAGCATGCCAAGGCGAGGCACGCCAGGGTGTGGTCTCACTGGATGGCAAGGCGCTGCGGCGTGCCTATGAGAAGGGCCTTGCGGCCAGCCCGCCCCTGACGGTATCGGCCTTTGCCAGCCAGACGCGGCTGTGTCTGGCGGCGGCCTCGCCCGGCGATACGGAGAATGAAGTCGAAGCTGCCCTCAAGGTCGTCGAACTCATTGATCTTGCTGGCCGATTGGTCACGGCCGATGCGCTCCACTGTCACACGCGTATGGCTGAGGCCATCATCGAAGGTGGCGGCGACTACCTGCTCGCACTCAAGGGAAACCGCCGGCATTGGCTTGCTCGGGCCAATCGTCATCTGGCCGAGACCATTCCAGCCGTTGCCGAGCGGACCGAAACCAGCCATGGCCGCAACGAATGGCGCCAGGCAGAGGTTGTGGCGGCGGCCGAGCCGCTGATGTCCGGCCACAAAGCCTTCATCCGCATCACCAGCCGGCGCGACCAGGCCAAGCCGCTGACGCGCCTATTCATGGCCTCCACGCTGCTGTCACCGCAGCAGGCGATCGACCTCACCAGAGCCCATTGGCAGATCGAGAACGGCCTGCATTGGATGCTCGATGTTCATCTGGACGAAGACCTCAGCCGTGCCCGCAAGGACAACGCTCCCGCCAACACCGCGCTCATCAACCGCCTCGCCAGGAACATCCTCCAACTCGCCGATACCGACAAAGTCCCCATCAGCCATCGCATCAAGAAATGCGCATGGAATGACGACTACCTCATCAGCGCTCTAACTCATATGCGATAGCCC